>CAJLPX010000096.1 GCA_905208635.1 uncultured Collinsella sp. | reverse complement strand
GCGCTAACCTCTCCCCTTAACCTTCCAGCACCGGGCAGGCGTCAGCCCATATACTTCACCTTGCGGTTTTGCATAGACCTGTGTTTTTGCTAAACAGTTGCTTGGGCCATTTCTCTGCGGCCACTCTCATGGCACTCCTTCTCCCGAAGTTACGGAGTCATTTTGCCGAGTTCCTTAACAATACTTCTCCCGTCGGCCTTAGGATTCTCTCCTCATCCACCTGTGTCGGTTTGCGGTACGGGCACATATAAAACAATAGCGGCTTTTCTTGACAGCCAGGGGCCTGGACTTCCCTACTTATGTTCGGTACGCGTCACGTCTTCAGATCGTGCTGCGGATTTGCCAACAGCACTCCTACCTCGCTTGCACCGGGATATCCATTCCCGGATTCCATTCCCTGTCTGTGTCCCCACAGTTCTGTTTATATGCGGTACAGGAATTTCAACCTGTTATCCATCGACTACGTCTTTCGACCTCGCCTTAGGTCCCGACTTACCCAGAGCAGATCAGCTTTACTCTGGAAACCTTAGATATTCGGCCTGAAGGATTCTCACCTTCATCTCGCTACTCATTCCGGCATTCTCTCTTCCTAGCAGTCCACCACTCCTTACGGTATGGCTTCATCCCGCTAGCAATGCTCCTCTACCAATGTTTACACATTCCTAAGCTTCGGTGTCGTGTTTCAGCCCCGGACATTTTCGGCGCAGGGACTCTCGACTAGTGAGCTATTACGCACTCTTTCAATGAATGGCTGCTTCTAAGCCAACGTCCTAGTTGTCTTAGAATCCCCACATCCTTTTCCACTTAACACGCACTTTGGGACCTTAGCTGTAGGTCTGGGCTCTTTCCCTTTTGACCATCCAACTTATCTCGTATGGTCTGACTCCCATGAATCATCTTGATGGCATTCGGAGTTTGATATGCTTTGGTAAGCTTTGACGCCCCCTAGGCAATTCAGTGCTCTACCTCCATAAGACTCTCATGAGGCTAGCCCTAAAGCTATTTCGAGGAGAACCAGCTATCTCCGGGTTCGAT
>CAJLPX010000095.1 GCA_905208635.1 uncultured Collinsella sp. | reverse complement strand
CACATTCTGTTAGAGTTGCAGGGATTGAATCCCGCTTATTCATGCGACATTGGAGTGACAACCTTGACCGCCGCAACCACGCCTAAAAGTAAGTCAACCGCCGCCGCGCTCTCCCCCGCGCGCACCAAGCTCTGCCTGGCGCTGCTCGTGCTGTTGGGCTTCTCGCTCGGCTGCTCGGAGTTCGTGGTCATCGGCATCGAAAGCGACTTGGCAACGGAACTCGGCGTATCACTTGCCACTGCGGGCCAGCTCATCAGCGTGTTCGCGCTGGTCTACGCTATCGCCACGCCGGTGCTCGCGCTCAGCACGGGGCGATTCCGCCGCTACCAGCTGCTCGTGTGCTACAGCATCGTTTTTGTGCTCGGCAACCTGGTCATGGCGTTGGCGCCCAACTTCCAGGTGCTGTTTATCTCGCGCATTGTCCTGGGCTCTGTCTCGGGCGCACTGCTCGCCGTGGGTGTGACGTACATCCCCGAGCTGCTGTCCCCGCAGCAAACCTCGCTTGCCATCTCGGTGGTATATGGTGCGTTTTCCGTGGCAATGGTCTTTGTCACTTCGATTGGCAAGTTCGTGGCCGACACGCTCGACTGGCACGTGGCCATGTACGGCACGCTGGCCTTTGCCGTTCTGATCTGCGGAGCGCTCGTGATGTTTATGCCGCGTGCTGGACAGACCGACGAACCCGCCACCTTCCGTGAGCAGGCTGGGCTTCTGCGCGAGCCGAGCATCATCACCGGCATGCTCATCTTTTTGTTTGGCGTAGGCTCGGTCTATGTGTTCTACGGCTACGTGACGCCTTATCTTGAGCAGGTGCTGGGCATGGGCACCGTTCAGGCGAGCACCACGCTTATGGCCTACGGCGTGTTCTGCCTGATCTCGAACATCCTGGGCGGATGGATCGACACACGTTTTGGCATGAAGGCACTGCTTGTGACGTTTGTGCTGCAGGCTGCGGCGTTGCTCGGGCTGTTTGCCGTGGGCGGCACCATGCCGCTCGCGCTGGTCTTTGTCTTTAGTTTGGCGCTGCTCATGTACCTGTTCTCGGTGTCGTGCATCACGCACTTTATGGACGTGGCACGCAGCCGCCACCCCAAGTCGATGGTACTCGCAAGTTCGGTTGAGCCCATGGCGTTTAACGTCGGCAT
>CAJLPX010000094.1 GCA_905208635.1 uncultured Collinsella sp. | reverse complement strand
TAACAAGGTAGCCGTACCGGAAGGTGCGGCTGGATCACCTCCTTTCTACGGAGATTTCAGGCCACTGTCCGGTGGCCGGTGTGTGCCTCCTTGCCCCGGATGTGCCGGGTGTGTGGGGGTTGCTGGTGTGGAAGAGTGGAGTCGGCCTTCGGGCGTGCCGGTCGTGCGGTGCGTCCAGGAGTGGTGCGGGCATGCTTTTGGGTTCCCGGACCGCCACCCCGCGCCGTTTGGCGTGGCTGGTGTTCCGTGCCCCGTGCCGGTCGCCCGTCCCCTGGTGGGGTGGGTGGGCTCGCGTGCGGGTGCGTGGTGGTTTGAGAACTGGATAGTGGACGCGAGCAGGGGACGCCCTTTTGGGGGGTGTCTTCTGCTGTTGATTTCGCCGGACTCTTCGGAGTCTGGTGTTTGATCGTTTTGTGTGTGATCATTTGTGTGATGATTTGTGTTGCCAGCGGAGTTTTTGCCGTGGGCTTGCGGTTTCCCGCCGTTCCCGGATGGGTCGTGCGGGTTGCTTGCAAGGGCGTATGGTGGATGCCTTGGCAGACAGTACCGATGAAGGACGTTTGAGGCTGCGATATGCCTCGGGGAGCCGCCAGCAGGGCTTTGATCCGAGGATTTCCGAATGGGGGAACCCGCCGGCCGTCATGGGCCGGCACCGCGTTCGCGCGGGGGGTACGCAGGGAAGTGAAACATCTCAGTACCTGCAGGAAAGGATGTTCCGTGAGTAGTGGCGAGCGAAAGCGGATCAGGCCAAACCGCGCGCGTGTGACAGGCGCCAGCCGTTGCGCGCGTGGTGTTGAGGGAGCGTGTGTCCGGGTCCTGGCGGGCCCGGCCGGAGTGATAAAACGGCGTGTGAGGCGAACCGGATTGAATGCCGGGCCGCAGAGGGTGATGGCCCCGTAGCCGAACGCGCGTCGTCTCCGGATCGTGTTTCCCAAGTAGCGCGGGACTCGTGGAATCCCGTGTGAATCCGCCCCGACCGTGGGGTAAGCCTAGATATACCTGTCTGACCGATAGCGAACTAGTACCGTGAGGGAAAGGTGAAAAGCACCCCGGGAGGGGAGTGAAACAGTCTCTGAAACCGTGCGCTTACAAACCGTCGGAGCCTTTCGGGGTGACGGCGTGCCTATCGAAAAATGAGTCTGCGAGTCAGTGGCACGTGGCGAGCGTAACCCGTGTGGGGTACGCGTAGCGAAGGCGAGTCTCAAAAGGCGTTTGAGTCGCGTGTCCTGGACCCGAAGCGGGATGATCTAGCCCTGA
>CAJLPX010000093.1 GCA_905208635.1 uncultured Collinsella sp. | reverse complement strand
GAATTCCAATGCTGACAACAAACAAGACAGCCTATCAACGAGAGACTTTTCATCCCATGGCTTTGTGGAAGACAAGAAGGCTATTACTAAAGTTTTTAAAGAGTTCAGCAAGTTTTGCATGTGACTGAAGCTCTTTTCCAAGTCGTACATCTCTATTGATGGAAGCAAGTTTAAGGCTGTAAATGCTAAGGACAACAACCTTACTCTAAGCAACAGTCCAACAGACCATGGTCAGCTTACAAGCGTAGCATCTGAGGTGAAAGCCGATTATGGTGTTGACGTTCTAGAATCTACTGCAGACAAGGGGTACGAGTGTCCCGAGGATCATGCAGATGCATTGGCTAATGGTATCGTACCAAATTTAAAAAGTTAAGAAATAAAATTATGACAAAAAAAATATCGCTTATATTTTTCTTTCTCTTTTTTATACAATATTTCATAGGACATCAATCCAATATGTTAGCTAAAGGTATTAAATTTTATGTCGGAAAGTTCGAACTTTCCGACATGAAAATATCTTTAAGACTTACTATTGAAGATAATAGAAATGGAACGCTAAACATTTCCAAATGGATAAAAAGTAAGGGAAAGAAATATAAAATTGAAGAATTCTATTTTACTTCATTTGAAGCCGACACTTTGATATTGTCAGGAGAATTATTATATGATATAAAATATTTAGTAAAGAAACAAAAACGTAGTTGTTTTATTTATCCTATAAACTCTTTACCTGACGGCGTCCTTTTCTGTGATGAAAATACGAAAAGAATTGAATTGATAGAAAAAAAACATAGTAACAAGTAATATGTTTTTAACAATAAATCCGTGGGCATCACCTATGTTGTCCACGGATTGTATTTTAGTTTTCAAACTTTATGCTTTAATAGTGTTTTTTCTTTAGCTCATTGCTGAAATAAAAAGTATAAAATAAACTGTGCCAAGCTATATCAATTTTCCATTAATGGAATCCAAGCTGGCTCTATTTCCAAAAACTGCCGTATATTCTTCAAGCTTATCAGCACACCTGCCTCCAGCGTAATGAGGCTGGCGAACGAGTGTCGTCACGAATGGTAAGAATAGGTAAGTCCGTTCTCTTTTCCACAAGCACATCGAAAGCCTTTTGGATGGAAAGCAACAACTGCTCGATGTCCTTGTTGGTCTCCACGGCTTCCTTGCTCTTGTTCTCCTTTGGCTGCTTTAGAGCTTTATGTTAATAAAACTACAATCACAGCAATAAAACTATTAATTTTACGTTCTTTTCAAAGAAAGGGGTTGTGCAATAGTGGCTTAAAGGCTAAAAGCACTACCTTTGAATGCTGTTAAATATGGTAATGTTCAAA
>CAJLPX010000092.1 GCA_905208635.1 uncultured Collinsella sp. | reverse complement strand
GGCTTATAGGACAAAATGTGTGTCCACTTTAGGGGCATCGGCGCAGGTCGATGCCCCTTTTTCAGCCGTTTAAATTCCGTGCCCGCTTTTAACCACTCGGACAGAATGTGTGTCCGGTTGCCTATCGTTCCCGCCGGTAGATACCCTTTTCCGGAACCGTTAAACACCCTTTCGGAAGAGGTGTCCATGAAGGCCGTTTATTGCCCCTACTGCGGCGGTCGGACCAAGCGCAACGGCAGGACCTCATCGGGGTCCCAGCGGTGGAGGTGCACGGCCTGCGGCGCGTCGACGACGCTGAGGTACGACGACACGGCGGCGAGGCTCGAGGAGTTCCTCGGGTGGCTCCTCTCGAAGGACTCGCAGGCCACGATGCCGGGCGGCGGGCGGTCCTTCAGGCGCAGGACGGCCGAGTTCTGGGAGGTCTGGCCCATGCCCGTCCCCGACGGCGAGCTCCACCGCGTGCTCTACGTCGACGGGATCTGGGTCGCGCGCGACCTCGTCGTGCTCATATGCTGCAGCGGCGAGAGGGTGGTCTCCTGGTACATGGCCAGGTCCGAGAACTCGAGGGCGTGGTCGGCCCTCATGGCGCCGATCCCGGCGCCCGAGGTGGTCGTCACCGACGGCGGGAGCGGGTTCGCCAAGGCCGTGCGCGAGACCTGGCCGCGCACCAGGGTCCAGAGGTGCACCTTCCACGCCTTCTCGCAGGTCAAGCGCTACACGACGACGCGGCCGAAGCTCCAGGCGGGGCGCGAGCTCTACCTCATCGCGCGCGACCTCATGGGCATCGAGACGCTGCACCAGGCGGAGCTCTGGGTCGAGCGCTACCTCGACTGGTGCGGGTTCTGGGCCGACTTCCTGGAGGACAGGACCGTGGTGGACGGCAGGAGGGTCTACACCCACGAGAGGCTGAGGCGGGCGCGCTCGTCGCTGTCGTCGCTGGTGTCGGCGGGGACGCTGTTCACCTACCTCGACCCCGCCCTTGCCAAGGCCGGCCCGCTGCCGTCGACCAACAACATGATCGAGGGAGGGGTGAACTCGCAGCTGAGGGCCGTACTGCGCAACCACCGGGGGCTGACGTCCGTCAAGCGCGTTAAGGCGGTGTTCTGGTGGTGCCACGCTCATTCGGGGGACGCGAGGACGGCGCGCGAGAAGCTCGCCGCGATGCCGACCGACGCGGACATCGACTTCCTGTTCAGCGTCTACTCCGCCTCGCCGTCGCGCGAGGACGGAGGGCCGGAGTGGGGCGACAGGGCCGTGTGGGAGGATCTCCACCACAGGGACCCGTACCCGTTCTGGCTGGATTAATGGATGGAAACGGATGTTCTATCGGGACACACATTTTGTCCTATAAGCC
>CAJLPX010000091.1 GCA_905208635.1 uncultured Collinsella sp. | reverse complement strand
GGCTCTTCTCAAGTTAGTGTGTAAGGGCCGTGCTTCATCATTGCTTGTGTGATAGAGAAATTGAATGAGGAAACACGGCCTGAACCCGAGTTTAGCGTGTTCGACCCCCAACGTTTCCTTGGTTTGGATGAGATGGGTCTTCGTGTGCTCTCGTGGCGGCGTCTTGGCAGGCCGGACGGCCCGGGGTTAAGGCAGATCAGGTGCGAGCCGGACTCGCACGACGCGCGCTGGTGCCCCTCGTGCGGCGCGTATGCCAGGGTGCGTTCGTCGTGGCTGCGCACGCTGGCGCATGTGCCCTACGGCGACGACGCGGTGCATCTGCTGGTGCGCGTGCGCCGCTACGAGTGCGTGCCGTGCTCACGCTCGTGGAGCGATGATCTTGAGGCGGTGGGCGCCGGCAGGGGCGTGTTGAGCGTGCCGGCGGTGATGTGGGCGCTGCGGCGCGTGTGCCTGGACTCGATGACGGTCTCGGCGTGCGCCAGGCTGCTTCATGTGGCATGGGCGGTGGTCGACCGGGCGGTGCGCGAGCGGGGCATGCTGTTGCTCGAGCAGGCCGACCGGTTCTCCTCGGTGCGCGCGATCGGCGTGGACGAGCACGTGTGGCGCCACGGCGCGTTCGGCGACCGGTACGTGACCGTGATCGTCGACCTGACCCCGCGTTGCGACGGCAGGCCGGCAAGACTGCTGGACATGGTGCCGGGCCGTTCCGCCCAGGTGCTTCGCGAATGGATGCAGGCGCGCGGCGGCGAGTTCACAAGACGCGTCGGGGTGGTCGCCATGGACGCGTTCGCCGGCTGGAAGCAGGCCGTCGAATCCGTCGTGCCCCACGCGGTCGAGGTCATCGACCCGTTCCACGTCGTGCAACTGGCCGCCGCCCGCGTCACCAAGGTGCGCTGCCGCCTGCAACGCGACGCCACCGGCAGGCGCGGTGTCAAGGGCGACAGGCTCTACGACTGCAGGCGCGCCCTGCTGACCAGCGACGAATACCTCGGCGCACGCGGCCGTGCCAGACTCATGGCCCTGTTCGCCATCCAGGCCAACCGCGACCTCATGCTCGCCCACGACGCCTACCAAAGGGTCATACACGCCTACCGGTGCGACGACAGGCGACGCGGCGAACGCATGATGCGCGAGCTGATCGACGACCTGACCGGACCGGGGCGCTACAAAGGCTGCCGGGAACTCGCCTCCCTCGGCCGCGTGCTCAAAAGACGCATGCGCGACATCCTCGCCCTCTTCCGCCACCCCCGCTCAAGCAACGGACCCACCGAAGCCATCAACGGCAGGCTCGAGACCCTGCGCGGCAACGCCATGGGCTTCGCCAACACCACCAGCTACATCCAACGATGCCTCATCCACAGCAGCCAACTCAAAGACATCCTTACACACTAACCTGAGAAGAGCC
>CAJLPX010000090.1 GCA_905208635.1 uncultured Collinsella sp. | reverse complement strand
CGAGGTAGCCCTCCTGGTCGAAATGCATGATCTCGATCTTCTCGGTTTCCTTCATGGCTTTTCCTTTCTGTCCTGCACGCAACTCTATACATCGCGTTTCTTTTCGATACCAATTATAGACATACACCTAGTGTGTTTTTAATACCACTTTTCAATCTGTTCCAATCCTCGGTGAACGGTCGAAATTCTCTGGTGAGTGGTATTAAATTAGAATTGAATGTATAGCTAACACCTCTGGCGCCTCCCTTGCGCGACAAAGAACAGCATTCCTACCAGCGCAATAATGGTCGATGCCCCAAACAGCACCGCCTGGACGCCCAAAGCCTCCGCTAAAAACGGAGCCGCCAGCAGCGGCAGCACGCCGGCGCTCATCAGGCCAAAACGCACAAAGCCGGTAATGCGCCCCAGGTATTTGATGTCGGCGCGCTCCTGAATCAAGATCATCTGTAGCGGTTCTAGGAATCCCCAGGCCATACCGTTAATCGCCTGACCGATAATCGCGACCCCCAGCATATCGGTGCCCACGTACACCATGGACCCAATGCCCACGGCCATGAGCGCGCCGAGCAGCAATCGCAGGTTGACATGGCGAGTAGAAAGCTTGGTCAGGATGAACGCACCCACCGAGGAAGTAAGGCCCACGACCGAGGACAGCCAGCCCAGCCAGACGATATCCACGTTGAGCACATCACGGTAGAACAACGACTCCAGCGAATCGAACGCGCCAAACGCAAAGAAACCCAAAAAGCCCGAGATAAAAATGAGACGCAGGTCGTGGTCGCGAAACGTAAGTCGCGCGCCCTCGGCCATACCGCCCAGAATACCGCCCTTCGGCTTCTCCCCTTTTGCGGGAACAACGCACTCGTGACAGCCCAAGGAGAGCACGGCTGCCACACCCATCATGCCCGCCATGAGCAGATAGACCGATTGCGTGGCAAAACAACTCACGATGGCACCACCGAGCAGCGGGCCAGCGGTATAGGCGATATTGCTGTAGAACACCATGAGACCGTTCACGCGGGTACGGCCCTCGGTGGTCGACTCCAGGTATCCCGGAAACGCATGCGTGCAGGTGTTGATAAAGCCGCCCGCAAGCCCCAAGACGCACGCGGCAAACACAAGCCCGGGGACAGACAACGGCGCCAACCCCACGCCAAGCGATAGCACTGCCGTAATCACGCACGTCACAAACGACGTCCGGCGCGGTCCAAAGCGATCGATGACCGAGCCCGATACCATATTGCCCGCCGACGTCATAAGATTGCGCACGAGCGTAATGGCAGCGACCAAAAAGGCCGTGCCAGCCAAATCATACGTGGCCGCACCGATAAGCCCCAAAAAGTAGACCGCGTTGTTGGCGCACCACTGCAGGGACTCAATAAGAATCAGCCTGACCTCTGCCGGCGTCAGGCGCATTGCTTCGCGATCCTTCGCGAACATACGAACTCCTTCTATACAAAAAGGGGATGGAGGGCATAGGCCTGCTCCATCCCCTTTCCAGGTTGCAACGAAAATCTATGCAGCCGGGCCCTTACGCCAGCACGCCGAAGAACGCGCCGACGATGCCCACGGCCATGGTGGCCACGA
>CAJLPX010000089.1 GCA_905208635.1 uncultured Collinsella sp. | reverse complement strand
CAATACATCGGCGTTGCCTTGGCCGTCAATAGTCATTGGGGACGTTCTTAAACGACTACCCAACGGCTATTGAGCACATGGCTCGCATGGCAGCCGTCTCTTTTATGTTTCCTTTAGCCGTTGCTGCCTAGGATGGGGGTTAGTCGGTAGGAAGGGAGCGTCAATATGGACGACGCGAGCGAGCGTGCAATCGAAGAGGACATGCTCGATCAGTTCAATTACTTTGACGATGAGGATGAGGAGCTAATCGATCGTCGCGAGCCGGCATCGCTTGACTCATTTGATCTGGTCGATGAAGAGACTGATGAGGTTGAGGACGAATCAACGGAGTCCCCACAGTCTTCGCGCCTTGACTCGCTGCTTTCGAGAGCCCCCATGCACCACGGTGTTCGTGCCGGCGCACTCCATATGAAAACAGACTGGCACCAGATCGTGACGGCAGGCGATGAGCTTGCCGTCGATGCGCCGCTCACCGATAAGTCATCCATCATCTGCCGCACCGGTATGCTTATGCTCGCGAGCGGAACGGGTGCTTGGCGTGTACGCGATACCATGAATCGCGTTGCCGCCGTACTCGATGTCACCGTCCACATTGACTTAAGTCTTCTGTCGTTTGAGTGCACCTGCATCGAAGATGGCCACTGCTTTAACGAGGTTGTCAGCCTGCCCACAACGGGAGTCAATACCCATCGCATTTGGATGATGGAGAGCTTCCTAAAGGAAATCGAGACGTATGGGCGCCGGTTTACCGTGCACGAATACCACGAGATGCTCAAGACCGTTGAGAGTTCAAAACCCGATTACTCTCCCTGGCAACAGGGCCTTGCGGCAGCTTGTGCTTGCGGCGCCTTCGTCTTTTTGCTCGGCGGCGGCCCTATCGAGATGGCCTGCGCATTCGTAGGCGCTGGTGTTGGCAACTATGCTCGCTCTCATATTCTCAAGCAGGGTCTTGGCCAGTTTAGCGCGCTGACGATTGGCGTTGCGCTCGCTTGCGTTTCGTATCTGCTGGCATTGCTCGGCCTTGGCCAGGTCGTACCGGGGGCAATGTCGCACCAAGAAGGCTATATCGGCGCCATGCTCTTTGTGATTCCCGGCTTTCCCCTCATTACGGCAGGCCTCGACATCGCTAAGCTCGATATGCGAAGCGGCATTGAGCGTCTTTCGTATGCCGTGTCGATTATTGTGATGGCGACCCTTGTGGGCTGGATGGTTGCCGAGTGTGTGGGGCTGGCACCGGATGATTTTGCCCCGCTCGGCCTTTCGCCGCTTGCCCTTACGCTCCTGCGCGTGGTGATGAGCTTCGTTGGCGTATTCGGCTTCTCGGTGATGTTCAACAGCCCGGTAAAGATGGCCGCGGCAGCTGGGCTGATCGGCGCCGTGTCCAATACCTTGCGCCTTACGCTCGTCGATGCGCCGGCGCTGTTTCCCTTTCTGGGCCTGAGCGTAGGTATGCCTCCCGAGGCAGCAGCGTTTATTGGCGCGCTGGTATCGGGGCTGCTCGCGAGCTTAGCCGAAATCAAGCTCACCTACCCACGTATCGCCCTCACGGTGCCATCGATTGTCATTATGGTGCCGGGCTTGTATCTGTATCGCTCGATGTATTACATGTGCACCTTCGACACGGTCAATATGCTCGGCTGGTTTGTGCGTGCAGTGCTCAT
>CAJLPX010000088.1 GCA_905208635.1 uncultured Collinsella sp. | reverse complement strand
CGAAGAAGAGCTCGAGGAACATCTGGTCTCTGGCCGTCGTCTCCGTAGACCAACGGTACTGAGCCACCCTGTTCCTCACCTCGACTCTTTCCACGCAGTCGAACCAATCGAGCAACTGCTTGAGCGTCATCGATCGAATCCAGGCGGTCAGTTTTTCGTACTGCTTCCGCACAGTCTTCCCGAGCGACTCATCGTTGGCTCGCCGCTCGGCTTCCTGAGCCGTGCGCTCCATCATGCTCTGCAGCACGAAACGGTAGCCGAGTGCGACGTGTCGGCAGATTTCTTTCCCGCGTACGCTGGTCATCGTCCAGACTCGGGGCTTTCGCCCGTCAAGGTCGGACTTGACGACGCGATACGAGGTTTCAATGTCGTTGCGGCGACGGTAGCGACGAAGCGCGTCCCACGGGCTCGCATGAAGATTTGAAAGGATGACGAAAATCCCAAAGTCCTTCTGTGCGGCCAGAATGGCCTCTTCGTTGGGGATGACCTTGATGCCTCCGCCTCGAACACGCTTCCACGAGAAGTACCGGTGCGCGAACTCAAGCTCGGCATCGTCCATTTCATTTTCCTTGCCGGCTGCAAGACTCATTTCGTAGCTTTTGAGCTTCGTGTGGAAGGCTGAAGCTTCCATGACAGCTCGGGCATTGTTGCGGAAATAGTGAAAGTACAGTCGGAAGGATTTCGACTCCGTATCCCCGGCGGCTACGCCATTGCGCGTGCGCTGCCGCTTCCATTCAAACGGCGTCATTTCAGACACCGATACGGCACTGATCTTCTCGTCGAACGGGCACTGAGAAGCGTACCGCGAGAAGTGGTCTCTCAGCTTGGTCCCATCATCGGCGGCGCTGTCCAAGTGCTTGTAGATCCAGGCGTGCTTGAGCGTGGCGAGGATCGTGAACTTGAAATTCTTGCGCAGGAAGCGCAGCACGTTCTCCTTGCTGAAGAACCCGTTGTCGAGGCAGAACTCCGGATTCTTCAAGCCGTATGCCTTGGCCCGAGGCACGGCATTGACGAGAGAAATCACGTCGGGGATGTTGCCGGGCTGAAGCTCGAAAGAAACGGGCAGACCGGAATCAAGCGAGTAGAAGGTGATGATCTTGTAGATGTCCAAGCCGTCGCCGTCTTTGTTGAAGCCTTGCCGCGCGTACGGTTTCAGGCCGTTGCCGTAGACGGAATGCGAGGTTGAATCGAATGCGATGGCCGGCTGTTCGTCGTTGCCTGCCGTACGGGCCAGTTCCCGGAAGAGAGACTGCGAACCGGATTCATCCAGGCCGAGCTCGTGGAAGAGGTCGTAGCAAATGTCCTCGGACAGGCCGGCTTCGTAGGGGAGATCATGTTCGCATTGCCAGGCCTCCACGTTGTGAACAGTTTCACCCGTAGCGACCAAGTACTGAGAGACAGAGAGCAGCTTCTCGGAGGTTCCACCGTTGGGATACGCCCTGCGGACCGAACTTTCGAGTCCGGCCACTGCCCCGGCATGACGAATCAAGTCCAGAGCCCCTACACGGGTTCGTTTGGCAGAGAGCTCGGCAGTCTGAGCCGCTTCGGCTGGCTTCTTCTTGGGGCGGCAACGGGTTGTCACCGTTTCGCCTTCCAGGATTTTTTCACCCGTCCGACGGCTCGACAGAAGGACGTTGTAGCCCTTTGCCGGATCGTATTGATAGCGACGTTCCTCGATGTATTTGACGCCGGTCTTTTTGTTCGTTACTGCCACACGGCGAACTTTGACCGGGAACTCCTTCCGAGCTGCCATTTGATCTCCTTTGATGGGTG
>CAJLPX010000087.1 GCA_905208635.1 uncultured Collinsella sp. | reverse complement strand
AGTTCGCGATCCCCGGCCTTGACGACGAGTTCCGCGTCATCGTGTCTCCGTGGATTCTGACGGTGCTCGTGACCGACCGCCTGGCTCGCTACTACGAGACGGTCACCAAGCACAACCTCAAGTATCGTCGCTACTATCACCAGTTCGACTACTAAAGAAAACGGGTGCGGGAACGTGCCGGGCTATTGAGAGGAACACAGAATGAGACAGTACATCATCGCCAGCCATGCGCACTTCGCTACCGGCATCAAGGAGAGCGTCGAGCTGCTCTCGGGCGCGCGCGACAACGTCCACGATCTTTCGATGTTCGTCGATGACCGCATGGACGTGGCCGAGGAGGCCCAAAAACTGCTGGCGGGCATGTCTGCCGACGATGATGTCGTTGTCTGCACCGATCTATTTGGCGGCAGCGTCAATAACGAGTTCACCAAGATCGTCCAGACGCGTCCCCGCACGTACCTCGTTACCAACATGAACCTTCCTCTGCTCATCCAGCTGCTGTTCTCTGACGAGTCGGCGCCGGTTGAGGAGACGATTCGCGCCATCGTCGCTGCGGACGATACGCGCGTGAAGTTTGTCAACGACCTGCTGGTCGATGACGACGAGGAAGAAGAGTTCTAATCCGCAGCACCTATTGACATGCCGCAAGACGGCGCAAGACCTTTGGGGGGTCACATCATGATTCAGCTACTTCGCGTTGACCATCGCCTGCTTCATGGCCAGGTCGCAGTTTCCTGGGTTCAGGGTCTCGGCTCCAACTGCATTTTCTGCGTGGGCGATAAGGTCGCCAACGACCCGGTGTGGAAGACGACGCTCAAGATGGGCAAGCCTGCCGGCTGCAAGCTCGTCATCAAAGATATGGAGCATGCAATCGAAGCTATCAACTCGGGCGTGACCGACAAGTACAAGATGATCATCTGTGTCGCCACTATCGCTGAGGCAAAGCAGCTTGTTGAGGGCTGCCCGCAGATCAAGTCGGTCAACCTGGGCAACACCAAGCCCAAGGACGAGAAGCGTCCCGATGCTCGTCAGGTCTCTCGTCAGATCTTCCTGACCGCGGCCGAGGAAGCCGATGTGCGCGAGATGCTGGATCGTGGCGTTGAGGTCGAGATTCGACCCTTGGCCGATGACCCCAAGGTTGACTGCGCCAGCGTGCTCTAGGCGTTTAAATTCGAAGAGTCTGAGCTCTTCGTAGTGTCCTATATGGAAAGGGGGATGTATGCTTACCCAAGCAATCCTCATCGGACTTATCGCCGCATTTGGTAAGTTCGACTGCCAGCTCGGTACGCTCTACGCGTTCCGTCCCATCGTCCTGTGCCCGCTCGTGGGTCTGGTGCTGGGGGACCTGCAGTCCGGCCTCGCGATCGGTGCGAGCCTGGAGCTGCTGTTCATGGGCTCGATCTCCATCGGCGCCTACGTGCCGCCTGATGAGACGATCGGCGGCGTGCTCGCCTGTGCCTTCGCTATCCAGCTGGGCCAGAGCAGCGAGGCAGCCATCGCGCTTGCCATGCCCATCGCCACGCTGTGCCTTGCCATCAAGAACATCCTCAACGCCGCTCTGCCGATCCTGGTTGACCGCGCTGATGTCTTCTCCGGCCAGGGCAACCTTAAGGGTGTCTATGCGATGCACTTCCTGATCGGTTCCACCGGTGTCATCATGGCGTTCCTGCTGTGCTCGCTGTCGTTCTATCTGGGTGCTGACGCTATCCAGGGCATGCTCGACTTCATCCCGCCCTTTGTCCTTGCTGGCTTTGGCGTTGCCGCCAACATCCTGCCGGCCATGGGCTTCGCCATGCTCGGCCGCCTGG
>CAJLPX010000086.1 GCA_905208635.1 uncultured Collinsella sp. | reverse complement strand
CCAGGCGGCCGAGCATGGCGAAGCCCATGGCCGGCAGGATGTTGGCGGCAACGCCGCAACCATCGATCACAAAGGACGGGATAAAGTCGAGCAGGCCCTGGATGGCGTCGGAGCCCAGGTAGAACGCGCCGGCACAGAGCAGGAAGTACTCGATGCAGCCCCAAATTCCAATTCCCCAATGAACGGCATAGATGCCTTTGAGGTTTCCCTTGAGGGCAAACTTGTCTGCCATGTCGACAAACACGGGGAACAAGGCGTTGGTAATATTACCAATCGTCAGCGAAAGGACGGCGATGGGCATGGCAAGCGCGATAGCCGTCTCGGTACCCTGACCGAGCTGAATGGCAAACGCACAGGCAAGCACGCCACCGACGGTTTCGTTGGGCGGCACGTAAGCGCCAATGGAGATCGAGCCCATAAACAGCAGCTCAAGGCTTGCACCTACGGCAAGACCGGTCTGTAGGTCCCCCAGGACCAGACCCACGAGCGGGCACAGGACGATGGGGCGGAACGCGTAGAGCGAACCGAGCTGGTAGTCGAGACATCCAAACGCTCCGACTAAGCCGACGAGGATTGCTTGGGTAAGCATAGTTCCTCCCAATTAGGAATCTCGAACCGTCGCCACTCCCGTCGCGCGCGTTGTTGATATCAATTCCGGGAGTTCGATTACACGGCTCGAAGCGTACCTGGTGTGCTGCTAACACCCATACCAGGCACAAATGATTTGATACCAATTATAGGTATGCAGGTTCCTACTATTTAATACCACTCGCTCAGCGGGGTGTTTTTTACCGTAAACGGCAAACGTATCCCATCAGGCATGTTCCTTGTTTCGATGGCGGACAAGCGCCACCAGAAAGCCATCGCCAAAGGCATCGGATGCCAAGTTGGCCACAATCACCAAAACGATAATCGACGCACCCAAAAACTCGTTCCAGCGAAAGACCTCGCCAAAGAGGAGCGCCGACCAGCAGGGAGCGAGCACGACCTCGCTCATGCAGACCAAGTTGGCCGCAAACGCGTTGGTGCGCGCAATCCCCTTGGCATACAGCACGCTCGCAAGGCCACTGCAAAGGAGGCCATGCACCAGCATGAGCCCCCACTCAAAGGGTTTCACGGAGTCTAGGGTGCCGGCAAAATAGACGATCGGCAGCATCGAGATACCGCAGGAGATAAGCGAGGACACCATGGGCGACGCATCGGGGCGAGAGTTCAAAAAGAAACACAGCCCAAAGGTGGCGCCCGAAATGACGGCAAGCAGGTTGCCGAGCATGCCCTCGGCACTCAAATCGCCTAAAAAGAAAAGTCCCATACCCGTAAAAGCAACCACCACGGAGGCAATCTTCGCAGGCGAGGGCAACGTGCGAGTTGCGAGCGATTGATACACGATAACGAAAATCATCGAGGTGTACTGCAGGACGATCGCGTTGCCGACCGTCGTGAGCTGGTTGGCAAAGTTAAACGTGGTGCCCGTTACGAAGTTACAGACGGCCACAAGGACAATAAGACGACTGACGCGGAGGACGGGCCTGCCGACGAGCAGGATAAAGAGCGCCATAAATATTGCCGTGACGGCACCGATCAAAAGAGCTGACTGCGAATTGGCGCGAACGAGGATGCCGATAAAACTCCACAAGAGCGCCGTGCCAAATAGATACATCGCCCCGCTCACGCCATTATCGGGTGGATTGTCAGATCGAATCACGAAGCACCTCCAGCTAGCTTTCGGTAATAAAAAACGGCGACCGCAATGGGTCGCCGTTTCCCTTGGGGGCAGAATAGAACGCAGGAGCCTACGCCAGCACGCCGAAGAACGCGCCGACGATGCCCACGGCCATGGTGGCCACGA
>CAJLPX010000085.1 GCA_905208635.1 uncultured Collinsella sp. | reverse complement strand
CCTAAAAGTCGTTCAAAACGGTCACGATACTCAAGTGAAAATGACGTTTTGATAGAAAAGTCCGTGAAATACACGGACTTTTTCTTGCTTTCAATAGTGTACGTATGATAGAATACAAGGGCACTATTGGAGATACTCATGGGACGCCCTCTCACTGGAAAAACGCATGTCGGCATTCGCCGCGAAACCCGCTCGAATGGCGACGTCTACGTATACGAACGTGTGACTGGATATGATCCGAAAACTCAGAAAACAAAGACGCTCTCTACCCGACTTTTGGGCAAAATCCTGGCTGGGTCGACCGAAATGATCCCGACCCGCCCCAAAAAGAAGCGTTCCGAAGTTATCGAGGCACCCGTCCAGGCCGTCCGCACCCATGTCGGACTTCAAAAAATCCTCGAGTGGGCAGGTCATGAATCCGGTATTGATGCGGATCTCCAGAGGAGCTTCGAGATCGGCGACGCCCTCAAGTTGAGTTCGATCGCTCGGTACTGGGTCGCGACTGACGGTGACACGTTGCCGCGCATGGAATCATGGCAAGTAATGAATCCGCTACCGTACGGACACCCCATCACTCAGGATGTTTACGGCAAGCTGTTCGCCTCGGTTGGTCGAAATGAATCTGGAGTGCAGTCGTATTTTCAGTGCCGTGGACAAAGAGTCTCGTCGACGGGTTTGAATCTGGCGTTGGACACCACGACTTTCTCGACGTATTCGAAGAATCAAATTGAAGCGCGTCAGGGATTCAACAAGGATGGGGACGGGCTTGATACGATCAAGCTTCTCGTGCTGTACTCTGTGGAAAATCGTCAGCCCGTCGCTTTCAGCAAGCAGCCCGGGAACATCCCTGACAAGATCTCGCTCGCCAATGCGCTTCGACAGCTTGACATGCTCGATCTGGCGTCGCCGGTCATCGTGGCCGACAACGGGTTCTACAGTCAGGACAACATGACGCATTTTGCCCGCGAGCACACGAAGTTCTTGATGCTCGCCAACAGTACCGACAAGTGGGTTCGCTCGGAAATCGACGCCGCACGCGAAGAGCTCGGGCACTTCAGGAACGTCTGCCCGTTTGACGTCGATGTCAGCGGCGTCATGCGCCGCAGGCAGCACGGGTTCAGCATCGTGCGAAAACGCACGCGCGGGCATTTCGAAGCCGGGGAGACGGAATCGTTTACGCGACGCCTGTACGTCCATGTATTTCACAAACCGGAGGCTGCTCCGATTCAGGAGCGCAGGCTTCGCGAGAGCCTTTTCTCACTCAAGAAGGATCTGGAGGACGGCGTCGAGGAATTTCGGCCGGCTGCCCAGAAACAAATCGACAGCTACCTCACGGTGAAACGTACGGCCAAAGGCGTCAAGGTAGACTTCAAAATGGACGGGATCGAGGAAGCAAAGCGCTATTGGGGGTATTTCGTCCTTGTGAGCAATGAAATCAAGGATCCCTTCGACGCGCTGAAGGCATACCGTTCCCGTGAAAAGATCGAAGAGCTTTTCGCTACGTACAAGGACAGTTTTGATGGGCGAAAGCCGAGGACGTGGTATCCCGAGAATCTGTACGGCAGGCAATTTGCCCAATTCGTTGGTCTGGGCTACCACTGCTTCCTTGCGAAGAGAATCCTTGATGTGAAGAAGGCGCTCTCCGAAAAAGAAACCGAGGGAAAGACGAAGGAGGAGTTGAGTCTCGAAGCAAAGCTGCTCGCTTGGCTCAATCAGCACTCGCTCATTCAAATTTTGGACTGGTTCCGTTGTGTCGACTACGTCGCCGCAACGGGGAATGCCAGTGCATCCAAATGGACAACGGAAACGACGAGACGCGACCAGCTCTTTCTCAAGATGTTGGGCGTGAAGTAATTCGTGGGGGCTTTAGACGACTTTAAGG
>CAJLPX010000084.1 GCA_905208635.1 uncultured Collinsella sp. | reverse complement strand
ATGACTTGAAGAAGGGGGAGGCCTCGCGGCCTCCCCCTTTTTTTGCGTTTACGGGCAACATTCCTTATGCAATTAAATCAATTTAATCATCCACCGCTGAATATAGACGTTCACCGTTCTTTGGTCGGTTCTCTGTTCTCAATGGACTAATATTTGCTTTAGCGCACTGCTGCGCTTGTCCTGTTTTACACGGGTCGTTTTATTGATTGTGAAGGAAGGACTCACATGGCAGATGTTCATGAGCTGCTTGATACTTGGATTGCCAATGTCAAGGACGAGGAGCTCCTCGCTGAGCTTAACACGATGAAGGAGCAGGGTGATGAGGACGCCATCACCGATGCTTTCTTCCAAGATCTCGCCTTCGGTACTGCCGGCCTTCGCGGCACTATCGGTGCGGGCACTAACCGTATGAATATCTATACGGTCGGTCGTGCGACCCAGGGATTCGCTGACTACCTCAATGCGACCTTCGAGCATCCAACGGTTGCCATCGCTCGCGATAGCCGCAATAAAGGTGAGCTGTTCGTTAAGACGACGGCTGCCATTCTTGCAGCAAACGGCGTGACTGCCCTCGTTTATCCCAAGATTTCTCCTGTGCCGACGCTCTCCTGGGCCGTCCGTGATCTTAAGTGCTCCGGTGGCATTTGCATGACCGCTAGTCATAACCCGGCACCGTATAACGGCTATAAGGCCTATGGCCCCGACGGCTGCCAGATCACCAGCGAGGCCGCCGATGCAATTTCTAAGGCTATCGCCGAGACCGATACGTTCACCGGTGTGAAGTCCATGGACTTCGATGAGGCTCTTGAGCAGGGCCTGGTCAAATGGATCGATGACTCGTGCCTCGAGCGTTATTACGACGCCGTTCTCGCTCGCGGCGTTACGAATCTTTCTGCCGAGGAGATTGCCGGCGCACCGCTCAAGCTTGTCTATACGCCGCTGAATGGTACCGGCCTCATTCCCGTCACCACGGTGCTCGAGCGCGCTGGCATCACTGATGTCACGGTTGTTCCCGAGCAGAAGGAACCTAACGGCGATTTCCCGACCTGCCCGTATCCTAACCCCGAGATCCGACAGGCCATGCAGAAGGGCATCGATCTCTGCGAGCAGGTTCACCCCGATCTGCTGCTTGCGACCGATCCCGACGCCGACCGTGTTGGCGTTGCCGTTAAGAATGGCGATGACTATCTGCTGCTGACCGGTAACGAGATGGGCGTCCTGTTGCTCGACTATATTTGCAAGACCCGTGCCGCCCGCGGCGAGGACCTCACTAAGAAGGTCGCGGTTACTACCATTGTTTCTTCCGCCATGGTCGATGCTCTGGCCGAGGAATATGGCTTTGAGCTCCGTCGCTGCCTGACGGGCTTCAAGTACATCGGTGACATCATTACCTCGCTTTCCGATGCCGGTGAAGTCGATCGCTTTATCTTCGGTTTTGAGGAGAGCTACGGTTATCTGGCTGGTGATCACGTGCGCGACAAGGACGCCGTGAGCACTTCGCTGCTGATTTGCCAGATGGCTCAGTATTACAAGCTGCAGGGTAAGAACCTCGCCGACGCGATGCACGAGCTGTACGAGAAGTATGGCTACTATCACAACAAGACGATTTCGCTGAGCTATCCGGGCGCTGAGGGTGCGGCAAAGATGGCCGGCATCATGGCTGGTCTGCGCGAGAACCCGCCCGCGGAGCTCGCCGGTTCCAAGATTGAGGCCGTCGTGGACTACAACACCTGCGTGAACGGCCTGCCGAAGGCTAATGTCATTGAGTTCGATCTCGAGGGTGGCAACAAGGGTATCGTCCGTCCTTCCGGCACCGAGCCCAAGATCAAGCTGTATATCTTTGCCAAGGGCGCGGATGCCGCCGAAGCTGATGCAGCACTTGACGCGATTGAAGAGTCCGGTCGCAAGCTGCTGGCATAAGGTATTTAAGAGTCTATTACTGTAGATAGGCGAAAGAGGGGATCTCGGAAACGAGGTCCCCTCTTATATTTACCCAGCCAGCCGAGAGTCCTTATATGTGTAGGAAATGTGTACGCCCAGATTCCCGCCCCCGGCGCCCCTCCGGTCTGGC
>CAJLPX010000083.1 GCA_905208635.1 uncultured Collinsella sp. | reverse complement strand
ACGCCCTTGCAGACCTTCCAGGCAAACTCGAGCTCGGCCATCTCGGCGTCGGTGGGCTTGCGGTCGGTGGGGAACGTAAAGGTCGCGGGATCCTCGGTCACGTGGTCGACTTCCTGCACCAGCATGCCGCCGTCGATGGAGCGCAGCTCCACCTGGGCGCCGTGGTCCACGCCGCCGGTGGCCAGCACGCGCAGGTTGGGGCGCTTGACCATGCGCTCGAGCGCCTCGGCAGTGTAGCTCGGGGCGATGATAACCTCGACGAACTGCTTGTTCTGATCGGCAAAGTGCTCGACCAGCTCATAAGGAACCTCGCGGTTGCAGGCGATGATGCCGCCAAAGGCGCTCTTGGGATCGCAGGCGAAGGCGCGGTCGTAGGCAGCCGTGATGTCCTCGGCAACGGCGGAACCGCAGGGGTTCTGGTGCTTGAGGATCACGCAGGCCGGCTCGTCGAACTCGCGGACCAGGTTCCAAGCGGCATCGGCATCCAGATAGTTGTTGTAGCTGAGCGGCTTGCCCTGGATCTGCTCGGAGCCAACGAGCGGGAACTGCGAGCTCGCGGTGTTCTCGCAGCCCTCGGCAAAGCGGTAGACCGTAGCCTTTTGCTGCGGGTTCTCGCCATAGCGCAGGTCGTCGACCTTCTCCAGCGAGATCTCGAGCTTGGCAGAGGTGTCCGCCACGTCGCTTGCCTGGGCGGCAAGCCAACGGGAGATAGCCGTGTCGTAGGCGGCGGTGGTCTGGTAGACCTTCACCTGCAGGCGACGACGGGTGGAAAGCGTGGTGCAGCCACCGGTCTCGTGCATCTCGGCCAGGACGGCATCATAGTCGGCCGGGTCGGAAATGACGGTAACGCTCGTGGCGTTCTTGGCAGCAGAGCGCAGCATGGAGGGACCGCCGATGTCAATGTGCTCGATGGCGTCCGCGAAGGTGACCTCGGGGTTGGCGACGGTCTTCTCGAACTCGTACAGGTTGACGACGACCAGGTCGATCAGCTTAATGCCGTGCTGAGCGGCCTCCTGCATGTGCTGCTCGGAATCGCGGCGGGCCAGCAGCGCGCCGTGAACCTTGGGGTGCAGGGTCTTAACGCGGCCGTCCATCATCTCGGGATAGCCCGTGAACTCCTCGATGGGGGTTACGGGAACGCCCGCGTCCTCGATGGCACGAGCCGTGCCGCCCGTAGAGATGATCTCGACGCCAAAGTCATCGACCAGCGTCCGTGCGAAATCGACGACGCCCGTCTTATCGGTAACCGAGATCAACGCGCGTGCGATCTTCACATCAGATCCCATGCAGTCCTCCTGTCTGGTACGCCGCCGTGCTCTGTGAGTCGGTGATACGTCGATCTGCAGCGCTCGCGCAGCGGCATTGAAAATACTGATTTAATGTAGCGCATCGAGCGCATCGATGCATCCCGCAACGGGCGCATATGCAGAAAAAGTTTGCGAGCGGAGGGGATGGGCACGGCACCGGGCACGGTGAGTTCATGGAACACAGGGGCACCATAATTTGATGCCAATGGCGTGGTAGAACTGTGCTCGATATGCATCCGCAAAAGAAAGAGGCACCATGGTCTCGCGGGTTCTCTACCGACCGTTTGATACCGAAGACTTCGACGCCATCGCGCTGATTCTGCAGCAACTTTGGCATAACAATTCGGATAACGATGAGTACAACCGCCTTGAAGCCGCATGCGACCTCGCCTATTGCCTTTCGTCATCGACGTTTTCGCAGGTAGCGGTGATTGACGGCGAGGCGCGCGGCATTGCACTTGCACGCGCAGGACAGAACTCCGGCGTCACTATCAACGAACATTGGATGGATACCGAACGCGCGCTGCTATCGCAGATGCGTGAGCTGGAGCCTGATGCCTGCGCCGAGTATCTCTCGTTTGTGCGTGCAACCATCCGAACCAACAACCGCCTGCTCGAAAGCAGCCCGTTGCCGCACGACAACGAGGTCACGCTGCTTGCCGTGGATCGCGATGTCCATGGCCTGGGCGTTGGCACGGTTCTGCTCGACGCCGCGGTCTCGCACCTGTCCTCGCTTGGAGCGACGAGGGCGCACCTGTACACCGACTCCAACTGCTCGTGGAAGTTCTACGAGCTGCACGGCTTTAAGCGCACGGCCACGCACCGCGCCAACCGCGAAGAGCG
>CAJLPX010000082.1 GCA_905208635.1 uncultured Collinsella sp. | reverse complement strand
CTAGTCCTTAAACAGATAGCCCACGCCGCGGACGGTGGTGATGTGTGCCGCGATCTGCGGGCCCACCTTGGAGCGGATGCGTCGGATGTGCACGTCGACGGTGCGCGTACCGCCGCAGTACTCAAAGCCCCACACGCGGTGCAGCAGCACCTCGCGGCTGTAGGCGCGGTTGGGATGCGTCGCCAAAAAGCTCAGCAGCGAGTACTCCATCAGCGTCAGGTCGATAGGCTCGTTATCGAGCGTCACCTGGTAGGTTGCCAGGTTGATCTCGAGGTTATCGATGTTGAGCACATCGTCGGCGGTGATGGTCTCCTCCTCACCCATCAGGCGCTGCGCACGAGCCTTGAGCTCGTTGGGCGTCGCCGTGGGACATACAAAGTCGGCATGCGCGTGATTGGGCAGGCGCAAGGTACCGAGCGCCTCGTCGTCGATGATCACCAGCATGGGGACACCGCCGCGATCGTCAAGCCACTTGGCAATCTGATCGATGCGGTCGCTGCGGATGCCATCGGAATCGAGGATCAGCAGGTCAAAGTCATGCGCCGCAGTCGGCGAATCGGGAGTGGCCAGGCTCACCTCGACACCCAGGGTGGTCGTCAGGCTGCGGGCAAACTCGTGGAAGCGCGTCGTGCGCGCCATGAACAGGGCACTCTTTTCGGACATATCGGCCTCCAAAGAAATGAGCTCAATCGTACTGGAACAAGCCAGCGCGATTAGGAGTTCGCCAGGTAGTGCTTGATCTCCCACTCGGTGATCGTAGACTCAAACTTATGCCACTCGTCGCGCTTCTTTTTGAGGAAGAAGCTGTGGATGTGCTCGCCGAGGGCATCCTTCATAAACCGCGAGTCCTCAAACACGTCGAGCGCCTCTTTGAGCGAGCGCGGCAGCGGCGCGTAGCCGGCCTCGACCATCTGACGGTCGGTAAGCTTGAGCGTCTCGGCCGTTGCCTCGGGCGGGAGCTCCAGCTTGCGCTCGATGCCGTCCAGACCAGCCGCCAGCGTGACGGCGTTGACCAGGTACGGATTGGCCATGGGGTCGGGGCTGCGAAGCTCGATGCGCGTGGACAGCTGCTTGCCGGGCTTGTAGACCGGAATGCGGACCATACTCGCGCGGTTGCGCAGGCCCCACGTGGCGTACTGTGGCACGGAGTCGCCGCCCGTCGTGATGCGCTTGTACGAGTTGACCGTGGGGTTGGTGATGGCGCTGATCTCGCGGGCATGCGCCAGGATGCCAGCCATATAGTGCTTGGCGACGTCGGAGAGATGGTACTTCTCGTCGTCCTCGCCCCAAAACACGTTGTTGCCGTCGTGGTCGAATAGCGACTGGCACAGGAACATGGCACTGCCGTCCTCGCCCGCCAACGGCTTGGGCATAAAGGAGGCGTGGCAACCGCTCTCGTAGGCCTGCTGCTTAATGATGAGTTTGGCCGTGGTGATGGCGTCAGACATGCTCAGGGCCTCGGCGTGGCGCAGGCTCATGCCATGCTGCGAGCGGCCGGCGGCGTGGAAGGTGTACTCCACGGGCACGGACATCTTCTCGAGCGTGAGGACCGTGTTGCGACGCAGGTCGCGAGCGGCATCGCTCACCGAAAGATCGAAGTAGCCCACGTTGTCGAGCGGCTCGGGGGTGTGCTCGTCGGGGAAGTAGTAGTACTCCAGCTCGGCGCCCACGTTGAGCAGATAGCCAGCCTTCTCAGCCTTGCGGAACATGCGGCGCAGGGCATCGCGCGGGTCGCCGGCAAACGGCTTGCGATCGGGAGTGCACACATCGCAGAACACGCGGGCGACGCCGTTGTGGCTCGGGCGCCACGGCAGGATCTGGAAGGTCGACGCATCGGGGAACGCCAGCATGTCGGCCTCCTCGGGCGTGGCAAAGCCCTCGATGGCGGAGCCGTCAAAGCCAATACCCTCCTCAAAAGCGACCTCGAGGTCCTCGGGGCTAATGGCAAAGTTCTTGAGGCGGCCGAGAATGTCGACAAACCACAGACGAACAAAGCGGATGTCACGTTGCTCTACGGAGCGGAGTACGTAATCGATGTTCTGCTGGTTCATGTCGCTCCCCTTTCTTTCGGGCGGGTTTCGACTGGTCTATATCGCAGATACTATCGCAGAAAAATGTTTCCGCAGGGTTAAAGCGTATCAAGCGCTCAAAAAACGTG
>CAJLPX010000081.1 GCA_905208635.1 uncultured Collinsella sp. | reverse complement strand
TGTTAGCGTCGGAAAATATTAGCCAAATATAGTCGGCCGAGATTGACCAATCCCAGCCGACCCATTTTAGCCAACACGCCCGCATCTATGACTTTCCTATCGCTTTCCTACATCCCCTCGGGCTGGATCCCCCTCACCTTCACCGCCTGGGGGACGGCCTCCACCGAGTACGTGTCGAGCCCCCTGCCGCGGTAGCTCGGGCCCCGCATCACGAACACCGACGCCTTGTCGAACAGCCTGTCGAGGGCGCAGAGGAGCGTGTCGTCGCCCGTGAAGAACTCGTCCCACCCGCTCGGTGCGATGTTGCTCGTGAGGACCATCGCGTTCGGTCCCTCCTTCTCGTAGCGCCTGTCGACGACGTCGAAGAACAGGTCGGTGCACGGCCTGTCGTAGACGCATCTTCCCACCTCGTCCACGATGAGGCACGACGGCTTGACGAGCGAGGAGACGACCCGCGAGGTGTTTCCCCGCTGGACGGCCTTCTGGAACCTGTCCCTGAGCTCGGTCGCCTTGATGTAGTAGGTCTTGAGCCCCCGCATGCAGCACTCGCGCCCGTAGGCCTGCGCGAGGTGCGTCTTCCCTATGCCGCCGGGCCCGACGAAGGCGACGTTGCGGTGCGCGTAGAGGTCGGCCAGCGACGGGAGCTTGCCCAGCGCGGCCGCGTCCCGGCCCTGGATCCTGGAGAAATCGAAACCCTCGAAGGTCTTGGGCTCGCGCCTGGGCAGCCTGCTCAGCCTCAGCAGCGTCTCGATGGAGGCGAGCCTCCTCTTCTCCGCGAGGTAGGAGAATGTGGCGGCAACGGCGGCCATCTCCCCGTCGCCGAGGTCGAGGTCCGAGGCGAGGGTCGCGAGCTCCTCCGCCCCGACGGCGATCCCGAGCCTCGACGCGGCGTCGCTAGCGAGCTCGTAGGGGCTCGCCCCCGCGCCCGCCATCATTCGGCCCTCCCGAAGTCGAACCTCTCGAAACCGGGCTTCGTCCGGGGCGGGGCGATCTGCTCGACCACGGTCCCGACCGGCTGGGTCGGCAGCTCCTCGGGCTGGACCGGCAATGCCTCCCACTGGCCCTCGCACCAGCTGTCGGCGCCGGTGCCGACAGCGTGGGCGACGAGCTCGCGGGAGAGGTCGTCGCTGCATACGTGCACCACGCGCCCCTCCCGGTTCACCCTGCACTCGCGGCGGCCGTACCAGTAGGGCACGCCGTAGCGGTGCCCCTCGAAGCTCACGAAGCCGTCGAAGGAGATCTTCCGGCGCGGGCACAGATACCGCTCGATCTCGGCCGTGACCTCGAGCGGCCTGGTGTTCGCCGAGCACGCCGCCTCGTGCTCGCGCATCGGGACGCATGCCGCCGGGCGCCGCCAGCGGCCTCCCTGTTCGGCGCACCAGAGGGCGGCCTCCCGGTTGAGGGCGTCAAGGTCGCTGAAGGACCTTCCCGCGAGGAAGTTCCCCTTCACGAAGCGGACGAGCCTCTCCACCTTGCCCTTCGTGTAGGGGTGGCGCGGCCTGCACAGCTTGGTGCGGAAGCCGACGGCGCCCATGAACTCGGCGTAGTCGGCCTGCCAGACGGGCCGGCCGTCGGCATCGCGGCGGACGACCACGCTCTTCATGTTGTCGGTAAGCACGGTCGCGGGCACGCCCAGCGCCGAGAACGCGTGCAGCATTCCGATGAGGAGGTTCTCCTGGCGCGCGTTCGGGAAGAACTCGACGTGGGCGCTCCCGCAATGGTGGCAGACCATGGCGAAGCAGGCCATCCGCGCCCGCTCGCCGCCGGGGCGCTCGACCGCGACGAAGCCCCAGTCCATCTGGTAGGCCTCCCCGGGCGCCGTCCTGAAGCGCTGCCCGCGGCAGCCCTGCGGGGCCGCCTGCCGCCTCTTCGCGGGCACAAGGTCCCGGTGCGCCGCGATGTAGGTCTTCACCGTGGTGAGGCCGCCGGCGTAGCCCTGGGCGACCAGCCGCTCGAATATCACCTGCGAGTTGGTGACGCCCTTCCGCAGGAGATCGTCCACCAGGCCGGTGTGTCCGGCGAGCACGCCCGGCGCGGCCCTCCTCCCGCTGTTCCCGTGGGGCAGGACCCTGAACCCGTGGGCCCTGATCGTCCTCGCCCGGGAGCGGGTGAGTCCCGTCCTCCTGCAGAACTCCGCGAGGTTGCATGTCTGCGGGTCGAACCCGTCGCCCTCCTCCGCGGCCATCTCCCGGAGCGCCGCGTCTATAATCTCCTGTAGGTCATCGTGTCTCTCGTTCACCTCAATG
Source organism: uncultured Collinsella sp. (assembly GCA_905208635.1). Classification (GTDB taxonomy): domain Bacteria; phylum Actinomycetota; class Coriobacteriia; order Coriobacteriales; family Coriobacteriaceae; genus Collinsella. The sequence goes on along the minus strand of CAJLPX010000081.1, from coordinate 130 downwards.
GTCCTCCTAACGCCGGCGTGTTGGCACCACCAGCGTAGTGGCGGCGGGGAGGCACGGTGGCCATTATTCGGTGACCGGAATTGGTCAAAATCGTTTGACTATTAGCGGCTAAAATCGCCCGGCGCTAACA
>CAJLPX010000080.1 GCA_905208635.1 uncultured Collinsella sp. | reverse complement strand
TCGATGTCGGTCATCACGGCGCGCGCCCTGCCGGACGTGCGCGACGGCTTAAAGCCGGTGCACCGCCGCATCCTGTACGCCATGAACGAGAGCGGCATCTACCCCAACCGTCCGCACAAGAAGTCGGCCTGGACGGTCGGCGAAGTTATCGGTAAGTACCATCCGCACGGCGACTTCGCGGTCTATGAGGCCATGGTTCGCCTGGCGCAGTGGTTCTCCATGCGCACACCGCTCATCGATGGCCACGGTAACTTCGGCAACATCGATGGCGACGGCGCGGCGGCCATGCGTTATACCGAGAGCCGCCTGGCAAAGCCCGCCATGGAGCTGCTGCGCGACCTGCAAAAGGATACCGTCGACTGGCAGCCCAACTACGACGAGTCGCTCGCCGAGCCCGTGGCGCTGCCCGCGCGCTTCCCCAACCTGCTGGTCAACGGCAGCCAGGGCATCGCCGTCGGCATGGCCACCAATATCGCCCCGCATAACCTCACCGAGGCGATCGAGGCCACCTGCTACCTGATCGACAATCCCGATGCCACCGTCGACGAGCTTATGCAGATCATGCCCGGTCCGGACTTCCCCACCGGTGCCATCATCATGGGCAGCGCCGGCATTAAGCAGAGCTACGAGACCGGCCGCGGCTCCATTACCGTACGCGCCAAGGCTCACGTGGAGTCCACCAAGACCGGCCGCAGCCGCCTGGTCTTTACCGAGATTCCCTACATGGTCAACAAGGGCACCCTGCAGGAGAAGATCGCCCAGCTCGTCAACGACAAGCGCATCGAGGGCATCTCGGATATGCGCGATGAGTCCAACCAGAAGGGCATCCGTCTGGTCATCGAGCTCAAGAAGGGCGTCATCCCGCAGGTCGTGCTCAACAACCTGTACAAGTACACCTCGCTGCAGACGACCTTCGGCGCCAACAACCTGGCGCTCGTCAACGGCGTTCCCAAATGCCTGAGCCTGCGCGAGATGCTGCAGCACTACATCGACCACCAGGTCGACGTCGTCACCCGACGCACCCGCTTCGACCTTAAGAAGGCCCAGGCCCGCGCGCATATCCTCGAGGGCTACCTGATGGCCCTTGACCATATCGACGAGGTCATTAGCATCATCCGTTCCTCGCAGACCGACTCCGAGGCCAGCAGCCGCCTGATCGAGCGCTTTGGCTTTACGCCCGAGCAGACCACGGCCATCCTCGAGATGAAGCTGCGCCGCCTGACCGGCCTGGAGCGCGACAAGATTCAGGAAGAGCTGGACGGCCTGCGCCGCGCCATCGCCTACTACGAGGACCTGCTGGCGCACCAGGGGAAGATCCTGGGCGTCATTAAGGAAGAGATGCGCGAGATCTCCAAGAAGTTCGGCGATAAGCGCCGCACCGAGATCAGCCATGTCGAGAAGGACCTGGACGTCGAGGACCTCATTGCCGACGAGGACATGGTCGTGACCATCACCCACACCGGCTATGTCAAGCGTATCCCGGTGGCCGCCTACCGCGCCCAGAAGCGCGGCGGCAAGGGCGTCTCGGGCGTCAACCTCAAAGAGGACGACGTCATCGACGAGATGTTCATCGCGTCCACGCACGAGTACGTGCTGTTCTTCTCGAGCAAGGGCAAGGTCTATCGCCTGAAGGTGCACGAGCTGCCGGTGGGTACGCGCCAGGCGCGCGGTACCGCGATCGTCAACCTGCTGCCCTTCGAGGAGGGCGAGAAGATCGCGAGCGTCATCAGCTGCCGCGAGTTCCCTGCCGACGAGTATCTGATGTTTGCCACCAAGAGCGGCATGGTCAAGAAGACCGTGATGAGCGCATATGACCGCAGCCGTCGCGACGGCCTGATCGCTATCAACCTGCGTGACGACGACGCGTTGCTGAACGTGCGCCGCGTGCGCGAGGGCGACAAGATTATCCTGGCCACTACCGCGGGCAAGGCGATCATGTTCTCCGAGGAGCAGGTGCGCGCCACCGGCCGCGATACCAGCGGCGTTCGCGGTATCGGTATGAAGGACGGTGTGAGCGTTCTGGGCATGGAAGTCACTAACGGCAACGGCGATCTATTCGTCATCACCGAGCGCGGCTACGGCAAACGCACGCCGGTCGCGGACTACCCGGAGCAGAATCGCGGCGGCCAGGGCGTCTACACCATCCAAATGACCGAGCGTAAGGGCAACCTCGCGGCCATGAAGACGGTGGGCCCGCAGCACGAGCTGTTCATCGTGACGGAGGGCGCGACGGTCATTCGCGTCAAGACCGACGAGATCAGCCAGACTGGCCGCGCCACCCAGGGCGTCAAGATGATGACCGTCGACGACAACGACCGCATCTGCGCCGTAGCCCGCATGACGGCCGCCAAGGAGAAGCCCGAAGGCGAAGGCGCCG
>CAJLPX010000079.1 GCA_905208635.1 uncultured Collinsella sp. | reverse complement strand
GCGTTCATTCCCACCAGACCGCCGCCAGCGATATTCTTTTTGGGGGCTATTTCTAAGGTCACGTTGCCTGTGGCATAGCAAGCGGTCAGGGTGGCACTCGAATTCGTCTGACCTGCCACGCCGCCGACATCGACCGTTCCCTTCACTGTGGCAGAGGAACTGCATCCGGTGATGGAACCGCCTATTTGAGCACCCACCACACCGCCGACATACACCGTGCCGCTGACGCTGCCCGACACCGAGCAGTTTTCAATGGTGCCCCAGCTATATCCTACCACGCCGCCAATACTGCCGCCATATATTTGATTGCTTGTTATCTGTACGCCCTCCATCACCACGTTCTTCACCGAACCAGCTCTATTGAGCCAGCCGAACAGACCCGCAAATTCGTCATTTGTCGTAAAGGTCAGCCCCGTAATGGTATGGCCGCCACCGTCGAAGGTGCCTTTGTATGAGTTGTCGTAGTCTGTGCCTATCGGTGTCCAGTCTTTGCCTGTGAGGTCAATGTCTGTGTCGAGGGTAATGTTAATGTCGCTCTTACCTCCGTTCACTAATTCGGCTACATTCATCAGGCCATCGGCGGAGGTCACGGTGTAGCTGCCGTCGCTCTCTATGGTATAGCCCAGGTCTTTTGCCGCAGCGAGGGAGACGGTGTAGGTATATTCACCGCCCGCCTGCCAGTCGGTAGCATTCTTCATCTTATAAACGAAGGTCTTGCCGTTAGTGAAGGTGCAGGTAATGAATGCCGTGCCAGCTGCCACACTTTGCGGGGCTACGAGGGCGATGTAGGTGTTGCTGCCCTTGTCATACGGGACGATTATATCCGGGTTGTCGCCTTCGGTGGAGAGACCCGTCAGCTGCACGGATGCCAGCCCCTCGGTGTAGTCCGTCAGAACGATGGCCACCCGCGCCGTGCGGTGGGTGAAGCGGAGCGTGGGGCTACCGTAGGTCACCGTCTGTCCGTCGGCTACGATGAGGTCACTGCCCTCAAAGTCTTTCTGGGCACTTTGGTTGGCTTTTACCTTTACAGTAGGCGGGGTTGTCTCGCCAGCGGTGTAGGGCCACCACGCTGTGACTGTGATGTCGTTGTGGTTGCTCCAGTAGTACGGGTCGGTGGAGGTCAGCGTGGCGCTGGTGGGGTCGGCGGTGGAGGGCGTCACGTTGTACGTCTTCACCGTGCCGTCCATCAGAACTGCCACGCTCTGCACACCCTCCCAATTGCCGTCCACCGGGGCACGGGTGCCGGCGGTGGCTGTCGCGGCGGGGTTCAGCCCCGTGGCGGTGAAGACGATGGATGTGCCTTCCGCCCCTTCAGGCAGGAAGCCTGCTTCGTCCTGCGTGCAGGCGGCAAGGCCGAGCAGCAGGGCGAGGGCTGCGAATATATGAATGGTTGTTCGTTTCATGATGCGTGTTGTTTAGTGTTCGTTATTGTATCTTTTGCAATACGGGCAGGCCGTCGGTGCCTAGTGTCCACTGGTAGTCGCCAGCGGTGAGGGCGGTGTTCATGCCGTCGACGGCTGTCTGCCATTTCACGGTCGCGCCGTCCACCTTCGTGGCATCTACCGTTCCTCCTTCAATACGGAATACTCCTTGCCCGGCATTGCCTCCCCAATAACAGGAAGTTATAGTAGCGTAGTTATAACGCACTATAGCTCCATTGTTAGACTCTTTCAATGTACCGTCGAACCAGCAAGCGATGATATCGCCATAATTTGATTCGGCTATACCACAAGTTCCACCATATGATGCAGAAATTTTTCCCGTCACAGAGCAGGCAATGATTTGGCCATGATTTCGGCCCACTATTCCAGCAGTATTTCCACTACTGCCATACAGATTCACATCTATGAGTTGTAGGTTCTTTATCACTCCACGTTCACTTAAGAGTGAACCCAAAAATCCAGTATTATTCATTGCTGAAGAGTTAAATCCTGTAATGCGGTGTCCCTGCCCATTAAAGACGCCGGAGTAGAATGTAAATATGCCTGACCGTGTCCATTCCTTACCCGTCAGGTCGATGTCGGCGGTGAGGGTGCAATTTATCGATTCATCTTTTTGTGAGGCTTCGTTCCATGCCAGCAGGCCGTCTGCGTTATAGACCGTGTAGGTCTTGGTGTTGCTGTCGTAGATGTAGCCCAAATCCTCAGCCGCGCCGCTCTCGCCGCCGCCGTCAGTCCAGCTACCGATGGTGCAGCCCTCTAACGTCAGACCGGTGGCGTTCACCTTGACGATGTAGGTATAGCGGTTACCAGCCTCTAATACGACGTTGTTCTGTGGACGGAAGTAGAAGGTGCCGCCGCCGAGTTCCACCATGACGAACGGTTTGCCTGCCGCAACGGTCTGCGGGGCGGTCAGTGCCTCGTAGGTGTTGCCGCTTG
>CAJLPX010000078.1 GCA_905208635.1 uncultured Collinsella sp. | reverse complement strand
GAGCTGGGCTTTTTATCAGCTTCCTCGGCCTGGCGAATGCGGTGCATCATGGTCTTTGCCACGCGGACCGTCTCGGGTGCGCCCAGCTTGAGCTGCTGCTTAAAGTGCGTCTCCTCAAGCGAGCTGTTACGCTCGGTAAAGGTGTCGCACTCCAGCTCGTCATAGTGGCTCAGCAGGTGCTCGGCATCTTGCTGGGAGATGGCGGCATGCAAACGATCGGCCTGCGCCACGGGGTACATGAGGATCGTCTGCGCATGTCCCTGCTTGGTCTCGAGCAACAGCATGGGCTGCGGCGTGTCGTCCCTAAAACCGACGACGGTGCAGACTCCCTGACCCGGATGAATGACGTGTTGACCGATTGAGAACATGCTACCTCCAACTTATACGAATTTACGTATGTCTAGAATAACACGCTGACGTGCGCAAACCCTTACTTTATGCAGGAAAAGCACACAATTCTGATAGGTAAGAGTATTCGATAACAGACGCAGCTCATTCACACCTTTATGCATTTTCAACGCCTGCATAATCTGCAGGCAGACCGGCATCTTTGAGTGACTCCATGCAAGCTGTAGTCATTTTTGTGCATATGCAATATCTATTAGCTTTACCCTGCGACAGTGCCCGTCGCTTGTGATAGAGTGCTACAAACTCTGGCTTTTGCCCTACGAGTGACCAAGAGCTCGGGGGCTTTAACACAAGGAGGATCTATGCCCGAGAAGATTGAAGAGCTGGTACGCGCTGCGCTTGCTGCGGCCCAGGAGGCCGGCGACCTTTCCGCATTTGAACTTGACGATTGCGCTATCGAGCGACCGGCTGACACTTCTCATGGCGAGTGGACCTCTACCATGGCCCTGAAGTCCGCCAAGCTGGCCCACTGCGCCCCGCGCAAGATCGCCGAGGCCATCGTTGCCCATATGCCCGAGGACCCCGCGATCGAGAAGGTCGAGATCGCAGGCCCCGGCTTCATCAACTTCTACCTCTCCGTTGCCGTCAAGAATGCCATCTTTGGCGAGGCCCGCGAGAAGGGTATGGACTTTGCTAAGTCCAACGTCGGCGGCGGCCTGAAGACCCAGGTCGAGTTCGTTTCCGCCAACCCCGTCGGCCCCATGCACATCGGCCACGGCCGCTGGGCCGCGCTGGGCGATTCGCTCTGCCGCGTTATGGACCACGCCGGCTATGAGATCCAGCGTGAGTTCTACATCAATGACCACGGCTCTCAGATGAACACCTTCGGCAACTCCATCAGCACGCGCTATATGCAGCTTGCCGACATCATCGCCAAGCAGGGCGTTGATATCGACGAGGCTCACAAGCTGCTGATCGCCGACCGTGACGCCTTTGTTGCCGACGAGAACGACGAGCACCCCGAGACCCATCCGTATCAGGACAACTTTGCCGAGACCTTGGGCAAGGACTCTTACGGCGGCGACTACATCATCGACGAGGCCGCCGAGTTCTGGCGCACCGACGGCGACAAGTGGGTCGACGCCGATCCGCAGGAGCGCATGGAGAGCTTCCGCGAGCGCGGCTATGTAAAGATGGTCGATAACATGCGCGACCTCTGCCACGCCGTCAACTGCGACTTCGACCGTTGGTACTCCGAGCGCTCGCTGTACGTGAAGGACACCGAGGGCGAGACCGCCGGCACCTCCGCCGTCGACCGCGCTTTTGAGAAGCTCGACAAGATGGGCTACCTCTACACCAAGGACGGCGCCCTGTGGTTCCGCTCCACCGATCTGGGCGACGACAAGGACCGCGTCCTGATCAAGTCCGACGGCGAGTACACCTACTTCGCCTCCGACGTCGCCTATCACTGGGATAAGTTCCAGCGCGTCGATCACGTCATCGACATCTGGGGCGCCGACCACCACGGTTACATCGAGCGCGTCCGCTGCGTCTGCGACGCTCTGGGTTACCCCGGCAAGTTCGAGGTTCTACTGGGCCAGCTCGTCAACCTGCTGCGTAACGGCAAGCCCGTCCGTATGTCCAAGCGCAAGGGCACCATGGTGACCCTGCAGGAGCTCGTCGACGAGGTCGGCTCCGATGCCGCTCGCTACACGCTCATCTCCAAGAGCTCCAACCAGATGGTCGACTTCGACATTGAGGCCGTTAAGAAGCGCGACAACTCCAACCCGGTCTATTACGTGCAGTACGCTCACGCTCGCGTCTGCTCCATCCTGCGCCGTGCCGCTGACGTAACGCCTGAGCAGGCCGACGAGATGGGCATGAAGGCCGTTGCCGCCAAGGCCATCGGTGAGAACGTCGATTACTCGCTGCTGACCGACCCGACCGAGCTCGCCCTTTCGCGCAAGCTCAATGAGCTTACCGACCTGATCGCCAGCTGCGCTCGCGATCGCGCCCCGTTCCGTCTGACGCACTTTGCCGAGGAGCTCGCCGGTGACTTCCACAGCTTCTACGCTGCCTGCCAGGTTCTGCCGAGCGAGGGCCGTCCCGTCGACCCCGA
>CAJLPX010000077.1 GCA_905208635.1 uncultured Collinsella sp. | reverse complement strand
TGTTTTGCTTCAATGTTTGTTCGACAGGTTCGGCAGTGTTTTTCCGTAGTGTGGGCTGATGGTTTTCCCCGGTGTCGTCATCGTTTCCCGGTGATGTGATAGGCATCGGTGCCGCCGCCTGTATATTCCCGAGTTGCCAATCGGTTTTGATTCGGCCGGTTGCCGCCGGCCGGCGCTCGGGAAGGAAAGGAACATGGCGATACCGATGCCCATTGTGCAAGATATCAGGAGACTCGACCGGCAGGGAATGTCGCGCGCGCAGATAGCGCGGCGTCTTCACGTGGATCGCGGGACGGTCGCGAAGTACGCGGATATGGAGGATTGCTCGCCCAAGCCGAAGGCGGATCGCAGGTACGGGTCGAAGATCGACCCGTACGCGCATCTGGTGGACGAGTGGCTGGAGGCCGATCGTCTGCTGCCCAGGAAGCAGCGGCACACGATCAGGCGCGTGCACGACCGTCTGCTGGCGGAGACGGATTACGACGGCGAGTATTCGACCACGATGCGTTACGTGCACCGGTGGCGCGAGGCGAACCGCGGCGTGCCGGATCGCGAGGGGTACGTGCGGCTCGAGTGGGCGGCGGGCAGCATGCAGGTCGATTTCGGCGTGGCCCGGGCCCGGATCGCTGGCGAGATGGCGGACGTGCATTGCCTGGTGGTCTCGTTGCCGTATTCGAACATGCGGTTGTGCGTGGCGTTGCCGGGCGAGAACGCGGAGTGTCTGTGCCATGGCCTGATGCTCGTGTTCGAGCATATCGGGGGTGTTCCTCCCGTGATCGTGATGGACAACGCGACCGGTGCCGGCCGGCGCAACGCGAAGGGCGAGGTCGCGTTGACCGGGGTGTTCTCCGCGTTCGTGGCGCATTACCGGCTCGAGGTCCGGTTCTGCAACCCGTATTCGGGCAACGAGAAGGGCAGCGTGGAGAACGCGGTCGGGTTTTTGCGGCGCAATCTCATGGTGCCGCCCATGCGCGCGGAATCGTATGGGCAGTTGAGCCGTCTCCTGCTGGAGCGGTGCGACGGGCTCGCCAGGGACTCGTATTGCCCGAGGTTGCTGGACGTGCCCGTGGCCGAGGTGTTCGACGAGGAGAGGGCCGCGTTGATGCCGTTGCCGTCCACGGCGTTCGACCCGGTTCGCTGGGAAAGCCGGACGGCCGACAAGTACGGGCTGGTCGACATCGACTCGAACCGGTACCTCGCCGGCCCCGATTCGGCGCGTTCCAGGGTATTGGCCGCGATCCGGTGGGACACGGTCACGCTCACCTCGCCCGCCACCGGCGAGCTCTTCGCGGAGTATCCCAGACAGTACGGACGGTCGCGCAATGTGGAGGATCCCGCGCTCGTGCTTCCCCGGCTCGCGGTCAAACCCCGCGCGTGGCGGGAAAGCTCGATCCGCCCGGACGTGCCCGACGATATACGCGCGTGGCTTGATTCCATGGACGAAAAGACGTTGAGGGAGAGCCTCAAAGCGATCGGGGACGCGTGCCGGGCGGCCGGGTTCGATCCCGCGATGCAGGCGTGCGGCGAGATCCTGCGCTCGAACAGGGACATGGGCCTGCACGCGGACTCGCTCACCCCGATCGCGTTGCGCATGCGCGACGGCGAGTGGGAATACCCCGGCGGGATCGAGGAGCCCGACCTGAGCGGCTACGACCGGTTCATCACCGGCACGGACGACGGAGGGGAAGAACGGTGAGCGTCAGACCCGATCCGGTGATCCCGGAGACCCGACGCAGGCGCGCGTCCACGACCGAGAAAAGCGAACGCATCCTGAAGATGAGCCGCAGCCTGACCCTGACACGCAGCGTGCTCGCCGGCACGCTCGCCGAGGCCACGCCCAACCAGCTCGACTTCATCGAACGATGGTTCACGGCCGAACTCGACTCGCGCGAGCGATCCAAACGCCTGCGCCTGCTCAAACAGGCCGGCTTCCCCGCCGACAAGACCCTCGACGGCTATGACTGGACCAACCTGAAGATGCCCGCCGACTGGGGGCGCGCGCAGCTCGAGAACCTCGACTTCGTCGCCGGATGCGAGGACCTCGTGCTCTACGGGCCCGTCGGCACCGGCAAGAGCCACCTGGCCATCGCGATCGGACGGCTCGCCTGCGAGCGGGGCGTCCCGGTGCGCTTCTTCACCGCGACCGGACTGCTCATGCGTCTGCGCCGCGCCCAGCAGGAGAACCGGCTCGACCGGGAACTCGCGAGCATCGGCAAGGCCCGACTTCTCATCATCGACGAGTTCGGCTACCTGCCCATAGACGAGGAGGGCAGCAGGCTCCTCTTCCAGATCATTTCCGATTCCTACGAGACAAGGAGCATCATCTACACCACCAACATCGAATTCAGCGGATGGGGACGCGTGCTCGGCGACAAGAACATGGCCGCCGCCCTCATCGACCGCACCGTCCACCACGGACGGCTCATCAGATTCGAGGGCCGCTCCTACCGAAGCGAACACGCCCTCATGACCAAATAACCAACACAACGCAGACAGGCAGCGGCCGATACCGCACACCCTGCGGAAAACCCGCTGCCTACACTGCGGAAAAACACCGCTCACAAAGCGGACGCCAACTTGCTAAAACACA
>CAJLPX010000076.1 GCA_905208635.1 uncultured Collinsella sp. | reverse complement strand
TGAATATTTGACTCGTTGGGGTCCGGGGTTATTGCGTTTGGGGGCCATTATGAGTTTTGGTGGTTATTGCGTTTCGAGGCCGGGGTTATTGCGTTTGGGAGCCGTGGTTGGTTAGGCTCCTTTCACCATGCGAGGGACGTGTGGTGAAAGGAGTTACCAGCAATGGTACGAAAAATACAGGCGAAACTGGTGCTGCGTTTGCATGCCCAGGGTTTGTCGGGGCGTGCGATCGCGAGGTCGCAGGGCATGTCGCGCCGGAGCGTTTCCGATGTGCTCGATGCGGCGAGGGCCGTCGGCGTCGGCTGGGATGATGTCACCGGCAAGACCGACGGCGAGGTGTACGCCCTGTTGTTTCCCGGTCGGGGTGAGCGCGAAAGCGTGTACGAGCAGCCCGACTGGGCCAGGGTTCATCGCGAGCTGGCGCGTGTGGGCGTGACGTTGAGGATCCTGCACGGCGAATACGTGGACGGATGCCGACGGACCGGGAAACCCCATATGGGTTACGACCGGTTCTGCAAGCTGTACGCCGCATACGTGCAGAAGTTGGGCGTGACGAGCAGGGTGGAGCACAAGGCCGGCCGCACCATCGAGGTCGACTGGGCCGGCAAGACCTTGCGGATCGTGGATCCGGTCACCGGGGATTCGTCAACGGCGTATCTGTTCGTGGCCGTGCTGCCGTTCAGCCGGTATGCGTTCGTGGAACCCACGCTCGACATGGCGCAGAACTCGTGGCTGCGGGCCCATGTGGCGATGTACGAGTGGTTCGGCGGTTCCACGCCCCGCCTGGTGTGCGACAATCCGAAGACCGGCGTCATCGCGCATCCGCGCGAGGGCGAGGTCGTGTTGAACGACGCGTACCGGGGTTTGGCCGAGCACTACTCGGCCGCCGTGCTGCCCGGACGGGTCAGGAAGCCGAAGGACAAGCCCTCGGCGGAGAACACCGTATGGCACGCCACGATGGCGTTGGCCGGCGCGATGCGCGACCACCAGTTCGGCTCGTTGGACGAGCTGCGGACCGCGATACGCGCGTGGCTCGTGGAATACAATTCCCGCCCGTTCCAGAAGCGTGACGGATCACGTCTGTCGGTGTTCGAAGGCGAGGAGAAGCCGCTGCTGATCGCGTTGCCTCCGGTGGCATACGAGGTGATGGACTGGGTGTACAGCAGGAGGGTTCAGGCCAACAGCCACGTCGCCTATGCTCGCAACTGGTATTCCGTCCCGTACGCGTACGTCGGCTCCACCGTGGACCTGAGGATCGGGGCGAACACGCTCGAGATCTGGCACAAAAATACCAGGCTCTGCACGCACCGGCTCCTGCCGGCGTCGGCCTCCAACAAGTATTCGACGAACGGGGCCGACCTTCCCGGCAAAACCATGTGGAAGCCGTGGGATAGGAAACGATGCGAGCAGTGGGCGAACAGGATCGGACCCGACTGCGCCACCGTCATAGGCAAACTGTTCGCCATGGAACGTCTCGACGAACAGGCGGTGGACCCCGCGTTGGCGGTGCTGCGCCTGTCGAAACGGTATTCCGCGCAACGGTTGGAGAACGCGTGCTCGCTGGCGTTGCAGTCGGTCGCCTCGCCCCGCTACGCGCATATCGGGCCGATCCTCGAATCCGGCCAGGATATCGCGGGCGAGATCCCCGACGACGCCGGCGATCACGGCGCCGACGGCGGGGATGACGGTGCCGGTTGGGTGCGCGGCGGCGACTACTACGCGAACATGGGCAGGTGAGACGCAATGATCATCGACACCGAGACCAAACGCAAGCTGCGCGAGATGAACGCCACGGACCTGCTCGACGCGTTCGAACGCCTCGACGAACAAACCACCATGCCATTGAGCCACACTGAGGTGATCAGGCTCGCCGTCGACAGCGCGCACTCCGGTCACATGGACGCCAGGATCCAACGCCTGGTCAAACGCGCGGGACTGCGCTATCCCCAGGCGGACCTGCGGACCATCGACCTGATGGAGGAGCGCGGGCTCGACCGGAGCGTGATCGCAGGCCTCGACGCCGGAAACTACCTCGGCCAGCGGCTGAACGTCGTGTTCCAGGGAGCCACCGGATCGGGCAAATCGCATCTATTGTGCGCGTTGGCGAAATCCGCGTGCAGAGGACGGTACCGCGCCATATACGTGCGCATGCCCGACCTCGCCGAACAGGTGACGGCCGCGGCCGGCAAACCGGGAGGCGTGCCCAAGCTCGTGCGCAAATACTCCACCTACAACCTGCTCGCCATCGACGAATGGCTCGTCGACAAGCCCGACGAACCATTCAAACGATTCCTGCTCGAGCTCATGGAACTCCGGTACGACACGGCCAGCACCGCGTTCGCCACCCAACTGGCGACCAAGGAATGGCACCGCCAGCTTGGAGGCGACACCATCGCCGACGCGATCCTCGACCGCATCGTGCACAACACGATCTGGATTAATACCGGCGAATACAACATGAGACAACGCCACGGACAAACCATGCTCGACAACTAACCCAAAAGGCCGGTGGCCCCCAACCAGTCCGCCACCGGCCTCCCCGCACCATAACCCCGGCCTCCAAACACAATAACCAGTGGCCTCAAAAGCTACGAATATTCA
>CAJLPX010000075.1 GCA_905208635.1 uncultured Collinsella sp. | reverse complement strand
CGCAGACGCTCAAGCAGGAATACCTCGATACATACGAGGGAGGTGAATGACATGATAGGCAAGAGCTATGCAAAGATAGCGATTGTTGGCTTTGTACTTTGTCTTGCAATGGTGCTATGTGCATCATTTGCGAGGTATAGGTCCGAGCAGTCGTTCATCGATGGCGCTGAAAATGGGTTTGGCATAGACGGGATGTATGTCAGCGATGGCGCGACCAGGCCGTCTATGGCGATTCTTGCAGGCGAAGACATGGAATGGCAAATCTGTAATGACGATGGCTCTTGTCTGAGTGGTCGTTTGGCCGCAACGAGCGACCCGAATTCGTTCGATCTTCTCGACAATGATGGATCGGATTGCGGTTCAGTTCACCTGTCGTATGCATCACGAGATGGGATGGACGGCATTCTCTATGTCTCCCACGAGATTGGCGATTTCAAGATGCGCAGGACTAACCGAGTGCCGGCTTTTATCGAGGAGTGAGAATTCCCGGCGGCCTGCCGATCAGGCCGCCGGGGTATCGAATCCCGCATTCATCCGTATGCACACGGATGAATGCGGGAAATGCCCGGATGAAGTTGATAATCAAGGAAACAATGCCGTTCTGCCTGGGACGGCTTTGGTCTGGACTTTAACTACAACATCGCAATCGACACTTATCAGCTCGCGCGACGCGCATGGCCAAATCTCGGACGCTGGTGCATGGAGGACCTTCGAGATTTACTGTACATCCAAAACGACGACGCACACCGCGTGCTCGCCGACTGCGAAGACGAGATGGCTGTCTACAATGCGATCAGAAACGGCGTGAAGTCCGGAGAGCTTTCTGTCGAACCGCCGCGCCGTCGCGCGAGCCGACCGGGCAATCCGGGCAATCTGGTCCCGGCTCTCCCGGTCGTATTCCTACGATATCGCCCCTAGATCATCAATGTGTCAGATAAAGAATGAGGCAATGGCTATGATCACGCCTACGGCAGATGCAACGACTGCGCCTTTTTTCCTCTCCTTTAGTCCGACGAACAGGGTTGCCGTAAAGTAAAGGGCGGAAATGCAGGCTATGGCAAGCGAAACGAGTTCCTTGGGCGGTTTCAGCAAAAGGTCGCTAGCAAAGAGTAATGCAAGCAGGGCAAAGCCGATTGTGTTCAAGTATCTCGATTGATTTTGCGACAACATGGCAACTTCCTTTCAGAACATGCAAATGAAAAGTCGGTACGATGTCATTGCGGTTGCAAAAAAGCCGCCGCTAGGACCGGTTGTCACGAGACCGGCGATAACTTCAGCGGTGCCAACAAGCTAGAGATCGCGCAGGCAAGCCTCCTCCTTCGCGTTCAGCTTGACCTTGTGAGGGACGGTGCGGTTATTTGCAGATCCGTGAGAATCGCACCACGCCTTGGAATATGAATCCGTGCAGCGCCCGCGCTCAAAAAAGGTATATATCGTAATTATCGTCGTAATTGTCTCCGACGTAGATCTCGCTGCTCTCGGCGGGAGATCCCTCGTCGGCATAGGCTGCCGCAACGGGCACAAATGGTGTCATGACAAGGGAGTGGCAAAGAGCTGCTGAGATGATGGAGGGCAGGCATTTCTTCATGGCTGGCTCCTTAAACTGGCCTTTGATAGTTACTCGATGTCGTCTCCTTCCGCTTTATATCCGTTGTATTCGGCGTATTTCTTTAATAAGGCAAGAGGTTCTTCCTCTCCTTCGGATGAGCCGATGATGTTTCCTTGGTCATCCAGTATGAATACGGACGGAATATGCTCAAGTTCATATTGGTCATTCACGACCTTATCTTAATCTATGTAAATGGGAAAGTCTCCTTCATGGACCGAGGCTTCTTCAATCGTGCTGTCCTCAGAAACATTGAAAAGGTTCTTCCTTATGGCTGCGAAATTATCAAGTTGTGGCATATCCTCTATGAGAGATTCGCAGTGCGGACACCACGATGCCCGGATACCGCATCATCGGTATCAACCATGACGACCTCGCCGACGGTAGCGGCAAGGCGGGGCTGACGTTTGAGACGACCAACGATGTCCTATACAAACACATCTGGAACGACACAAAGACCAATGTCGGCGGTTGGAGGTCCTCTAAGCTCCGCGCCCGCCTGAACTCCGGTGACCTCTGGGTGCTCCTGCCGGCCGAGCTCCAGTCCAAGGCGAAGGCCGTCACGAAGATGACGGACAACGAGGGCGGCGGTAGCGCCGGCACTCCGACGGCAACGAATGACAAGGTCTTCATCCTCTCGACGACCGAGATTTACGGAGACCTCCAGTCTGACGGCGCCCAGTACGAGTACTATGCGACGTCGAGGTATTCTGGACCTGAGATTGTGTGCTATTTCAGCACTCGTTCCGTGTCTCCGAGTGACTCAACGGACTTTATCTATGTTGACCCTTTCGGTCGCTGGAGCAGCGGTAGTGCCAACAGTGCCGGCAACGTGTTTCCCGCTTGGTGCTTCTAGATTTTCTAGTGCAAGGCCCGCGCGACTCCGCGCGGGCCTATCTTTTGGCAAGTGTACGAACGGTTTAGGTTCGCGGCACAGGTATTCGGGTTGAGGAGAAATGGGGTCATATGGCGGCTCTCAGAGCGCCTGCTGCACTCCCCCGCCATTACCCCTGCGGCGTCCTCGTATGGAGCCCATCCTGGTTGGCATATCGTTGCAATCGCTCACTTGTCCACCGGTCAAGTGAGCTACTGGAATTAATACAGCGACACGCTTGTTCGTTACAGTCGCTATATCTGTGTAAATCGCCGCGATAAATACAGTCTGTACTCGACTGTATACCAGCTACGCGTATGTAGATTCATATCGCGTTAATAAATCGGCCCAAGCGTGTGCAAAACGCGCAAGTAGCCGCAAAAGGCGATTATCGCGCAGGGTGATTTTTGGCACCCTGTTGATTAATCAAAATTAAGCAATTGCTTAAAACAAAAAAGGTCAGGCACTAAGTACCTGACCTGCAAACTTCTGGTCGGGACGACTGGATTCGAACCAGCGACCCCT
>CAJLPX010000074.1 GCA_905208635.1 uncultured Collinsella sp. | reverse complement strand
ACCGGATGAAGATACGTGCGACGGGGGCGAGGCGAATGGCTGAGCGGTATCGATATGCGGGTTCAACGGTATCACATTGGCCACATAGATTTTTAACTTGCATTTCTACCCGCCCTTTTCGTAGAGTCGCCGATACGTGCTTAGCGCACCCTCGGCGCGTCCAGCAGGCTTTGCGAAATGGGATCCAGGAGACTTCGGCGCAGCATCATCTTGCGGAATGTTTCTAATGAGCCTCCCATCCTTCAAAAACAGAATCTCATCGCACAGCCTATCGACCGAATCCAAGATGTGGGATGACATGATGATGCACGTACCAGAATCGGCCAGCTTCCTGAGAATCTCGGAATGCAAGTCCACCCTGCTGGGGTCGAGCGCGTTCATGGGCTCATCTAATAGAAGGTACCGCGCGCCCGTCGCATACGCAATCGCCAGGGTAAGCTGCTGCTTCATGCCCTGGCTCAGAGTGCGGATCCTCATCTTCGCGAACTCGCCTATCTGCGTTTGTTCCACTATCTCTTCGATATCGCGAGCATGCGGCCACATATCGCAAACCATCTTGAGGTGATCTTCCGCACGCAATCCGGGATACAGCAGCGTCCCCTCACCAGGTGCATAGAAGATCATAGAACGGACCTCTCTCGCACCCGTACCCTGCACCTCATCCAGAACGATGCTCCCGTCCACGCGAGGACCCGGCAAACCTGCCATCGCACGCAGCAACGTCGTCTTTCCATGCCCGTTCGGAGCGACGAGACCGTAGACCGTACCCGGGGCAAACTCAGCGTTCACCGAATCTACGAGCACCTTCTTTCCATAAGAGATCGTCAGCGTTTGAAGGTCAATCATCGAGATCATCCCCTTTCGATCTTTGGAACACTCAGGCGCACCATCAACGGAGATACGGCGCCCAAGACCACCAGCAGAGCGCCCGATGCGCCGACGACCTCTCCAAAAGGCATCGCGTTCGTCCCTCGCCCAAGGAACCCAATCGTCCCCACCTGGGAAGCGGGATCAAACGAGGCGAATGGAGCCAGCAGCGCGACGCCCATGCCCACGCTTTCAACATGAGCGCTCAACGAACCCAACACCAAGAGAACCGCGCAAACCATTCCGGTGACAACGGGGTTGCGGCTAATCGCTGCTGTCAACGCAGCGACGACGGAAATCACGCCGTATGCCATGACCAGCAACGGAATACTGCACAACACCGCCTCCCCCACCATGGACGTTGTCGAAGCTCCCGCCCGAATGAGAGCGACGGGATACTCCGATCCACCCGCACCGTTCTTAATCACGGACACAACGACAGCGGGAACCATCGACACCAAAAGCAGCACCAAGCCAAGCAGGAGAGCCAGCGCAACAGCCGTCAGAAAACGCACATGCGCTGTTGCGGGGATCTGGAGAACCAGAAGGGAACGACACTGCAGGTGGGTGCACGCGAGCGATGTGACAACCACGGGCAACAGCAAAAATAAGGAGGGAAGCGCTGCCTGGAGATACGAAAGGAGGATTAATGGGGGCATCTTCGTACTTAACTCGTAAACCTTGGGGTCCGGCAAGCTCGCGATCGACTCAAGCAGAAGGGCGCGCGCCTCCGCACGAGAAGGAGTCTCCGGCTCGATTCCGATCGATTGCAGGAGAGTCGCATCTGCCGCGCCCAGCTCACCTCGAGCGCGCTCGTACGTCGCAAGGCTTCGAAACCCCTCCGCAGGCATAGGCGCGTACACGAAACCCGAAAGAGCATCCCGCATGTCTTCCAGGGCCGCTTTGCCCTCGACGTCCATATTCGCAGCGTTCTGCTCTAGATACCGATCTATTGAACGGAGCTCCCCATCCCTATACCGAACAGCGGAAACGTTATCAGCGTCAGGAAACATCTCGACCAGAGCCGGGGCCAGCATCGTCGTCGACATTGCAATCGCGCATACGGCGAGGGTAGGAGAACGCAGGAGCAGTTTCCCCATCGTTCTTACGTATGCAACGGCGGAGGCACAAGCGCTCGAACGAGTTGCCGTTCTCGATGCAGTGAAGGAACCTCTCTCAAGACAAATCGGGGATATCGGGCACGCGCAGCCGCTCTTTCCAGCAACGCAAAGCAGGCTAATTGCCAGCACCTCGATCCCGATTGCGCATACGAGGGCAATCGCGCCACGCTCGAAGCAAAGTCCAGGCAGATTCACTATCTGCGTTGTCGGGTACGGGCTATAGGCGCCGACGGTCAACTCAGTGTTCGCATACGTAAGGGGATTCAACAGGGCGAACTCACGTAAAGCGATGGATCTTCCGTAATACCCGGGAACCATCGTCACCCCCATCAGGGCACATACGAACACGATTCCAAGCGTAGGGTTATTGGCAATCTTCACGGCAAGGTGAACGACAAGCGAGATGAACGCTGCCACCAAGAATTGCAAGATGGCCGTCTGCGCGAACACCAGCCAAGCCGGTTTGATAACCGGAGTCGCATATTGAATGTAGCCTATCGGATAGAACGGCGAGCCCGGGCCATTCTTCACAAGCGCGGCGATTATCCCTGGAAGATTGATGGCGAGGACGGCAAGCATTGCAAAAACACTCGCCCATACGCTCGATGCAACAAGTCTACCCAGCTCGCCCATCGGTGCCTGGATGATGAGCTTTTCACGTTTGTTAAGACGCGCGGCAAGGAACGAGACGGCAACGGCCGTTGCGACCCATAGCAAGTACTCCTTCGATCCGTCATAATAGGTGTACTCTCCATCCGATATCTGCAGAAACGGAAGTAGGGGAGAGAGCGGTGCCAAGATAAGACGTCCCGCGGCAAGAGGGTACAGAAGCGCGGGCATGCTTGATGAAGAGGTATAGACACCGTCCTCCCCCGCATTCACAAGCGCATCCGCATAGGATGCTGACAATTCCTGCTCAACACGGGTTATTCCCGACTCGAGGTATTCGACCCGTCCGTCGATGCCAGCCGCGCTCCTGAAGACGGGCAGAGCACAAAGAACCATCAACGCAACAACGACAACACAGAGCGACCTGGAGGAGAGAAGCGACCTAAAGATCGCCTTCGAGATTTTGAGCATATTCATCGCCAACCTTAACCTCATCCAGTCGGAACAGAGGGGCCGAACAAAATGCTCGGCCCTT
>CAJLPX010000073.1 GCA_905208635.1 uncultured Collinsella sp. | reverse complement strand
TGGCGCAGGTCTCCGCGGTTGAGGGCTTCGTTGAAGAGGTGCTTGAACACCACGCTACCGTGTAGACCGTCGTGCTCGAACTCGTTCGTCACCCAGGCATGCGAGTTACCCACGCGGCTGAGCGTATCGAGCTGCATGCCCGAATCGACGTACATGTCGTCGAAATACACCGCGGCCTGCAGGGGCACCTCGTTGCACGCCAGGCGCTGCGGGTCGTAGATCTTGTCCCAGCTGGTGTCTTCCATCAGCAGGTCCATGGCGGGCTTGAAGGGCTTGAGCTCGGGCATCTGCTCGAACATCCACGGGAACATGGCCTCGCCGGTAAACATGAGCGGGCGCGCGAGGGTGTCAAACTCGGCGCGGTGTGCCTTCTCTTCAGCCGCGGCCCAGCGAATCGGCATGGTGTCGCCATCGGCGTAGATGAACTCCTGCAGCGTCCAGTACAGCGGATTCGTGCGCGTGTTGGTGCGCTCGAAGGCGCGCATCAAAAAGCTGTCGGATACCGAGGCGCCGCAGGTCAGCGTGCCGTCGCCGTCAACAAAAGCGTGATCGATAATCCAATGCATGCGCTCAAAGCTCGGCTTCATGCCAAAGTCGCTGCCCATGAGCTGTAGGCGCTCGACCGTCATCGGCGAGCCGTCGGGCAGCACGGGCTTCTGAGCCTCGAGCGCATCGGCAAGAGCCGCCACGCGCTCGACGTCGGCGGGGTAGCGGTCGTAATACTGCTGTGTCTTGGCAGCCATGCGCGGGAAGGTGTGCGCGTAGACCTCGCTTGCGCTCGCCGGCACGTGGGGGATGCCGCCGCAGGTAAAGCTTGCCGCCACGCCCTCGGGGAAGAGCGACAGATAGCTCAACGTCAAAAAGCCGCCGTAGCTCTGCCCGAGTGTGACCCAGGGCTTGCCGCCAAAGCCCACCAGGCGCAGGTACTCAAAATCGCGCACGATGGAGCTGGCGAGGTGGCGCTTGAGGAAGTCCGCCTGCGAGCGGGCCGCATCGGCGCCGGCTGCCTCGGCGCGATCGCCCAAGGTGGCAATCGTGCGTCCGTCCACGCAGCTACTGCGTCCGGTGCCGCGCTGGTCGGGCAGGACCACGCGGAAGTGCTTGACGGCCTCCTCGATCCAGCCATCGCTTGTGGGTGACAGCGGACGCGGGCTCTCGCCGCCGGGGCCGCCCTGCAAAAACAGAAGCAGCGGCAGATCGTCGTTGATGCGGTCGGGCGCGCAAACCACGCGGTAGAAGAGCTTGATGCTCTCGGGCGCGCCGGCGATTGGTGCCGGCATAGCGCCGCGGCGCATGGTGCTGCCGACGGCCAGGAGCATTGGCTCCAGGCCGCGCCAGTCGAGGGGGACGTCGATGCTGTGGTCCTCGACATACAGGCCGGGGACGTGGTACGAAGTAATGAGGGCCATGTGAGTCTTCCGTTCGTTGCGGTGTTTCGGGTTGACCAATTCTACCGCCGCGGGCGAGGCCATGCGCAAATCGGCTACCATGGTTGCAAACTTCTAGGAGAAAGGGCCGTCCATGTCGGTCGATATAGCCACGTATGTCCACGATCTTGCCGTTGCCGCTAAGGCAGCGTCGGCCTCGCTTGCCACGGCGAGCGACGAGCAGCGCCAGGAGGCCGTGCGCGCCATGGCCGCAGCACTGCGCAACGGTATCGACTCCATCGTCGCCGCCAACGAGCTCGATATGTCCGCTGCGCGTGATGCGGGCACCTCGGTCGGATTGCTCGATCGTCTGCTGCTGACGCCCGAGCGCGTCGAGGGCATGGCCGCCGGCCTGGAGAAGCTCGCCGAGCTGCCCGATCCCGTGGGCCGCGTGCTCGATCACCGTGTGCTTGCGAGTGGCGTGGACCTTACGCGCGTGAGTGTGCCGCTGGGCCTGGTTGCCATGGTCTACGAGGCGCGCCCCAACGTGACGGCCGATGCCGCGGGCATCTGCATCCGCACCGGCAACGCCTGCATCCTGCGCGGCGGTTCGCTGGCCTACCACTCGTGCGCCATGATTGCCGAACTGCTGGCCGATGCGCTTGAGGCCCAGGGCTTTCCACGCGAAGCTATCTCGATGATCGAGTCCACCGACCGCGAGGCCACCGGCGAGCTCATGAAGCTCCGCGGTATTGTCGATGTGCTCATTCCGCGTGGCGGTGCGGGCCTGATCCAGCGCTGCGTGCGCGAGTCGCTTGTGCCGGTGATCGAGACGGGCACAGGCAACTGCCACATCTACGTGCATGAATCCGCCGATTTTGACAAGGCGCTCAACATTATCGTCAACGCTAAGACGCAGCGCGTGGGCGTGTGCAATGCCGCCGAGTCGCTGCTGGTCGACCGTGCCGTGGCGGATTCGTTTTTGCCGGCGGTCGTTGCCGTGCTGCACGACCACGGCGTGCTGATTCACGGCGACGAGGCCACGTGCGCCGCATGCGCTGCCGCCGGGCTTGCCGAGGGCGACGACTATGTAGCCGCGACTGAGGAGGACTGGGGCCGCGAGTATCTGGCGCTCGAGATGAGCGTGAAGGTCGTGGCGAACGAGGACGAAGCCATCGCGCACATCAACCGCTACGGCACCATGCACTCCGAGGCCATCGTTGCCGAGGACGAGGATGCCTGCGAGCGCTTCCTGGACGCGGTCGATGCCTCGGCCGTGTATGCCAACGCCAGCACGCGCTTCACCGACGGCGGCGAGTTTGGCCTGGGCGCCGAGATCGGCATCTCGACCCAAAAGCTCCACGC
Source organism: uncultured Collinsella sp. (assembly GCA_905208635.1). Lineage (GTDB taxonomy): Bacteria > Actinomycetota > Coriobacteriia > Coriobacteriales > Coriobacteriaceae > Collinsella. The sequence continues at coordinate 636 of CAJLPX010000073.1, read as the reverse complement.
CCGCGGCCCCTTTGCCGCCGAGGCCCTCACTACCTACAAATACAAGCTCCGCGGCACCGGCCAGGTCCGTCCCTAAACCTGTTGCAAACGAAAAACCACCACAAAGGCGCCTGTCCCCTTTGCGGTGGTTATAGGTGGCGTGGGCGGTTAGGCCTGGAAGGTGTCGCGATCGGGAGCGAAGGATTGCATGGCCGCGATGGTACGGTCGAAGAGCTCGGGAAGCTCCCAGCCCAGCATCTCGGCGCCCTGCGAAATCACGTCACGCGAGCAGCCGGCGGCAAAGCGCTTGTCCTTGAACTTCTTCTTGAGCGACTTGGTCGTAAAGTCCATAACGCTCTTGCTCGGGCGCATGATGACTGCAGCGCCGATCAGGCCGGTGAGCTCATCGCAGGCAAACAGGATCTTTTCCATCTGCAGCTCGGGTTTGGGCAGCGAGGTGTTGAAGTCCGACGTGTGCGTCTGGATGGCGCGAATGAGCTCGGGAGACGCACCTTCGCCCTCAAGAATCTCGGCAGCATAGATGGTGTGGTTCATGGGGTCGTCCTCATGCTCCTCCCAATCCAGGTCGTGCAGCAGACCGACGATGCCCCAAAACTCCTCGTTCTCGGGGTCGAACTCGCGCGCAAAGTAGCGCAT
>CAJLPX010000072.1 GCA_905208635.1 uncultured Collinsella sp. | reverse complement strand
CGAGGTAGCCCTCCTGGTCGAAATGCATGATCTCGATCTTCTCGGTTTCCTTCATTTGTCTCTCCTTTCTGGGGCTGTCTCCACACCCCCCATGCCAACGGGCATCAAACCCGCTTACATTCCGTAACACTCGGCCGCTTTGGCCTTAAGCGCATTGACTGACTCTTCGTAGCCCTCTGCCTTGACCTCCATTTGCTTGGAGACGGCATCGAGATACGGGTGCACGTCCCATGACTTCAGACGCTCGGCGATTATTGCCGCAATCGTCTGGAAGAACACAAGATTGGGAATTGCGCTGAGCAGCGGAGCCACCTGAGGCACCGCAACCTCGTGAGCCCGACCCCTGGGATGGGCTGTGAGCAGCACCGTTTTTGTCGTAACGTTCGATAGCGCATCGGCGATATTCGCAAGACGCTCCGACCCCTGCGGGTCGTCGACGATAAACACCAGGTAGCCTGGGGTTATCTGCATCTCGGGACCGTGGACGAACTCCTCGCCCTCGTGATGCATGGCAGGAATCTTGATGGTCTCGCTCAGCTTGAGGGCCGCCTCTTCGGCAACGCCATAGTTGGGGCCGTTGCCGACAACCATGGCGGGCATGTGCTCAGAAAGCTCGAGTATGTGGTCTTGGACATATGCCTCGGCGATCTTGCACATCACGGCATTAGCCTGGATAGCCTCGCGCAGGTCGTCAAGACGCTGGGCAACGCCCTTGGCATCAATCGTTCCGCGCGCCTGGCCGCCGTAAATACCAAAGAGCACCAGGTACTCAACGAGAACCTCGACGCCCAGAGTCACAAAGTCCACCGACTCGACGCCTACACCGTAGTCAAGAACGACGTCAGCGTGCCCCTTGATGGGTGCCTCGACGTTTGCCGTGAGCGCAACTGCAGCCATATCGTGCGTGCGCATGTAATCGAGCGCCGCAATCGTATTGGTCGAATAGCCGCTCTGCGAGACGGCGATGTTGAGCGCATGCCGCGGATAGGTGTGCTCAAAATCGACGAAGGCCTCAGGCGTCACAACGGACACCTGCATCTGCAGCGCATCTTGCAGGTAATCGCGGGCGCAATCGGCGGCATGGCGCGACGAACCCGAAGCAACGATGCGCAGTGCGTTAAAAGAACCGGACTGGAAAATATCAACGAGCAGTGCTACCAGCTCAGACGAACGTTCGAGGTTCTCTCCCATACGCACATGGGCGCGCTGAACGTAATCGAGCATCTTCATCGTCTCACCTCGTAACAAATCATTAGTATTTGATACCAATCACGGTTACAGGTTACGGCTTTTTGATACCTCTTTGTCGAGTAATTTATCCCCTTCGGCGAACGGTCGATTTTGAGCCATGTAAGGTTGTGTATACAGCTGACTCAACGATCAAAACTGGTTAGTTTCCCAGCCGTTATTCACAAAACACCAGCTAGTACGTATAGGTATAGCCGCCTGCGTCGCCACGGTTAAAGGACTTAACATACTCGATGGCCTGTCCGCTCGCATCGAAGCTCACGCACTCAAGCGTCAAGGCAAGATCGCCCTGCTCCAGTCCAAGCAGGCCGGCATCTCGCGCGCCCAGCGCTTCGATATCGAGCTTTTCCTGTGCCATGACCGGCTTTCGGCCCAACATCTCATAGGTCTCGTACAAACTGAAGACCGACACGTCAATATCTTCGATTGTGGGAAACAGCAGGCACGGGATGAACGCCATCTCAATCGATACGGGATCGCCGTTGACGCAGTTCAAACGCCGAATCGAATACAGTAAATCGTCCTCGGCAATGCCAAACAGGTTGGCATAATATGGACCCGCATAACGCTTGGAACGCGCGAGGATGCGGACGGACGGCTCGCCGCCCGAAGCACGAACTGATTCGCGAAAGCCTCCCGTTCGCTCGTAGGCAACGGGCACTTTCTGTGCCACAAACGCGCCCTTTCCGCGGACGCGTCGAATCTGCCCACGCCGAACCAGCTCATCGACAGCGCTTCGGATGGTCAAGCGCGTCGTACCAAATTCCTCGGCGAGGTCCTTTTCGGACGGAATCATGGAACCCGTAGGATATATACCGCGCTCGATACGCTCCTCGATGCGGCGTCGAATGCGCATATAAACCGGGGTGGCATCTACTGTTTCAGCCATTGTTCACCTGCCACGCTCCTCATGCCGTTCTTTTCGCCGTTATCGGCAAAGCGGAACTTTGTGGGCAAAATCACCGATTTGCAATGCTCCACAAAACGCATGTCCCTATCAAATTCTATCGTGCTCTCATAGAACACCGGCGTTCCCTCTTCTTGCTGGAGCAACTCGGCCTCTTCGGCGTTCAAACGCGAGATGGAGATATGCTCACGTCCATGCTCAACGCGCACGCCACCTTCTTTGAGCAAGACATCGTAAAGGCTCTCACACTCAAAATCGTGATCGGGAAGCGAGGGGCACAGGGACAGGTTAACGTGAGCCGTCTCGATTGACGCCGGCTCGCCCTCAATAAGTCGAACACGCTGCATGCGGAGCAAAGGAGCGCCTACAGCAACCCCAAGCTTGTCGGCAAGCGCCTCATCCGCCTCGATGGCCCCGGTTGAAACCAGACGAGAAGAGGGGTGCAGGCCGGCAGTCCGCACAGCATCGGAGAAGTTATACGTTTCCTGAAAGATATTGAGCGGTTTGGGAGGACACACATACGTACCCGATCCGCGACGGCTCTCGAGCGTTCCACACGAGATGAGCTGCGTGATACCGGCGCGCAACGCCGTACGCGAAACGCCAATCTCTTCGCACAGCACGCGCTCAGCCGGCAGGCGATCGCCGCCGGCAAGCTGATGGTGCTGGATATACCAAAGAATCCCCTCAACAGCACGATCTTTGGGGGGAATTGCATAAGATTCGCCTGCCATTGCACAGACTCCTCGTTCAGAAACGTATGTCGCCAAAATTAGGCCAGACCACCCATGGCATCAAATTCGGCCTTGATCTTCTCGGCGACATTCCGATACGACTTATACAGGCTTGAATCGCGTTTGACTTCATCGGTCATAACGGGAATCTCTAGTTTGGAAACCTCGTCTTTTCCCGTCTGAACCGCCACAACAACGCCCATACCAAGACACATATTACGCTTGGCTGCGTTCATTTTTGCCGCCTTAGCGGGATTTGCCAGAATACGCTGGGCAAGTTCCTGTTTAGAGACCGCTTCATCGGCCTCCTGATCGCCCGCCTCGGCTACTTCGCACTGCAACACGTCCGCATAGTCAAAAATCTTCGGCTCGCCGCCGCGCTGATGCACGGCCCACTTGCGGCGCGTGGCATCCTGGTAGATAGCCGGCAAAAACGTAAACCGCGGCGGGTCCAAAATCGTATCCGTGATGGTAAACACATCGGGATCAAAGGCATCCTGCGGGTTTTTCTTCTTGA
>CAJLPX010000071.1 GCA_905208635.1 uncultured Collinsella sp. | reverse complement strand
TTTTTTATAAGTCGTGACATATTATTTGATTATTTATTCAAAAATTCTAAACAAAGCATACATTATAGACCCAAAACCAACAAAATATCCTTTAAGATAATCAATATAGCTTATTGTAAAACTCGGTGGGTGATTACGCCTGTCTTTGTATGTGATATTTAGGAATGTAATACCAAAGAATATTGCACAAATACTATCATATCTTTTAAATAAGATGGTTGTTATTCCTAAGCATATCATCAAAATTGAAAAAATCAAGTAAGTGCCATTTTTTATGGCACTTACCGACTTTTTGTGCTTAATAACAGAAATCATTATTGCAATTCCTGTTATAGACGCTAATATTCCCCAAAACCAAATATCGTTCATAATTATTACTTTTTGCAAATAGTACTATCGTTTTTGACTTCTTCTTGTTTCTTTTCAATTATCATATCTATAATCCTTTCGGCTCCAGATAATTTTAAATTAGTTCCTTGCTTTAGGATTTCTGTTCCAAGTTCAATACTTAACATTATGCAATCTTTTGCATAATCATATTATTTTTCACTTATGACGAAGCTTTATATACAAGCCCAAAATTATTATCGTATTTATGGCAAACCAAATAAAATTTATAGTAACACCAGTATCGAATATCTGGTAAACCATATTTATGATAGCATCATTATCTATAGTTTCTACCTCGTATTTTATACTAACATACGCATTTACCACAAAGATAGCATAAACAAAAACCATTAGAAATGATATAATCAAGTAAATTATTAACAGTTTCTTCATAAACAATCATCTATTAAAATCCTGACTACTACTATTGCTTCCACTTCCAAAAGAACCAAAACCATTCCCACTTGAAGAAGAACGTGTATTTGAATTGCCTTTTTTATTGGACAGTAGTGAATTATGATAAATCGAGTTACTTCATTAAAATTGATTTATTATTGTAGCCATAGCCGATAATCTTTACATCTACTTTTGAATGGATTAAAGTTTGTGAACCTTGTATCTTGTATTGGAAGTAGATTGTATCTATTCTCTGTTGTGGCTATTTTGAGAGTTTTAACTTGATTGAATGTTTCCATTGTTGTCTTTTTGATTTTTTTATTGTCGCAAATAACCACTCTTTTTTTTACAATATATCCTCGTTGCTCTGTCTTGTATTCAATAGCAACGTATGCCTCCAAATTATTTTTTTGAAACTCAATAGGATATTTACATTTTCTTTTCAATTCGTTTATAAACAACTCTTTATTTCTATAGTCAGGATTACCTGTGCTTACTTGGCATACATCAAATAGTTGCGGAGATGTTTCCACAAGAGACACATTAGTATTGGAGTTGCATGAACCAAATACTACCAAAACTGTCAATAATATAATACCCACTAATTCTTTCATCTTTATTCTATATGATTTTATCTATGACTCCACTTTAAAAAGTGGATTAAATTTGAATTAAACTTCGCTGCTCTCCTTTTTTTTCTATTTTATCTGTCATATTTATATTCATTTTTCCAATATCACAAATTGTGACTTTGAACATTACCATATTTAACAGCATTCAAAGGTAGTGCTTTTAGCCTTTAAGCCACTATTGCACAACCCCTTTTAAAAAGAACGTAAATTTAATAGTTTTATTGCTATGATTGTAGTTTTATTAACTCACCCTGAAAGGGATATGCATAGTGTGTTGTATGCATTCCCTTCCAGGGTGATTTTTTATGGTTCATCCAAAAATTCGATGATTTCTGCTACTTGTTGCCGGGTGTAGAAGTGGGAAAACTATACTGAACAAAATGCAAATAAACTGCATTAAACTATAACAGTGATAGCATGACACAGTTTAGCTTACACTCTCGCTAACACACACTAATTCTTGTAGTACCATAATAAAAAATTCCACATAGAGTTTACTTTTGAATAGAATTTACGTAAATGACTAGATTTTTTGCCTGATTAACAAATATAGAATCTCCTTTTGCTTCATAAGAAAATAATGTATTATTATCCAAAAGTTTATCCTTACTAATCACAACAATTCTAACCAAAGGAATCCCTAAATAGTTTGCGAGTTTTTTATCAGATTCTACTTCACTTTTAGTATAGGATATTATACCATCACTCCTATACACATCTACATTTTGCAGTTTCTTTTTAACATAATAAACACTCTTTTTTATAGTATATTTCTCCCCTCTATATTCTATCGTTCCACAAGAATTATCATATTGTAATCCTGAGGAAACTTCTTTACAATATATTATATTGAAAGAATTATACTCTTGCTCCATAGAGCAAGAGTATAAAATATAGGTAAAAGCGTAAAGCGTAATTAAACAAATGTTATTTCTCATTTTATGGTTACATTTACAGTTTGAGGTCTTTCATTCATATTTCTCCCATGTCGTAAGTAGAGGTCATTACATTGTCCTCCGTGTCGGTGACACGAACAAGGCGCTGTATGCCGTCATACTCAAACGAGGTGGTAATCTCACCGTCAGGACCGCTCATCTGGTGGTCTTCAAGGTCTTGCAACTGCCATTGGTATGGGTATTCTGGACATGGAAAATATTTCAAAGAAGCAAAAGGATCATATCCTCTTATAAACCCTGACGAATTTTAAGGCGGTTTATTGCCTTGTATTGTTGATACTTTCATACGTCTTTATTTTATGTTTTATCTAAAGAACGATAGACATTTGATTTTATTGCATAGAATTGCAGCATTATCTCAAAATACTGATCTATCAATGGTTTTATACATATTACGCTATATTTAAATAATCATAGAAAACTTGGCGACATGCATATATTTCAATTAAAATCGAATGATATGCTTTATAAAATAGAGCCAGCTTGGATTCTATTACAGGAACATATTATGGTGTATTACCGCCTGATATTAAGACAACACTCACGTTAAATGCTGATGGTACCTATAGTTTGAAGATGAAATATCTAAACGAATCGGATAGCTGTGAAGTGTTGAACGGAATCTTCAAATTGCTTGACGTCAGTATTCTGATGCTTGAACATCCGTTAAGTGGTGACAACATCTTTTATAAGGTGAAGAATGACAGCAGCATTATTCTGATAGAAACGTTTGGGAATGAGCCAAGTTCTAAGAACATAAAATTATATGTGTTGAAAAAGAAAGTATAAAAAATCCGTGGATTACAATTTAAATAATCCACGGATTTTAATTGAGGTTATGTATTAAAACAATTAATGATGAATTTCCTATCTCTCATTAGAAAATTCCGACATTATTGTTTCTCATATGTTTGCTTCTTTTTGACATCTGCAATGCCATCAAAGATAACTGTCGTGCTACTTAATTTTCTAATTCTACTCACATACTTCTTACCATTAATATCAGTAAGATATAAAGAATCATTTCTTATGAAAAATGTAAATCTGTATATGGTATCCGCCTGCGAATAGAGTATAGCACTACTATCAGCGAAAAATTCAATATCTGGATAATTTACCTGATGTTCTCCATCTACCAATGTCCACTCTCCATATAACATTTCTTTTGATAATATCCCATCGCTTGTTTTCTGTGGATTACATGACAGAATCAGTTGAATGAGAAAAATCAATATAATGTGAATTTTATTCCCAAAAGGCACTGGTTCTTTTTCCAAGTTGCGAATTTCCATTTTTGTCATATTTATATTAATTATCAAAATCACAATTTGTGACCTTAAACGTGTTGTTACTTATTATTGCATTCAAAGGTAGTG
>CAJLPX010000070.1 GCA_905208635.1 uncultured Collinsella sp. | reverse complement strand
ATATCGGAGGTCGAGGAACGCTGGTTGCCCAGGTTCTTGGTACGGGCGATGTTGACGACCATGTCGCCGGCCTTGCTGCGCTCGCCCACGATCATGCCCTCATAGCACTCGGTGCCCGGCTCAACAAACAGCTGGCCGCGCTCCTGCAGCGTACCCAGAGCGTAGGCAACGGCCTTCTCGGTGGTCATGGAGATCATAGCGCCGTTCTGACGGTTGCCGATCTCGCCAGCGTAGGGACCATACTCCAGGAAGGTGTGGTAGAACACGCCCTCGCCGTGGGTGACGTTCATGATGCGGTTCTTAAGGCCCATGATGCCGCGGGTCGGGATCTTAAACTCGAGGTGCGTCACGATGCCCGAGGTATCCATGCTCGTCATGATGCCGCCGGAGGTGCCGAAGACCTCAACGACCTTGCCCGAGTACTCGTCCGGGCACTCGACGACGGCCTGCTCGACAGGCTCCATCTTGTTGCCGTTCTCGTCCTTCTTAAACAGAACGCGGGGACGGCCGACCTGGAACTCAAAGCCCTCGCGGCGCATGGACTCCATCAGGACGGACAGGTGCAGGATGCCGCGGCCCGAGACCTCGACGCCGCTCTTGTCCTCGAGCTCCTCGATCTTCATGGTCACGTTATTCTCGGCCTCGTTGAACAGGCGCTCCTTGAGCTGGCGGGCGCCCACGATGTCGCCGTCGCGGCCGACGAGCGGGGAGGTCGAAGCCTCAAAGACGATGGACAGGGTCGGCGGGTCGATCTCGATGGGCTCGAGCTCGACGGGGTTCTCGGGGTCGGTGTAAACATCGCCGATATCGGTGCGGTCGATGCCCACAACGGCGGCGATGTCGCCGGCGCCGACTTCCTGGCACTCGGTGCGGCCCAGGTAGTCGAAGGTGAAGAGCTGCTTGACGGTAGCGGTGGCGCTGGAGCCGTCGTTCTTCACAACCAGAATCTGGTCGCCCTGGTGAATGGCGCCGGAATACACGCGACCGATGCCGATGCGGCCAACGAAGTTGGAGTGGTCGATGGTCACGCACTGCATGGCCAGCGGGGCGTTCTCGTCAACCTCGGGCGCGGGCATGTCGTCGATGATCATGTCGAGCAGCGGATACATGTCCATGTTGCCGTCGTTGGGGTCAAGGCGGGCAAAGCCGTTCATGGCGCTGGCGTAGACGACGTGCTCCATGGCGAACTCGAGCTGGTCGTCGGTGGCGCCTAAGTCGGCCATGAGGTCCAGGCAGTCGTTGTAGGCCTTCTCGGGGTTGGCGCCCGGACGATCGATCTTGTTGATAACGATCATGATCTTAAGGCCGGTGTCGATAGCGTGACGCAGCACGAAGCGGGTCTGGGGCATGGGGCCCTCAAAAGCGTCGACCAGCAGCAGGGCGCCGTCGGCCATACGCAGCACGCGCTCGACCTCGCCGCCAAAGTCGGCGTGGCCCGGGGTGTCGATGACGTTGATCTTAACGTCCTTGTACTCGATAGAGATGTTCTTGGCGAGAATCGTAATGCCGCGCTCGCGCTCCTGGTCGTTAGAGTCCAGGACGCGGTCCTCGACCTGCTGGTTGGCACGGAAGGCGTCCGTGGCACGCAGGAGCTTGTCGACCATCGTCGTCTTGCCGTGGTCGACGTGGGCGATGATGGCGATGTTCCTCAGATTGTCTACGCGCATGTAGTTCCCCTATCTTCTATCCATATACAAACGGCACGCGTATGCGACCCGCCCAGCGATACAACGCTCAGCGGGAATATTGAGCCTTTTACCGAAAACTCGTTTATTTTAGCGATTTTAGATAAGAGGGGTTTCCTCACCTGCAGGTTCAGGGTCGCTCCACATAAAACCATCGCCGGCACCCATGCCCTCATACAGCACGTATGCCGAAAAACCGCTCTCGAGCGTGGTTTCGAAGAAGCTCACGAGCAGAGCATCGTGATAGCCGCCGTCAATCTCGACGCAGCCGGTGTAGCCGATGGCATAGCGGGCGATACGGCCCAGGCCCTCGTCCTTAAGACCCATCTTGTGCTCGGAGATAAAGTTGGTGGCAGCCTCCAGGCATGCCTCCTCGCCATCTTCGTCGAGTGCGGCCAGATAACGGTTGGAAGCGGCGTCCTCAATTGCCACAACCACGCCCGGGTTCTCGCCCGCGGCCAGGTCGTCCAAGAAGGCGCCAATCAGATCGCACACCATGGCGTCGAGCTCGGCGGAGACGTTACCGGCGTCCTGCATATCCTGTGCCATCTTTAGACCTTCCCATCGAGTCCGGCGTCGTTACAGTTCTTGTGCCTCAGCAGCGATCTTGGCGGCAGCGTCGCGGGCGTGCATCATATCCACCGCACGCTTGTCGAGCACCTTGATCTGACTGGTCAGCATTACCGCGTCGACCACGCCCCAGATCACCAGGCCCGTAGAGATCGAAAACCCAAGCGCACCAACTGTACCACGAAGGCGCGAGCAGATTGCCGCGACAAGGGCGGAGATGACAACCATCTTGATAAACGAGCCGCGGCGCTCGCGAAGCGTACGGGCCTGTGTCACATAGGCGAGGCGGGCCGCCTCGGATGCTTCCGAGCGCATCTGGGCTTCACGCGCGATGGCGGCCGCCTCAGCCGACATGCCACCGGCCATCAGCGAACGCTCCGCAACCTGGACGCCCCGCATTTAGAAGTCATCGGGGGAGAGCGTATGGACGAACTCGTCGAACTTCTCGAACTCCTGCTCGTCGTCGACTTCCTCGGCATGGGTAGAAACGGTGCCCAGGCGATTCATGATGTCGTCCTCCACAAACATGGGAGCATTGCTGCGCACGGCAAGGGCGATGGCATCGCTGGGGCGGGCATCGATCTTGCGCTCGTCACCATCGGCCAGTACGACAATCGTCGCGTAAAACACCGGCGGCTCGGCGCGAACGATCTCGATGCGCTCGAGCTTGGCGCCCAGGGCGTCAACGGTATCGAGCAGCAGGTCATGGGTAATCGGGCGCTCGGCGCGACCGCTATCGATGCCGCGGCTGATGGCAGCAGCTTCAAACGAACCAGTCTGAATGGAAAGGGAACGCAGCGGCGCGGGCGAGTCCGATTTGCTGCAGCGCTCGCGAAGCACGATAAGCGATGGCACGGGACCGGCGGCCATGACGATGGTCTCTATGTCGACACGAACCATGGAACACCTCCGGTACGTAGCGGTTAACACGCGGCAGCCCGCCGCATTGAATAGCTATACTACCCAAACTTTCGCACAGCACACAAAATCAAAGTAGTCTTTTTGGGACGGGGCTCTTTTGACTACTCCAGCAGGTAAGAAAAAAGCCCCGAGGAAACCCTCGAGGCTCTTCACAATTTTGATGGTGGACCTGACAAGATTCGAACTTGTGACCTCCCGGTTATCAGCCGGACGCTCTAACCAACTGAGCTACAGGTCCATCATGGTGGAGGTTAGGGGGATCGAACCCCTGACCTCAGGCTTGCAAAGCCCGCGCTCTCCCAGCTGAGCTAAACCCCCACGGAGACAGTAATAAACACCCCAGCGGCGACTCGGCTCTCGCTGGGGTGTTTATTGCGAAAGAAAGTGGTGGACCTGACAAGATTCGAACTTGTGACCTCCCGGTTATCAGCCGGACGCTCTAACCAACTGAGCTACAGGTCCATCGCGCAAGGGATATATTAGACGAGTCGTTACGCGCGCGTCAACAACTTTTTTGAAAATCTTTGAGGGGTGTCGGCCCGGCTGCCCGGCGGCATGCGAAGTCGCCTGCTCGGACAGTCCTGCTCGCACGGAGAGCACATTAAGTGCTCTCCGGCTCGTGCGGAACTCGCGATCGACTTCGTATGCCGCCGGGCAGCCGGGGCCGACGCGAGGTTCAAGATTGTCAAAAAAGCGGTCGGCGCGCAGTGCGCCGACCGCCGATGTAAGGGGTCTGATGATTTTTACCAGCTAGGGCCTCTTACTCGTCTAGGAGATCCTCTGGCATGTCGTTGCCGTCGCCTAGGTCGACTGGGGCCTCTTCGGCGTCGGTTGCGGCCGCGGCGCCTTCGCCTTCGGGCTTCTCCTTGGCGGCCGTCATGCGGGCTACGGCGCA
>CAJLPX010000069.1 GCA_905208635.1 uncultured Collinsella sp. | reverse complement strand
CGGCATTCGCCCAGACCGGTGACGGGGGCACGCAGCACCCCGCCGTGATGTCGCCGATCGCCACCCATGCCGGCGCGGCATCCGGTACCGGCGCGAAATCCGCCGCACAGACCATCGCGGACCTGCAGAAGGCAGTCGACGAGGCGAAGGCGAAGGAGGACGCCGCCAAGGCATCCTACGATGAGGTCGCCGGCCCCTACAACGAGGTTGCTTCCGCCCGCGACCAGGCCAAGGCATCCTACGATTCGGCAGTCAGCGCCGGCACGGTAGCCGACCGAGCGGCAATGGACGAGTACGCCCGTCAGGTCGCGGAGGGCAAGGACGCCGCCGATGCCGCCGGCAAGGACCTCGAGCAGGCGAAGGCGGGTCTCGCAGACGCTAAAGCGGATGCGTCCGAGAAGGACGAAGCGTACCAGTCCGCCCTCAAGGCGGCTCAGGATGCCAAGGATGCCCTCGATAAAGCCAAGGCAGATGCTGTAAGCGCCACCCCGGAGGCAATCAGTGCCGCCGAGCAGGCCGTGCGCGACGCCCAGGCTGCCGTGGACAGGGCACAGGCCGAACTGGACAACGCCAACGCGACGCTTGCCGATGCCCAGTCCAAGCTGGTTGCGGCCCAGTCTGCAAAGGATTCCGCCGATTCTGTCCTCGCTGCAGCCAGGCAGAACAAGGACGCGGCGGATGCGAAGGCCGCAGCAGCCAGCGCCGCCTATGAGCAGGCGAAAGCCGACCTCGCCGCAGCGGAGGCAGGCGCCAGCGGTCCGAAGTACGATGCGGCAAAACAGAAGGTCGCGGACGCAGAGGCAGCCCTCGCCGCCGCACGAGCGGCACAGTCCCAGTGCGAGTCCGAGCTCGAGCAGGCACAGTCCGCTGCGGCAACGGCACAGGACGCCCTGAATGATGCCCAGGTGGCCCTCTCCGTAAAGCAGCAGGCCGCCCTCGATGCCACGTCCGGCGTGAACGCCGCCCAGTCCGCACTCGATGCCGCGAACGCCGACCTCGATGCCGCCAAGCAGGCGAACGTCGACGCCATCTCCAAGCTGGATGCAGCGAAGCAGGCTGTCAAGGACGCTGAGTCCGCCAAGGCGGCCGCCGACGTAGAGCTCGCGAACGCCAAGGCGGCGAAGGATACCGCAGACGCTGCCGTGACCGCCGCCCAGCAGAAGGTCGATGAGGCACAGGCGAAACTCGATTCCGCCGACGCGCAGCTCAAGCAGGGAGCCATCGGCTTCTTCCGTGCCATGGGTGCCGATTCAGCCATCGAGATCATCCAGAACTGCACATACAAGGACTACACCGAGGTGGGGAACAGCCTCGACGCGACCAGTCTCGACAACATGCTCGCGGCAATCCCGTACATGAAGTCCATCAACGAGTACCGCAAGTCCGTCGGTCTCTCTGAGCTCCAGGTCACGTACAAGCTCATTGCGGCAGCGATTGCCAACGCGAACTATTCCGATGTCAAGTTTGGGCATTCCATGCAGTTTGATACGAGCGAAAACCTCGCATGGAACTATGGAACCGATCCGAAACCGCAGTGGGTGGACCAAGAAAAGGCTTTCTTCGATCAGGCGGTTCAGGAGCTCTATGGCGTCACCGGTCTAATCGGTAAGGATGCCGTAGACTTCTACAAGTCGCATAGTGGGATTGAATCCTATGTCAACCAGCATTTTAAGGTTGCCGGATATCCCGCAACTGTCGGTCACTACCTGCATGTCATCAGCCCTGAAATCGGCTATATGGGCATGGCGGTCTGCAGCAAGGGAACCATGAACGGCTGGAAGACCGACAGCTTCGATACCGCAAACCTGGGTTGGGCAGGCTCCGGTTGGAACATGAACCCCATGTCCGTCGACGAGTACGAGCAGAAGCTGACCTCCTATATCAACGGCCTCAAGAACGCCAAGAGCGCACTCGACGCAGCCAAGACCGATCTCGCATCCAAGAAGCAGGCAGCCGCCGGCGCCGCCGCAACCGTCCAGCAGAAGCAGGTCGCGGTGGATTCCGCACAGGCAGGTGTCGATGCCGCGAAGCAGGGCGTTGCCGATGCCCAGCGTGCCGTCGATGCAGCCAAGGCTGATGTCGCATCCAAGCAGCAGGGCGTCACGGATGCCCAGACCGAGCTTGATGCGGCAAAATCGGACCTCGATGCCGCCAACGCGGCAGTCGATACGGCAAAGTCGACCGTCCAGCAGAAGCAGGTCGCCTTTGATGCTGCCAACGCAGCCGTAACGACCGCACAGTCTAAGTTGGATTCCGCCAAGGCGGACACCGCTGCTAAGCAGCAGGGCGTGGACGATGCGAACGCCGACCTCGCGAAGTTCTTCCAGGACGTCGCCGACGCCAAGAAGGCGCTCGATACAGCAAAGATCGTCCATGACGCGGCGGCAGCCGATCAGGCCGAGAAGGCGACCGTCCTCGATGCCGCCAAGCAAAAGGCGGATATCACCGCACGCGCCCTCGCGGATGCCCAGCGCGCCGTCGATGCCGCAAAGGCCGACGCCGGCGTTGCCGTCGACAAGCTCACCGGCTCCCAGACCAATCTCGAGGACGCACAGTCGAACCTCGACATCCTCACCGGTCTTGCCGCGAAGCTCGCAGAGGCACAGCAGCGCGAGCAGGATGCAGTAAAGGCCGTCAATGACACCAAGGCCGCGCTCGATGCCGCGAAGGCGGATGCCATCGCCGCCGAGTCCCTGGTCTCTGCCGCCGAACAGGCAAAGGCGCAGGCAGACGCCAAGCTGTCGAAGCTGAACTCCATCGATGCAGGCGCGGCGATCGCTTCCGGCCATGATGTGAACGCGGATGACGCCCTCAACGCGCTTTTCGCCGCAGCAGTCGAGGCACGTGCCAAGGTCGCGCCCGCCAAGGCCATCCTGGACGAGAAGCAGACCGCGGTGGACGAGCTCCAGCCCGGCTATGATGCGGCACTCGCCGCCTACGAGTTGGCGAAGTCCGACCGCATCGCAGCGGAGCAGAAGCTTTCCGATGAGATCGCACGACAGGAGGCAGAGGAGGTCGCAAAGCAGCAGGCGGCATACAGCCCGAAGCACCTCGCCGGCACGGATACCGCCCAGACCGGCAGCCTCGCCCAGACCGGTGACCGCGCGGGACTCATCGGCGAGACGTTCGTCATCGGCGGTACCGTCCTCGTGGCAGCCGGTGTCTTCCTCGACCGGAAGAAGCGCCGCGAGCAGATGTAAAAGCGAGTCGGGCGTTGGATATCGGCTGGTGTCCAACGCCCGGTTTCATGGGCAGGGAGATCGGTGTGAGAACAAGGTCTATTATCGTTGCGCTTCTGGTGTGCCTTTCGACACCTCAACTTGGATGTGCCAGCGTTGCAAAGCAAGGAAGCGGCTCTACGGAAAGGGCCGCCACAGCGGTAAAGAATAAAGACAAAAAGAAGCCAAGCGAAGAAAAGGCGACGCAAACCTCTGGAGCCAAGACCGAGGAGAAGAAAGAATCCGACGACAAGGACCAGAAGTCCGATGACTCCAAGAAGGAGGATAACAAGTCTTCCGATTCCTCGAAGTCGGACAACAAGGGCGATTCCTCCCAGTCCAAGCAGAATTCCGGCAATTCGCAGAGTTCCGGCAGCAACAATTCCTCTTCCAACGGCGGCAGCCAGAAGAAGTGGGTTGCCGAGCAGGGCCACTGGGAGACAGATTACAGCCAGGTCTGGGTACCGAATGTAGTGTATACGCGCCATGAACGTTGGATGTGCTCTGTATGCCATGCGACGTTTAACTCAGCAGCCGAAATGGACAATCATGTTATCTCTACCTACGGTGATGCACAACACCCTAATGGAGCTTCTGCAATCAATGATTCGTATACCACCTCTGAAGATCAGGGGCATTATGAACAGCAGGCTACGGGACAACATTGGGTTGTCGACGTCGCCGGCCACTGGGAGTAATGTGCATCGTTCCTCTTCTCTTACATTTGGTAAATGTTTATTTATTTGTGGGCGGCCGGTTCGGCCGCCTTTTTTAGACGCCCAGTCTGGGAGCAAACGATAGGAAAGCAATCAAACGAGAGACCGTTCCAAAAGAATCCGGCGGTGCCGGATGCTTCGGGCAAAACCTTCCGCAAATCGGTAAGGTCTTCCATC
>CAJLPX010000068.1 GCA_905208635.1 uncultured Collinsella sp. | reverse complement strand
TCTTTAGCAATGCTTGCTTTGCTCAGGCAGTAACTGTTAGTTACTCAGCCAGGAAGTCGCGCTGGATAGCGGGATCGACCTTGACGCCAGGGCCCATGGTGGAAGACACGGAGATGGACTTGACGTACTT
Organism: uncultured Collinsella sp.; assembly: GCA_905208635.1. Taxonomy (GTDB): domain Bacteria; phylum Actinomycetota; class Coriobacteriia; order Coriobacteriales; family Coriobacteriaceae; genus Collinsella. The sequence goes on along the minus strand of CAJLPX010000068.1, from coordinate 4,406 downwards.
GCCCTTAGCAGAAGAGGGCTTGACGCGCAGGATCTCGGTGTACAGGGCAGCGTAGTTCTCGACGAGCTGCTGCTCGGTGAAGGACTTCTTGCCCAGGGGCACGTGGCAGATGCCGTAGCGGTCGGCGCGGTACTCAACGCGGCCAGCCTTGAGCTCGGAGACCATCTTGGCGACGTCCATGGTCACGGTGCCGAGCTTGGGGTTCGGCATGAGGCCACGGGGACCAAGGATCTTACCGATGCGGCCAACCTTGGCCATCATGTTCGGCGTAGCGATAGCGGCGTCGAAGTTGATCTCGCCCTTCTGAATCTGGGCGACAAGCTCGTCGGAACCGATGATGTCGGCGCCGGCAGCCTCAGCCTCGCGGGCCTTCTCGCCCTCGGCGAAGACGGCAACACGAACGGTCTTGCCGGTGCCGTGGGGCAGGGAGATGGAACCACGGATGTTCTGGTCAGCCTTACGAGTATCGATGCCCAGACGGAAGTGGGCCTCGACGGTCTCGTCGAACTTGGCGGTGTCGAGCTCCTTAATGAGCTTGGCAGCCTGAAGGGGGGTGTAGAGCGTGGCGCGATCGATCTTCTCGGCAGCGGCGTTATAGCTCTTACCATGCTTAGCCATGTGCATTACCTCCTGTGGTTAAACGGGCGTGAGCCCTCCCACATCGTATCGTGTGCCCTATTGCACACATTTAACGGGCGCCCAGGTCGGAGCACCCGTCGTTACCATAAGAAATCGCTACTCAGCGATGGTGACGCCCATGGAACGGGCGGTACCGGCGATGATCTTCTTGGCGGCGTCAATGTCGTTGGCATTGAGGTCCGGCATCTTGATCTCGGCGATCTTGGTGAGCTGCTCCTGGGAGAGCTGACCAACCTTGTCGGCCTGGGGCTTAGCGGAACCAGACTTGAGGTTCAGCTCCTTCTTGATGAGGTGAGCCGCCGGCGGGGTCTTGGTGATGAAGGAGAAGGACTTATCCTCGTAGACAGAGATCTCAACGGGGATGATGTCGCCCTTCTTGTCCTGCGTCTCGGCGTTAAAGGCCTGGCAGAACTGCATGATGTTCACGCCAGCAGCGCCCAGAGCGGGGCCGACGGGAGGAGCGGGGTTAGCTGCACCAGCAGGAATCTGGAGCTTAATGACGTTGGCAACCTTCTTCTCAGCCATGGTCATTCCTTTCGAATCACGAGTGTGAAGTACTTGCTATATCGTAAGCACGCACGTGTTAGAAGCACTCCTGAGATGAGCAGTCACAGAAGAAGCACGCTCGCGCGAACGGACGAAAACTTAAGCGATGACAGCGACCTGGTTAAAGTCGAGCTCGACCGGCGTCTCGCGGCCAAAGATCATCAGCGTGACCTTGAGCTTGCCAGCCTCGGTGTTAACCTCGGAGACCTTGCCATCAAAGTCGGTAAGCGGGCCATCGGTGACGCGGACGGACGTGCCGACCTGAATATCAACCGAGGTGCGCTTGGGCGAATCGCCCTTACCGGGACGACGAGTCATCTTGTTGTACTCGTCGCGGGAAAGCGGAGCGGGCTTGCCGTTGCCGCCTAGGAAACCGGTGACGCCGGGCGTGTTGCGAACACACGTCCACGCATCGTCATCCATCTCCATGCGAACCAGGACATAACCCGGAAAGATCTTAGAATCCTTGGTCTCGCGCTTGCCACCCTCTTTGATCTCGGTGACGCGCTCCATAGGAATCTCGATATCAAAGATACGGTCCTGCATGCCCATGGTCTCGATACGATGCTCGAGATCGGACTTAACGCGGTTCTCGTATCCAGAGTAAGTGTGAACGACGTACCAACGCTTAGACATGGTTTAGCCCCTCAATCCAGAGAACAGAGCAAGAGCCTCGCCAAAGCCAGCATCGAGCAGAGCGATGACGACGCCGACGACGATCAGAGAAGCGCAAACGACGACCGAGTAGTTCACGAGCTCCTTCTTATCGGGCCACGTGACACGCTTCATCTCGGACTTCACCGAAGCGAAATACTTCTTGGTGCGGGCGAAGAAACCAGGCTTCTCGTTCTTCTTGGGCTTCGCAGCCTTCTCGTTCTTCTTGGCAACGGCCTTCTTGGCCTCAACCTTGGAGTTGGCGGCAGCGTTATTGGCAGGTGCCGGCTGCTGAGCCTTCTTCTTGTTCTTCTTGTTGGCCATTTGGGTTACCTCCGCGCAATGCGCTTATACATGAGTAAACCGTAAGCCCCCAAGTGGGAGCTTACGGAATAATGACTGGCACGCCAGGAAGGACTCGAACCCTCAACACTCGGTTTTGGAGACCGATGCTCTACCAATTGAACTACTGGCGTATATGACTAGAGACTAGCGAGTCTCTTTGTGCAGCGTGTGGTGACGGCACCAGGGGCAATACTTCTTGATCTCCATACGATCAGGCATGGTCGACTTGTTCTTGGTGGTCGTATAGTTGCGGCGCTTGCACTCAGTGCACGCAAGAGTAACTAGAGTACGCATGTATCCTGAACCTTTCATTTCCGCCCCGTACGGGCACGAGTTGTTACTTTATCAGCTCCACGTAAGTGCTGTCAATGAAAACCTCGAGTCAATTGGTTCTCGGTGGATCCATTCATATTTGGAACACATCAATGAAGCCATCGAGATCTAATCGACGGTGCATCCAGGACCATTATCGATCCTCTCGACACCAGCAACGGCTCAATATCCATTGCAGAAAAGAACCCGGCACCCAAATAAGTGCCGGGTTCTCTAAGTCAGCTATATCAAAGAGCTAATTTACTCAATGATCGTGGAGACGATGCCCGAACCGACGGTGTGGCCACCCTCGCGGATAGCGAAGCGCAGGCCCTCCTCCATGGCGATCGGGTGGATGAGGTCGCCCTCGATGGTGATGTGGTCACCAGGCATAGCCATCTCGGTGCCCTCGGGGAGCTTGACCGTACCGGTAACGTCGGTGGTACGGAAGTAGAACTGAGGACGATAACCATCGAAGAACGGGGTATGACGGCCGCCCTCCTCCTTGGTCAGAACGTAGATCTCACCGGTGAACTTGGTGTGCGGGGTAACCGAACCGGGCTTGCAGAGAACCTGGCCGCGCTCGATGTCCTCGCGCTTGATGCCGCGGAGCAGCAGACCGACGTTGTCGCCAGCCTCGCAGAAGTCCATGGACTTACGGAACATCTCGATACCGGTAACGACGGTGTTCTGGGTATCCTTGATGCCGACGATCTCGACGGGCTCGTTGAGCTTGAGCTCACCGCGCTCGACACGGCCGGTAGCAACGGTACCACGGCCGGAGATGGTCATAACGTCCTCAACGGCCATCAGGAACGGAAGGTCGTTGTTACGAGCAGGCGTCGGGATGTACTCGTCGACGGCGTTCATGAGCTCGCGGATAGCGTCCATCCACTTGGCGTCGCCCTCGAGAGCGCCCAGAGCGGAACCACGGATGACGGGGATGTCGTCGCCGGGGAAATCGTACTCGGAGAGGAGCTCACGGGTCTCCATCTCGACGAGGTCGATAAGCTCGTCATCGTCGACCATGTCGCACTTGTTCAGGAAGACGACGATGTAGGGAACGCCGACCTGACGGGCGAGCAGGATGTGCTCGCGAGTCTGAGCCATGGGGCCGTCGGTAGCAGCGATGACCAGGATAGCGCCGTCCATCTGAGCAGCGCCGGAGATCATGTTCTTGACGTAGTCAGCGTGGCCCGGGCAGTCAACGTGAGCGTAGTGACGGGCAGCAGTCTCGTACTCGACGTGGGAGACGGAGATCGTAATGCCGCGCTCGCGCTCCTCGGGAGCCTTGTCGATGTTCTCGAACGCAGTGAAGTCAGCCTTGCAGCCCTCGGTCTCGGAGAGAACCTTGGTGATGGCGGCGGTCAGCGTGGTCTTGCCGTGGTCGACGTGACCAATGGTGCCGATGTTAACATGCGGCTTAGTGCGCTCAAACTTCTCTTTGGCCATAAAGCCCTCCTCTAAACAGGTCGTCCCCGGACGGGACTTTGCCTTTATACCATAGTGGCCTCTCAACAAACTATTGAGAAGCCACCGTGTTACCTATGGTAGCGGTGACTGGATTCGAACCAGTGACGCCACGGGTATGAACCGTGTGCTCTAACCAACTGAGCTACACCGCCGGATGGAGCCTGCAACCAGACTTGAACTGGTGACCTCTTCGTTACCAACGAAGTGCTCTACCGACTGAGCTATACAGGCACTTGACGGGTGGGAGCTATAGGATTCGAACCTATGTAGGCAGAGCCAACGGGTTTACAGCCCGTCCCCATTAACCACTCGGGCAAACTCCCAATCGTTCAAGTATCCGCAGGTTCTTTGGTCTTTTGGACCGCCGCCCCCGCGAACGAAAAAGATAATACGATGCAACCTTGGGGGCTGTCAACGAAAACCTCTAGATACACGGT
>CAJLPX010000067.1 GCA_905208635.1 uncultured Collinsella sp. | reverse complement strand
AAGCACTTAATGTGCTTTCCGTCTTGCGCAGGACTGTAGAGCAGCAAACTTAACCCGCGCCCGCCGGCCCCGGAGACCCTCCCGGAGGGACCGAAAAATTTTTTCAAAAAAGTTGTTGCGCGCCGGACAGACTTCTGTGTATACTAATCCCCGCAGCGCACGCGAGCGGAAACAAACGCGAACGTCTGCCTGGGGAGTTAGCTCAGTTTGGTTAGAGCGCCGGCCTGTCACGTCGGAGGTCGCGGGTTCGAGCCCCGTACTTCCCGCCAACGCAATTAAAGTCACGTCTTCGGACGTGGCTTTTTGCGTTTGATGCACTTTGTTTCGGTAGAACGATTGCCCTGGTGCATCTTCGCCCAGAATCCCCGCGCCTTCGGGAACGCAAGTAAAATCTAACAAGTATATTTGTCTGAACAACAGCTTTGTTGCGCAACACCTGTTCAACGAGACAGGGGGTTAGGTTATACTAAATTGCACTGTAGGCCGCATCTGATGCATTTCGCTCCAAGCGCGGCACTCAGTGGATATCCGATTTACCATTTGGATGTCCTGGCGGTCATTTAGCGTCTCGACACAAGCTCGGCCCCGGAGCTCGTTCGAGCTGTTCGTATTCCTTGAAAGGGGAAAAATGGACATATCGAGGAAGACTGATTACGCCCTTCGTATGCTGGCGATGCTTGCCGAGGATCCGGAGTGTTTGCTTTCTGTTCGCACCGCTGCCGAAGAGGTCAATGTCCCGTATTCGTTTGCCCGTTCGATTCAACACGGCTTGGTCCAGGCCGGTATTGTGGAGAGCCTGCGTGGCGTCCACGGTGGCATGCGTCTCAAGGTCAGTCCGGACGACGTCACCATTCGTCAGGTCGTCGAGGCCGTTCAGGGTCCTATGGTTATGAACGATTGCACCGCGCCTGATGGTGACTGTGCGCGCATGGGCGCGTGCTGCTATCATCCCCTGTGGGCCGGAGCCCAGGCGTTGATGCGCGACTACCTCGATTCCGTTTCGCTCGGCGACATCGTCGCTCACCGCCAGTTCCCGGCCGTCGATCCCAAGTTCGCCGACCGCGAAGCGTTTCCCGAGTACGCCACCTGTGCGTATACATGCCGGGAGGAATAGCGCCGCATAAGGAGCATAGATATGATTCAGGACCCCTTTCGTTCGATGATTCGTTCGGAAGGGGTCCTGCGTTATCGCGACCTTCCGTGGCGCCGCACGCGCGATCCGTACATCATTTGGCTTTCCGAGGTCATGTTGCAGCAAACACAGGTGCCACGCGTGGAGACGCGTATGCCGGCGTGGCTCGATCGCTTTCCGACCGTGCAGGCGCTTGCCCAAGCCGCGCCTTCCGATGTTTTGGACGCTTGGCAGGGCATGGGCTACAACCGACGCGCTCTGGCGCTCCACAAGGCCGCTCAGCGCGTTGTGGAGGACTGGGACGGTGAGTTTCCGCGTGAGACGCGTGACTTGGTCGCTCTGCCTGGTATTGGCCCGGCAACGGCGCAAGGTATCCGGTCGTTTGCGTTTGACCTTCCAGGCGTGTATCTGGAGACCAACGTGCGCACGGTCTTTCTGCATCACTTCTTTCCCGATGTACCGGCTGTTCCCGACCGCGAGCTGGTGCCGCTGATTCAGGCGGCCTGTCCGGCGGTCCCCGGTGCGGCGACCGACGAGATCGCTCCCTTTGCCGTGCCGCTCGATGATGCCGACACGCCGCGCGCGTGGTATTACGCGTTGCTGGACTACGGCGCATATCTAAAAAAGACGTTGCCCAATCCGTCCAGGCGCTCGGCGGGCTATAGCCGTCAATCAAAGTTTGAGGGCTCACGTCGCCAAAAGCGCGCGCATATCGTGCGCATGTTGCTGGCAGCGCGCGATGGCCAACCGGCGGGGATTACGCTTGCTGATGCCGTGGTGGGCGTTAACGATATGGAAGCGGCGGCTGGGCGCGGGCCGGTCGAGCGCGAGCTTGTCGCGGGCATTCTGGCCGACCTGGAGCGTGAGGGCTTTTGCCGAGCCGAGGGCGATCGCTGGCTGAGCATTTAGCCCGTGGAAATCTGAAGAACAGGATTGTAAGGTTTAGATTTCCGACATGAGGGCATCCTAAAGACGAGGCCGCTCGAAGCCTACGGGCGGCATGCGTTGAAGGGAAGTACACCTATGGATTTTGAGAATTCCCAAACCAAGAAGAACCTCGAGACCGCTTTTGCCGGTGAGTCCCAGGCACACACCAAGTATCGCTACTATGCCTCCAAGGCAAAGAAGGACGGCTACGTTCAGATCTCGAACATCTTTGCCGAGACGGCTGGCAACGAGTCCGAGCACGCCAAACTGTGGTTTAAGTATCTGCACGATGGCGCCGTCCCCGATACCCTGGACAATCTGCGCGATGCCGCCGCGGGTGAGAACTACGAGTGGACCACGATGTACGACGAGTTTGCCAAGACCGCCGAGGAAGAGGGCTTTGCCGAGATTGCCGCAAAGTTCCGTGGTGTCGCCGCCGTCGAGAAGGCCCACGAGGAGCGCTACAACAAGCTCGTCGAGCGCATCGAGTCGGGCGAGGTGTTTGAGCGTGAGGGCGTAAAGGTGTGGAAGTGCCTGAACTGCGGGCACCTGCATGTGGGTGCCGAGGCGCCTGAGGTGTGCCCGGTGTGCAACCACCCCAAGGCGTACTTTGAGGAGCAGGTGGTGAACTACTAGCGCTTGGCGCTGGCTGCTGCGGAGCGCAGGGCGGGGAAATACCTTTCCCTCTCGCTCACGGCTTCGCAGAGTCGCGCGAGGCAAAGGTATTTCCCCGCCTTGCGCTCCGGCGTTGGGTCGTCGCGTGCTCGATACAGAAAAGCTGATAAAAAAGGTTGTGTGCCGCCCCTTTTTGGGGCGGCACGTTTTTGTGGGGTCCCGGTCTCCACAATTTTCGTCAAGCTATTGGTTAGATTTTGGTCAGTTGGCGTAAGGGTGGAAGGCCAAAAGATTGTTGGCGAAAAAAGCTCAGAGAAAGTGCTGGTAGGGGAGTTGTTGAGCTTTTCGACAGCTTTTGAGCAAAAGAAACTTTGTGGCTATTGCCGGCGATTGCGTTGTCGCGGTCATGGCGGTGCGGGATGCTGGTCGTAAGCGTCGAATGCTCCGATTTTGGAGGCCAGCATGGATCTGTTTCTTGAGACTCCGCAGCAACAAGCTGAGCGCATGCTGCGTCAGCAGCAACGACTCATGGAGATGCAAATGCAAGGGGTTGCCAACCAGGCGCCCGTGCAAAACGTCGTGCCCGCTGCTGTACCTGCAGCTGTGCCCGGGTGTGAATCGGCGCCAGAGGCCTATTCCGTACAGCAGGATTCATATGCGCAGGAGCTCGCGTTCGATAAGCGCCGTGCGCGTCACCGTTGCTGGGCCCAGCGCCTGCGTACGCTGGCGATGATCGTGCTGATCCCGCTGGGGCTCGCGGCAATCTTCTTGGCCTCATATGCCCTCACGTGCATTCTCAACGGCGCCTCGCCCAATGAGGTACTTCAGCACTTGGCAGCTCTCGGCCAGCGCTTGGGGGATGTCGCAGCAACTATCCGCGCCAGCTGGGAGAGCTAGCAGACCAGCACCCATAGCGCAAAGGTAACTTATCTGCGCTCGATTGGACATGAGCTGCGTTTGACAGGGTAAGATTAATCGCGGTTTTTGATTGGTGCTCGATTGGGTTTGTTGGGCGGAGTTTATGTCTGCTATTGATATTGTGCTTGTTGTGATTGCCTTGGTGGCGGTGGGGGCTGCTGTGGCTTGCGCCCTGCAGCTTAAAGGTCTTCGTGCCGAGCTGCGGGAGCGTGGCGACAGCGACGCCGAGACGCTCGCGGCGCTCGAGCAGGCCAACAGTACACTCGATACCCTCAACGTCGCGTTGGCCGAAACCCGACGCACCGCAAACGCCATCGCACAGCAGCAGACGACCGACGCCGCCGTGGAGCAGCAGCGCTACCTGACCATCGCGCGTGAGTTCTCGCAGGCGGGCGACCGTATGGATGACCTGCGCCGCGAGACGACCCAACAGCTCGGCGCCAACCGCGAGGGCATCGAGCAGCGCCTAGACAAGGTGCGCGAGACGGTCGATGCCCAGCTGGGCGCCATCCGCAAGGACAACAACGTGCAGCTCGATCAGATGCGCGCGACGGTGGACGAGAAACTCTCCCGCACGCTCAACGACCGTCTGTCGGCATCGTTTAAGCAGGTGAGCGACCAGCTCGAGGCCGTGTATAAGGGCCTGGGCGATATGCAATCTATCGCCACCGGCGTGGGCGACCTTAAACGCGTGCTGGGCAATGTCAAGGCGCGTGGCATTTTGGGCGAGGTGCAGCTGGGCGCGATCCTGGCGGACATCCTTACGCCCGACCAGTATCTGGAAAACGTCGCCACCAAGCCCGGCGCCTCGGAGCGCGTTGAGTTTGCCGTCAAGCTGCCGGTAGACGAGGGAGACCCCGTGCTGCTGCCAATCGACTCCAAATTCCCGGGCGATGCGTATGAGCATCTGCTCGACGCTCAGGAGTCGGGCGACGCGGAGGCCGTCGCCGCCGCGCGCAAGACGCTCGACACCATGGTGAAGCGCGAGGCAAAGGACATCTGCGAAAAGTACCTGAGCGTGCCCGCGACCACCAACTTTGGCATTATGT
>CAJLPX010000066.1 GCA_905208635.1 uncultured Collinsella sp. | reverse complement strand
TACGTAGACAAAAAGGAGGTTATGTGATGGTAAGTATTGTTCTTGCTAGCCATGGTGACTTGGCGGCTGGAATCAAGCAGACGGGCTCGATGGTCTTTGGCGATCAGCCGTCTGTTGCCGTGGTCTCGCTCGAGCCGAGCATGGGCCCCGACGACTTCCGTGCCAAGGTCGAGGAGGCAATCGCTTCCTTCGAGGACCAGGAGCAGGTGCTCTTCCTCGTTGATCTGTGGGGCGGCACGCCGTTCAACCAGATCAGCGGGCTCATCGAGGGCCACGATTCCTGGGCTATCGTCACCGGTGTCAACCTGCCTATGCTCATCGAGGCATATTCGCAGCGCTTTGACGCAAAGAACACTGCACATGCGATCGCAAAACATCTCGTGACTGAGGCTAAGGCCGGCGTGCGCGTCAAGCCCGAGTCTCTGGAGCCCGAGGAGAAGAAGCCGGCTGCGGCCGCCGCTGCTCCTGCGGGTGCCATTCCTCCGGGAACGGTGATCGGCGACGGGCACATCAAGATCGCCCACGTCCGTATCGACACGCGCCTGCTGCATGGTCAGGTGGCCACCACGTGGACCAAGCAGATCAACCCCAACCGCATCATCGTGGTCTCCGACGGCGTTGCTCACGACGAGCTCCGCAAGACCATGATCGAGCAGGCTGCCCCTCCGGGAGTCCACGCCAACGTCGTGCCTATCAAGAAGATGGCCGAGGTCGTCAAGGACACGCGCTTTGGCGACACCAAGGCGATGCTGCTGTTCGAGAACCCGCAGGATCTGCTCAGGGCCATCGAGGCCGGCGTCGACATCAAGGAAGCCAACATCGGTTCCATGGCCCACTCCAAGGGCAAGGTCGTCGTCACTAACGCTGTCGCTATGGGCGATGACGATGTCAAGACCATCGAGGCTCTCAAGGCCAAGGGCGTCAAGTTCGAGGTCCGCAAGGTTCCTTCGGATTCCTCCGAGGATCTCGACGCCATGTTGAAGAAAGCTAAGGCCGAACTGGCCGCTCAAGCATAGTAAAGGAGGGTCCGATACATGTCTGCAATCACTATTCTGCTTGTTGCGATTGTCGCGTTGCTTGCCGGTATGGAAGGCATTCTGGATGAGTTCCAGTTCCATCAGCCGCTCGTGGCATGCACGCTTATCGGTCTCGTAACCGGTCACCTTCAGGAGGGCATCCTCCTGGGCGGTTCGCTCCAGATGATGGCCCTTGGCTGGGCTAACGTCGGCGCCGCCGTCGCGCCTGACGCCGCTCTGGCCTCGGTCGCTTCTTCGATCATCATGGTGCTCGCCCTCAACGGTGGCGCCACCGATTCGGCCAAGGCCGTTACCGCCGCCATCGCCGTCGCCGTCCCGCTGTCGGTCGCTGGTCTGTTCCTGACCATGATCTGCCGTACCCTGGCTACCGCTATGGTTCACGGCATGGACGCCTGCGCCGAGAAGGGCGACTTCGCCGGCATCGAGCGTTGGCAGTACGCCGGCATCCTCATGCAGGGTGTTCGTATCGCCATCCCGGCAGTACTTCTGTGCATCATCCCGGCCGAGGCCGTTACCAACGCGCTTAACGCTATGCCCGATTGGCTGTCCGGCGGCATGGCTGTCGGCGGCGGCATGGTCGCTTCCGTCGGTTACGCCATGGTCATCAACATGATGGCCACCAAGGAGACCTGGCCGTTCTTCATCCTCGGCTTTGTCCTTGCTGCCATCCCTCAGCTCACGCTGATCGCCCTTGGCCTCATCGGCATCTCCCTTGCCCTCATCTACCTTGGCCTTAAGGATCTGGCCAAGCAGGGTGGCGGCATGGGCGGTGGCTCCGGTGACCCGCTCGGCGACATTCTGAACGATTACGAGTAGGAGGGGAGTGATACATATGGCAGAGAACAAGATTCAGCTCACCAAGGCTGACCGTAAGAAGGTTTGCTTCCGTCATCAGTTCCTTCAGGGCTCGTGGAACTACGAGCGTATGCAGAACGGCGGCTGGTGCTTCGCAATGATCCCTGCGATCAAGAAGCTCTACACCAGCAAGGATGACCAGATTGCCGCTCTTAAGCGCCACCTGGAGTTCTATAACACCCACCCCTATGTTTCCGCCCCCGTCATTGGCGTTACCCTCGCCCTCGAGGAGGAGCGCGCCAACGGTGCTCCGATTGACGACGTCGCCATTCAGGGCGTCAAGGTCGGTATGATGGGCCCGCTCGCCGGCGTCGGCGACCCCGCCTTCTGGTTCACCCTTCGCCCGATTCTGGGTGCACTGGGCGCTTCCCTGGCCCTGTCCGGCAGCATCGCCGGTCCGCTGCTGTTCTTCTTCGCGTGGAACATCATCCGTTACGCCTTCCTGTGGTACACGCAGGAGTTTGGCTACAAGGTCGGCTCCTCCATCGCCAAGGACCTCTCCGGCGGTCTGATGGGCAAGGTCACCGAGGGTGCTTCCATCCTGGGTATGTTCATCATCGGCGCCCTGGTCGAGCGCTGGGTGTCCATCTCCTTCACCCCGGTCGTCTCCAAGGTCACGCAGTCCGCTGGCGCCTATATCGACTGGGCCAACCTGCCCGCCGGTTCTGAGGGCATCAAGCAGGCATTGACGATGTACAGCTCTGTCGGTGCCAACGCACTCGACCCGGTGAAGGTCACCACGCTTCAGGCCAACCTCGATCAGCTCATCCCCGGCCTTGCCGCCGTGTGCCTGACCCTTCTGGTCTGCAAGCTCCTCAAGAAGAAGGTCAGCCCGATCGTCATCATCCTGGCTCTCTTCGCCGTCGGCATCATCGGTCGCGTCTGCGGCTTCATGTAAGCACGCTTCGGCTTAAGACCGAGAGTTGCTAGGCAAGGGCTTTTGAGCCATTGAAACGGACCGCACCCGGTGGGTACACTGGATGCGGTCCGATTGTTTTATTTGGAGGGCGAGGCGCGCATGGCGCAATCTCAGAACAGCACGGTCGATCTGGCAACGCCGGCAACCTGCCTAATGGGGCTTACCAGCCACGGCAACGTGATGGTGGGCAATAAGGCGTTCGAGTACTATAACGAGCGCAATCCCGAGGATTACATTCAAATCCCGTGGGATGAGGTCGACTACATCGCCGCCGAGGTTTTGCGCGGCACCAAGAAGATTACGCGTTTTGCCATCTTCACCAAGGACAACGGCCACTTTACGTTTTCGACGCGCGACGATAAAGAGACGCTTCGCGCGGTCCGTAAGTACGTCGACGAGGATAAGCTCGTGCGTTCGCCTGACTTTATCGATGTGACGGCCAAGGGCGCCAAGAGCATCCCCTCCGTTATCAAAAACCTTTTCCACAAAGGCAAGTAGTCATTAAAGAGCGCTCCCTCAAAGTGGGGCGCAGTCTCCCATGTGGCTCGATCGGGAAAGTGCATCCCAGTTCGAGCGTCGATTCCGGGATGTAGTTTCCGGAACGGGGTCGTTTGGGAAACCGTGTCCCGTTTCGAGCCGAAATTCTGGGTCACAGTTTCCTAGCAAGGTCTCATGGGGAAAGTCTGACCCAGAATTTGCCTGGATAGTGGGACGCACTTTCCGGAGGGCTGTTCCACCGCAACTTCGAAGAGTGGGTATACGCTGCATTACAGCGGCGTAAATCTGCTACACTAATACAACATGCCTCCGTAGCTCAGGGGATAGAGCACCGCTCTCCTAAAGCGGGTGTCGACGGTTCGAATCCGCCCGGGGGCACCAGAAAAATCGCAGGTCAGGAGTTAATTTTGCTTCTGACCTGTTCTGGTTTTAGGGTTAAGAACTGCTTTTGTTTGTAAATCTGGTAAGTAAATAATTTAACTTACCGAGTTTTCCACTGAAAACAGGAAATCACCATTTTGGGGAAAAAAAGTTTTCAACAGCCGTTAGTCGGTTCCATTTTGGTGAAGCGCTTCCTCAATTTGGGTAAAAAATTTCACCATTTTGATGATTCGGCTGCTTTGAGTTTTTGATAAAAACGCCTGTTCAGAAGCTTGCGCAATACCCATTTTGGTGAAACCAATTAATAGAGAAATATACTATAAAGATATAGGGACGGCGATGCCGTCCTCTTCGCTCGCGAAGCTCGCTGCGCGGCCACGTACCGTGTCCTTGCCGCCGGCTACGCCGCCGATTTATTCGCTCACTTCGTTCGCTGATTGATGGACTAATCCGATTTATCACTGACACCAGTCATAAGTGCAGCAATTGATATGTTGAATCCATTGGCAATTTTAGAGAGGTTAGAAAGACTGACATTTCTTCGTCCGACCTCAATGCTCGCGTAGTAGGAACGATCCATCTCAATCAAATTGGCGAACTGCTCCTGGCTGTACCCGAGTCCAGCGCGGAGCTCTTTGCATCTCATGCCGAATGATTTCTGAAGCGTCTTCGTATCCATGACAAAAAGAGTCATGGATTGTTGTATTTATGCCAACGGACTATATACAACAATCCCTGTTAAGGCGCATAATTACCTTTATTGGAAAGAGTTCTGATGCCTAGTCGGACATGGCATGGAAAAGGAATGGAATAGCAATGACTCAGGGAAAGCACTTTGCTGCCGGTGGCGATCACTTCGCCGCACTGCCAAGCAAAAAGATTCATACTCCGAAGGGGATCGCGCGTCTGACCGTCACCGCGGCGACCATGGCTGCCATGACCGGATCGAGCCTCATCTCACCGTTCGCGGCATTCGCCCAGACCGGTGACGGGGGCACGCAGCACCCCGCCGTGATGTCGCC
>CAJLPX010000065.1 GCA_905208635.1 uncultured Collinsella sp. | reverse complement strand
GCCACCGCAGGTATGCAGGCCAGCGCCATTATCCCCGGCTTCCAGTCCCTGATTGACGGCACGATGACCCCCAAGGCATTCGCCGAATCCATTCAGGCTCAGTACGAGAAGGAAGTCAAGTAACCCTTGCACTTACCGGGCGGAGTGTTCTTCCCTTTTTCCCGCTCCGCCTGGTTCCTTCCCTTCGCGCGCACGACGTTGTGCGCGATGTTCAATTCCCAGTTCACACCAAACCAGTAAAGCGTGGTGACAATCATGGATTCCCATAAGGCAGCCAAGGCAGTCAAGCCGAAGCGCAATATGTCCCTCGGTCTGGTCAGCCTGCTCTTCCTTGCTCCGGCGCTTGTGTTTTACATCGCCTTCGAGCTGTGGCCGATCATTCAGACCATTTGGTACTCGGTCTACGAGTGGAACGGTATCGATGCTAGCACCTTCATCGGTGTCGAAAACTACATCACCGTGTTCACCGACCCCGATCTGTACGGATCGATTCTGCACTCCTTCTACCTGATCATCTTCTTCTCCATCATCCCGATTGTGCTCGGCCTGATCATTGCCGTGCTCATCAAAGACATGAAGTCCAAGGTCGGTCGTTCCTTCGCACAGGTTTGCCTGTTCCTGCCGCGCGTTATCCCCGGCGCTGCAGCCGGTGTGGCCTGGACCTGGATGCTGGCCGACAAGGGCACCGCCAATCAGCTGCTGCGCGCAGTAGGCCTCGGCGACTTCGCCCACGTGTGGCTCGGCGACCAATCCACCTCCCTGAACGCGGTAGGCGTGATTGGTTTCTGGCTGCAGCTCGGCTTCTGTGTGGTGCTCTTGCTCTCGGGCATCGGCGGCATCGACCAGTCCCTGTACGAGGCAGCAAGTCTTGACGGTGCCGGCTGGTGGCGTCAGCTCTTCTCCATCACGTTGCCCGGTCTGCGCGGCCAAATCGGCGTATGCCTGACCATGACCATCATCTCCGCGCTCGCCAGCTTCGACGTGGTGTACATGTCCACTCAGGGCGGCCCCGGCACCTCCACCATGGTGCCTGGCGTGCAGGTCTACCGCTTGGCCTTCACCCAGCAGAGCGTTGGCTTGGCCTCCGCGCTCGCCGTCACCCTGATGATTCTCGTGCTGCTGGTCGTCGGACCTCTGCAGCGTCTGGTCAACGGAAAGGAGCAGTGACCATGCAGCAATCCAAAGCCGTTCGCATCACCGGCACGGCGATGCTCGCTCTGACCGTCCTCTTCTGCGTACTGCCGTTCCTGAGCATGCTCTCCGCGGCATTGCAGCCGCAAGGTTCCATGCCCGAAGGTATCCAGTTCACTGCCCACCCGCACTGGGAGAACTTCATCGACGCCTGGAACATGGCAAACATCACCCCGCTGCTGCTCAACAGCTGCATTCTGGTGATCGTGGTCGTGCCCTGCGTGGTGATCTTCTGCTCGCTCGGCGGTTATGCCTTCGCTCAGCTCAAGGTGCCGTGCAAGGGCCTGATCTACGTGCTGTTCCTCGTCGGTCTGACCATTCCGTTCGAAACCTTGGTCACTCCGCTGTACTACGAGATCAGTGGCATGGGCTTGCTGAATACCCGTCTTGCCCTGATCCTGCCGCTCATCGGCCTGAATATTCCGTTCGGTATTGTGTGGATGCGCTCCTGCTTCGAGCAGATGCCGCGTGATCTGATCGAAGCCGCATCCATCGATGGTGCAGGCCATCTGCGCACGTTCCGTTCCATTCAGCTGCCGTTGGCACTGCCAGCCATCTCCTCGCTCGGTATTCTGACCTTCCTGGCCACCTGGAACCAGTTCCTGTTGGCTGTGGTGTTGGAGAACGACCCGAACAAGCGCACGATGGCAGGTGCCCTACAGTCGTTCGTTGGCCAGTATCAGACCGACGTGGTGCTGCTCAACGCGGGCGCACTGCTCATCATGGCACCGACGATGATCCTGTTCATCTTCCTCCAGCGCTACTTCATCCGCGCCATGCTTGCCGGCTCGGTTAAGGGCTGATCCGAAGGCAAGAGGATGTAGGGTATGGCCGCCGGAACAGTGTTTCGTGCGGCCATACTGGTAAAACCATACGTACCGAGCAATCGGACAGGGGAACGATATGACTTTCACCAACAATGACTGGTGGCGCGACGCCGTCATCTACCAGATTTACCCCCGCTCATTCAGCGATGCCAATGGAGACGGCAACGGTGATCTCCAAGGCGTGATCGATCGTCTCGACTATCTGCAGGCGCTCGGGGTGGACGCGCTCTGGCTTTCTCCATTCTATCCATCGCCGCTGGCGGATGGAGGTTATGATGTTGCCGACTATTGCGATGTGGATCCCCGCCTTGGCACACTCGATCAGTTCGACGAATTAGTGGCCAAAGCGCACGAACGCGGTATCGGCATCATCGTGGACATCGTGCCGAACCACACGTCCGATCAGCACCGTTGGTTCCAAGAGGCCCTGGCTCAAGGTCCGGAATCGGAAGCGGCACAACGGTATGTGTTCCGGCAGGGCAAGGGGGAGCACGGCGAATTGCCGCCTACCAACTGGCTGAGTAACTTCGGCGGTTCCGCATGGGAGTCGTGTGGAGACGGCTGGTACTACCTGCATCTGTTCGCCAAGGAGCAGCCGGACCTCAATTGGGACAATCCCGAGGTGCGGCATGAGTTCCTGCGTGTACTCACATTCTGGTGCGATCGCGGTGTGGACGGTTTCCGCATCGATGTCTCGCACGGTCTGGCCAAAGACCTGCGTGAGCCGCTGCGCGACCGTATCGACCCGACACTGATGTCTCCACAGGCTACCGATGGCTCCGATCCGCTCTGGGACCGCGACGCCGTGCATGATATCTACCGTGAATGGCGCGACCTGTTCAATCAGTACACGCCAGCCAAGTATGCGGTCGGCGAATCGTGGTCGCCATTCACCACCCGTATTTTCCAATACGCCAAGCCTGATGAACTTGGTGCCGTATTCGACTTCTCCATGTCAAAGGCCGCCTGGAATCGCGAAGAATACCGCACCACGATTGAGCGCACGCATCGCTATGCTCTCGCTGCCGAAACCGCTCCCACCTGGGTGCTCGGCAACCACGATGTGCCACGTATCGCCTCGCGTCTCGGACTGCCGAGCGGTGCAAACATCGAGCAGTGGGTGACGTCCAACGGCACGAATCCGCCGATTGACCCCGCGCTCGCCGCTCGTCGTGCCCGTGCAGCAGCGCTGGTGATGCTCGGCCTGCCAGGTACCGCCTTTGTGTATCAGGGTGAAGAGCTTGGTTTGCCGGAGGACTTTGATTTGACCGAAGATGAAATTCAGGATCCCAATTGGGAACGTTCCGGTCATTATTTCAAGGGGCGCGACGGTTGCCGCGTACCGCTGCCGTGGCAGTCAGACGGCCCGGCGTTCGGCTTCAATGCCACCGGTGCTTCGTGGCTGCCCCAGCCGGCATGGTTTGCGCAGTATGCCACTAATCGTCAGATTGGTGACGGGGCTTCCGTCCTGCACCTGTATTGTGCTGCTGTCGCATTGCGCAAACAGTGGGTGGCCAACGGCACGGACTTCCAGTTCTCGTGGCTTACCAACGAAGAGTGTCCGGCGCCGCTGCTTGGTTGGCGCTTGCCGTCCGGCATGGTTGTGATGGCGAACTTCTCTGACAGTCAACCAGTCGCCTTGCCGCAGCCGATGACCGTGCTACTTGTGTCTGACGCGACTGTGCAGGCGAACACTCAGGTCGAGAGCGTTCCTCCAGCTGCTACCGTCTGGGCCTTGCCAGCATAATCTCATTGAAGAACACCAAGGAGTTACGCCAATGATTGCCGAAACCTGTCCAATAACCGTTCGCACGGTAACGGCCCATCTTGATACCGGTCGTGCCGTCTATGGCGAACAGGCTTCGGCAATCTGTGAACTGCCGGTAGAAGCCGTCACAATCGTTCCCGAATCATGCGAAGACGAGTGCACGTCCAGTGCGGGTATCCAGGGTGATGCTCAGGTGCGACTCTGGCGTATCGATGTGAACGCGCATGCACCCCAGCCCAAGGACCGCGCCGCTGCCTTTCAGGAACAACAAGCGTTTGAGCCCCACCATGCGATTGACGTGTCGCTCACCATGGCCGGCGTCGACAGCGGCAACGATGACACCATGCTGGCGCTATACCAGCACAAGGAGTGGTGGATGCGCCCGACCTGGGTGCGTACACCATCTGAACTGCCTGAACGCACGCAGTTATTGTTACGCCGCAACAACGATGCCGAAGATGCCGAGTGGCTAGTGTTGGTCGCTATCTGCGGCACGGATATTCGGGCTGATTTCAGTGGGCAGCCCGCAACAGAATCTGATGACACGGCTTTGCGGCTCGTGCTGTCTTCCAACCGGGTTGGTCGCACGACTCTATGTGACACTGCCGCATATATCGCTTGCGCATCCGACCCGTATATGGCCATTCGAGCTGCCACACAAACGGCAGCACGCCAGCTGGGTATTCGCACCCGTAAGGAGCGTCCATTCCCGGATGCGCTCACCGGGTTGGGATGGTGTACTTGGGATTCATTGGGGCGAGATGTCAACGAGCAGGCTATCGTCAACAAGATGGAGGAGTTCCAAGCCAAGCATGTGCCCATTTCCTGGGTGCTTATCGATGACGGTTGGTCCAACACGGATCGCACAAAGGAAACCCTGATCGACTTTGGCGCGGATCGCCAACGTTTCCCCCACGGGCTTGCCCACACCATTGCGCTGCTCAAAACGCACTATGGCGTGCGCAGCGTAGGCGTGTGGCAGGCGTTCCAAGGCTATTGGAA
>CAJLPX010000064.1 GCA_905208635.1 uncultured Collinsella sp. | reverse complement strand
TAGTTGCCAGCGGGCCTGTTCCCGAAGTACACCGTTGAATCGCACAGAGGGGAGGAATGCGAATCAAACTCAACAGGGCAGGCTTTTTCATCGCCTATTGCCTGCTCCGTTGCTGAATACAATATAGTTCACCGTGGTTTACTTTGTAGCGTCAATATGTTCCCCCATAGCTTCTCCATAAGTTAGCTCAGGTAAACTAGAACCACCACAAAGGGGACAGGCACCTTTGTGGTGGTTTTAACCACGGCAGAGCCGCTAGAGCCCTGCAGGCCAGCGACAGGCGGCCAAGTCGACGTGCATGTCGTCCTTAAACGCCACACCCTCCCCTAGCAAAAGCTCACGTTGAGCATCGGGACCGCCAAAAGCAAAACCATCGCATATGCGGCCATCGGCAAACACCACGCGGTGACAGGGAATCTCGCCGGGGCGCGGATTGCCATGCAGGGCATACCCCACGTACCGCGCACTTCGTGGACGTCCAGCAAGCAGCGCCACCTGACCATACGTGGCGACCATCCCCTCGGGAATCTGCTCGACCACCTCGTACACCCGCTCAAAAAAGCCCTCAGACGCCATTGCTCGCTCCCTTCCACCCGGAATAGCATAAACCACCACAAAGGTGCCTGTCCCCTTTGTGGTGGTTTTGGCAGGTGGGCTAGTTAACGGGCTGGAAGAAGGCTACGGCTACGGCGCCGGGGCCTACATGGGTGCCGATGGTGGCGCCGATGGTGTGAACGGGCAGTTCGCCCTCGGTGTGGCCAGCCCACAGTGCCGCGCTGTCCTCGATATACTTCTTGAGCACCGCATCCGAAAGGCCCGTATAGCCGAGCGCCAGCGGCATGGAAAAGTCGATGCCGCCCGCCTTTTCGACCTTCTGGTTGAGCAGGTTACGTCCGTTCTTGGAACCGCGCGCCTTGCCCAGCTGCACGATCAGACCGTCCTCGGCAGCCACCACGGGCTTTACGTTGAGCAGCGTACCCACGGCACCGGCCGCAGCAGACAGGCGACCGCCGCGCACCAGGTACTCCAACGTCTCGAGCAGGCCGATGACGACCACGCGGTCGCGCACGGCCTCGACAGCCGCCGCAACCTGAGCCGCGCCCTGGCCCTCGTCCACCAGGCGCAGCGCATACTCGACCAGCACGCGCTCGCCCAAGGTCACGTTATTGCTGTCCACGACGAACATGTCGCCGCCCGGCGCCTCGGCAAGTGCCGTACGAGCACTCTGGTTGGTGCCC
Organism: uncultured Collinsella sp.; assembly: GCA_905208635.1. Lineage (GTDB taxonomy): Bacteria > Actinomycetota > Coriobacteriia > Coriobacteriales > Coriobacteriaceae > Collinsella. The sequence continues at coordinate 3,858 of CAJLPX010000064.1, read as the reverse complement.
GAGAGCTTGGCTCCCACGGTAATAATCACGGCCTCATCGCCGGCCTCACGCGCTTCGGCAATCGCCTGCGAAAAGGCGTACGGGTTGACCTGACCGGTCTTGGGCAGCTCATCGCGCTCCACAAGCATCTCGTAAAAGCGCTGGTGATCGATGTCGACGCCATCCATATACACATCGGTGCCAAAGGTGACGGACAGCGGCAGAACACGCAGAGCGGGGTGCTCCGCCGACGACATATCGCTTGCGGAATCGGTAATAATGCGGACGGACATAACGAATCCTTTCTTGCGCAGGTCTCGCGCAGGGAATTTTGACAGCAATGTCCCGGCACGGCGTACGCGCTCAAACGGGACGATGCAGTTCTTGGCTGAAAGCTAGCGCCAGCGCGGCTCTAGATCTCGCGCAGGGTGTTGAGGATCGTGCGCAGCGATGCATACATCTGCTCGCGCTGCTCCACGCCCATGGCCTTGCCGGTGGTATCGAGCACCTCGCGAATGATGCGATCGGCCTCGCTCATGCTCTCGCCGCCCAGGGCAGTCAGGCGCACCGGAGCACGATACTTGACGGTCGCATCACCCGAGTCGTCAACCTCGACGTAGCCGCCCTCCTCCAGATGTGCCAGTGTGCGCGAAACGGCGGCACGGGTAACGCCGGCCATGCGGGCGAGGTCGGCGCCAGTCAGGCCGTCCTTGCTGCGCTCAAGATAGTACAGGCACATAACGTCGGAGCCCTTGAGGCCCAGCCTTGCGCCTTCGGACGTCTTGATACGCTGAATCTCCTTGTAGAGGCCGCTGATCAGTCCGACAAAGTCCTCAAAACGTGTCTCGTCGTTCTGCTGCATGGTGACGACCGCCTTTCGCTTACATGATGCTAACGGGTAAACATCTTAGCCGCACAAGGCAACACCCGTACCCTAATATCCCATTTGTTAACCCATCAACATAAAAACCACCACAAAGGGGACAGGCACCTTTGTGGTGGTTTGGGGCATCGAGTTTGATCCGCAGACTTCGCTACAGCCCCACGCAAGGATTGTCGCGGGTCACAAGCGTTTTAACGACAACCGTCGCTCCCAGATAGCGCTCGAGCAGCTCGGCTAAGCGATCGATCGCGGCCTGGCAATCCCCCATCCGCTCGGGCTCCACGCACTCAATCGCCAGGAAAGCATCGGCCGAATCATCGGACAACGCCGTTCGAACGCCATCGCGCCAGTTCCAGCAGCGGCATACGGCGCCCGCATCATCGATGTAGGCGAGCTCGCCGGGCAGCGTCGGGTCATCTGTCTCCTCGCCAAGCGGCAGAAATGAATCGCCACCGTCGGTCACCTTCAGGCAAAGGTCTCCCTCAATCGCGTGCAAATCCTCGCCGCCTACGGGCAGCGCGTAGGACAGCGACACCGTGTTGTAGATGTCCACCGCGGGCGTAATGTGGCCCACCGGCTTTCCTTTGAGCACGCGCTTGAGCAGGTTCTCAATTGAGCAACGCGCGCCCTTCTTGGTCTTGAATAGGCGATATGCCTCGCGCCATGCCTTAACCGGCGCATTCTCGCTGATGGTATCACTCGTCAGGTGACGCTCCGCATCGATATTGGCGCGGTCGAGCAACGCGGCAATCGCATCAACGTCCTCTTGAGGAATCTGAGCCGCGGGCTTCATGCCCTTTACGACCACAACACCGACAGCCGCCTGCGGAAATAGCTCCCAAAACGAATCCTCGGCAACGAAACTCTTCATGTGCTCTCCCTTCATAGCATGCGCCCGAGCCCGGGTGCCTAAACAAAAAGCGCCCTTACGACGGCCACCTTCAAAGTCCTACGGTGCCGCCACAAGAGCTCTTACGCTGCCCCCATCCGGAGAAGGGGGCGATATGTCAGGCGTATTGTAACCCGAGTCATTCGCCCAAGCAAAACCGCCACAAAGGTGCCTGTCCCCTTTGTGGCGGATATGGACTCGCGGCGACGCTAGTGTCGGAGTCCCAGCAGGCCGCGGCCGCGATGACGGGCGTCGGCGTGCACCTGAGCGTGCGGACCGGCGGCCTTCACGGACTCGGGCAGGTGCGAGTACTTCTTCTCGAAGTTCTCCTCGAACATCACGGCCAAGTTGTGCGCCGCCTCGTCGTAGCGCGCGGTGCTCTGCCAGTACTGGCGCGGCACCAGGATGCCGTCGGGCACGCCGTGGCACGTGGTGGGAATGTCAACGTTAAAGATATCGTCATGCACGAATTCGCTGTCCTCGATGGTACCGTCGAGGGCGCGGGCCACCAGGGCGCGCGTGTAGGCAAGCTCGATGCGATGGCCCACGCCGTAGCCGCCGCCAATCCAGCCGGTGTTGACCAGGTACACACGCGTGCGGCCGTCGGCGATGCGCTCACCGAGCATCTTGGCATAGACCATGGGGTCGAGCGGCATAAACGGCTCGCCAAACAGCGAAGAGAACGTGGGCGTGGGCTCGGTGACGCCGACCTCGGTGCCGGGGATCTTGGCCGTAAAGCCCGTCACAAAGTGATACATGGCGGCGTCGGCCGTCAGGCGCGAGATGGGCGGCAGCACGCCAAAGGCGTCGCAGGTCAAAAACAGCACGACGCTCGGAGTGGTGCCCATGCCCTTGGTCCACGCGTTGGGAATGTGCTCCACAGGGTAGGCCACGCGTGTGTTGTGCGTGACCGAGACGTCATCGTAGTTGGGCTTGCGGCTCTCGTCGAGCACCACGTTTTCGCAGATCGCGCCAAAGCGGACGGCGTTGAAGATCTCAGGCTCGTGGAACGCGTCCAGGCCCTCGCATTTGGCGTAGCAGCCACCCTCGATGTTAAAGATGCCCATGTCAGACCAGCCGTGCTCGTCGTCGCCGATCAGCAGGCGCGTGGGGTTGGCCGAAAGCGTGGTCTTGCCGGTGCCCGACAGGCCAAAGAACACCGCGGTCTCGTGCGTGACGGGATCCATACTGGCCGAGCAGTGCATGGGCAGCACGTCGTCCTCGACGGGCAGCAGGTAATTCATGACGCTGAAGATGGACTTTTTGATCTCGCCGGAGTAGCCGGTACCCGCGACCAAAATCACGCGCTCCTGGAAGTTGATGACCACGGCGGCGCTGGAGTTGAGGCCCTTGATGGCGGGATCGCACTGGTAGCCCGGCGCGGCGAGCACACAGAAGTCCGGCTCGCCGGTGCGCGCGATTTCGCGGGCAAGCGGGCGGGCGAGCATCTGCTTAATGAAGAGTGCCTGGCTGGCGCGCTCGCAGGCGACGAGCAGTCGGCGCGTGTGGTTGCGGTCGGCGCCCGCCATGCCGCGGGTGACGAACACGTCGCGCTCGTTGAGGTAGTCGACGATGCCGGCCTTGATGGTCTCGTAGCTCTCGATCGAAAGCGGTCGGTTGACGGCGCCCCAGGCGATCTTGTCGTGCACGTCGGGCGTGTCATCGATAAAGCGGTCATTGGGGGAACGACCAGTGCGCTCCCCCGTCTCGATCACCAGCGCGCCGTTGGATGCCATGCGGCCTTCTTCGCGGCGGATAGCGTGCTCGACGAGCTCCGCGGCGGGTAGATCGACCAGCAGACGGGGCTGATTCTCGGCGGGATCTTCGACCAGCGTAATACCAAAGTTGGACAAAACATCTGCAGGGGTAACACCAGGCATGGGGCCTCCTTTAAAAACGCGACACGAGGACACGACGCGCACTTTACTCACGTAAAGCCCGTTGTACCCGATATGCAAAACGTTTTTGCGGCAAGGGCGGCAAGCCCGCCCAACGGTCAAAAATCGCAGGCAAGCGGCCTAGTCATTGGGGACGTTTTTAAACGACTAATCGTTGGGGACACTCTTGAACAGGCAACAACCAAGGAGCGTCCCCGGATGCCGGCACT
>CAJLPX010000063.1 GCA_905208635.1 uncultured Collinsella sp. | reverse complement strand
GTCCTTTCGCCCGCACCATTGATTGAAAGAGCTCCCAGCAATGGGGGCTTTTTTGTTATGTGCCCATCGCAGGGACTTGAACCTGTGAAGGAGCGAGCGTCAAGAAAACGCGGAGCGTTTTTAGCGAGCTGGCGAGTCCGCCGGCAGGCGGGCGAAGCCGGTGCGGATCCGCGAAGCGGATACGCGGACGTCCTTTCGCCCGCACCATTGATTGAAAGAGCTCCCAGCAATGGGAGCTCTTTTTGTTATGCACGATCTCCTTGGACGGGTATCCTAGTACCAACGTGTGCCTATCAGAGGAGAGACCATGCTGTTTTCCGGTATCATCGCCGCCCTTACCAGCCTTTTGATTCCCATCATCATCCTGTTGTTGCTGCTCCCCAACGCCTGTTATGTCGTTGAACAGCAGCACGCCGTAATCATCGAGCGCTTGGGTAAGTTCAACCGTATCGTCAACGCGGGCTTCCACGTGAAGGTGCCCGTGATCGACCGCAAGGCCGCCACGGTGAGCCTGCGCACCATGAAAAACGGTTTTGGCATCGACGTTAAGACCCAGGACAACGTGACCATCGGTCTTGAGGTCTCCGCTCAGTACCACGTGAGCTACGACATGGGCGCCGGCCCGGCAGATTCGGGCATCTACAAGAGCTACTACATGCTGCAGGAGCCCGTCGACCAGATGCGCGACTTCATCACCGACGCCCTGCGCTCCTCCATCCCCGTCTACACACTCGATGAGGTCTTTGCCAAGAAGGATGACATCGCCAAGGATGTCAACGCTACCGTTTCCGAGCAGATGGCCGCCTACGGCTTCACCCTCGTGTCGACGCTCATCACCAAAATCGCACTGCCGACCGAGGTTGAGAACTCCATGAACGACATCAACGCTGCCCAGCGCAAGCGCGCTGCCGCGCAGGAGCTCGCCGAGGCCGACCGCATCAAGCGCGTCACCGAGGCGACCGCCGAGGCCGAGGCTATGGAAAAGGCGGGCGAGGGCATCGCCAACCAGCGCAAGGCCATCGCGCTGGGTATCAAAGATTCGCTCGAGATCATCCAGGAGACGGGTGTCGGCAATGACGAGGCCAACCAACTGTTCATGTTTACGCAGTGGTCCGAGATGATGACGGAGTTCGCTCGCACGGGTAAAACCTCGACGGTCGTGCTGCCGAGCGACTTTTCGCAGTCGGCCTCGATGTTCGAGCAGATGCTGGCCGCCGGCAAAGTTCAAAACGATTCGAAGGGGTAGACGCGCGTGAAATACACCGTCGTTTGCGTCGGTAAGCTCAAGGAGCGCTTTTGGAAGGACGCGTGCGCTGAGTACACCAAGCGCCTAGGTGCCTATGCCAAGGTGGATATCCGCGAGGTGGCCGATATCGACCCGGCTAAGGCGGGCGGCGTGGATGCCGCGCGCGACAAGGAGGGGGCGGCGATTCTTGCCGCCTTGCCATCTCGAGCGCATGTGATCCTGCTGGCTATCGAGGGCAAGGAGCGCTCGAGCGAGGAGTTTTCGGCGAGGCTCGACGATCTTATGCTGCGAGGCAGCAGCGACATTGCCTTTGTAATCGGCGGTTCGGACGGCGTGAGCGATGACGTGCGCGCACGCGCCGACGAGATGCTCAGTTTTGGACGCATTACCCTGCCGCATAACCTGGCGCGCGTGGTGCTGCTAGAGCAGATTTACCGTGCCTGCAAGATTAGCCGTGGCGAGCCGTATCACAAATAGGTCGGCAATACGAAACAATGGCGTGGGACAATACCTTTCGTTTTGAGGAATGTGTCTGAAAGGACTATGTGATATGAAGATTGGATTTGTCGGTTTTGGCAATATGGCGAGCGCTATGGCCGATGGCTGGATCGCTGCCGGTGTAGCTGCGAGCGACATGTGCGCCTGTGCGGGTCGCTACGACGCACTGGTTGAGCGCTGTGAGGCGCGCGGGACGGTCGCTTGCCACGATGCCGCCGAGGTTGTCGCCGCATCCGATATCGTGGTTGCTGCGGTCAAACCGTACATGATCGAGAAGGTATTCGCCCCGCTCAAGGATACTCTTGCCAAAAAGGTCGTTCTGTCGGTTGCCTGGACCTGGGACAGTGCCAAGTGGGAGCAGGTCCTGCCGGGCGTCGCGCATATCTCGACGGTGCCCAACACGCCGGTTTCGGTGGGCGAGGGCGTCATCGCTTGCGAGAAGGCTTCGACGCTCAATGACGAGCAGCGCGCTGTGGTGCTCGATCTACTTGGCAAGCTTGGCACGGTGGTTGAGCTCGACACGAGCCTGCTGTTTGTGGGCGGCACGGTGGGTGGTTGCGCTCCGGCATTCGTCGCCATGGCAATCGAGGCCCTGGGCGATGCGGCGGTCAAGCACGGTATCCCGCGTGCGGATGCTTATCGCATTGTGAGCCAGATGGTGCTGGGTACGGCAAAGCTGCAGCTTGCAACTGGCCAGCATCCTGCGGAGATGAAGGATGCCGTGTGCTCGCCCGGCGGTGCCACCATCAAGGGCGTCGTTGCGCTCGAGGACGCCGGCATGCGCAGCGCCCTAGTCAAGGCAATCGACGCAACCCTCCAGTAAAACCGACCAAAAAGGGACAGGTTTATGTTGGCAGGTTTTTCCTGCGGTTTTGTCGTGTATGTGAAAAGCGCCCCGCAACTGGCTCAATTCCAGTTGCGGGGCGCTTGCGTTTGCCCAGATAAAACCGACCAAAATAAACCTGTCCCTTTTTTGGCAGGTTAGTCCCAGAAGCTGTCTTCTTCGTCCTCGGATTTGGGGCCGCGGTCGACATACATCTTATGGGTGCGCTTCTCCATAACAAAGGCAATAATCGCAAACAGCAGGATGCCGCCGGCGAAAAGGATGGCAAAGCCGGTGCGGGTGCCAAACAAAAAGGAAAAAACTGCGTCCATTGGGTGCCTTCTTGCGTAGTTGAGTTGGGTCGTAAACGCTCATAAGTATATACTTGCCCATACATGTACAAGGTTGCAACCTAAATGGAATGTATATCGCCGGAGGATCTAATGCTTGATATCAAGTTTGTTCGCGAGAACCCCGATGCCATCGATGTCGCCATGGCTAACCGCCAGACGTCTTGGGATCGCGAGAAGTTCTTTGAGCTCGACGACGAGCGTCGTGCCGTCATCACCGAGGTCGAGGAACTTCAAGCCACGCGCAATGCCGAGTCCAAGAAGATCGGCGCCCTGATGAAGGAGGGCAAGAAGGACGAGGCCGAGGCCGCCAAAGAGGCCGTGCGCGCCGTCAACGAGAAGATTGACGGTCTGGCCGAGCGCCGCACCGCCCTCGAGCAGGAGCAGTACGACTTCATGGCTCACCTGCCCAACATTCCTTGCGAGGCCACGCCGTACGGCAAGGACGAGGACGAGAACATCGAGCGCCGTCGTTGGGGCACCCCGCGCGAGTTCGACTTCGACTTTAAGCCGCACTGGGATCTGGGCACCGACCTCGACATCCTTGACTTCGAGCGCGGCAACAAGCTCTCCGGCAGCCGCTTCACCGTTCTCGGTGGCGCCGGCGCCCGTCTTGAGCGCGCCCTCATCAACTTCTTCCTCGATACGCACACCAGCCGTGGTTTTAAGGAGTGGTGGCCGCCCATCGTCGTCAAGCGTCAGACCATGTTCGGCACGGGCCAGCTGCCCAAGTTCGAGGACGACGCCTATCACGTCTCGGGCGACAACTTCCTGATCCCCACCGCCGAGGTCGTGCTCACCAACCTGCACGCCGGTGAGGTCCTCGACGCCGATACCCTGCCGCGCCGCTACACCGCCTTCACCCCCTGCTTCCGCGAGGAGGCCGGCTCCGCTGGTCGCGATACCCGCGGCATCATTCGCCAGCACGAGTTCGACAAGGTCGAGATGGTCAAGTTTGCCAAGCCGGAGGAGTCCGACAAGGAGCTCGAGAGCATGACCGCCGAGGCCGAGTTCCTGCTGCAGCAGCTGGGTCTTCCGTATCGCGTGATTAGCCTGTGCACCGGCGACCTGGGCTTCTCTGCCCGTCAGACCTACGACGTCGAGGTCTGGCTGCCGAGCTACAACGCCTACAAGGAGATCAGCTCCTGCTCCAACTGCGGTGACTTCCAGGCCCGTCGCGCCAACATCAAGTATCGCGACCCCGAGAACTTCAAGGGTTCGCGCTATCTGCACACCCTCAACGGTTCCGGTCTGCCGGCTGGCCGTACCATGGCAGCCATTCTGGAGAACTACCAGAACGCTGACGGCACCATCACGATCCCCGAGGTTCTGCGTCCCTACATGGGCGGCCTCGAGAAGATCGAGCCGGTCGCGTAGATTGGCTGCATAAGCGATTTGCTAGGGCACTCCTTTTTGGGGTGCCCTTTTTGTGTGTGGCCATACCATGCTGTGCGGACAGCTCAATAGAAAACACACAAACAACTGTTCTGTATACAGCCATCTACCTGCTATGCTTTTGCTTAATAAGAGCGAGAGAAAGGGGACGCGATGGAGCTGTTTGATGATCGGGTGGTTTTGTTTGAGAGCGACGAGGGCGGGGAGTACCTGCTTGTAACGTGTGAGCCGTCTGGCATGGGTGGCCTGGTGGTTCGACAGACGAGCGAGGGTCCGTTGACCCAATGGTGCTTTGAGGAGTCGCCTCATGTGGTTGAGACGTTTGTGGCGCACGAGGGGCTTGTGGCCCTGGAGCATTTCTATGGGGTCCGGACATCTAACCAGGTTGCTCGCATGTTGAGTATCTCGTTTGCCGATTATGATTGTGCCCAGCGGGTGAGATCGCTCCTGAGGGAACTTGATGCTAAGTTTGACGTGATTGAAAAGCCAATCGATCGTACGGGGAATGGCGGTATATGCGGAGCAGCATGACAAGACTGCGTTCCACAAAAAAGTTTGAAATTGTGCTTGACTCCAATAAGCTAAAGTGGTTTTATATGTCTTGCGCTGCGGCGTTACCTCAGCTGGATAGAGGGTCTGACTACGAATCAGAACGTCATAGGTTCGAATCCTATACGCCGCACCAATTGAAATTGAAAGCCTCCGGCAACGGGGGCTTTTCTTTTAGGCGGACGCCGCATGGATTCGAACCTCGGTCGAGGCGCGGGCGTCAAGAAAACGCGGAGCGTTTTTAGCCCGCGGGCGAGTCCGCCGGCAGGCGGGCGAAGCCGGTGCGGATCCGCGAAGCGGATGCGCGGAATCCTATACGCCGCACCAATTGAAATTGAAAGCCTCCGGCAACGGGGGCTTTTCTTTTATGGCAACACCGCATGGATTCGAACCTCGGTCGAGGCACGAACAACTTAATTATCACTCCGTAAAATTTTTTCTAATTGTCGCTTGACCCATCGGGGGCTCGCGTGCATAATAATCCGTGCGTTGCGGCGTTACCTCAGCTGGATAGAGGGTCTGACTACGAATCAGAACGTCATAGG
>CAJLPX010000062.1 GCA_905208635.1 uncultured Collinsella sp. | reverse complement strand
CATGCGTTTGCAGGCACCCAGGCGCCCAAACCTCAAGACGTCGTAATCGAACATGAGCTTTTTGCACTCGCGGGCATTGGGAGCCTTGCTGGTAAGCGCCGCACGCACCATAGCAGCAACAGAAGGAGCGCATTGTGCAAGCGCAGCATCGCTGCCCACGGCAGAACCGGCAAGTGCCGTGGCAACGGCAGCAAACACCTTGCCACAGTCCGAACCTAGCAACCTGAGCGCATCGTACAGCACCAGATCGCAGAGGAAGTACGCCAGGTCATCGGCATGCTGGACATCGAGACCGTCGCGCTGCCAGTCAGCCAGCACGGCGGAGTAAATCTTCACGTGCTCCAGCAGACGTGTCTCGTCGTCGTAGCGCATGGTGTCCATGAGCGAACCCTTGCGCGCCACGCGGTAGTCATACAGCTTGTTCGAAATAAGCTCGGTCTTGCGCGAACGACCGTACACGGCAAAATCGAAGACCTGGTCCTCGCCATACTTAACGGTTTCGTCAAACACGATCCCGTTGCCCAGCAAAAACTCACGCTTGCAGGCGGTGCGCCATGCAAAGGGGCGAGACGCTTCCTTAAACAGCAGGTCAGAGCTATAGCTTTCAAACGACACATCGCGCGGGCTCAGCACATAGTTAAGCCACGGATACCCCGCCTCCAGCGGATACGGATTCGCGCCAAAGGTCAACACGTCGCAATCCTCGCGTTCAAAGGCATCGACAATCACGCGGCATGCATCGGGCGTAAAGCGGTCGTCGGAATCCAAAAAAGCAACAATAGGCGCCGTGGACGCAGCGATACCCGCATTGCGGGCGCTCGACAGGCCGCCGTTGGGCTTATCGACCAGCGTAAAGCGCGCGTCCTTTTCGCAATAGGCAGCCGCAATATCGCGCGAACCGTCCGGCGAGCCATCGTTGACCAGCACGCCTTCCCAATAGGGCATGTCCTGCGCAAGCAGGGAGTCCAGGCACCAGGCCAGGCACTCCTCCACGTTATAGATAGGAACGACAACGGAAATCTTGGGGATAGCCATAGTCAAGTGCTCCTACTGTGCGACCGGAACGTCATCGGGGTGCGGGTTGTCGCCGTAGGCGCGCTGATACGTCAGCACGCGCCAGACCAGCGGCAGGCCGCCGATCTTAAAGTAGTGTTTAAACGTATTGAGCTTGCCCGGCTTCTTAAAATCAAAGCGCGAATCGATATAGGCGCGGGGCGACTTGACCATCAGTCGCAAGTCGGTCTCGCCACGCGGGTCGAAGAGAGACAGGTCAAAGCGACCGGCATCCCAATCGGCCTTGAGCTCGGGAGATGCCTTCTCCCAAAACTGCTCGCGCAATTCATCGACCAGGCGCTCATCATTCCAACGGTACGTATCGACCTTCATGCGCATTAAAATACCCTGAAGCTGAGCCTTAAGCTCGGGGCGTTCATCCAAAAAGCGCTGCATCTCGGTATATTCGTCGCACACGCAAAACACCTTGTTAGGAGAATTAACGGAGCTCTTCTCGTTATCTTGGCGATAGCACAAAATGGGGTCCGCGATAAACGCAGCACGCTCGGCGCATGCCCAGACCTTAAAGTTAAAACCCGCATCCTGATACGAAGCACCTGGCGTGGGAAGAAACCGAATCTGATTGTCGTTGAGGAACTCGCGCCGGTAGATAGCCGACCAAATGGAAGGTTTGCGGTAGAAGATGCCCGGGCGATCGACGGGGCGATACGCGGCGCCCGTCATATGCTCGTCGATGATCCCAAACAGCTCACGCCGCTCGCTGGGCGTGGACCAATACAGGTAAAAGTCGCCCTTTACCACATCGGCATGCTCGGCATCGGCCTTGGCGACCAGCTTTTGGAGTGAATCCTCAAACATAAAGTCATCGGACTCCAGAATGCCCACGTACTCGCCGCGCGCCATCTCCAGGCCGCGGTTCATCGAGTCGCCGTAGCCGCTGTTGGCCTTGTCGATCATCTTTACACGGGGGTCGCGCTCCATGTACTCGCGGATGATATCTGGCGAGCTATCGGTGGAGCCGTCGTTGATGCAGATGATCTCGATGTCCTTGAGCGTCTGCGCCACGGCGGAATCGAGGCACTCACGCAGGTAGCGCTCAACATTGCAGATGGGAACAAGAAGCGAAACTTTAGGGGTATCAGAGTTCTGCAAGAGAACCTCCTGTTGAATAGCGTGTAACAGGGTTATTTTAGCAGCCGAGTTGCGGCGGGCGGCAGCGCTTGGAATTAGATAAAACGCTCCAGGCAGGCTTTGAGACCGCGAGTCGAAAGATAGAACAGCGCGGCATCTGCCATCGAAACGCCCGAGGTCGCCGCAACGAGCTTGTGGGCAACACGGCGAACGGCGCCCTTAGCAGGCATATCCGCCCACTCCGTTCCCAAAAACGTCGTGAGGTCCATGTTGACGCGAGCCGCCACGCGATGGAAGTCATCGGCATCCAAGCGCGCCAGGTCGAACACAATGAGGTCCAGGAACCAGGTGATCAGCTCGCCGGGGCACAGGTCCAAAAGACCGTAGGCCGCCCAGCCCTCCAAGACCTCCTCGAGCATTCTCATGTGGGCGTCAAGCTTTTTGGCGCGAGCCTCGGCACTGTTGAACTCGTGCGTCGCCGATTCGCTCTCCATCACGTAGTGGTAGAACTTGTCCGGCATGACGACGGTCTTGCGGGCAAGCGCATAAGCCGCAAATTGGAAGACGACGTCCTCGCCCAAAGCCAAACCGGGGGCGAAGCGAATGCCTTCGCGATTGAGCAGCTCGCGCGAAAAAGCCGCACGGCAGGCGTAGGGCTGCGCATTCGCATGGAACAGCAACTGGGGATCACGGGCGCCGAAGGTACCAGCTTTGGGGCTCATGAGTTGCTGGACGCGTTTGGGGGCAGCATCGGCAGGTTCACAGACGCCGCCAAAAACGGCGGCCTCGGCATCTGCAGACTCCATGACATGCAGTACGCGCTCGATTGTCTGGGCATCGATGTAATCGTCGGCGTCCACAAAAAAGACGGTCTCGCCCTCGGCGGCATCGATACCGGCATTTCGAGCGCACGAGACGCCCGCGTTTTCCTGGTCAATAACCAGTACGCGATCGTCGGCCAGCTCGATCTGGCGCAACACGTTCAACGAATCATCGGTCGAACCGTCGTTGACGCAGACAACCTGAATCGAGCGCTCGGACTGGGCCAACAGCGAATCGACGCATCGCTGAATGGAGCGCGCAGAGTTGTAAACGGGGACGACAATGGTAGCTTTAGGACACGAGGCCTCTCCCATGCCGACCTACCCCCTCAGCGATTCGATGAGGAAGGCGGCGACCACGCCTGGGCCTCCAACCGAGGCGTAATACTTAGCACGCCCCAAGGCACCATCCGTCGCAAAACTCGGATGCTCGTCAACCCAGCCCTCAGGATCTTTGAGGATGGCAGCGAGACTTGCGCGCTTCCACGGCTTGAGATCGTCAAGCGAAAACTCCCCCGCGTCCAAGGCCGCTTGGAACTCCTTGGCCATCTGAACCAGGAACTCCTTATAGAACTTAGGCGCTAGACGCACGTAGTTCCACATGTACGAATCGTACTTAATGAGCTGATTGAACTTGAGCATGCGCGCGACGTCATCACTTGCGTGGTCACGGGCATAATCCTCTCGAATCCAACGCTCAATCTCGGCATACTCGGTATTGACGCAAAAGACTTTAGCCGAAGAATTGACCGAGGAATTCTCGTTGTCCTGGCGATAAGACAACACGGCATCATGAAGGTAAACAGCCTTATCGGCGCACGCGATCACCTTAAAGGCGAATGACGTGTCCTGAAAGGATGCCCCCGGAGTCGGCAGGAACTTAATGCCGTTGCGCTCAAGAAAATCGCGACGGTACACGGCCGACCAAATCGACGGCTTTTGCTTAAAGAACTGCGTCGTATCGCTCGGGTGCACCGGCTTGCCACAGTCCTTGGCTTTAAACATCTCGTGCAGCGAACGGCGCTCCTCGGGCTTAGACCAGTAGAAATCAAAGTTCGCCTTCGCGAAGTCGGCATTATTGCTATCGGCGGCCGAGACAAGCTTTTCGAGTGCGTCGGACGCCATAAAGTCATCGGACTCCAAGATGCCCACGTACTTGCCGCGCGCCATCTCCAGACCGTGGTTCATCGAGTCGCCGTAGCCGCTGTTGGCCTTGTCGATCATCTTGACGCGCCTATCGTGCTCCATATACTCGCGAATAATCGCCGGCGAGTTGTCGGTCGACCCGTCGTTAATGCAGATGATCTCAATATCCTTGAGCGTCTGTGCCAGGGCGGAATCGAGACACTCGCGCAGGTAGCGCTGAACATTGTAAATGGGAATAAGCAGCGACAGAACAGGGCTGCCAGAGACGTTAGTAGACAAATGTGCTCCTTAGGAAATACCTGTCGTTTCATGGTATCAAAGGGTCAGCGCGCCAGCGGGCGTTTATATAATCTATGGAGCCTCTTGCGGGCAAAGTAGCCGCACGTCATGCGGCGGGCCCATGGCAGGTTCCTGCGTTTTATTCAAAGCTTGCCGTCAAGGTGCGCCGAGCCTTTACAATAGGACAGTCTCAAGGACGTATTCGATAGCTTCCGCGCAGCACTCGCCCGCCGCGCGTGAAAGGATATATTGCCTCATGCCTTCAACCCCTCCCGCTCCCATCGATAAGCTCGCCATTGTCGTCGTTACGTACAAGCGCCAGGAACTCCTGGCCAACTTGTTCGACTCTATGACCGAGCTCACGGCAACGCCCTGGCGCATCGTGATTGTCGATAACGAGAATTCGCGCGAGACCGAGGCCATGTGCACCGCATTCAACGAGCGCCTGGCCAACCTGTGGGGCATCGACACCGAGCAGCCCGACGCGCAGGGCGGCACCGACCGTGTCATCTACGCCCCGCAGCTCGAAAACGGCGGCGGTGCGGGCGGCTTCTCCGCCGGCACCAAATGCGCCTACGACCTGGGCGCCCAGTGGTTCTGGGTGATGGACGACGACGTGCTCGTCATCCCCGAAGGCATCGAGCGTCTTGCCAAGTGGACCGACCGCTACGATGTCATCCAGGGTTCGCGCCTGGACTTTGACGGCGGCGCCTTCTTTTGGCAATACCAACTCATCCTTTCACTCGGCATTCCCAACCCTGTCGCCAAGTGGGACCTGGGACCCGAGGGCTACCGCACCATGAACCAACTGTGCTTTGAGGGCGGCATGTTCTCGCGCCGCGTGGTCGATAAGATCGGCCTGCCCGATGCGCGATTCTTTATCTACGGCGACGATGCCTGTTACGGCTACGTTGCCAGCCAACACTTCCCCGCCGCCGTGGTCGCCGACGTGGTGCTCAAGCGCGCCCGCGCCGTCTCTAACTGGGATATCGCCGGCAAGCGCCAGCTCAACTCCACGAGCGA
>CAJLPX010000061.1 GCA_905208635.1 uncultured Collinsella sp. | reverse complement strand
GCCGCTTACGCCCTCGCCCGAGAGCTTCTCGGCGGCAGCGGCCTTATCGGCCTCAAGCTTGGCAAGTTCGGCGGCATTTTCCTGCTCGGCTTTTGCCTGTGCCTCGCTGCGGAGCTGCTGGGCCTGAGCTAACGCATCCTCGGCGTTCTTCTGCTCTGCTTCAAGCTGTGACTTGGCCTGCTGGAGCTCGGCCTTGTTCTGCTCGAGTTCGGTTTGCATGATATTGAGCTCTTCGATCTCGTTGACGCTCGAGCTCGTGATCTGGTTGGTGTATTTACAGGTCGTGATGAACTCACCCAGGCTCTGCGCGTTGACCAGGAAGCTCACGATGGGATTGGTGCCCTTCTGATACTTGTACAGATCGCGCATGGCGGAGCTTGCCTTGGCCTGCTGCTCGGGAAGTTTAGCCTCGATTTCCTCGATGCTTGCCTCATTGGAGTCAATCTGCTTTTGCAGGTCATCGAGTTTGGTGCGGGCGTCGTTGTAGGCGCTCGTGGCGGCTTCGATCTTCTGCTGGGCTGCGGAAAGCTGGTCCTGCGTTGCCTGCGAGGCGGCATACGCCGCAACGGGGGAGAGCATCGGCGTGGCCGTCAGCGCAACGGCGAGCGCGGCGCTCGTGATGATACGAGCCGGCTTCGACGCAATGAGCGCTGCGGTGCGATGATTCGAATGCTGCATCCAGTCCCTCTGCAATCAATCGTAGGTTATGGTTCGAACGGTATTCTACTACTGCTTTCGACCTCAACTTGAACCTTAAAGGTTCCAAAGGGTCAAGTTGAACTTGAGGCTTTGGCTTTGACCTGCAGTTATGATGAATTGTTGAGAAACCATAGAGTTCAACTTTAACGTTACGGGGGCCTGTTTAAGAGGAGTTTAGGGCTGTAAAAGCTATCTCAACAGGGGGTTTGCAGCTACAAGGCTTCATCGCGGTGAGTGCGGCCTTTATGCTGGACGATTACGTCGATTGCCATAGATACGGTGGAGCTTTGGGCGCCGGCGGCTTGGCACGCTAGAATAAATCAGTTGCGCAAAGACCGCCCCGTTGTGTGGGCAGTTCATGATAGGAAGTTTCCATGGCATTGCAGTTTACAGAGCGCGAGTTTATTCCCGTGCTGCTCGGTGGCGACATCAACGCCTATTCGGTGGCGCGCGCCTTCTATGAGGAGTACCAGGTCAAGAGTCTGGTCTTTGGCAAGTACCAGACGGGCCCCGCGTACCGCAGCCAGATTATCGACTACACGCCCAACGTGGATATCGATACCATGCCCGTGATGCTCAGGACCGTCAACGGCATCGCCCAAGCGCATGCCGATAAGACGATTGTCCTTGTGGGCTGTGGCGATAACTATGTTGCCCTCGTGGCTCAGGCCAAGGATGCCCATGAGTTGGCGGATAACATCGTCGCGCCTTACGCTCCCTATAGCATGCTTGAACAGTGTCAGAAGAAGGAGATCTTCTACGAGCTGTGCGAGAAGCATGGCGTGCCCTATCCGCATACCTTTACCTTCACCATGGCGATGCTGAACGCCCAAGGCGAGGCGCCTGCCGAAGTGCTCGACCAGATCGATTTTCCCTACCCGATGATTCTGAAGCCTTCTGACGGCATCATGTGGTGGCAGCACGAGTTCGAGGGCCAGAAAAAGGCCTATGAGATTGCCGACCGTGCCGAGCTGGAACAGGTCATTCGCGACTCGTATGCCAGCGGCTACACCGACGACCTGATCTTGCAGGATCGCGTGCCCGGCAATGACGAGTACATGCGCGTGCTCACCAGTTATTCCGACCGCAACGGCAAGGTGCGCATGATGTGCCTGGGTCACGTGCTGCTCGAGGAGCATCAGCCTCACGGTGTCGGCAACCACGCCTGTATCATCACCGAGCCCAATGACGAGCTCATGAGCGGCGTGCGCAAGTTGCTCGAGGACCTTCACTTTGTGGGCTATTCTAACTTTGACGTTAAGTACGACGAACGCGACGGCTCGTTTAAGTTCTTCGATTTCAACACGCGCCAAGGTCGCAGCAACTACTACGTTACCAACAGCGGCTTTAACGTTGCCAAGTATGTGGTGGACGAGTATGTGTTCAACCGCCCGTTTGAGCCGGAGTTTGTGACGGCGCAGGACGAGGCGCTGTGGATGGTCGTTCCCATGGGCGTCGTCGACAAGTACGTCAAGGATCCCGAGCTGCGCGCTAAGGTGCATCGCCTGGACAAGGAAGGCAAGGGCGCCGACCCTTCGTTTATGAAGGGCGACTTTGTCTTTAACCGCTGGCTGCGCATGTGGCACACCAAGCTGCGCCACTTTAAGCTGTTCAAGACGTATTACAAGTAGATGAGTGCGGCGCCCGTCCGGTTTACATCGGGCGGGCGCGGGTATGATACGCGCAATTGCGCAAGCGTCACCAAGGAGGCGGCGATGGAAAAGCTGGGGGTTATCGGCGGCATGGGCGCCGAGGCCACGTCGTATTACTACGACCAGGTGGTGCGCCATACGGCTGCTGCCTGCGATCAGGAACATATCGACATGGTGGTGCTCTCCAAGTCGACCATGCCCGACCGCACGCTTGCCATTAAGACCGGCGAGCATGCCAAGCTGCTGGCGACCATGAAAGAGTGTGCCCAGGCACTCGAGTCGCTGGGCTGTGCGCACATTGCCATTCCCTGCAACACGTCACACTACTTCTACGACCAGATCCAGTCGTTTACGAAGGTGCCGATTATCCACATGCCGCGTGAGTCGGTGCGCTATGCCCTTGCGGGTGCGGTGATGGGGGAGTGCGAGTTCGACCCCAACCTGAGTATGCCGGCCGAGCCGGTGCGCAAGATTGGCATCATGGGCACCGACGGAACCGTGGGCGCGGGCGTCTACGGCCGCGAATGCGAGGCCGCGGGTGTTGAGGTTGTCTATCCCAGCGAGAAACGTCAGAACGATGTGATGTCGCTTATCTACGATGATGTGAAGGCCGGACGTGAGCCCGATATGGATAAGTTCGACCGCGTGATGTGGGAGTTCGCCCGTAGCGGCTGCGACCGTGTCATTCTGGCCTGCACCGAGCTATCGGTGCTGCAGAAGTATCGAGAGATGCCCGAGATCACCCTCGATGCCATGGATGTCCTGGTGCGCGAATCCATCATTCGCAGCGGCGCCCCCTACCGCCTCTAGCTTCCGACCTGTCAAAAAGGGACAGGTTAATTTTGGTAGGTTTTATCTGGTGAAACAGTAAAGGCCTCGGCTCGTTTGGTGCGAGCCGAGGCCTTTTGCGTTGGGCGGTTGCTGCCGGTGGCGAACTAGAACAGGAAGCCGATGGCGATGAGGGCGATGCTGACGATGAGCACGGCGATGTCCAGGACCTTGATGGGGTAGCGCTTGTACGAGCTGGCGCGTGTACGCAGATAGAAGCCGCGCTGTTCTGCCGCCAAGGCTGTGGCATCGGTCTTGCCCACGCTCGAGATGAGCAGTGGCACGCACAGTGGCAGCATGAGCTTAAGCTTCTTGATGGGGTTCTTGGTGTCGTACTCGACGCCGCGTGCGGTCTGCGCTTCCATGATGGCGTTCATCTCCTGACCAAACACCGGCACAAAGCGTAGCGCCGTGGTAAAGGTGAAGGCATAGCGATACGGCACGTGCAGCACCTCGACGCAGGCGTTGGCGAGGTCGTTGAGCTTGGTCACCATGAGCATGAGGATGAGTGGCAGCGCCACGCCCAACAGGCGTAGGCAGGCCTTCGATCCGGTAATGAGGCCCGTGTCGGTGATAAAGCCCCACACTATGTTGCCGTCGCGCATAAAGGCCAGCTGGAGCACCAGCATGATAAGCGCGAGCGGAATCAGCAGCTTGAGTAGCGAGAGCAGACGGTCGACGACACCGGCATAGGCGCCCAGTGCGAGGGTGAGTGCCAAAAAGCCCAACAGCGCCACGTAGGTGTCGGACAGGAAGATGCCGATGATGATGGCGGCGGCAAGGCCCAGTTTGACGACCGGGTTCAAGCGGTGCAGCAGTGTGTCGCCCGGCATATAGTCGATGACGTTAACCACGGTGGACCATCTCCTCGGTAATGCGAACGATATCGGTGACCTCGCTCACCTGTGCAAAGACGGGAGAGACGGAGGATGCCAGACGGCGCGAGAGTTGAATAACCTGGGGAGGCTCCACGTAGGCACGCCGCATGAGATCGATGTTCGAGAATAGCTCGTGCGTGCGGCCGCGGTCGAGGATGTGACCGTCGGCCATTACTACGATACGCTCGGCAAAGTCGGAAACAACTTCCATATCGTGGCAGACCATAATCACGGCGCAACCGCGCTCGGCCATGGTGCGCACTGTTTCCATGACGGTCATGCACTCGCGGTAATCAAGGCCGCTCGTGGGCTCGTCGAGCACGACGATCTTGGGCTCAACCACTACGACGGAGGCAAGCGCCACCATTTGTCGCTGGCCGCGCGAAAGCGAGAAAGGTGCCTCATCGGCAGGCAGGCCAAAGCGGTCGATAACAAGTTGAGCACGACGCAGAGCCTCGGCGCGGTCCATGCCGCCAAGTTCCAGGCCAAAAGCGACCTCGTCGAGTACGGTATCCTTGCAGATCTGGCGGTCGGGGTTTTGGAAGAGCGTTGCGACCTCGCGGGCAATGCGGCTCGTGGGGACCGCGGCGGTATCCAGCCCCGTAACGCGCACGCTGCCCGAGGCGGGCTTAAGCAGGCCTGTGAGCAGCTTGGTGAGCGTGGTCTTGCCGGCACCGTTCTGGCCGACGATGCCCACGAGCTCGCCGGGATAGAGGGTCAGGTTGAGGTCGTGGACGGCGGCGCCGCCATTGGGATAGGCAAACTCAACATGGTCGAAGGTGAGCACGGGCTCGGCGTCCTTGGCGTGCGGGCGCAACGACGGTGCGTGCGGTGAGCCGGCGGGTGCCTGAATGTCGCTGCTTGCGTGTGCGGGGTCGACGATGCCCGAAATCAGGCGCTCGGCCTCATCGACATCCAAGCAAGGGGTACCGCTTACCAGGCCATCGGCCTCGAGGCTATTGAAGATACGCGTGACGCGAGGGCAGTCGACGCCGATGGCACGGAGCTCGTCGGTATGCGCGAAGACCTCGTGTGGCTCGCCCTGCAGCGCGATTTCGCCATGGTTGAGCACGAGCACGCGGTTGCAGTACTCCGAGAGTAGGGCGACCTTTTGCTCAACGACGACGATGGTGATTCCAAGCGCGCGGTTTGCCTCACGCAGCGTCTCGAAGACCAACGTGGAGCTGGCGGGGTCGAGTGCCGCGGTGGGCTCGTCGAGAACCAAGACGCGCGGACGCATGGCGAGGATGGCAGCGATGGCCACCTTTTGCTTCTGTCCGCCCGAGAGGGTGGCGATCTCGCGGTCACGCAGGTCGCTGATGCCGACGGTCTCGAGCGTTTCACTCACGCGCCGCTCGATCTGGTCGTGGGGAACGCCAAAGTTCTCGAGGCCAAAGAGCATCTCGTCCTCGACGACCGAAGCGACCATCTGCGTGTCGATATCCTGCAGCACACTGCCGACGATTTGCGACACGTCGGTGAGCGAGGCTTCGCAGGTGTCGTGGCCGTCTACCATGACGGCCCCAAAGAACGTGCCGGTGTAGTGGTGGGGCACGGCACCCGACAGGCAGGCGGCAAGCGTGGACTTGCCGGCGCCCGAGGGCCCGATGATGCCGATGAAATCTCCCTTGTTCACGCTGAGCGAGATGTGGCTGAGCGCCTGCTCGGTCTGCGTGCCATAGGAGAACGAGACATCGTCGACGTTGATGATCGTTTCCATGGATACCTTTCAT
>CAJLPX010000060.1 GCA_905208635.1 uncultured Collinsella sp. | reverse complement strand
GTGGATCGTATGCGCCCGGAACTCCGCAGCAGAATGCCGGCTCGGGCAAGCAGCAGGCCGTCGTCAACGCGTGCTACTCCACGCCTTCGCCGGGTCAGAACTGGTGCGCGGCGTGGGTTACCAATGTCTTCCGTAACGCCGGCGTTGGCTACTTTGGCGGCAACGCCTGCGACATGTTCAACGCCTGGTGCTATAGCTCCGACCGCTCGGCGCTGCAGGTGGGCATGATCGTGGCCGATTCCTCGCACAGCGGCACGGGTGCTCCGGGCCTTATCTACGGTCATGTGGGTATCTACGTTGGCGGCGGCATCGTAATGAGCAACGAGGGCGCCATTACGTCTAAGTCGCTTGATTCGTTCATCAGCTTTTATGGTACTGGCTCTGGCGTGCGTTGGGGCTGGCTTGGCGGTATTGCGCTGTCGTAAAGCCGACTGGGCCGCGTGCCCGCCCGCAATATATTTGATTGCCTGCTCGGGCAGTCCTGCGCAAGACGAAGGCCACATTAAGTGGCCTTCTTTGCGTGCGGAACTCGCGATCAATCAAATATATTGCGGGCGGGCACGCGGCCCTCTCGGGTTCGGGGCGCGACACACCGGACTGGGTTATCTGAATAAATATGGTGAAGGCCCCTTTCGGGGCCTTCTTTGTTAGAGGAATTCGCCGACTCGGTGGACTTCGGGTTCGAGGTCTACGTCGAATTGGTCTTTGACGGTTGTTTGGATGTGGCGGATGAGTTCGTCGACATCGGCGGCGGTGGCGTGGTCGGCGTTGACGATGAAGCCGCAGTGCTTTTCGCTCACCTGCGCGCCGCCGATGGCGTGTCCTCGCAGGCCGGCGTCCATGATGAGCTTGCCGGCAAAGTAGCCCTCGGGGCGCTTGAAGGTGGAGCCGGCACTCGGCATGTCGAGCGGCTGCTTGTCCTCGCGGCGCTGGCGGTAGTCGTCCATGTCGGCCTTGATCATCGCGGCGTTGCCCGGGGCGAGATTGAAAGTGGCCGAAAGCACGATGAAACCGTCGTCGGCAATGCGGCTCTTGCGATAGCCCAGGTTGAGCTCATCGACATCGAACTCGATAATGCTGCCGCTACCGCGGGTGCCGTCGTCGAGCATGCGTGCGGGCTTGTAGACGCGCACGGACTCCAGCACATCGGCCATGCAAGCGCCGTATGCTCCGGCGTTCATGTAGCAGGCACCGCCGACCGATCCGGGAATGCCCGAGATGGGCTCCATGCCGGTAAGGCCGGCCTCGGCTGCCGCGGCTGCGACATCGGAAAGCAAGGCGCCGGCTGCCGCCGTGACGTGCGTGCCGTCGACCGTAATGTCGGAGAGGCCCTCGCCCAGCGCTACGACGACGCCGCGGATGCCCTTGTCGCCGACGAGCAAGTCGGAGCCGTTGCCCACGATGGTGAGTGGTAGATTGCAGCGATAGCAGGTATCGAGCGTGGCGACGAGGCCCTGCTCAGTATCGGGCGTGACAAAGACGTCGGCCGGACCGCCGATCTTAAACGTGGTGTGCTCGCGCATGGGCTCGCTCATCAGCACGTTGTCCTCGCCGGCAACGCCAGCGAGCGCGCACAGCAGGTCCTCGTTAAAAAAATCGTTCTCGTGCATACGGATATCCGCCTTTTGGTGGTCGTTGTCATCAATCGATTGCAATATACCCCACCCGGACGGATTTGGTGCGCTGGCGGCGATAAAACAGCCGTCCACCGGATTGGTAAAGTGTTTATCACCGAGGTAGAGGGGTAGTCGCTATACTTTCAAGAGATTGCGCGAATACTCGGAAGGAGCGAGATGGGCAACAAAGTTACTCTCAAGCAGATTGCCCAGGAGGTGGGGCTTTCCCCCTCGTCGGTCTCGCTTGTTCTCAACAACCGGCCTTGTCGCATCTCGGAAGAAAACCGCAAGCGCATCAAAGAGGTCGCGGCGCGCAACCACTATGTTCCCAACCAGATCGCGCGCAGCCTGGTCATGCGCGAGTCGCGCACGCTGGGCCTTATCGTTCCCAACATCGAGAGCCGATTTTTTGCCTCGCTCGCTGGCAGTCTGGAAAAGCGCTGCCGCGAGGACGGCTACGCGCTCTTTATTACCAGCTCGGGTGGAAGCGCCGAGGACGATCTAGAGCTCCTGCGCCAGCTGGTGACGCGCGGCGTCGATGGCGTGTTCTTGGTCGTGGGCGACGAATTCTCGGACGACCGCGCTTTGCGCGAAGAAGTCAGCCATCTGCCCATCCCGGCGGTAATGGCTGACCGTGCCATTGAGGGACTCGAGTGCGACAAGGTGATGTTCGACCACGAGATGGGCGGCTATATGGCCACCCGCTATCTAATCGAGCAGGGCCACCGTCGTATTGCCTGCTTGGTTAATGCGCGCCGTTCCAATACGGGTCGTAAGCGTCTTGCCGGCTACGAGCGTGCGCTGCGCGAGGTGGGGCTGCCGATCGACGCGCGTTTGGAGTTTGAGAGCGAGTACTACATTCCGAGTGCCTACGAGGCCTCGGAGGCGGTGCTCGCAACCGACGCCACCGCCGTGTTCGCAAGCTCGGATAACATTGCCCTCGGTTTGCTCAAGCGCCTGCACGAGATGGGGAAGAGCATTCCGGGCGATATCTCGGTGGTGAGCTATGACAACTCGGCGGCCGACGTTCTCTTTGAGCCGACGTTGACCGCGATCGAGCAGGACCCCGGCGTGCTCGCCGAGCATGCTTTTGGCTGCATGTCCAAGCGCCTTGCCGGTAGGGGCGGTAGGCGTGCCGAAGAGGTCGTTCTGGAGCCGGCGCTTATCGTTAAGGACAGCGTGCTCGAGCTTACTAAACACAGCTAAACACGTTTATCAATTTGCAGAGACTGAATGTGGAGCACCTGTGACAGGCAATGCCGCAGATGAATGTCTGCTTCTGCCTGTCAACATGGCAAATCAGGATGGTAAAACGTTTTTTCATACTGATAAAACGTTTTACCAAATATACTTGTCTCAACGAAAGGTTGCCGTATTGGAGGGTGACCATACAGCGAAGGGACATAAACAATGGCTAAAACTCTGGGAACGCCGTGGCAAAAGCTGGGCCACGAGGTGCCGGCTTCCGAGCTCGAGGGCGTCGACCTGTATTGGCGTGCCTCGAACTACCTGTCCGTCGGCCAGATTTACCTTCGCTCCAACCCGCTGATGCGCAGCGACTTTGTTGACGAGAAGACCGGCGAGACGCGCGACTTTGGTCGTCCGGACGTCAAGCATCGCCTGGTTGGTCACTGGGGCACCACGCCCGGCATTAACTTCCTGTTCGGCCACGTCAACCGCCTTATTGCCGACCACAACCAGAACGCCATCTTTCTGATGGGCCCGGGCCACGGTGGCCCCGCCGGCACCGCCCAGTCGCTGCTCGATGGTACCTACCATGAGATCCGCCCCGACATCACCAATGATGAGGCCGGCCTGCAGAAGTTCTTCCGCCAGTTCTCCTATCCCGGCGGCATCCCGAGCCACTTTGCGCCCGAGACGCCCGGCTCCATCCACGAGGGCGGCGAGCTCGGCTACACGCTCAGCCACGCCTACGGTGCCGTCATGGACAACCCGAGCCTGCTGGCCGTGGCCGTGGTGGGCGACGGCGAGTCCGAGACCGGTCCGCTCGCGACCTCTTGGCAGTCCAACAAGCTCGTAAACCCGGCAACCGACGGCATCGTCCTGCCGATCCTGCACCTCAATGGTTACAAGATCGCCAACCCCACCATCCTTGCCCGCGTGTCCGACGAGGAGCTCACCAAGTTCTTTGAGGGCATGGGCTACAAGCCGCACTTCTTTGTCGCCGGCTTTGACGACGAGAGCCACGTGAGCATCCACGAGCGTTTCGCCGCCCTGTTTGAGCAGGTCTTTGACGAGATCTGCGATATCAAGGCCACCGCTCAGGCCCAGGCCGCCGCGGGCGAGACCGTGGTCCGTCCAGCCTATCCCATGATCGTGTTCCGCACGCCCAAGGGCTGGACTTGCCCCAAGCACATCGACGGCAAGAAGACCGAGGACTCCTGGCGCGCGCATCAGGTGCCGCTGGCGAGTGCCAAGGACACCCACGAGCACTTCCGCGTGCTTCGCGAGTGGCTGCGCTCCTACAAGCCCGAGGAACTCTTTACGCCCGAGGGCCAGGTGCGCCCCGAGGTGACGGCCTTTATGCCGACCGGCGAGCTGCGCATCGGCGCCAATCCCAACGCAAACGGCGGCAAGGTGCGCCGCGAGCTCGAGCTGCCCGATATCCATGCCCACGAGATACCCGTCGCAAGTAAGGGTCATGGCTGGGGCTCCACCGAGGCCGCCCGTGTCTTTGGTGAGTACACCGCCGACGTCCTGGCCAAGAACATGGACGACTTCCGCATCTTCGGTCCCGACGAGACCGCGTCCAACCGCCTGCAGGCTGCCTACAAGGTGACCAAGAAGCAGTGGGATGCCGGATTCTACGAGGACGAGGCCAACGACGAGCTGCTGGCCGGCTCCGGTAAGGTTGTCGAGCAGCTGTCCGAGCACCAATGTGAGGGCCTCCTCGAAGCCTACGTGCTCACCGGCCGCTCCGGCGTGTGGAGCTCCTACGAGAGCTTTGTCCACGTCGTCGATTCCATGGTCAACCAGCACTGCAAATGGCTCGAGGCCACCAAGCGCGAGATTCCGTGGCGTGCTCCCATCAGCGGCCTCAACATTTTGCTGTCGAGCCACGTGTGGCGCCAAGACCACAACGGCTTCTCGCACCAGGACCCCGGCTTTATCGACCTGCTGCTCAACAAGGCCAACGACACGCATATCGTGAATGCCTACTATCCGGCCGACGCCAACATGGCCCTCGCTGTGGCCGAGCGCGTCTACCAGTCCACCGACTGCGTCAACGCCATCTTCTGCGGCAAGCAGCCCGCCCCCACCTTCCAGACGGTCGACGAGGCCAAGTCCGAACTCGCCGAGGGCGTCGCGACTTGGGAGTGGGCATCGACCGCCAACTCGCTCGCCGAGGCTGACGTTGTGGTCGCCACCTGCGGTGACGTACCGACGCTCGAGGCCCTGGCTGCAACCGATATGCTGCGCGAGCTAGGCATTAAGGTGTGGTTCGTTAACGTGGTCGACCTGCTCAAGATCCAGAATGTCTGCGAGAACGACCAGGCTATAAGCGATGAGCGCTGGGCTGAGCTGTTCGGTTGCGGCGAGAAGCCCGTGCTCTTCGCATTCCACGCCTATGCCGGCACGATCCGCCGTCTGATTTGGAACCGCCCCGGCCACGATGCCTTCCGCGTCCACGGCTACGAGGAGAAAGGCTCCACGACCACGCCGTTCGACATGCTGCGTCTGAACAACATGGACCGCTGGGCGCTTGCCGCCGACATGCTGCGCATGGTCGACGACGATAAGTTTGCCGAGCAGATTGATAAGTGGGAGGCATTCCGCACCGAGGCCTTTGAGTTCGCGTGCGATGAGGGCTACGACCACCCGGCCTTCACCGACTGGGTCTGGCCCGACGCCGCAGCCGCAACAGCAGCCGACGGCGCGCTCTCCGCAACGCAGATGACCGCGGGCGACAACGAGTAGGTAGGCATCCGGGACTGCCTCGCGCTGGGGCCGCCTCCGGGCCGGTGCCCTTCCTCGGAGAAGTGGGCTTCGCGAACTTCTCCGAGGAAGGGCACCGGCCCGGAGGCGGCCCTCTCGACCGTTTCGATATGCGAGGCTGATATTTTTTAATGAAATAGGGACTTTGCTGATGCTGCCTTGGAAGCTGTGTATGTAACTTTGGTCAGCCAGTGATACATCGCCGGGGCCGGGGTGCCTGCTTTGTTTTGAGAAGTTCGCGGAGCCCACTTCTCAAAACAAAGCAGGCACCCCGGCTCTCGTCCGTACGTATTCCCCGCTGGGCGAGCCGTAGGCGCCGCGCACCGATGTGCTAAAGTGACGGCTTGAAATTGGTGCTATATTTAGCTCGAGTTGTTAAGTGTTAGTACGGGAGGCTGATATGGGGCTGTTCAAGAAGAAAAACCCGCAGGATGCCTTTGATCCCGATGTGTTTACCATCACGGA
>CAJLPX010000059.1 GCA_905208635.1 uncultured Collinsella sp. | reverse complement strand
TTCCCCGCCACCTTGAATTGACTAGGACCTCTGCAAAGGGGTCCTTTTCTTTTATCGAGGGCTCTGCGGAAAACGCATCCCAGACATTCCTCCCGCTTTTGCGCCACTTTTCAGACCGTTCGCTCGCCTGTCCGCACACGCGGGTATACTCAAAACGATACTTATCCTACGCAATACGATGCGGGTTCGACCTGCATGATCCGAAGGGGGCAGTGATGGAGAGGATACTCGGCGTTAATCTCTCTGGCTGGTTTATTCCCGAGCCTTGGGTGACCCCGTCGCTGTACGCGGCGACCGGTGCATCCAACGCGGCTGAGCTACAGGAGGCCATGGGTACCGCCGCCTATAACGAGCGCATGCGCCGTCATTACGAAACGTTTGTGAGCGAGGACGATTTTCGCCGCATGGCGCAGATTGGCCTCAATGCCGTGCGTCTGCCGGTGCCCTGGTATGCCTTCGGCTCGCAGGAGTCCGATGCGTCCTACATCTCGGTTGTCGACTACATCGATCGCGCAATTGAGTGGGCCGCCAAGTACAACATCCGTGTTCTGCTCGACCTGGCGACAGTGCCAGGTGGTCAGGGCGATTCCAACGATTCGCCCACCACGCCGGAGGCTGTTGCCGAGTGGCATTCGTCCACCAACGGCCGTCATGTCGCGCTCGACGTGCTCGAGCGCTTGGCCGAGCGTTACGGCGAGGCCGAGAGCCTGCTGGGCATCGAGCTGCTGGACACGCCGCAGATGAGCGTCCGCAAGAGCCTCTTTACCATGACGGATGGCATTCCGGCTCACTACCTGCGCAACTTCTATCGCGATGCCTATGAGCTCGTCCGTTCGTATATGCCAGAGGACAAGATCGTCGTCTTCTCGTCTTCGGGGTATCCCAGCGAGTGGAAGCATTTTATGCGCGGCGCCAAGTACAAGAACGTCTATATGGACCTTCACCTGTACCATTACCGCGACGAGCATGCGCTCGACATCACGAGCCCCCGCGGGCTGACGACGGCGATTTCGCGTAACAAGCGCGAGCTCAAAGAGGCGATTTCGACGGGGTTCCCCGTGCTGGTGGGCGAATGGTCGGGTGCGGCAATCTTTGCCAACTCGTCGGTTACGCCCGAGGGCCGCAATGCCTACGAGCGCGTGTTTATCGCCAACCAGCTGGCTTCGTTTGCGCCGGCTGCCGGTTGGTTCTTCCAAACGTGGAAGACCGAGAAGCGCATTGCAGCATGGGACGCCCGCGCGGCGCTCGGTACGCTCGAGCGCGGCATGATTGAATAGGTTGATATGACGCAAAACAGCGCCCATACGGGCAAACTCTATGTGGTCGGCACGCCCATCGGCAACCTGGGTGACCTGTCCCCGCGCGTTGGCGAGGCCTTTGCCGCTGCCGATGTCATCTGCTGCGAAGACACGCGTGTGACGTCAAAGCTGCTGATGCACCTGGGCATTTCCAAGCCGCTTGTCCGTTGCGACGAGAATGTGATCGCTAGCCGCGCTGCCGGCCTGGTCGACCGTCTGCTGGCGGGGGAGACCCTCGCCTTTGCCTCGGACGCCGGCATGCCGAGCGTGTCCGATCCCGGCCAGGCGCTGGTCGAGGCGGCGCGTGAGGCCGATTTGCCCGTCGAAGTTATTCCCGGGCCCTCTGCTTGCGTCACGGCGCTTGTTTCGTCCGGCATTCCCTGCGAGCATTTTTTCTTCGAGGGCTTTTTGGGCCGAAAGCACGGCGACCGTGTGCGCCGTTTGCAGCGCCTTGCCGTGGTGCCCGGCGCACTCATCTTCTACGAGTCTCCACATCGCATCGTGGCGACGCTCGAGGCCGTGGCGGAGGTCTTTCCCCAGCGTGAGGTTGCCGTCTGCCGCGAACTCACCAAGCTGCACGAGGAGGTCTTGCGCGGGCCCGCTGACCAGCTTGCCGAGGAGCTGCGTGCTCGCGGCGAGGTAAAGGGCGAGATTGCGCTGGTCATCGCGCCGCCGAGCGAGGATGAGGAGGCCGGCATCGCGCCGGTTGGCGCTGCGGTAGCGGATCCCGACGAGGCCCTGCGCGAGGATATCCGCGCCGCGCTCGAGGAGGGGGAGCCCGCGTCTGCGGTGGCCAAGCGCCTGTCTCAGAAGTATTCGCGCCGCAAGCGCGATGTCTATGCCATGGTGCTCGATATGCAATAGATGGAGGATATCCAGCCCTTGCGCTAGAATCATCCTCTGTATGCAACGTTTTTCTGGAGGACAAACCCCATGGATCAAAGCAAGCCTTCGTTCTTTATCACGACGCCCATCTACTACGTCAACGCCGATCCGCACCTGGGCACGGCTTATTCCACCATCATCGCCGACGTTCAGGCTCGCTATCGCCGTTCCGCCGGCTATAACGTCAAGTTCCTGACCGGCATGGACGAGCACGGCGAGAAGGTCGCCGAGGCCGCAGCCAAGCATGGCATGACGCCGCAGGAGTGGACCGATAGCCAGGCCCCGCACTTCAAGGAGCTTTGGAGCAAGCTCGAGATTTCCAACGACGACTTCATCCGCACCACCGAGCCGCGCCAGCATCATGCCGTGCAGTATCTGTGGGAGCGCATGAAGGAGTCCGGTTACCTGTATAAGGGCAGCTACGACGGTTGGTATTGCGTGCCTGACGAGACCTACTTCACTGATACGCAGGTCCAGAAGGGCGACGAGGAGTACGGCAGCGTCGGCCAGCATCTATGCCCCGACTGCCACCGTCCGCTTGAGCGCGTGCAGGAGGAGTCCTACTTCTTTAAGCTTTCCGCCTTCCAGGACAAGCTTCTCAAGCTCTATGACGAGCACCCCGACTTTGTCGAGCCTGCGTTCCGCATGAACGAGGTACGTAGCTTTGTCGAGGGCGGCCTTAACGACCTTTCCGTGAGCCGCACGAGCTTTGACTGGGGCATTCAGGTCCCGTTTGACGAGGGTCACGTGACCTACGTGTGGTTCGATGCGCTGCTCAACTATATGACGGCCGTCGGCTACGGTGTCGACACCGACGAGGCGCGTGCCGAGCTGGCCTATCGCTGGCCCGCGCAGTTCCACATCGTGGGTAAGGACATCATCCGCTTCCACTGCGTCATTTGGCCCGCCATGCTCATGACCATCGGCGAGGCCCTGCCCGAGCACGTCTTTGCCCACGGCTTCCTGACCGTGCGCAATGCCGAGACCGGCAAGGCCGAGAAGATGTCCAAGAGCCGCGGTAACGCCATCGCTCCGCAGGACGTTATCGACATGCTGGGCGTTGAGGGCTATCGCTATTACTTTATGACCGACGTGGTCCCCGGCACCGACGGCGCCATCAGCTTCGATCGCATGGAGCAGGTCTACAACGCCGATCTGGCCAACAGCTGGGGCAACCTCATTTCGCGCTCGCTCAACATGAGCGCAAAGTACTTTGACGGCTGCGCCCCGGCTAAACCGGCGTCTGCCGACGCGTTCGATAATTCGCTGGCAAAGATTGCCGACGGTTTGGTCGAGCGCTACATGGCCAAGATGGACATGCTCGATTACGGCGGAGCCAAGGATGAGGTCATGGAGCTCATCCATGCCGCCAACCACTACATCGAGGACTCCGAGCCCTGGGCGCTTGCCAAGGACGAGGCCAAGGCTGACGAGCTGGCATTTGTGATTTACAACCTGCTCGAGGCCATCCGCATCGCCGCCCACCTGCTGATGCCGCTCATGCCCCAGACTTCTGTCGAGGCTCTGCGCCGCCTGTCCTGTGAGGGCGAGGCCGCGAGCGACGACCTCAAGGGCATTTGCGCTTGGGGCCTGCTTGCTGGTGGTCAGCCCGTCGAGAAGGGCGATCCGCTGTTCCCGCGTCTGGCGTAGAGACCGCGCGAGCGCCATATCGGCAATTTGCTGTTTAGCTGTAAGGGCATGGCCGCCACGGTCCATGCCCTTTTGTTTCAAGACGCCGCCATCATGCTAAGGAGGCAACCATGACAACTTCGCCTTTGGCAAACCCCACGGCCACCAGGGAGCTGCTGGAGGAGTTTGGCCTTGCGACCAAGCATCGCCTGGGCCAGAACTTTCTAATCGACAATCATGTGATCGAGCGTATCTGCGAGCTTGCCGAGCTTGCAGGTGACGAGCGCGTACTCGAGGTGGGTCCGGGTTGTGGAACGTTGACACTTGCGTTACTGCAGGAAGCGGCGTGCGTTACGTCCATTGAGGCCGATCCCGAGCTTGAGCCGGTGCTCGATGCCCACGCCGCCGACTATGCCAACTTCCGCTTTATCATGGGCGATGCGCTCAAGGTGACGCCGGAGCAGATTGAGCAGGCCGCCGGTGGTGAACCCACGGTGTTTGTCGCGAATCTGCCCTATAACGTGGCGGCGACGATCATTCTTCAGTTCTTCCAGACGATGCCCGCGCTTAAGCGCGCTGTCGTCATGGTGCAAAAGGAGGTTGCCGATCGCATTGCCGCAGTGCCGGGCAACAAGACCTATGGCGGCTATACGGCAAAGCTCGGCCTGTATGCGCAGGTGACGGGTCGCTTTGAGGTGCCGCCGCGTTGCTTTATGCCGGCGCCGCACGTGGACTCGACCGTCGTGCGTATCGACCGTGTTGACGGTGTGATGCCCGAAGAACTCGATCGCGAATTTGTGGCCCGCGTGATTGACGCTGCATTTGCTCAGCGTCGCAAGACCATCCGCAATTCCATG
The DNA here is from genome assembly GCA_905208635.1 of uncultured Collinsella sp. Lineage (GTDB taxonomy): Bacteria > Actinomycetota > Coriobacteriia > Coriobacteriales > Coriobacteriaceae > Collinsella. The sequence continues at coordinate 1,388 of CAJLPX010000059.1, read as the reverse complement.
AGCGCCAACGGTTTTGCCAAGGACGTGCTCGATGCCGCCTTTGAGGCTTGCGGTATCGCACCCACCACGCGCGCCGAGACGCTTGATGTTGCCGACTTTGTCCGTCTGGCCCAGGAGCTCATCCATGATGCCTAATGCCGAACGCGTGACGTTTACCAAGAAAAAGAAGACGGTTGCTTGTCCCGTGCCCTTGGCACCGCTTGCTGACACGCATGCGCATCTGCTTTCGTTTTGGGGCAAAGAAGTGCCCGAGACACTCGTGCGCGCCAAAGCCGCGGGCATCGACCTGTTGGTGACGGTCTTCGATCCCATTGCCGATAAGCGCAGCGTGACGGACTATAGCGACTGGCTGACGCGCGAGATTCTGCCGATGCAGGATATCCCGCAGATCAAGTATCTTGCCGGCGTGCATCCGTATGGCGCGCCGGACTATACCGACGACGTTCACGCACAGGTCGTTGCCGCACTCGATGACCCCTTATGCGCCGGTATTGGCGAAATCGGCCTGGACTACCACATGGACTATGATGACGATATCGCGCCGGCACCTCATAACGTGCAGATTGACTGCATGGCGCGCCAGCTCGAGCTTGCCGCGTGCCGTAACGTGCCGGTGGAGTTGCACCTGCGGCACGAGGACTCGGATGGGGAGCGCACCTCGCATATGGATGCGTACAACGTGCTTCGTGAGGTGGGCGTGCCCCAGGCCGGTTGTGTGCTGCACTGCTTTGGCGAGGACCGCGCCACGATGGAGCGCTTTGTGAAGCTGGGCTGCTATATCGCCTATGGTGGTGCGGCCACCTTTAAGCGCAACGACGACGTGCGCGAGGCATTTGCGGCGACCCCGCTCGACCGCATTTTGTTAGAGACGGATTGCCCGTATATGGCTCCGGAGCCCATCCGCGGTCTTGAATGCGAGCCCGCAATGATCTCCATTACGGCAAACGCGCTGGTTAACGACCGTGTCGATCGCACTGGTGAGGACGCCGAAACAATCGCGCAAGCCGCTTGGGAAAATGCCTGCAAACTTTTTCAAAAATAGTTCTTGCGTTCGCGATGGCGCTCCGTTATTCTAATTCCTGCACGCGGGCGTGGCGGAATTGGCAGACGCGTACGGTTCAGGTCCGTATGGGGGCAACCCCATGAAGGTTCAAGTCCTTTCGCCCGCACCATTGATTGAAAGAGCTCCCAGCAATGGGGGCTTTTTTGTTATGTGCCCATCGCAGGGACTTGAACCTGTGAAGGAGCGAGCGTCAAGAAAACGCGGAGCGTTTTTAGCGAGCTGGCGAGTCCGCCGGCAGGCGGGCGAAGCCGGTGCGGATCCGCGAAGCGGATACGCGGACGTCCTTTCGCCCGCACCATTGATTGAAAGAGCTCCCAGCAATGGG
>CAJLPX010000058.1 GCA_905208635.1 uncultured Collinsella sp. | reverse complement strand
GGGGCGCCCCGTATGGATATCGATAACTTTGAATGGTGGTATAGCGAGGGCGAGGCTCCGGACGAAGAGTGGGACGAGCCCGCGCCGTGTGACGTGTCGAGCGACGAGGACGAGTCCGGCAATGATGCCGGTGTCGAGCCTGAAGCCGCCTCCGATGCCGCCGAACCCCTAACCTTTGAACAGGCTTGGGCCCAGGCCGAGGCCGACGAGGCAAAGGCCGATGCCACGGCCACGCTGGGTGAGCCAGCCGACATGTCCATCTCGCCGGCCAAGACCCCGCAGCCGCGCCACACCATCGACCCCGGCAGCACGGCATCCTTCAGCATACTCGACGTGCCCGCGCAGGGTGCCCAGGCGCCCGCCCCCACCCATCGCCCCAACCTGGCTCGCGAGGAAGACGCGGGCCGTCGCTCTCCGCTCGGCCCCATTCTCATCGCCTTTATGGCCGGCGTTATCGCTTGCTCGGCGATCGGCAGCATCTGGGGTCATGTCGAGCAGCAGCGCCAAGACGCCGCCAAGGTCGAGATGTCTGTCGAGCAATCGCTCAGCCGCACGCGCTCGGTGCATGTGTCGGTCGAGGTTAAGGACGGTGCGACATGGGACACCGCCCGCGGCGACAGCCAGATGCTCGTCCATATCGTGGGTCGCACGCTCAAGGGACAAGCAATCGACGAGTATCAATACGTCAATTCCGAAGGTGACGGTATCGAGCTCAAGCCCGGCGACTACGAGCTCACGGTCGATGAGCCGCCCGTCGCCACCGACGGCACGCGTTACCGCGCCTCAAAGCGCATGGTTCCGGTGAGCTTTAATTCACAGGCGCCCGATACGGTCGATAGCACGCCACAGGGCGGGTTTGACCTTTACGCTATTGCTCAATAACTGCGCCTGACGCTCAACCCCGCCGCCAAGAGTGGGACAATAGCCCTCGACACTGTTGTTTACTTTTGGAGGAAGTAGCATGTCTACCGTCACCACCATCAAGCGCGGCGGCCTTACCGCGGCCATCGATTCCATGGGCGCCCAGCTCACGAGCCTTGCCCTCAACGGCAACGAGTATCTGTGGCAGGGCGACCCGGCCTTTTGGGGCAAGCACGCGCCCATTCTGTTCCCCATTGTGGGCTCGCTGCGCAACAACACGGCGACGTCTGCGGCCGGCACCTGCGAGATGCCGCGCCACGGACTCGCGCGCATCGTCGAGCACAAGCTGGTCGAGGTCTCCGAGGACGGCTCGTCCGTCACCTACGAGATCACCGATACGCCCGAGTCGCTCAAGGCCTTTCCGTTTCACTTTAAGCTCAACATGACCTATGCCCTGACCGGCGACGCCACGCTTACCCAGACCTTTGCCGTTGCGAACACCGGCGACGTGGACCTGCCGTTCTCGGTGGGCGGCCACCCCGCATTCAACGTGCCCGCCCCCGGTGCCGAGGACGAGGTATTCGAGGATTACGAGCTGGCGTTTACCGAGGCCTGGACGAACGAGGCTCCCATCATCACGCCCGACGGTCTCATGACGTTCGAGGGTAGCTACAAGGCTCCCGATAACTCGGACGTGCTGCCCATCACGCACCGCAGCTTCGATAACGATGCCATCATGTTCACCGATACTCCGGGCTCCACGCTCACGCTGCGCGGCCGCAAGTCGGGCCACGGCGTCAAGATCGACTTTGAGGACTTTAAGTACATCGGCGTGTGGTCTGCCGCCAACGACGCTCCGTTTATGGCGCTCGAGCCCTGGACCGGCCACACCACCATGGACACCGAGGACGATGTCTTTGAGCACAAGGTCAACACCATCACGTTGGCACCGGGCGCTACCGACATCCGTTCCTTTAGCGTCACCCTGCTCTAGAGGTTCCGCCGTTCTAACGAACGACGGACCGGTCGACGCTGCGCGCCACCCAGAGCGACAATTTGTCATTCAAAAGGCAAGGCATGACCAGAAGGTCTATGCCTTGCCTTTTTCATGCCAAGTGGTACATGGGGCAGGCTGCTTTGCGCCAATCGTCCTCGTGTGTCTATTAATTTTTCGCGCACATGCCGCGCTGCTGGTTGCGGGCGTATATCCTGTCTTATTGTCAGCAAAACGAAATTGGGAAGGCACCAGATGCAATCTCGACAACAGCGCGACGCGCATCCACAGCCGGTATGCAGCCGTCGCATCTTTTTGGGTAGCGCTCTCGCTGCGAGCGCTTCTGTCGTCGCCGGCGCACTTGCCGGCTGCCAGCGTCCCTCCACGCTGGAAGTAGTTCAGCCCACGACGGGCGGCGGTCGCGATGACCTGTCCGATTCCGTTATCGGCAAGGATAAGATCCGCATCGGCATGGAGGCGGCCTACGCCCCGTACAACTGGCAGGTTTCCGAGGCCAGCGAGTTCACGATCCCCATCGACAACGTGCAGGGCGCCTATGCCGATGGCTACGACGTGCAGATCGCCAAGATCGTCTGCAAGGCTCTCGGCGGCGAGCCCGTTGCCGTCAAGCAGAGCTTCTCGGGCCTTATCGACTCGCTCAACAACGGCCAGATTGACCTCATCATCGCCGGCATGAGCGCCACGCCCGAGCGCGAGGAGTCCGTCGGTTTTTCCGACCCGTACTTTATCGGCTACTTTGGCCTGTTCGTAAAAGAGGGCTCGCCCTACCAAAACGCGACCAAGCTCAGCGACTTCAGCGGTGCCACGGTGCTCGGCCAAAAGGACACCATGCTCGATACCGTCATCGACGAGATCCCGGGCGTCGTTCACAAAAATCCGGTCGATTCGGTCCCCACGGTGTTCTCGAATCTGCTGCAGGGCACGTGCGACGCCGTGACCTACAACACGGAGAACGAAAAGGGCTATATGGCCCAAAATCCCGGTATCGTCCCCATCCACTTTGCCGAGGGCGAGGGCTTTAAGCAGGAGGTCACGGCAAATGTCGGTTGCCGCAAGGGCTCGGACAAACTGCTTAAGCTCATCGACAAGACACTCAAGGGCATTAGCCAAGAGGAGCGCGACCAAATGTGGGACGCGTGCCTCGACCGTCAGCCGGCATAGGGAGGCAGCATGAAAGGCATCAATCGTCTGGCCTCCTTTATCAAGGCCGACCACCGTTATGTGTACCTGGGCACGAGCGTTATCGCGGCGCTCGGCTTGGCATTTAGCCAGCGCAACCCCACGCCGCTGAGCTTTTTGGCGCCCACCGGCATCTTCCAGGATTGCCTTTGGGCGATTCTTTGGGCCTGGATCGTCGTGTCGGCGGCAGCGCTCGTCACCAAGGTTATGCACTGGAGCGACTATCGCGAAAAGTCACCGTTTGCATCCGAGCGTTTCCGTCGCGGCGCGCGCCTGGGCAGCTATGTCGTGGTCGTCATCGCGGCGATCTTCTTTGTCGACCGCTGCGTCATGTCGTTTATCGATCTGGTGCAGGTGAGCATTGTCTCGGATTCCAACCCCAGCGACTTTTTGTCGAGCTTGGTCTACATGACCTACAAGAGCGGCGACTTCTTCATCCGTGGCATCGAGATCACCATCGCGCTTGCCACCTTCGGCACCGTCATCGCATTCTTCCTGGCGCTGCTCTTTGTGTTCCTGCGTATTCAGACCTTCGACCGCGTAGACAACGACCTGGTGCGCTTCTTTAAGAGCATCGGCCGCGGCTTTGCGACCGTCTACTCCACCATCGTGCGCGGCACGCCCATGATGGTCCAGGGCCTGCTCATCTATTACGCGGGCTTCACCGTTTTGCGCGGCATGGGCTTCGAGACTGCCCAGGCCAACCAGATTTGGAGTACCTTCACCGCCGGCCTCGTTACCATCTCGCTCAACTCCACCGCCTACATGATGGAGGTCCTGCGCGGCGGCATCGAGTCCATCGATCCCGGCCAGGCCGAGGCAGCGCGCTCGCTGGGGCTTTCGCAGTGGCAGGCTATGCGCAAGGTCGTGTTCCCCCAGGGCATTAAAAACGCGATTCCGGCGCTCACCAACGAGCTCATCATTAACATCAAGGATTCGTCGGTGCTCTCGGTCATCGGCGTGTTCGACCTCATGTATGCCACCACCACCGTCGCCGGCGTGTACTACCGCCAGATGGAGGTCTACTGCGTGGCGCTCGTGGTCTACCTGATCCTGACGCTCGTGGCGAGCCGCCTGCTCGAGGCCTTTGGCAAAAAGCTCGGCGCCGAGGCTCCTGCCACGCTGCCCAGCTCTAACTAGGCTTAAGACGAGGAGAATCATCATGGCAGATACCGCCACTACCGGCACCGCGGCCGCCGCACAAACTAAAGAGTCACTCATCCGCGTCGAGGGCCTGCGCAAGAGCTTCGGCTCGCTCGAGGTGCTCAAGGGTATCGACTTGTCCGTCAATCCCGGCGAGGTCGTCACCATCATCGGTGCTTCGGGTTCGGGCAAATCGACCTTTCTGCGCTGCCTCAACCTGCTCGAGACCCCGGACGCGGGCCACATCTGGTTCCACGGCCAGGACCTTACGGCCGAGCGCTGCAATATCAATAAACTCCGCGAGGACATCGGCATGGTGTTCCAGGGCTTTAACCTGTTCAACAACATGGATGTGCTCGACAACTGCACGCTCGCGCCCGTCACGCTCAAAAAGATGAGCAAGGCCGAGGCCGAGAAGGTCGCGATGGAGCATCTGGCGAGCGTGGGACTCGAAAAGTTCGCGCACGCCGCCGTGGGTCGCCTGTCCGGTGGCCAAAAGCAGCGCGTGGCCATCGCTCGCGCCCTGTGCATGAGTCCGCAGATCATGCTGTTCGACGAGCCGACTTCGGCACTCGACCCCGAGATCGTGGGCGAGGTGCTCGAGGTCATGCGCAAGCTCGCGGCCGACGGCATGACCATGGTTGTCGTCACGCACGAGATGGCCTTTGCCCGCACGGTGTCCGACCGCGTGGTCTTTATGGACAAGGGCGTGGTGCTCGAGGACGCCGCGCCGGCCGAGCTCTTTGGCAACCCCAAACATCAGCGCACTCGCGAGTTCCTCTCTCGCTATCTCGAGGACAAATAACCGGCGCAAACGCCTGCGTTGCAGGGCCGCTCCCGTGGGGCGGCCTTTGTCGTCACAATCGAAAGGATGTCATGGCCGAGGTTTGGCGCTTCTTTGCGCATGAGGACGATTTTGCCGATATGGACGAGGCCGGCGCGTGCGAGCGCTTGGGCCGCGTGCTGTCGTTTCCGACCATCTCGAGCATGGATGCCGAGGCGGTGGACTGGCAGCCCTTCGACGACCTGCGCGCCTATATGCAGCAGGCCTGGCCGCGCGTGTTTGCGGCGGGCGAGGTCGAGCTTATCGACCACTCGCTGTTGGTGACGCTTAGCGGTTCCGACTCCGCCCTCAAACCCGTCATGCTCATGGGCCACATGGACGTGGTCCCCGTGGTGCCGGGTACCGAGGCCGACTGGACGCACGCCCCCTTTAGCGGACAGGTGGACGACACCTACATTTGGGGTCGCGGCGCTATCGACATGAAGGATCAGGTCGCAGGCATTCTCGAGGCGGTTGAGTATGCGTTGGCGCACGGCTGGGAGCACAAGCGTTCGCTGTTGCTCGCCTTTGGCCAGGACGAGGAAACCACGCAGTACGGCGCTGGAGCTATCGGCCGCGTGCTCGAGGAGCGCGGTGTTGAACTTGAATATCTGATCGACGAGGGTGACTACCGTATTGTTTCGGCTGCCGAGTACAACGCGGGCGAGGGTTGGCTCATGCACGCCGACCTGGCTGAGAAGGGTTATGCCGACATTGTGCTCAAGACAAAGAACGCGGGTGGGCATTCTTCCAACCCCTACGGCGGCACGTCGCTCGAGGTGTTGAGCCGTGCCATCACCGCAATCTGCGATATCGAGTGGCCGACGCGCGTGACCGATCTGCTTGCCGCGCAGCTTGTCGAGCTGGGGCTCTACACGGCGGATGAGATTGCCGCCAACGGGGATGCCATCGTGCGCGAGTGCCTCGCCAGCAAAAAGCTCTATCCGCTGGTGACGACCACCTGCGCGCCCACGCAGATCGAGGGAGGCAGCGCCGGCGCCAACGTAATGCCGCAGGATATGTGGGCCAACATTAACTTCCGCATGCTCGAGGGCACGAGCGTGGCCGACGTTGTGGCGCGCTGCCGTGAGGCGGTTGCCGGGGCGGACCTTGCCGGTCGTGTCGAAGTGGAGCTGGGCCCCGGCAGCTCCGAGCCCTCGCCGTCCCCGCGCATCGGTGGTCCCGGCCTCGAGGCGGTTCGCTCCATCGCCGCCCGCTATTTCCGCGATCCAAAGGGGACGGAGGAAAACGGATCATCCGAGCCGTTGGCGATTGTTCCCTCGACCGTGATCGGCGCGACCGACGCTGCCAACTACCAGCACATTTGCTCCGAATGCATTCGTTTTTCGGCGTTTGTGGTCGACGATGACGAGTGCGACCGCGGCGTCCACGGCACCAACGAGCGCATCACCCGCCGCGCCTACCTCCAGGG
>CAJLPX010000057.1 GCA_905208635.1 uncultured Collinsella sp. | reverse complement strand
CGCATGCCCTCCTTGGCCGGCTTCTTGGGGTCGAAGCAGGCGGGGTTCTCGGCCATGTAGGCCATGAAGCCCTTGGTGTAAGCCTGACGCAGCTCGGTGGCGTAGTTAACCTTGCAGATGCCGTTCTTCACAGCCTCGGCAACCTGCTCATCGGGCACACCGGAGGTGCCGTGCAGAACCAGCGGCACGTCGACGGCGTCGCGGATGGCCTTGACCACGGACTGCTCGATGTGCGGATCGCTCGTGTACACGCCGTGGCTGGTGCCAACGCCAATGGCCAGCGAGGTGCAGCCAGTGCGCTCAACAAACTCCTTGGCCTCGGCAGGATCGGTGTAGGGGCTCTCGCCCTCAACCGCGGGACCGTCGTCCTCCTTACCGCCGACCTTGCCGAGCTCGGCCTCGACGGGCACGCCCATGGCGCGGCCAGCATCGGCGACGGACTTGGTCAGGGCAATGTTGTCCTCGAAGGACTCGTGCGAGCCGTCGATCATGACGGAGGTGTAGCCCGTGCGGAAAGCCTGCATGCAGCGGTCATAGCCATCGCCGTGATCGAGGTGCAGAGCGACGGGCACGGAAGCGCGCTCGGCAGCGGCCTTGACCATGCCATAGAAGTAATCCAGGCCAGCGGTCTTGATGGTGCCCGGGGTAGTCTGCATGATGACGGGGGACTTGGTCTCCTCGGCAGCGGCCAGAACGGCCATAACAAACTCGAGGTTCTCGACGTTGAACGCGCCGACGGCGTAGTGGCCGGCCTGAGCGTCCTTGAGCATCTTTTCGGTGGTAACAAGTGCCATGAGCGTTTGCTCCTCTCCCTCGCCCGCATCTGGACATCGGGCGTAGTTGTTCACAAGGTGTTTTACCTTGCGTTTTGCTGCGCTCATTGTATGAAATTCAGCGGCTTTGCACATGCGACATATTGTCATCGCGCGAGGTCCAACCTTCATTTTTGAAAAGCAAACGGAAGGAGTCGAACCCGAGCGCGCGTGTTCGAAATTGAGTTTTGAGCCTTGATCATCTTTCTTTTATAGAAAAAGTAAGTAATCGAAAGGCGTTTTCTTACTCAAAAAGAAAATGAACGAAAATAGAGTCAACACAATTCCTGCAAATTTCGGTTGGAGATGGAGCAGCAGTGACCCACACAACAACCCGCGCTTTCGCCGATGAGCGTCGTGCCGCCATCATGGAGATGCTCGAACATAATGCCTCGGTGCAGGTAGCCGAAATCGCCCAGACCTTTGGCGTGTCCTCCGTCACCGCCCGCGCCGACCTGGACGCGCTCGCCGAGTCCGGCAAGCTCCGCCGCACACATGGTGGTGCCGTATCGCTCCAGAAGCGGCTGACCGTTTCCACGCAGGATCGCCGCATCAATGTCAACGTTGCCGCCAAACAGGCCATCGCGCAAAGCGCCATCGAGCTCGTCAATGACGGCGACACGCTGCTCGTCGACTCGGGCACCACGGCACTCGAGTTCGTTCGGCTCCTCGACCAGCGCGATGGCATCACCGTCATCACGGCCGACATTACCATTGCCGATTACATCGACGAGAGCATGCCCTCAGTCGATGTCGTCATGCTGGGCGGGGCACTGCGCAAAGGCCATCGCTATCTGTACGGCCCACTTACCATGCAGGCGCTCCAAATGGTCCACGCCGATCTTGCCGTCATGTGCCCTGGCGCTTTCGTTCCCGGCTGCGGCTTTACCACCGACTTTCCCCAGATGGCCGAGACCAAAGCGGCTATGGTCGGCGCCGCCCGTCAAAGCGTTGCCCTCATGGACGCCAGCAAGGTTAACGGACGTGGCATGTACCGCTTTGCCGAGCTGACCGATGTCGACGCCATCGTGATGGACCGTGACCCCGATCATGCCGTCGCCACCTCAATCGCCGAGACCGCCGACGACGCCCACCCAAATCTCATCATCGCCGACGCTTAAACAAAAACCACCACAAAGGTGCCTGTCCCCTTTGTGGTGGTTTGAGCGTTAAAAGTGAACGTATCGCTACTTGGAAAGCTCGTCGGCGAGGGCCTCTATCTGAGCGCGCGAGGTGTCGTTGAGCGAACCCAGGACGGTCACTTTGTTCTGCGTCAGGGTGATGTCCTTCATGCCCTCGAGCTCCTTGGTCATAACCTTAGCGGCGGCAGGTGCCCAGGAGCCAGCCTCGACGAGCGCCACGGTGCGGTTCTGGTAGGCATGCTCGGCGAGCGTATGGATGAAGGTGCTCATGAACGGGAAGATCTCGCCCTGATAGGTAATGGAAGCGAGTACCAGACGGTCATAGCGGAACGCATCCTCAACGGCCTCGGCCATGTCGTCGCGAGCCAAGTCAAAGACGGAGACCTTCTGGCCGCGGGCCTCGAGCGCAGATGCGAGCTCCTCAACGGCAGCCTTCAGATGGCCGTACACGCTCGCGTAAGCAATGGTGATGCCCTCGTCCTCGGGCTGATAGCTCGACCAGGTGTTGTAGGTGTCGAGGTAGTAGCCCAGGTTCTCGGTCAGCACGGGGCCATGGAGCGGACAAATAATCTGGATGTCCAGGTCGGCGGCCTTCTTGAGCACGGCCTGCACGAACTTGCCGAACTTCCCCACGATGCCAAAGTAGTAACGGCGTGCCTCGCAGGCCCACCCTTCCGGATCTTCGATGTCATTGGCACCAAACTTGCCAAAGCCATCGGCACTAAAGAGCACCTTGTCGGTGGCCTCGTAAGAGAACAGCACCTCGGGCCAGTGAACGTTGGGGGCGCCGACAAACGTCAGGCTGTGGCCGCCCAGGTCGAGCACGTCGCCCTCTTTGACGACCATCTTGCGCTCGGGATAATCGGTGCCAAAGTAGTTAACCATCATGCGGAAGGCCCCCATGCTGGCCACAATCTGCACCTGGGGATAGCGCTCCATAAAGGCGGCGATGCCAGCGGAGTGATCGGGCTCCATATGGTGAACGACCAGGTAATCGGGCGTGCGACCGTCGAGCACGGCTTCGATGTTACCGAGCCACTCGTCGACAAAACCGCCGTCGACTGAATCGGCGACAGCGATCTTTTCGCCCAAGATAACGTAGCTGTTGTATGCCATACCGTTCTCGGACACATCGTACTGGCCCTCGAACAGGTCAATGTCGTGATCGTCGACGCCAACGTAGCGGATATCCTTGGTGATCTCCATCAGGCAAAGCCTCCTAGATAGACAAAAGAGCCCGTCTATCATAGCACTCGGCTGCATCCCAACAGCTATCTGCCGGCATCCTTACCGATTGTTATTGAAATGCGATAAATCGCCGTTTACCAGCACAAACTATGAGCGCGGTATCGCCGTGCTATGTCGAATGATGAGCTGGCCGGGAATACGAATGGCAACGGTTTTGCCCGCCGTACCCGCCTCGGGAACCGCATGCTCGAACACCTCGCGCCCACGCTGATGCAAGTCGAATCGAACGGTCGTGAGCTCGTTATGTGCGACAAAGTCGTCGAGCGAGTCATCGACGCCCACCACGCTCACGTCCTCGGGCACGCGCAAGCCGCTATCGCGCAGCGCGGCGATGGCACCGTTTGCCATCTGGTCGTTTGCCGCGTAAATCGCCGTCATGGTGCGGTCGTGCTCGGCCAGATATCTGCCGGCCTCGTAACCGCTGTTGGCAGACCAATCGCCCTCGAGCGGCGCCTGCGGCTTAATGTGTTTACGCTCGAGCGCATCCTGCCAACCGGCGCGACGAAATTGCTCGTCAACCGAGAACGACGGGCCACCGATAAAGCGAATCCGCTCGTGTCCCAGCTCAAACAGGTGATCCATAAGCAATAGCGAGCAGCCGTAATGGTCGGAATCGACCGTGGTCACGCGCGGATGCGCGTACATGGTAACGATGACCGTGCCAATGCCCGGCAGTGGATCAAACGTCTCAAAATCGGGCGCCATGCGGCTCATGCCGATAATGATGCCGTCCACCGGCAATGCGGCCATACGACGCGTTGCCTCGGCAAGCGAGAATTCCTCGGTCTTGGACATCTCGACCAGCGTGATGGCGCAATTATGCTCGCGAGCAGCGCTGGCGATGCCGTCGATCATTGAGAGGTTGCCAAACTTGGTGACATCGTTGATGCACAGGCCAACCGAATGGTAACGGCCATCGCGCAGCGAGCGACCGGCATAACTCGGACGAAAGCCGAGCTCTTGCATCGCGGCTTGCACGCGCTGGCGCGTCTGCTCGTTAACGTTGGGCAAGCCGTTGGCGACGCGCGAAACCGTCTGCTGCGAAACGCCAGCAGCGCGGGCGACGTCGGCCATGGAGACCGGACGCGTACCTGTATCGTTGGACGGGCGCCTTGCCACAGGATCACCTTCACCCTTGCGAGATCTGAATAGCGTGCATGCCGGCCCGGGCAGAAATACACCCCGCGCCGAGGCCCGCTATCGTCGGACGCATGTTAACGTACTCTACTTTTTCAATCCGCAACTCTTCTGCTCTATAAGTCCATACGGCAATACCGTTCACGGCTGGATTTCTACCGATTACCAGATTCTCAAAAAGTGATAAGTGTTGTGTTATGAGTACGTTAACATAGCCCGTAACGTGCGGCATCGTAGATGCTGAGTTTATGCCACTTCAGATTGTTAACGTACTCACTACGACGGAAAACTCGTCAGTATGCGCCAAGGAAAGGACCCTCATGACCACCCCCGACGAAAAGACACTCGCCACGCTCACCAAGCTGTTTGAGGAGGAGTTTGGCCCCATCGGCGATCGCCAGGTGCTCTATGTGCACGCGCCCGGCCGTTCCGAGATCAGCGGCAACCACACCGATCACGAGGGCGGTCACGTTATCGCCGGCTCGCTCGATGTCGCCGTCGACGGCATTGCCGTGGCGACCGATTCCAACAAGGTTCGCGTCGCCGACGAGGGCTATCCTACGTTTGAGATCACGCTCGACACGCTGGATATTCAAGAGTCCGAGAAGGGCACGTCCGCAAGCCTCGTGCGCGGTATGGCCCACGAAATCGCTGCTCTGGGCGTTGAGCCCCAGGGCTTCGACTTTGCCTTTACCTGCTCCGTCCCCTCGGGTGGCGGCCTTTCTAGCTCCGCCGCTGTCGAGGCGGCTTACGGCTGCGCCATGGAGACGCTCTGGGGCGCGCCCGCCATTGAGCCCGTCGCGCTCGCCCAGATGAGCCAGCGCACCGAGAACAACTATTACGGCAAGCCCTGCGGTCTTATGGATCAGGCGGCTGTGTGCCTGGGCGGCCTCGCCTACATGGACTTTGAGGATCAGGCTCAGCCTAAGACCCAGAAGCTCGAGCTCAACTTTGAGGATCACGGCTATGCGCTCGTGCTCGTTAAGGTTGGCGCCGACCATGTGGCGGCTACCGACGACTACGCCGCCGTTCCGCGCGAGATGCAGGACGTCGCCGCCGAGTTTGGCAAGGCACGCCTGTGCGAGGTCAACGTTGCCGACTTTGACGCCAAGCTCCCCGAGCTGCGCGCCAAGCTGGGCGACCGCGCTTGCCTGCGTGCCGTTCACTACTGGTACGAGAACGGCCTGGTCGACAAGCGCTGGGCAGCCCTGAACGCTGGCGACATTGACCAGTTCCTGGTCCTGACGCGCGAGTCCGGCGCCAGCTCTGCCATGTACCTGCAGAATGTTGTTGCCAAGCTGGGTTCCGAGCAGCCTTCCATGTATGCCCTGGCGCTGGCCGAGCACGTGCTCGACGGCCGCGGCGCCGTCCGTATCCACGGTGGCGGCTTTGGTGGCACCATCCAGGCCTTCGTGCCGCTCGATCTGGTCGACACCTTCATTGCCAAGATGAACGGCTGGCTGGGCGAGGGCTCTGCCCGTCACTACGCCATCTCTGACAAGGGGGCTTACGCGGCATGGCTGTAATGACTGACGTGCGAGAGGCCGCGCAGAACCTGATCGAGTACGCCATCCACCGATCGATGATCGGCCAGGACGACCGGATCTGGGCATACAACACCATTTTGGAGTGCATCGGCGCCACGGGTCCCGCACTCGATATGGCCTGGGCGCTCCAGGTTGAGAAACTCTCGCTCTTGCACCCCAATACCCTGCCCGACTTTGATCTTGAAGGCACGCTTGCCGCGCTTTCCGAGGCCGCCGTTACCAACGGTGCCGCCGAGGACACGGCGTCAGGCCGCGACCGCATCGCCATGCGCATCATGGGTGCGCTCATGCCGAGGCCTTCGGTTGTAAACGAGGAGTTCAACGGACGCATGGGCGTCAACGAGCCCCGCGCCGCAACCGACTGGTTCTACGGCCTGTGCTGCGACGCCGGCTACGTGCGCCGTGCCGCCATCGCGCGCAACATCAAATGGAGCACCCCCACCAACTGGGGCGATCTTGAGATCACCATCAACCTCTCCAAGCCTGAGAAGGACCCACGCGATATCGCCGCGGCTGGTGCCGCAAAGAACACGGGCGAGAAGTATCCCGCCTGCCAGCTCTGCATCGAAAACGAGGGCTATCCCGGACGCTCCGCCGCAGCCGACGGCGGCGCTCACCCCGCTCGCCAGAACCTGCGCATTATCCCCATCCAGCTCAACGGCGAGCGCTGGGGTTTCCAGTACAGCCCGTACGCGTACTTTAACGAGCATTGCATTGCCATGAGCTCCGAGCATCGTCCGATGCACGTCGACCGCAAGGGCCTGACCTGCCTGCTCGACTTTGTGGACCTGTTCCCGCATTACTTCATCGGCTCCAACGCCGACCTGCCTATCGTGGGCGGCTCGATTCTGTCGCACGACCACTTCCAGGGCGGCGCGCACGAGTTCCCCATGATGCATGCCGCCGAGGTCTCGCAGTTTAGCGTGCCCGGTTTTGACCAGGTCACCGGCACTGTGCTGCAGTGGCCGCTCTCGGTGCTGCGCCTGCGCTCGCATGACCGCGCTCAGCTGCTCGACGCTGCCGAGAAGATTATCCTCGCCTGGCGCGAGTGGACCGACGAGTCTGCGGGCGTTATCGCGCACACGGCCGACGGCGTAGCGCACAACACCGTGACGCCCGTCATCCGCCGCGTCGACTCCCGCGGCAACGCCGGCGGCGAGATTTACGAGGCCTACCTGGCGCTTCGCTGCAATATCACGACCGACGAGCATCCGCTGGGCGTTTTCCACCCGCATGCCGAGTATCACCACATTAAGAAGGAGAACATCGGCCTGATCGAGGT
>CAJLPX010000056.1 GCA_905208635.1 uncultured Collinsella sp. | reverse complement strand
GGAGGTCGGGCTTTTTTCGCAAATGCCGACGTATTGACGAATTTGGAACTGCTGGAAATACGAAACTATGCCGGTTTACTACGATGAATTGGGAATTTCCAACCACGCCGGCTTTTCGCAAAAAAGCGCAAGGCATCTACCTGTGGTTTTAGTTCAACATGTTTCGGAGTGGTCGCGGTTGATCGATTCGTCGTAGTAAACCGCCATAGTTTTGGCGGAGGCAGTCTGATTTGTGGGTGGTAGACCAAAGAGTGTCCCTTTTGACTAGTCGTTTAAGAACGCCCCCAATGACTAAGTTGCAGGTGGCGGCGGTTGTGTTACACTAACGCTGCGTAGTTGACGCAATCATCTCGATACAGATCAATGATGTCCGTCGTTTTGAACGGAACTAGACTGTTTAGCCGCCCTGAAGGTTTATGCAGGGAGCATGTGATCACAGGGCTTGAAAAGAAAGTTGAGCAAACACTGTGTCTGATCAACAGCAAGAAAACGAAATAACGACGACGCAAGCCGCTCCCGCTGCACCGGTTGCGTCGGACCAGGTCGCGGCGCCCGCGCAAGCCTCGGCTCCCGAGACGCCTAAGGCTGCTTCGACGCCTGCGCCTGCAACTGGTGAGGAGGCTGCTCCGGCAAAGCCCAAGCTCGCGCGCCGCACGGCCAAGCCTGCCGCTGACGGCGAGGAGGTCACCAAGCCCAAGCGCCGTACCACGCGCACGACGCGCGCCAAGCGCACCGTTGCAGCTGACTCCTCGGCGCCAATTTCCGATGAGGTCGCGCAGGCACGTGCGTTGGCGCAGATTAGCGAGGCTCAGGTGGTGCGCGCCCGCCGTCGTGCTGCCGAGCGCGAGGCCGCGGCTCTGACCGAGCTTGCAGCTCCGTCTGTGCCCGAGACGCCTGCCGCCATCGAGACCCCTGCCGCCGACCTGCCGACCGAGAAGCCGGCACCGCGCACACGCCGCCGCACGGCTGCTAAGGCCGAGCAAGTTGCGGAACAGGTAGCCCCCGAGCTCACTGAGGCTTCGGTCCGTTCCGCGGCAGGGGAGGGCACATTGCCTGTTGAGCCCGCTGCGCCTGTCGAGGCCAACGAAGTTCCCGTTGTCGATCCGGCTTTGCGCCCGCACCGTCGCGGTCGCAAGCCCAAGGCCTTTGTCGAGGCAGAGAAGGCCGCAGCAGCAGCTGCCGCCGCTCGGGATGCTGCGGCGACCGCCGAGTCTGCAACCGCTGCCGATGCACCCGTCCAGGATGCTACGACTTCCGAGGCCGCTCCCGCCGATGCCGAGCCCGCCGACGTCCGTCCCGGTCGCAGGCGTCGCACTGCTGCTAAGCGCACGTCCAAGGCTAAGGCTGCCAAGAAGGGCGCGTCCGAGGATTCCGCCGAGACGACCGCCGATGTATCGACTGATGCCGCCGAGCCCCAGGACGTCGAACAGCCTGCATCCGAGAAGCCCAAGCGCGGTCGCAAGAAGTCCGTTAAGGCCAAGGCCGCCGAGCAGCATGCTGATGTCGAAGCGCAGGTTGATTCTGGCGCCGAGGCCAATGACGCAGCTGCGGCCAATGTTGACACCACCGCAACCGATGGTGCCGCCCCCGCCGAGAGCGAAGACGGCGCTCGCCCCAACCGTCGCCAGCACAAGCGCAACGAGGAGCGCAACGAGCGCAAGGACGAGCGCAACAACGACCGTCGCAACCGCCAGCGCGATCGCAAGCAACGCAACAAGGAGCGTAATGCCGCTCCCACTGAGCCCACGCTTTCGCGCGAGGAGCTCGCTGCCATGAAGGTCGCCGAACTTCGCGAGAAGGCCAAGGAGTTCGAGATCGAGACGACCGGCAAGAAGAAGGCCGAGCTCGTCGAGGAAATCTACGTCACCGCTGCGAAGGCCGAGGGCTTCCGCGACATCAAGGGCATTCTGCAGATTCGCCCGGACAGCTCCGGCATCATCCACGCCCATGGCTACATGAAGTCCAACGACGACGCCTTCGTGCCCGCCTACCTCATCCGCTCCGCGCGCCTGCGCACGGGCGACGTCATCGAGGGCTCGCTGCGTCCTTCGCGCGGCGGCGACAAGCGCGCCGGCCTCGCCAAAATCACGACCGTCAACGGTCTGGACCCCGAGCAGATTCGCAACCGTCCCAAGTTCGGCGACCTCACCCCGGTCTATCCCAACGAGCCGCTGCGCATGGAGCACGGCAAGGACTCTATTACCGGTCGCGCCATCGACATCGTGTCACCGATCGGCAAGGGTCAGCGTGGCCTGATCGTGTCCCCGCCCAAGGCCGGCAAGACCACGATCCTCAAGAAGATCTGCCAGTCTATCTCGATTAACAACCCCGAGGTGCACCTCATCTGCCTGCTCGTCGACGAGCGCCCCGAAGAGGTCACCGATATGCAGCGTTCCATCAAGGGTGAGGTTGTGGCGTCGACCTTCGATATGCCTGCCGACAACCACACCCGCGTGGCAGAGCTCGTCATCGAGCGCGCCAAGCGCATCGTGGAGCTGGGTGGCGATGTTGTGGTGGTGCTCGACTCCATCACGCGTCTTGCCCGTGCCTACAACTTGGCGGCGCCCGCCTCAGGCCGCATCCTTTCGGGCGGCGTCGATTCGGCGGCCCTGTATCCGCCCAAGCGCTTCCTGGGTGCAGCCCGCAATATCGAGAACGGTGGCTCGCTCACCATCCTGGCCTCTGCCCTCATCGACACCGGTTCCAAGATGGACGAGGTCATTTTTGAGGAGTTCAAGGGCACCGGCAACATGGAGCTTAAGCTCGACCGCGACCTGGCCGACCGCCGCATCTTCCCGGCTATCGACCCCGTTGCCTCCGGTACGCGTAACGAGGATCTGTTGGTCGACGAGCAGATGCGTCCGTTTGTCTTTGGTCTGCGTCGCATTCTTGCCGGCATGAACAACACCGAGCGCGCGGCCGCATCGTTTATCAAGGGTCTTAAGGGCACCAACACGAACCAGGAGTTCCTGGTGCGTTCGGCCAAAAAACACAGCGACTACGAGCAGACGTTCTAGGTTGTCATCCACACGCAACGATAGTCATCAATGCGATAGAGGGTCGGGGCTTTGAGCCTCGGCCCTTTTCCATAGCGCCGCTCCGCGCTTATTTTTGACCGTAAGACCGACGAGCAGCAGGTTTCCCGTTTCAATCCGACATCGTCGCTTGCAATCGGCAGGGCGGTTTCGCATAATAGCTTTTAAGCTTCGCGACGGAAAACGCAGATGAAACGAACCATATACCGTTGCTTTGGGGCATAGCCCCGCTTCATCTTCTCTCGCGCAGCCAACTGAATGATGCGATTTGGGTGCTGGAAGATGGGGAGAGCTCATGGCTTCTTCTGATGCAACACAACGAGCAGTCCTTGCCGGACTTTCGTGCGGGATCGGCCTTGCCGCTCCCGTGGTTATGTATGCCGCGACGCTGCCGTTTTCGTCGGTGAACGAGACGGTCGTGGCGGGTGCAGTTCCCTTCGCCGTGGGCGCGGTGGCGGGCGTGGGTATCTATGCCGCCTCGCTGGGTATCTCCGAGTATCGTGCGCAGCGTGAAGAGCGTCTGTTCCAGCCCGATGCCATGGGCGGTGCCGCCAATCTCAATCAGCATCAAAGCGAGTTCAAGACCGCCTCGATTCCAGCTCAGCAGCAGGATGCGATTCCGTACGCTGCGGCTTCTGCTTCTCAGGCTCAGTCGGAGCAGTCTACCTCGGCATTCCTTTCCGGCCTGACTGGTGCGTTCCAGCGCCGTCATGCCGATGATGGTGTCCCTACCATCGCTCGAGCCGCAGATGCTATGGACGAGGCCGAGGCTTGGTCCATGATCGACAGCATGCTCGACGACGATTCGCCGGTTAGCTGCGACCCTGCGCGCTCGCGCGACGTCTATCAAGTCGCCATCGACGAGCTCACCAACGGCGGGCAGACCGGCTCCTTCAATCGCGACGACATCGCCGCCGCGGCGCGTGCCGTGTCGGGCTCCCAGGCCGCCCCTGCGGGCAGCACGGCGGCTTTTGTGGCACTCGTTGCCAACGCGGCAGCCAATAACGCCTACAGCGCTACCTCGGCGGACGCGAACGTTTCTGCCGATAATTCGTACGTTGATGAAGCCATGACCGCGGACGAGGAGGCCGTTGCCGCCCGCCGTGCCGCCGAAAGCTCGCTTTGGGGCGCTCCTGCCCAGCAGCAGGCGGCTGAGGCTGCGCCGTACAACGCAAACCTCGCCAGCATGCCTATCATTTCCGGTGCCGCGGACATCGATCTCGATGACCTCGATGAGCCTGCAGCCATCACCGCATCGATTGATGCCCAAGATCGCATCGACACCGGCGACCTTCCGGACGCCTCGCTCGAGGTTGATGTCCCCATGGCCGATTACTCGGGCCACGAGGACATGTGGGCCGCCGCCACCGCGATTCTGGATGAGATTGACGAGCCTGCTCCTGTTGCAGCCCCCGCTCCCGTCGCTGCCCCTCAGCCTGCTGCCCCCGCCTATGTCGGCCGTCACAGCGCTGTGTTCCCCGAGGATACTGCCCGTATCTCGCGCGAGAGCATCGAGCGGGCCGAGGCTATTGCCGCCGGCATTATGGAAAACCGTCGTCACGAGCGCGTCAATCAGATCCTCGAGGAAGAGATCGAGCGCCTGCAGTCCTCTACCGCCAAGCGTACGGGCCGTGCCTATCTGAGCGTTATCGAGGGCGGTACCGCCAGCTTCGCGCCGCTCCGCGCGGAGGCATAACTTCTGCATGGTTAAGATCAATCGAAAATGGGCGGTCGTGACCTGCCTGATGGCGCTCTTGATCTGGGGCAATTCGCTGGTTCCCGGCTCGGGGTCGGGCTCGCTGAGCCTAACGGTCATGGAAGCTATCCGCGGTTTCCTGCACAGCGTGGGACTTCCATATGAATGGGTGACCAACTTTGTTGTTCGCAAATGCGCGCATTTTACCGAGTATATGGTGCTCGGCATCTTGGCAACGCACGCCTTTGATTTTGAGGGCCGGCGCACCTTTGACGTGCTGCTGCCCACGGCGGTGTTCCTGCTGCTGATTCCTTCGATCGACGAGACGATTCAGCTCTTTGTGCCGGGACGCGCCGGCATGATCACCGATGTGATGATCGACTGCTGTGGTGCGGCAACGGGCGTTGTGCTCCGATATCTCTTTCGGTCGCTGATGTGCGCCAAAAAAGCCGCCTAGGACGTATTGTTTGGTCCTAGGCGGCCTTTTTTATTTGAGAGCTTATATGAGGCGTGGTGGCGTCGTTCCGTAGGTCGGATTTGCCGGGCGCGCCACGCCCTGTGGGTGCGTCTGCTACTGAAGCGCCTGTGCGCCCAGGGCCAGGCAGCCCATAATGCCCTGCTTGCCCTCGAGGCTGTTGTTGACGATGTAGCTATCGATGTCGGCCATCTCGGGCGTGACGATGTAGCCGTTGAGCATCTCGGCGCACTTCTTGCGTGCGAGCGGCACGATGGGGGCGTGATCGGCCACGCCGCCACCGATGACGTTCTTTTGCGGTGCGTAGCACAGGATGTAGGTCATGAGCGCCTGCGCCAGATAGCCGGCGAGCAGGTCCATGGCCTCCGGGTCATCGGCCATCTCTCCGGCGCTCTTGCCACCCCAGCGCTTTTTGACGCCGGGACCGGCGATGAGGCCCTCGAGGCAGTTGTCGTGGAAGGGGCAGCCGCTGTGCTCGCCGATGGTGTCGCGCGGGTCGCGCGTGACCAGGATGTGGCCGGCCTCGGGATGCATCATGCCGTGCACGAGCTTACCGCCCGAGAGCACGCCGGCGCCCACGCCGGTACCGATGGTCAGATACACCACGTCAGTGAGGCCCTGGGCGCAACCAAAGGTGACCTCGCCCAGGCAGGCGACGTTGACGTCGGTGTCGTAGCCGCAGGGAATATTGAGCTCGTTTTGGATGGTGCCCAGCAGGTCAAAGTAGCGCCATGCCGTTTTGGGCGTCTCCAGGATCTTGCCGTATTGGGACGAGGCAGAGTTGACTGCGGTGGGGCCAAAGGCGCCGATGCCCAGCGCGGCGATGTCCTTGTCGGCAAACCATGCGTTGACGGCCTCAACGGTCTCCTGCGGGGTCGTGGTCGCAATCTGCTCGCGTTCCAGGACCGTGCCGTCTGCATAGCCCGTGGCGCAGACCATCTTGGTGCCGCCGGCCTCGAGCGCTCCGATAAGCTGCTGCTCTGCCATAGTATTCCTCTCTGGACGAGTTGCTCCGTGACTAAAGTATAGCGCTCTAAAAAATAAATGAGGTCGCTATAAAAAGAAACCTCATGGCCCAACGGGTTCACGAGGTTTCTTTAGTGCCTTTAGTTACTGACCGTCCTTACCCGCGCGGGTTGATTTTATCACGTAGCGACTTGAGGTTCTCAAGCGCAGCGTTGAGCGTCTCGTCTCGCTTGGCAAAGTGGAAACGAATCAGATGGTTGACGGGCTCGCGGAAGAAGCTCGATCCGGGAACAGCGCCCACGCCCACCTTGGAGGCCAGGTCCTCGCAGAAGTCGAGGTCGCTGTCATAGCCAAACTCCGAGATATCCATCATCACGTAGTAGGCGCCCTGCGGCACGTTGTGCTCAAGACCGATGCTATCGAGCCCCTGACAGAATAGGTCGCGCTTGGCGGTGTAGAGGTCGAGGACCTCCTGGTAATAGCTGTCGTCGAAGTTGAGGGCGGTGACGACGGCCTCTTGCAGGGGAGCGGCGGCGCCTACGGTGAGGAAGTCGTGAACCTTCTTGATGCGCTCGGTGATTTCGGCAGGGGCGATAGTGTAGCCCAGACGCCAGCCGGTGATGGAGTAGGTCTTGGACAGCGAGCTGCAGCTGATGGTTCGCTCGAACATGCCGGGCAGCGTGGCCATATAGACGTGCTCGTGGGGCGCGTAGACGATGTGCTCGTATACCTCGTCGGTGATGCAGTAGGCGTCGTACTTTTTGCACAGGTCTGCGATAAAGGTGAGCTCCTCGCGGGTAAAGACCTTGCCACAGGGGTTGGACGGGTTGCATAGGACGATTGCCTTGGGATCGTTGTCTCGGAAGGCTGCCTCGAGGACCTCACGGTCGAAGTCAAAGGTGGGCGGGTTGAGCGGCACATAGATGGGCTCAGCGCCCGAGAGGATCGTGTCGGCGCCGTAGTTCTCGTAGAACGGCGAGAAAATGACGACCTTGTCGCCG
This sequence comes from uncultured Collinsella sp., assembly GCA_905208635.1. Taxonomy (GTDB): domain Bacteria; phylum Actinomycetota; class Coriobacteriia; order Coriobacteriales; family Coriobacteriaceae; genus Collinsella. The sequence goes on along the minus strand of CAJLPX010000056.1, from coordinate 109 downwards.
GGGTTTGTGACCGTCATCATGGCGGCCATCATGGCCTCGGTGGAGCCGCAGGTGACCACGATGTTCTCGTTGGGGTTGATCGGCATGCCCATAAAGTGCTCCTGCTTGG
>CAJLPX010000055.1 GCA_905208635.1 uncultured Collinsella sp. | reverse complement strand
ATGGTATTAACAAGCAAGCGAAAAGAGGATGTGGAGCATGATCATCACCAAAGAGACGGACTACGCGCTGCGCATTTTGCGGGTGCTGCTGGACGGGGAGAAGCATTCGGTGGCCGAGATGTCGGAAACGGAATTGATCCCCAATCAGTTTGCCTACCAGATTCTGCGCAAGCTCTCCGCCGGCAATTTGGTGCGGGTGAGCCGCGGCGCTCTCGGCGGCTGCGAGCTGTCCTGCGATCTGGACGCGACCTCCCTCTACGATCTCATGGGGGTCGTGGGGGAGCGGGGCATCCTGTGCGCCTGCATGGAGCCGGGATATGAATGCCGCTGGCAGGACAAGCATGGGCGGTGCACCATCCACTGTCAGCTGGCGGCCTTGCAGCAAAAGCAGGACGAGGCGTTCCGTGCCGTGAGCCTGCGCAGGCTGCTGACCGGCGGATCCGATCCCCAAGATACAAGCAAGCTGTAAAATTTTAAAAGGAGGTACCCGTATGCTGTTTCAAACCACGTCGGCGCACGAAGAGCTGCGCGCGAAGATCCGGAGTTTTGCGGAGGAGGAGATCAAGCCCCTCGCATTTTTAATGGATCAGAACAATGAGTTTCCCGAGGAGGCTGTCAAGAAGCTGGGTAAGCTGGGCTGGATGGGCATTCCCTACCCCAAGGAGTACGGCGGTGCCGGTCTTGATGCTCTGAGCTACGCCATCGCGGTGGAGGAGCTGGCCCGTGTGGACGGCGGCACGGGCGTAATCCTCTCCGCCCACGTCTCCCTCGGCTCATGGCCCATTTTCGCCTATGGCACCGAGGAGCAGAAGAAGAAATATCTGGTTCCGCTGGCCAAGGGCGAGAAGATCGGCGCCTTCGGCCTTACGGAGACCAACGCCGGATCCGACGCCGGCGGCACGGAGACCACGGCGCTGGATAAGGGGGACTACTACCTCCTCAACGGCGGCAAGATCTTCATTACCAACGCCCCTAAGGCGGACACCTATGTGGTTTTCGCCGTCACCACGCCGGACATCGGCACCCGGGGCATCTCCGCTTTCATCGTGGAGAAGGGCTGGAAGGGCTTTGAGTTCGGCGACCACTATGACAAGATGGGTATTCGCTCCTCCTCCACGGCGGAGCTGATCTTCAACGACGTGAAGGTTCCCAAGGAAAACCTATTGGGCAAGGAGGGCGAGGGCTTCAAGATTGCCATGTCCACGCTGGACGGCGGACGCATCGGCATCGCCGCGCAGGCGCTGGGCATCGCCCAGGGCGCGTTTGAGCACGCGTTGAGCTATTCCAAGGAGCGCGTCCAGTTCGGCAAGCCCATCGCGGCCCAGCAGAGCATCGCCTTCAAGCTGGCGGATATGGCCACCAAGCTGCGCTGCGCCCGGTTCCTCATTTACTCCGCGGCGGAGCTGAAGGAGCAGCACGCGCCTTACGGCATGGAGTCCGCCATGGCGAAGATGTACGCCTCGGACATCGCGCTGGAGGTCACCAACGATGCCTTGCAGATCCACGGCGGCAGCGGCTACCTCAAGGGCATGGAGGTGGAACGGGCCTACCGCGACGCCAAGATCACCACCCTCTACGAGGGCACTAACGAGATCCAGCGGGTGGTCATCGCCTCTCATCTGTTGGGCAGGCTGGGCAAGAGCTCCGGCGGCGAGAGCCGTTCGGCGGCCAAGAAACCCGCGCCCATCACCGGCATTCGCAAAAAGACCATCTTCCGGGAGGGGGATGCTGCCCAGCAGGTGGCCGACCTTGTGGCGGCGCTGAAGAAGGATGGTCACGACTTCTCCGTGGGCATCCCTATGGATACGCCCATCCCGCAGGCGGAGCGGGTGGTCTCCGCGGGCAAGGGCATCGGGGAGAAAAAGAACATGAAACTGGTAGAGTCGCTGGCCAAGGCCGCCGGCGCGGCCATCGGTTCTTCCCGCCCTGTGGCGGAGACTCTCAAATATCTGCCGCTGAACCGCTATGTGGGTATGTCCGGTCAGAAGTTCACCGGCAATCTGTACATCGCCTGCGGCATCTCCGGCGCATCCCAGCACCTTAAGGGCATCAAGGACGCCTCCACCATCGTGGCCATCAATAAGAACGGTAACGCGCCTATCTTCAAGAACTGCGACTACGGCATCGTGGGCGATGTGGAGGAGATCCTGCCCCTGCTCACTGCCGCGCTGGATAGCGGCGAAAAGCTGCCCGCGCCGCCCATGGTAAAGATGAAGCGGCCCACGCCGCCGAAGCCCGCCCCCATCGGCGACCGCTACGTCTGCAGCGGCTGCGGCTACGAGTATGTGCCGGAGTTGGGCGACGAGGACGGCGAGATCGCGCCCGGTACGCTCTTTGAGCAGCTTCCCGCCGAGTGGGTGTGTCCCGAGTGCGCGGAGACGAAGGATCAATTTGTAAAGGCTTGAGGCCGTGAAGGAGGCAAGATAAGATGTATTGCGTGCGTAAAGTAACGAACGACCTCTACTGGGTGGGCGCCAACGACCATCGCCTGGCCCTGTTTGAAAACTGCTTTCCCATTCCCCGGGGCGTAAGCTACAACGCCTACTGCCTGCTGGATGAAAAGACGGTGCTCTTTGACACGGTGGACTGGTCTGCCTGCCGCCAGCTTTTGGAAAATCTGGCGTATGTGCTGGATGGCCGCGAGCTGGACTACCTGCTGGTCAACCATCTGGAGCCGGATCACGCCGCCTGCATCGAGGAGATCCTGCTGCGCCATCCCAAGGTGAAACTGATCTCCAACGAGAAGGCATTCATGCTCATGCGGCAGTTCGGCTTCCATGTGGACGGACATGAGTGCATCGAGGTGAAGGAGGGCGACACCTTCTCCTTCGGCAAGCACACCGTCACCTTTGTGGGCGCGCCTATGGTTCACTGGCCGGAGGCCATGGTGACCCTCGACGTCACCGAAGGCGTCCTCTTTTCCGCCGACGCCTTCGGCACCTTCGGCGCGCTGGACGGCAAGCTGTTCGCCGACGAGGTGGACTTCGAGCGGGACTGGCTGGACGACGCCCGCCGCTACCTCACCAACATCGTGGGCAAGTACGGCCCCCACATCCAGCTCCTGCTGAAAAAGGCCGGCGGCGTTTTGGATCAGATCAAGTACATCTGCCCGCTCCACGGCCCCGTGTGGCGCAAGGATCTGGGCTGGTTCATCGAAAAGTACGACACATGGAGCCGCTATGCCCCTGAGACCCAGGGCGTGCTCATCGTCTACGCCTCTATGTACGGCAACACGGAGAACGCGGCGCAGGCGCTGGCGACGTCGCTCTGCGATAAGGGCATGAGCAAGGTGGCGATGTACGATGTGTCCTCCACTCATGTCTCCCAGCTGATCTCCGAGGCGTTTAAGTACAGTCACATTGTCCTGGCCTCTGTGACCTACAACCTCGGCATCTACCCCGCCATGCATGACTTCCTCATGGATATGAAGGCACTGAATCTGCAAAACCGCACCTTTGCCATCATTGAAAACGGCTCATGGGCGGTGAAGTCCGGTGACCTCATGCAGAAATTCGTCAACGATGAGCTTAAGAACATGACGGTGCTCAACGAGCGGCTCAGCCTCGCCTCGTCCATGGGCACGGACAAGCGCACTGAGCTGGAAGCACTGGCGGACGCCATTCTGGAATCTATGAAGTAACTGGCAGGAAAGCCAAAACCAAGACAACAGACAACAAACAGCCCCGCCGCGTCGGCTGCAGAAAAACCGGCTTTCAAAAACAGAGCGGGCAAGCGTGATACTGCGCTTGCCCGCTCTTTGCTCAAAAGGACATGAGAAGTGACCGGAGAAGATGAGAGGATCGAAATGGAGATCAGAAAACGAAACGGGGAGTCTGTTCCCTTTCAACAGGAGAAAATTTTCAACGCCATGAAAAAGGCGTTTGACGGACAGGGCAAGGAGATCGGGAGCAGAGAGATGGATGAGATCCTCGCCACCGTTCTCAACAATCTCTCCGTCACAGTGCCGCTCACCGTAGAACGTGTGCAGGACGAGGTGGAGCGAACGCTCATGGAGCGCGGACACTATGAGGTGGCCAAGGCGTACATCCTCTACCGCGAAAAGCGGTCTGCGCTGCGCCGTGTCCGGCATACCATCGCGCGGACGGTGGGGGATGACTCGCTTGACGAGGTGCTGCGCCGCATCCAGATGGATTTTACCGAGGAAGTCTACTCCCTCGCGGCGCTTCAAATGAAGTTTGAGAGTTTCTGTCGCCCGGGCATGACGGAGGATGAGCGGGCTGAGGCACTGACCAAGGCGGCGGTAGAGCTGACTACGGCAGAGGCACCCAAGTGGGAGTTCATCGCGGCGCGGCTTCTGAACCACTCCTTTCGCTGTCGCAACGCACAGGAATGGGAGGGGCGCGGCGTCGGCGACCTCTATGGCAGGCTTCGCTATCTGACGGATAAGGGACTCTACGGTGACTATATCCTTGCCCACTATACCCACGAGGAGATTGCCATGGCGGAGGACTTTCTCTGCCCGGAACGGGACGAGCTGTTCACCTACTCCGGCCTTGACCTGCTGCTCAAACGCTATGTGATCCAGTCACGCAGCCGCGTGCCGCTGGAAACACCGCAGGAGATGTTTTTGGGTATCGCGCTGCATCTTGCTATGAACGAAGGCTCTGACCGCATGGGGTGGGTAAAACGCTTTTACGATATGCTCAGCCGTATGGAGGTCACGATGGCGACACCTACCATGTCCAACGCACGAAAGCCCTACCATCAGCTTTCAAGCTGCTTTGTGGACACTGTGCCGGACAGTCTGGACGGCATCTACCGCTCGCTGGACAACTTCGCAAAGGTCTCTAAATTCGGCGGTGGAATGGGGATGTACTTCGGTAAGGTGCGCGCTGCAGGCAGCACCATCCGCGGCTTTCAAGGGGCGGCGGGCGGTGTTATCCGCTGGATCCGGCTGGTCAACGACACCGCCGTGGCGGTGGATCAGTTGGGGATGCGGCAGGGCGCTGTGGCGGTTTACTTAGACGCATGGCACCGGGATCTGCCGGAATTCCTTCAACTGCGCACCAACAACGGCGACGACCGCATGAAGGCACATGATGTGTTTCCCGCCGTGTGCTATCCGGATCTCTTCTGGCGACTGGCGGAGGAGAACATAGACGCGCCGTGGCATCTCATGTGTCCGCATGAGATCCTCACGGTCAAGGGCTACGCACTGGAGGATTACTGGGGTACAGAATGGGAGAAGCGGTATCTGGACTGCGTCAATGACCCGCGCATCGAAAAGCGCAGCGTCACCGTCAAGGACATCGTGCGGCTGGTGCTTCGCTCGGCAGTGGAGACCGGCACGCCCTTCGCTTTCAATCGAGACAGTGTAAATCATATGAACCCAAACGGCCACACGGGAATGATCTATTGCTCCAATCTCTGTACGGAGATCGCGCAGAACATGGCACCCATCGAGCACATCAGCACTGAGGTGCACACGGAGAACGGCGACACAATAGTGGTGACGGCCACACGCCCAGGTGAGTTTGTGGTCTGCAATCTGGCGAGTCTGTCTCTCGGTAATCTGCCGGTGGAGGACGAGGCCTATATGGAACGCACGGTGGAAACGGCCATCCGCGCACTGGATAATGTGATCGACCTCAACTTCTACCCGTTGGAATACGCGCGGCTTACCAATCAGAAGTACCGCAGCATCGGCCTGGGCGTCAGCGGCTACCACCACATGCTGGCAAAGCGCGGCATCCGCTGGGAGAGCGATGAGCACCTTGCCTTCACCGACGCAGTGTTCGAGCTCATCAACTACGCCGCTGTCAAGGCGGACACAGCTCTGGCACGGGAAAAGGGTCGTTACGCGCTCTTTGAGGGCAGCGACTGGCAGACGGGCGCGTATTTTGAAAAGCGGGGTTATACCTCCGAAAAGTGGCGGGCGCTTGCGAAAACGGTGGCGGTGCAGGGAATGCGCAACGCCTATCTGCTGGCGGTCGCACCGACCTCCAGCACATCTATCCTCTCCGGCACGTCGGCGGGCATAGATCCAATTATGAAGAAATTCTTTTTAGAGGAAAAAAAGGGCAGCATGCTGCCCCGCGTTGCTCCGGAGCTTTCTATGGACACATGGTGGTACTATAAGGCAGCGCATCTAATCGACCAAAGCTGGTCGGTACGCGCCGCGGGCCTTCGCCAGAGACATATTGACCAGGCGCAGAGCATGAATCTCTATATCACCAACGACTATTCCATGCGTCAGGTGCTCAGACTGTATTTGGAGGCGTGGAGGGCCGGCGTCAAGACCATTTACTATGTCCGCAGCAAGGCCCTTGAGGTCGAGGCCTGCGAAAGCTGCTCGTCATAAGGAGGATAGCATGACGGAACTGAAGAAAAAGCCCCTCTTTAACCCGGAGGGCGACCCTGATGTGCGCCTGCGGCGCATGATCGGCGGCAATACCACCAACCTCAACGACTTCAACAATATGAAGTACGCTTGGGTCAGCGACTGGTACCGGCAGGCCATGAACAACTTTTGGATCCCTGAGGAGATCAATCTCTCGCAGGATGTGAAGGACTATCCCCGCCTGCTGTCAGCCGAGCGCAGCGCCTACGATAAAATTCTGAGTTTTCTTGTCTTTTTGGATTCCATTCAGACAGCGAACCTGCCTAATATCGGCGCCTACATTACCGCCAACGAGGTCAATCTCTGCCTGTCCATTCAGGCGTTTCAGGAGTGTGTCCACTCACAGAGCTACAGCTATATGCTCGACACCATCTGTTCCCCCGTGGAGCGCAATGACATCCTCTACCAATGGAAAACGGACGAGCATCTGCTGCGCCGCAACACCTTCATTGGGGACTGCTACAACGAGTTTCAGGAGCGGAAGGACGCTCCCACGCTGCTGCGCGTGATGATGGCAAACTATATTTTGGAGGGCATCTATTTTTACAGCGGCTTTATGTTCTTCTACAATCTCTCCCGAAACGGGAAGATGCCCGGCTCGGCGCAGGAGATTCGCTACATAAACCGCGATGAGAACACGCACTTGTGGCTGTTCCGCAATATCATCACGGAGCTGCAAAAGGAGCAGCCGGAGTTGTTCACCGCCGAGAGCGTACAAGCGCTGCGCGAGATGATGCGTGAGGGCGTGGAGCAGGAGATCGCATGGGGGCATTATGTAATCGGCGACGACATCCCGGGGCTGAACCGGCAGATGATCAGCGATTACATCCGCTATCTCGGCAACCTCCGCTGGACGAGCCTTGGCTATCCCGCATTGTATCCAGGCTTTGAGAGCGAACCGGAGAGCATGGAATGGGTCAGCCAGTACGCCGACGCCAACATGGTCAAGACCGATTTCTTTGAGGCACGCAGTACCGCCTACGCCAAGAGCACCGCACTGATAGACGATTTATAAGAAAACCAAAGACATCAGAATAGGAG
>CAJLPX010000054.1 GCA_905208635.1 uncultured Collinsella sp. | reverse complement strand
CGCATCAGATAATTACTACGCTGATAATGTTTAGCTGATGCGTGAACATGTCTAAAAAATCCTCTTCAATCATGATGCGAACGATCCGTGCGTGTTCACATCCCCCAGTGGTTGAAAAAGGAGTATGAAACTTTAGTTACCTAAAGTCAACGCAAATTTGTAATGGATTTTCAAATTCTTTTGAATTTCTCGGTATAAAACGCCATTGACCTCGGACTTTACCCAACAAAAGTTTTTGCATGAGAGATGCCCCTCGGGAGCCGCGGGAGCTCCCATCTCAAATGCGGAGCAAAGCTCCGCACACCATCTTTTTCTTTCAGCTAAAGCACGCCGGAAAGTCAACGCAGCTGGCTAACCTTGCCAGACGTTGTCGACGCCAAACCAGCTCAGAAGCTATATCGATACAGAAAGGTCCCCGGACGGAGGGGCCGGATATAAGGTTTATCGCGAGTTCCGCACGCAAAGAAGGCCACTTAATGTGGCCTTCGTCTTGCGCAGGACTGTAGAGCAGGAAACCTTATATCCGGCCCCTCCGTCCGGGGACCGCGCCGTACCAGCTACAGCGTCATGTTTGGATCGGCGTCGACGTCGAACGGCGAGATTTCTCCTCGGTCGAATTTACGGCGGGCAACCTCTGCGATCATGGCGGCGTTGTCGGTGCACGCCGAAAGCGGTGGCACCGTTACGCGGATCCCCTGACGCCCGAGCTTCTTGATCATCATCTCGCGCAGATGCGGATTAGCCGAGACACCACCGCCGATGCAATACTCCTTGCACCCGGTGGCGTGCAGGGCGTTTTTGGCCTTCTTGTACTGCACGTCAAAGACCGCCGCCTCAAACGAGGCCGCTAGGTCGGGCAGGTGAATCGTGCGCCCGGCCTTGGTCTCCTGCTCGATGTAGAGCGTCACCGCCGTCTTGAGGCCCGAAAGCGAGAAGCGATAGTCCCCCCTGCTGTTAAGCGCACGGGGGAAATCGATCGCCTTGGGGTTGCCCGTCTCGGCAAGCTTGGAGATGATAGGGCCTCCGGGATAGCCAAGGCCCAGTGCCTTTGCCACCTTGTCGAAGGCTTCGCCCACGGCGTCGTCGAGCGTCTCGCCAAGCACTTCATAGTCGCCCCATGCCTTTACGTGCACGAGCATGGTGTGCCCGCCCGAAACGAGCGTAAAGATAAACGGGGGCTTGAGGTCGGGCTGCGCCAACAGGTTGGCAAACAGGTGGCCCTCCAGATGATTGACGCACACCAGCGGCTTGCCGGCAGCATACGCAAAGCCCTTGGCAAAGGCGACGCCCACCACCAGGGCGCCAACCAGGCCCGGACCCTGTGTCACGCCCACGGCGGCAAGCTCACTTGGTGTAATGGCTCCGCCCGTAAGGCCCAGCGACGCTGCGGCGTCCTCGAGTGCCGCATCCACGACACTCACAATCACCTCGACGTGCTTGCGCGAGGCGATCTCGGGCACCACGCCGCCAAAGCGTGCATGAAAATCAATCTGCGTCGACACCTGGTTGGCCAGCATATTGCCATCCGCATCGATAATCGCCACCGCCGTCTCGTCGCAGGAGCTCTCGATAGCGAGTACGAGGCGGCGACGCTCAATCTCGACACGTTCCTCGGCAGAGCGCCAAGGCGCAGGCAGCGGCCATACGCGCTGCTCTGCCGCCGTCGGCTCGGGCGAAGCATTGTCGACCGGAAGCACCAGGGGCAGCGGAGCCGTCATGACAATGGCGTCCTTGCCGGCACCATAGTAGCCGCGGCGCCGTCCTGCCTCGGTAAAGCCCAGAGCGTTATAAAGCGCGGTCGCTCCCTCGTTACCGTCCTCGACCTCGAGCGAAGCCGTAGTGCAGCCAAGCATCTGGGCATCATAGCTCACGTGCGACAGCAGCTTGCGGGCAATGCCCTCACGGCGATGTGCCGGGTCGACGGCGACATCCAGAATCTGCACATCACCGTCCACGACCATACCGCCGGCAAGGCCCAGCAGCTTGCCGTCGTCGTGTGCCACCCACCAACTACGCGGCGCAGCGACGTCCTCGCCCAGTTCGGACAGGAACATGCCCGGCGTCCATGCCTCGTGTCCGGCACCTTCAAAGCAGGCAGCCTCCAGCGCGCTCGCGCCCTCGGCATCCGCCGCGCCCATGGGACGGAACTGCAGATGACGACCGGCGAGCTCATCGGCAACACCCGTAATTTCGCTCTGCGCACTCTCGGCAAGACCAAGACGCTTGCGCTCGTTTTCCTCGGCATCCGAAAGGCGCGTGTAAATCGGCAGGACGCGGGCCGGATCGCCGTCACCCGCAGCGTGCGCGAGCAGCAAGCCCTCGCCCGAAGGCCACCACAGGTCTCGCTCCACGCAGCGGGCGGTCTCGTCCTCACCCAGCAGCTTGCCATAGCGCACGAGACCGTCACCGGTCAGCTGAACCTGATCCCAGTCCGCTGCTCGGCGCCACTCATCGAGCGCCACGGCGGCCTTGACCACGTGTTCGCGCTCAAATTGACGCTCGGGTCCCTCATCGACCAGCATATACAGCGCCGGATATACCTCGCCGCGCATAGCATCGGCCAAGATACCAAGCTTGCCGCGCACGCCAGCCTTCCACGCCGTCCAAGCGCAAGCATCGAGCGTCGACACGCCCAGTAGCGGAACATTGGCACCACGCGCGAGGCCCTTGGCAGTGGAGATGCCGATGCGCACGCCCGTAAACGACCCCGGGCCGCGGCCGACCACGTAGCAACCAACATCGCTGCGATCCAGACCGGCTTGAGCCAGCACGCCATCAACGGTATTCACGAGCTCAACGTTGGCGTGACGGCGACACATGTGATCGCCACTCACGAGCTTCGTCTCGCCCGTCTGCCCATCAATCCATCTTGCCGCGCAGGCAAGCATGTCGGTCGAGGTATCGAGCGCCACCACCAGCGCGTTGTCGTTATGCAAGCTCATCTTGTACAGCCTTATCAATCAAATGGGAAAGCTCCATTGCGCGGTCACCGTGCGCCTCGAGCGTTATCGTTCGCACATCGCTGTCGCCCTCATCACGCTTGAGCGTCACCGAAAGATACTCATCCGTCAGCTCGTCTTGGAATTGTTCGCCCCATTCCAGCAGGCAAGCACCCTCATAGCCCAGCACATCGAAAATGCCCGTATCCTCGAGCTCGTAGGCATGCTCCAGGCGGTATAGATCAAAGTGAAACAGCGGAATACGACCTTGATCGTGAACGGCCATGAGCGCAAACGTAGGGCTCGTAACCATATGCCCATCGCCCAGCCCGCGCGAGACGCCCTTGGTAAAGTGAGTTTTGCCCACTCCCAGGCCACCGGTCAGGATGAGCACATCGCCGTCCTCAAGGCACGGTGCAATTAGCTCGCCAAAGTACTCCGTATCGGCAGCGCAAGTCGTTTTGTAAGTACCTACCCCCAGGCGCTCCAGGGACATATATGCTCCTTATTATTCCGAGGCGTCCTCTGGCGCGGGATGTCGCTCCAGATAGTCGCCCAGCATCTTAAAGTCTTCCTCCAGCAGCTCCTGCCACGCCGGATTGCGCAGCGCTGCTGCCGGATGGAACGTGGGCATTACCACAAAATGCCCCATCTGGTGGAACCTGCCGCGCAGCTTAGTAATGCCAATCTCGGTCTTTAGCACAAAGTGCGTCGCGGGGTTGCCGAGCGTCACAATAATATCGGGCCAGATGCTTCGAATCTGCTCACGCAAAAACGGCGAGCAAGCCAGCACTTCCTCGGGACGCGGATTGCGGTTTCCCGGCGGGCGGCACTTAAGCACGTTGGCAATGTAGACGTCTTCGCGTTTGAGCCCCGCCAGCGACAAAATGCCGTTGAGGTCCTCGCCTGCCGCCCCCACAAAGGGCTCGCCCTGCAAATCCTCATTGCGGCCCGGCGCCTCGCCAATAAACATCACGCGAGCGTGGGGGTTTCCCACGCCAAACACGATGTTATGGCGCGACTGGTAGAGCTGGCAGAGGTGACAATCGCCCAGAACGGCCTCAATTTCCTCGAGTGCGACCTCACGTGGCGCCTGATGGGTATGGCCGGGAATGTGCATGACGCCCATGGCGACTCCTACACGTAGACCTTGTCGAGGCGCATGCCAAAGCCGCAGGCGACCTCGTAGTTAATCGTGCCGCGCAGTCGGGCCATCTCGTCCATAGTGATCTCGGCATCGCCATCGCGGCCGACAATAATCATCTCGTCACCATATTCGGCCTCGGGAATCTCGTGTGCCGGGTTGGACTGAATGGCGACCATAAACTGGTCCATGCAGATATTGCCAACCTGATGCACGCGCTCGCCGCGATACAGCACATCCATACGATTGGAAAGCGTACGCGATAGGCCATCGGCATAACCGATCGGCAGCGTGCAGATCTGAACGCGCGTACGCGGTACGCGGTAGGTAAAACCGTAGCCCACGCCCTCGCCCATCGCAGGGTGTGCCACGCGCGTCACGCGCGCATGGACGCTCATAACGGGATCAAGCTGCATCACGCGGCCACTCAGCTCGCACGGCTGCATGCCATACAAGCCGACGCCGGCGCGAATCATATCAAAATGCATCGAGGGGTCGAGCATCGAGGACGGCGTGTTGGCGCAGTGCACGATACCGCACTCAAAGCCCGCATCCTTAATGGCCTGAACGGCCTCGGTAAAGCGCTGACACTGCAGTTTGTAGTCCCAGCCCGAAGGTTCATCGGCCGTGGCGAAGTGAGTAAATACGCCGTCGCACTGAATACCGCGATGGAAATTAATACCGCGGACAAAGTCGAGCACCTGCGTGTAATGTACGCCAATGCGGTTCATGCCCGTCTCGATGGCGAGATGATACTTGCCCACCTTGCCCGCCGCGACGGCACATTCGCCATACGCAAGAGCAAAGTCAGACGTATAGACCGAGGGCATGATATCAAACTCGAGCAACGTCGGAATAGCCTCGATAGGCGGCTCGCTTAGGATGAGGACGGGTTTCGTAATCCCGCCCTGTCGGAGCTCAACGCCCTCGTTAACCGTCGCCACGGCAAACATGTCGGCACCGGCCGAATACATGATCTTGGCGCACTCAACAGCTCCATGACCATAAGCATCGGCCTTGACCACGCAGCACAGGCGCTGACGCGGATTCAGCAAGTTCTTATAGGCCCTCGTGTTGCGACGGAGCGCCCCGCGGTCGATCTCGACCCAGGACCAGCGCGTCAAATCGGCTTTATTCATGATTAGTCATCCGACCCTTCGTCCATGATTCCCAGATCTTCGAGCGCATCCTTTGCCGCCAGCTCCATGGCAGGACCGATCAAGTCGATAAGATCGGTCGCGATGACGCTCTTCTCACCATACTCCGTCGCCGCGGCAAAACCGGCGTAGCTGTGAAGTGCGACGGCGTACGAATACAGCAACTCCCAACGATCCATCTCGTCGCGCATGGTGGCAAGCGTGCCGGCCAAAATACCCGCGAGAACATCACCCGAACCGGCAGTTGCCAGAGAAGCCGGACCCGAGAGCGGCAGCAGCACACGCTCAACGCCACAGATAGCCGTCGTCGGCCCCTTGGCAATGACCACCAGATTGTCGGAGCCTGCAGCCCAGACAACCTTCTGCGCGGCCGCAATCGCGGTACCAAGGTCGTTCACCTCGTCACCGGCAACCAGACGCGAAAGCTCACGATAGTGCGGTGTCATAACCAACGGCTGCTCGCGACGATACATCTCGGGGTTACTATCAATACCGTCAATGGCAATCTTAGCAAGGCAGTTGAGTGCATCGGCGTCCAAAATTAGCGGTACATCAAGCTCGAGCAAGCCCGAAACCACCTGCATAGCGCCGGCAGACGTCGTCATACCGGGACCGCACAGCACGCAGCTGTACTTCTTTGCGATCTCGCACACCGTCATGCGCGCAGCGGCGCCAAAGGAGCCGCGGGAATCAGACGGAATAGCAAAGACCGGAATCGAAGGAAGTGCCATGCGAATGAGATTGGCGCAGGCGTCAGGAGCCGCGACTGCCACGTAACCAGCACCCGCGCGAGCTGCAGACTTGGCCGCCATAATGGCAGCACCAGGATATTGCGCTGATCCGGCGACAATAAGCACGGAGCCACGGGAATACTTATCGATATTCGATGGTAGCGGAGCAAAGTAATCAACTAAGTCACCGGGCTCGACAATCTCGGCGGCGTGGTCGACATCATCGATGACCTCGTCAAGACGGTCGTAAAGATTGCCGCAGATCAAATCGCCGGCATACTCAGGACCATCAGCGCTATACAGACCAATCTTGGGCGCAATCATCGTCACCGTGCGCTCGGCACGAATGCAGTCGTCATCAACAACGCCCGTCTCGGCATTCAGGCCCGAGGGGACATCAATGGATACGACACAATCGGCGCATTCATTGACCGTAGGAATCCAAATGGAGAACGGCACACGCAGATTCCCGTGGAAACCGGTACCAAAAATGGCATCGACAACAACATCGGCCTTATCGATCAAAACCTCGAGTTCGTCACGCGAGGGACCGACGCAAACGTGCACATCGCGGCCGGCAGTTCGACGAGCAACATGACGTGCCAGAGCAGCAGGAATCTCATCCGGCTCAACCGGAGAAACGATATCCACGTCCACACCCTTGTGGCTCAGGATATCGGCGGCAACCCAACCGTCGCCGCCATTATTACCAAAACCGACCAGAACGAGAACCCGATCGGGATTGAGCTTCAAGACCTCGTTGGCGGCAAACTCACCCGCTAGCTCCATAAGCTCGGCCTTCGAAGTCCCTTCGCGTTCGATGATATCCTCGAGACGAACGACTTCTTCGGTACTCAAAACCGGTTTCATCTATGCTCCTAGCGTATCTTGCGAAGCATCGCCCAGGTGCTCCGTCAATGCTGAATTCTGCAGCTGTTCAAGCTCATCTAAAACAGAGCGAGCCTCTTTAAATGTCTGCGCAACGCGTTTCTTGTTGCTCACTTTTTCTTCCTTAGGCTTAGGTCGAGCATCTTCGGTAATGGCGATGGCATTCGCAACGGCTAAGTCTCCTGTAAGCGTAATGGAAAGAGCGACCTCAACAACACCCAGCTCTTGAGCGATCTCGAGTGCACGGCCCGAAAGCAGCGCCTTCGGCTTGCCGAGTTTATCACGCGTTACCGAAACATCCTGGCGACCCACGCCTTGACTAAAACCCGTGCCAAGAGCTTTAAGCACCGCCTCGCGCGAAGCAAAGCGGCTCGCATAGTGAGCAGCGGGACGCGATGATGCATCGCAATACGCGCGCTCTTCTTCGGTAAACACACGCCGAGCAAACGACGGCGTCTTTTCAAGAATTGATTTCATACAGGAAATCTCGACGATATCAACGCCGATACCAGCTTCAGCCATGTTCACCTCCATATCGCACAGACTAAGTTATTGTAGCCCGTTCACAGAAGATGCGACAAACGAGGGTTATAAAACACAGCTACTATGTGAGACAAAACCCGTTAACGCAAAAAAAGGGGGAGGCCGCGAGGCCTCCCCCTTCTTCAAGTCTTGCGACGGCTCGGTGCCGTCCACCGGTCAGCGGCGCCCTGGCCTCCCACGGGCTGGC
>CAJLPX010000053.1 GCA_905208635.1 uncultured Collinsella sp. | reverse complement strand
GTCATGCCCGACGATTGAACGTCAGATTGCCGCTTAGGGGCGTTTGCAGCGTCAATTGGTTAGGCGAAGACGATTAAATTATCTCGATGGATCGCGGGCTTTTCGGCCAGGTCTGCCAGCAGACGGTTGCCGGCGATCTGGTCTTGGCGGCGGCCGGCAGCAAGCTCCAACACGTCCGAATCAGCCTCGGCGATACCGCGCGCGACAACCATGCCGCTCGGGTCGCATACGTCGAGCACATCGCCCTCGGCAAACGTGCCATCGACCTCGCGAATACCAACCGCAAGCAAGGAAGAACCACGGCTGACCAGCGCCTTCGCGGCACCATCATCGACCGTCACCGAGCCATGCGCCTTGTCACCCAGTGCGATCCACAGCTTGCGGGGCGCGATGTCCAGGCGCTCAGCCGGCGGATCGAACAGCGTACCCACGCTCTCGCCGAGGGCCAGGCGCACGAGCGCATCGGGCTCCTCGCCCGAGCAAATCACGCTCTGAATGCCCGCCGTCATGAGAATGCGGCTCGCGCGAATCTTGGTAATCATGCCGCCCGTGCCCACCGATGTGGAAGAATCGCCCGCCGAGGCGATGATCTTGGCATCGATCTTATGCACGACCGGGACAAACTCGGCCGTGGGGTCCTCATGTGGATTGGCGGTATAGAGGCCATCGATGTCCGAGAGCGTCACACACAGATCGGCAGAAACCAGGCAGCTTACAAGCGCCGCCAGTGTGTCGTTGTCGCCAAACTTGATCTCATCGACGGTAACGGTATCGTTCTCGTTGACGACCGGCACCACGCCAAGCTCCACCAGGCGCAGCAGGGCGTCGCGCGCGTGCAGGTAGGACGTACGGCGAGCCGTGTCGTGGCGCGTGAGCAGCACAAGCGAGGTGAGCAGGTCGCGCGCATGAAACTCCTCGTCGTAGGCCGACGAGATGATGCACTGACCGGCCGAGGCGCAGGCCTGCAGGCTCGGCAGATCGCCGACCGGTTTGCGGTCGAAGCCCAGCACGGGATAGCCACAGGCGATAGCGCCCGAGCTCACCACGACCAGGCGCCAGCCGAGCTTGCGCAGGGCTGCGGCCTGGTCGGCAAGCCCACCGATAAAGGAGCGGTTGACCTTGCCATCGGCGCCCACCACCGTGGACGAACCGATCTTTACCACCATCGTCTTATAAGAAGTCGTCATACGTCAAACCAATCAACTGTTCAGCGAACAGGCGAGCTGGCGGCCGAGGGAACGCGATTCGCCCCTACCGCCCAAGTCCATTAGTGAGCCCAGGGAAAGGCGGAAGCCGCGGCCATGTTCTTGCGCACGAGCTCGTCGCGCACCTGAGCCAGGCCCTGCTCCATGCCCACCACATAGGTCTGCGGGTACAGGAAGCGCTTGAAAGCTGCGTCCAGATGGTCAAGTGCCCAGGCGCAACGCTCGCGCGCGTCCTGGATGCTCTCACGCGGAGCCACCGCACTGCCATCGCGCACGATCGGCACCAGCAGCTCGCGATACTCAAGTTCGGACACGTCGGTCACCAGAGCGGCATCATTCACGGCCACGAGGGTATTGCCGCGCGCGGCGCCCTCCCCCGCCAGATGGTCCTCGTCGTAGATCATGTCGCAGACCGGGCCGCCAAAGCCGTCGTAATAACGGCGCACGCGTTGCACACCCGGGATCGTGCGCTTGTATGGCTGCTCAGAGAGCTTGACCACCGGCGTCCATGGATCTGCCTCGCTCGCACGGCGGGCGGAAAGCTTGTACACGCCGCCCAGCGCCGGCTGGTCATAGCAGGTCGCAAGCTTGGTACCCACGCCAAAGCTGTCGATGGGCGCGCCCTGGTCGAGCAGCGACTGAATCGTGTACTCATCCAAATCGTTAGAAACCGAGATCCCCACATAGGGCAGGCCCTCGGCATCAAAACGGCCGCGCACATACTTGGAGAGCTTGGCGAGGTCGCCGGAGTCGATGCGAATGGCCGACAGGCGCTCGCCCACCGCTTCCATCTCCTTGGCAACCGTAATGGCATGTTCACAGCCCTCGCGCACGTCATAGGTGTCGATGAGCAGCGTACAGTTCTTGGGGCTCGACTTGGCAAAGGCGCGGAAGGCCTCGAGCTCGGAATCGAAGCTCATCACCCAGCTGTGCGCATGCGTGCCAAAGACGGGAATACCGTAGCGGCGGCCGGCGAGCACATTGGACGTAGAGGAGCAGCCGGCAACGTAGCTCGCGCGCGCGACGGCCAAGCCGCCATCGGGACCCTGAGCGCGGCGCAGGCCAAACTCGGCAACGGGACGGCCGTCCGCCGCCAGCACCACGCGCGCCGTCTTGGTGGCGACAAGCGTCTGGAACCCAACGATGTTGAGCAGCGCCGTCTCAAGCAGCTGGCATTCAAGCGCGGGGCCGGTGACGCGCACCATGGGTTCGCGCGGAAAGACGAGCTCGCCCTCGGGGACGGCGTCGATGTTTACATGCGCACGAAAATCGCGCAGGTAGTCGAGGAATCCAGGCTTGAACATCGCGCCGCCGGCCGGGGCCTGGAGCGAGGCGAGGTAGTCGATGTCCTCGGGCGTAAAGCGCAGATTCTCGACCAGCTCGGGCAGTTCGGCGGTGCCGCACATGACGGCATAGGCGCTGCCAAAAGGATGGTCGCGGTAAAACGCGGTAAAACAACCCTGCTCATTGGCCTTGCCGCTCTCCCACAGGCCCTGGGCCATAGTGAGCTCGTACAGATCGGTGAGCATTGCAATGTCGGTGGGATGCGAGATGTCGGTCAAAGCCATGGGGCGACCTTTCGGATGCGTTGTGCAGAGGTTGAGGGTTGGAAAAGGGCAGAGTGTTCGGGCATGGCACCCAGCGCGAATGGGCTAGAGCAGGCCCATGCTGGTCAGGATCGTGTAGCCCATAAAGATGACAAACGCGATGAGGGCAAGGACAATGATGATTTTTTGAGCCGGCGCCATGCCAGGGATCTCGTTCTCGCCCGTAGGCTCCTTGGAGGTAACCATGCGCTGGGCAAAGGTCATCTCGTCACGGCTCGGCTTGGGCTCGACGGACTTGGAACGAGCGACCTTTTTAGGCTGAGGTTTAGGTGCGGTGGGCGCGGGCTTCGCGGCGGCGGGCTTGGGCGCGGGGGCGACGTTCGCGGCGGCCTCCTCGGCCTTCGCACGCTCGGCACGCAGGGCGGCCAGCTCCTCACGCTCGCGGCGTGCCTCTTCCTGGGCCTCGCGACGAGCTTTCTCGGCGCGGAGCTCTTCCAACTCGGCGCGTTCCTCGGCAGACAGTGGTTGGGACTCAAGCTTGGCCATGGTACAGCCCTTTCTTTTAAAAAAAGCCGCCGACACAATGTCAGCGGCTTATCAAATCCAAGGGTGGAGACGAAGGGAGTCGAACCCTCGGCCTCTGCCATGCGACGGCAGCGCTCTCCCAACTGAGCTACGTCCCCAAGACAAGTTGATATTTTACCTACGGCTCGCCAACTGTCAACGCCCAATACCCAGTCTTTTTGGGACGCGGCTATTTTGACAACTTTTCGAGCAGGCGATCCTCTCGATGATTTTTTAATCCCCGTCCCAGAAAAATCATCGGCGAGCGCACTACTTTGCGCTGGTGAGGACGCCGGTGGTGTCGAACGCCGGGGTGAAGCTCTCGTCTACCGCTCCGCCTTCTTGCCAAAACATCGTCGTAAAGCCCAGGTCGTCGGCATGGTCGAGCACCTGCTCGTACTCCTCGCGCGTCACGGCGCGCGCCAGGTCGCCGCCTTGTTCGCGCATGAGAGCATTGGGCGTGTACTGGTTCATGACCGAGATCGGCACGTCGCCCATCGTCTGCCACACCAGGTCCAACACGCGGCACGAATCGTCCGCATGCCCCGGCAGCACCAGATGACGCACGATTATGCCGCGCTTCATGAGCCCGTCCCCGTCTACCAGCTCTCCCCCGCGGCGCTCAATTTCGCGCGCCATCTGGGCCAGACCCGACACAGCCACGCGCGGGTAGTCCTTAATATGAGAGAGTGACTGCGCAAGCGCCGCATTGGCATACTTAAAGTCGGTAAGCCACACGTCGACCAAATCGCCGAGCGCCGCCACGGCACTCGCACGCTCATAACCGCTCGTGTTGTAGACGATTGGAATGACCAGTCCGCGCTCCCGAGCTGCGGAAATCGCGGCCGGCAGCAGGTGAGCATAATGCGTCGCCGTCACCAGATTGATGTTATTGGCACCTTGGTCCTGCAGCTCCAGCATAATCTCGACCAGGCGCTCGGGCGAAATCTCAAGCCCAAAATTGCCCGTCGAGATCTCGTGGTTCTGGCAATAGATACATTTGAGCGAACAGCCGCTAAAGAAAATCGTACCCGAGCCGGCCTCGCCCGAAATGGGCGGCTCCTCCCACATATGGAGCGCCGCGCGGGCGACCTTAAGCGTGTTGTCGGCGCCGCACACGCCACGCGCGCCCTCGTCGCGCGCCGCACCGCAACGGCGCGGACACAAATGGCAGGCGGGCGAAAAAAGTTCGGTCAACGGCGTCGGCATAAAAACATGCTCCAAAACAACGATTCAGCAGCTCAAACGTAAAGGGACCAACCGCACAGACGGCTCGAGCCCAAGGCGCCGTAATCGTCCGACACGATTTTTGTAATGTCAAGACTGGAATCGATAAAGTGCCGCTTTATGATGTAGGTATTCCGCCCCCCGCGGAGCAACTGGGTGAACCGTCGCGTTTATTTAGGGAGCCCACACAGTCGTACCTAGTACAGGTATCCTTCGTTGTTAAGGACGCTGGAACAGTCGATGAGGGCACCCACCTGTTTTAGGTGGGTTCATTTTCGTAACGTGGGGGGTGGTTTTCTTTTGCCGAAAATCGCCATTACAGTCCATATGGATCCCCACCGGCATTCTAACAATCCATCGACAATACCCTAATATCTGGTAAGCGCGTGATTATCGCTGCGCGCAATTCCATGCACCCCCCTTGGTCGAGTATCATGATTCGGCTATGCCCTTTGCGCATGGCGTTCTTCTGACCTTTCCCTTCGACGCTTGGCGGTTTTTAGATTCATGGCTTCATCCCCGAGCTACATACCGTACCTATGCGTGGCAGCGGCGGCCTTCATCACGACCTTCCTCACGGTGCCCCTGGTCAAGCGCTTGGCAATTAAGCTCGACGCCGTCGACTATCCTTCTAAGCGCCGCATCAACACCAAGCCCATCCCGCGTTTGGGCGGAACGGCGGTGTTTTTGGGCCTGGTCGTTGCCTGCATTGTGCAAATCCTAGGCACCTGGCACCTAGGCTGGCCGCCCGTCCTGGTGCCGCACCCGCGCCTTCACATTAGCTATCCTATGCTGGCCCTCTCCTTTACCGTCATCTTTGCGACCGGCGCTATCGACGACGTCATCCAGCTCAAGCCCAAGCAAAAGCTGGCCGGACAGGTCCTCGCTGCGCTCATCGCCTGCGTGGGCGGCCTGCGCATCGGCGTCATCGTCAACCCGTTTGCCCCCGGCGAGATCATGCTCGGATGGCTCGCCTACCCCATCACCGTGATCTATCTGGTGGCATTCACCAACATCATTAACCTCATCGACGGCCTCGACGGCTTGGCCACGGGCATCTGCGGCATCGCCTCGTTCACCATGTTTTCGATGGCCGTTCTCTCGGGCCGCATCGACGCCGCTGCGCTCTCCATTGCGCTCTTTGGCGCCTGTCTGGCCTTTTTGCGCTACAACTTCAACCCCGCAAGCATCTTCTTGGGCGACTCGGGGTCGCTGCTTCTGGGCTTTGCGCTGGGCTCCATCTCGCTACTCAACGTGAGCCGCACCGCCGCGCTCACCTCGCTTATCATCCCGCTCATCGTTGCCGGCGTGCCCATCATCGACACGTTTAGCGCCATCGTGCGCCGCAAGCGCGCCCACATTAGCATCGGGCAGGCCGACAAGGGCCACATCCACCACCGCCTGATCCAAGAGGGCTACAACCAAAAGCAGGCTGTGCTGCTCATCTATGCCTGGTGCATTATGCTTTCGGCCGGCGCCGCCGCGATCAACCAGGTCGAGGTGCCCATGCGCGTGCTCATCTTTACCGTGCTCGCCATTGGCTCGGCGGCCTTTGCCAAGCATCTACATCTGTTTGAGCCCGTGTTGCGTCACCATTACAACAAGCGCACGCACGAGGACGAGCTTGTCACCCCCGACGATCCCGCCTTTAAGCAAGAGGAGCAGGCAGCAGAAGAACGCAAGGAGGAGCGCCACCACAGGCGCTAGGGTAAGCTGCCGAGGATGCGTCCAGACGCCGCCGGCCAAACGTGCAGCCACGCCGCGCCCATCGCACAAGCCGCCGCTCTCCCGTCCCTCGCCTACTTACGACCCGCCCCTCCAATAAACGCGTTATCATCTTGACCCATGAACATACGTTAGGAGCAATCATGCCAAACGAGAACAGCTACGAAGTCGCGCTGCAAAAGAGCAACGCCATTCGCGAGGGCCTGGCCAAAACGCCCGAGAAGTTCACCATGCTCACCGGCGACCGCCCCACCGGCCGTCTGCACCTGGGTCACTACTTCGGCACCCTCAAGGGCCGTGTGGAGCTGCAGAACATGGGCGCCAAGACCAACGTGCTCATCGCCGACTACCAAGTCATCACTGACCGCGACACGACCGAGCACATCCAGGACAACGTGTACAACATGGTCATGGACTACCTTGCCTGCGGCATCGACCCCGACAAGACCATGATCTACGCGCACTCCGCCGTGCCCGCCGCCAACCAGCTCATGCTGCCGTTCCTGTCGCTGGTCTCCGAGGCCGAGCTGGCGCGCAACCCCACGGTCAAGGCCGAGATGGAGGCCTCGGGCCACGAGCTCACCGGCCTTCTGCTCACCTACCCGGTGCACCAGGCCTGCGACATCCTGTTCTGCAAGGGCAATGTGGTGCCCGTCGGTCGCGACCAGCTGCCGCACATCGAGCTCACCCGCACCATCGCCCGCCGCTTTAACAACCGCTACGGCAAAGTGTTCCCCGAGGTCGAAGCGCTGCTGTCCGAGACCCCGCTACTGCCGGGCCTGGACGGTCGCAAGATGAGCAAGAGCTACGGCAACGCCATCAACATCTCGATGACCGCCGAGGAGACGGCCAAGCGCATCAAGAAGAGCCAGACCGACTCCGAGCGCATGATCACATTCGATCCCGAGAACCGCCCCGGCGTGTCCGGTCTGCTTTCGACGGCCGCCATCTGCACTGGCCGTTCCGAGGTCGAGATTGCCGAAGAGATTGGCATGGGCGGCTCCGGCCAGCTCAAGAAGTACGTGACCGAGGCCGTCAACGAGTACTTCGCGCCGATCCGCGAGCGTCGTCAGCGCTACGAAAACGACCTGGACTATGTGAAGGACGTGCTGCACGAGGGCAACCGTCGCGCCAACGAGATTGCCGAGCAGACCCTGGCCGAGGTTCAGGACGCCATGGGCATGGTGTACTAGATCGATCTGCTGGCTAGAACTTTCGATTGCTATAGGGCGGGCGCTAGTGCGTCCGCCTTTTTTGGTGCCCGACCGGTTCGGCTCTGCCCATTGCACTCCCCCGAAAAACAGGAACAGGCCCGCTGGCAGTTAGTTGCCAGCGGGCCTGTTCCCGAAGTACACCGTTGAATCGCACAGAGGGGAGG
>CAJLPX010000052.1 GCA_905208635.1 uncultured Collinsella sp. | reverse complement strand
TTATGCATGAGGATAACAGATGTCGAACCGGTTCGTCAAATCCGCAACACGCAAACAAAATGGCCGATTCCCGAAGAAATGAGGGAGACCTGACGTTCTCCATAGGCAAGCACTTCCTTCTCACGAAATTGCGACATCGGCCCCTTAAAATACCTAAGCGCTTATTCATTCATCTAGGATGACGTCTCGAAGGCTCGGGCAGCTCGGGAAAAATTGAATGTGGCTCAATTTGATACCAGTACGCCACGCTAGACACATCATCCTGACGCTCAAATGCACCTTCATATCCTGAACCAATTTGTTGAAGCGTGACTCTAAGCTCACTATTAAACCTGATGGGATCAGGAATATGCCATCGGTACAAGCCACGCATAGGTGGACAATAATCGTCATGATATTGGTTTGCTATAGCCCCATCGCGCACAGAATAAAATGGATATCCTACATATGGGGCACAAAAAGTACGCTCGCGCGTATGACCATCTCGCTGCTCAGCGAAGCTCCATGCACCGCCAAAATAATCTTCGGTGCCGGTACTACACACTGTGGGATAATCGTTATCGCCATCTAGGAAAAACTTAATCTCTCCCTCACCCCACCAATATCGTTGCAACGTAGAAATAGCAAGATATGTGCCGACGTAATGGCCCCGTCCGCTGACTCCATCGAGGATTACATAGTCCTCGCCTAAAGTAGTGATTGGCTGTCTGCGCCATTGCGCATGGAAATAAGCCATTTCACGGGAGGAATACGCATTACCCAATGCATAATCAATCTGATAAAACAAAGCCGGAATAGCATGAGCGTGGTCATTGCGCACTACGATACGTGCCCGTTTACGAAACGGCATCGTGAAATAACAATTCATACCTCGTGTAGGTGCCACCACAATAGGCTCTGAGAACACATCGCAACTTTGTCCAAAGCCGCAACAGAAGAAGTCTCCTAGGGGACATTCCACAGAAGGTCGCTTTTCATCATCCCAATAGATGGCAAGCACCGCATCGCGCAGAACGTATCGATCAGCGTCACTGGTGCGATCCGTAACGGTAAACCACATGTGCCGAATACAACCGGGGCCTTCAATATCTGCCAATGTCACAGACTGCCCGGGAGCAATGTCATTCAAACACGGTTTTCCCTTGCGCGACGGCCCCAACGGACCAGTTTCACGGCAACCAAAACCCTTGGCTCCCGTTGGGTTCTCCGCATTAATCGAACATGTTACTTCGTCGCGGACAGTCGGCAAATCCGATAAAGTTCCCGCGTACGGGCCTGCCATCATCATAGGTTAACTCTCCTCAATTCAAGCGTCGCTAGCGAAACCGGCATATAGTTGAAGCTGTTTCTACTGCTTCGCTTCTTTGTCATATTGCGCCTGCACATTCTTTGTGAATTCCTGAGGCGTGATGCTGTTATCCAGCAGTAACTGGAAGTTAGGGATTAGCCCACTTGACTGCATTCCCGCAGTAGCATTATTAATGAAATCGCTAGTATGACCGCTCATCAGCACGTCGGCATAGGCATCAAACATACTCTGCTGCAATGCGCTATTCGCCTTGAGATCCGAAGTAGATGATTTTGGCAAATAGCCAGAATTGTCAACAATAATCTGTTGTGCTTCGGCACTTTGCGTATAATCGAGGAACGCCGCAGCAGCATCACGGTTCTTAGCGTTCACCGGAATACCATAAAATGCACCTGCATTAGCAGCAACGTTCGGCTCATCTTCACTGGTGGCACCCGGGAAAGCAAAGAACTGAACATCATCACCCAACGCTTTGGCCACAGTATCCAGATTCCAATTACCGCTCGGGAAAAATAGTCCTTCACCATTGCAGAACCTGCTCAGAGCAGTAGAGGCATCCACTGCGTTAACACCTTCAGGCATATATCCCTTGTTATTCCAATCCTGCAAGGTGGACGCAGCGTCCTGCGCCGCCTGATTGTCGAAGGTACCAGATTTCTGCAAAATCCAGTTCTGCACATCTTCTGCAGAACTGTTATTAGCCATTAACGCCTGAAAGACAAAAGAGGTACCGCCATCCTTGGCATATGTCATCATCGGCAGTATGCCGGCATCCTTGGCTGTCTGCATATCCGCCTCAAACTCCTCGACAGAGGTAGGAGCTGCATCAATACCTAGCTGCTCGGCAAGCTTGGTATTGAAATAAATGCCAGTCACCGAATAGGAGTTCGGCAATGCGTACAAATCACCGCTGCCGAGCTTGCCATTTGAACCCACTCGATACAATTCAGTCTGCGAATCGGGAACATCCCAGCCGTACGCATCCACATATGCCTCTAAAGACACCAAATGGTTGCCACGAACCGCTGAATTCATGTCGGTGACGCGGGCGATATCCGGCGCATCTTTTGCTGAAATCACACGCGGGCCATTTTGTCCAGAGACATTATCCGGATCATATTGTCCCGTGATGGTGATGTTTGGGTATTTCGCTTCGAACCCGGCAATCAGCGCCTCATCTACAGCCTTCAGACCCGCTCCATCCCACAAAGTCAGCTCATATTTTTTATTACCTAAATCAGTGCTGACCTCAGTAGGATTTGTATCACTTCGTGAGCTACTTGCCGAGCCGGGACCACACGCAGTCAGACTTCCAGCGATAAATATCGCAGCAAGCGCCGCGCCGCTGTTACGCATAATCCTATTCATCGGTTACCTCCTTGTATCCTCATCATATGTAATCGATATTTCTCTTTACTGTCACCATTTTTCGGCGGCAATAAAATATATTTGCGATATCGATTACGCACATCGTACATCTTTTTGCGGAACCCGTCAACCTTGCATCACACCAATGGTGGCCTTAACTTCAAAATCCAGATACAATACAATCGATTACGCAATACAGGAGATCCCATGAGCGAACCAACAATCTATGAAGTAGCCAAGGAGGCTGGAGTCTCTGCGGCGACCGTATCTCGTGCAATCAACGGACGTGACCGCATATCGGAAACTACTAGGCAAAAGGTATTTGATGCATGTGCAAAGTTGGGTTTTTCAGCATCGAAAACAGCCTCCATGCTGCGAACAGGAAAGACAAATCGTATAGCACTTACCGTAGGTAACTCACTGGCTGGCTGGTTCAGTTCACAACTAGCCGAAGGCGTATATTCCGTGCTCGCATCCCAAGGATATGACTTGCTATCATACCGACTTGCAAACGCCGATCAAAGACGCGATTTCTTTTCCTCAATGCCAGTGAAGCGCAACGCAGACGCGGTCATCATCTCCTCCTTCGACATCAGCGAGACAGAGAGGCGAACCTTAGAACAACTCGGTATGCCAGTCATCGGTGTCAACACCATCGGGCTTACGGAACAGCGAGATATGATTTCCATCGGCGTAGACGAAATTATAGCAATGCGACAAACCGTTCATCAGCTCGCAGGACTGGGACATCGCAATATCGCCTTTATCTGCAAGCAGCAAGCCAGTAACGGATTCATATGGGAAGCTGACCAACGTATAGAAGGGTTCCGTCTTGGCATGGCGGCTGAGGGACTCAACTTGCCCGACGGATACATCATCGCAGTACAGGACAACGAATTTGCCGGAGCAGAGGCACTCAGTAGCCTGCTCGCACTCTCCCCTCGCCCAACCGCCGTATGCTGCATCAGCGACGAGAATGCCATTCCTCTAGTCCATGCGCTTCGCTCATACGGATTCCGCGTACCTGAGGACATATCCGTCATCGGATTCGATGACTGGCCAATGGCACAAGCGCTCAATATATCAACCGTTCGGCACGACCCTCGGTCCTACGGAGCATTAGCGGCAGATGCCGCAATCCGATTATCACGAGGCGAAATTCTGACAGAAAGTTGCATCGTTGTTCCCACGACGCTCATGTTGCGCGGCACCACAGGCCCAGCACCTCGAGATTAAACATCGACAACGTCCGCATTTGATGATGTGCATATCATTATTGCAACAGCGAAACAACAGGTACCAGCCAGAGGAAGGACGACCGGGTAACAGCCACAAGGCGGCCACCCATTCACCATGAAACGCGCGACCATCAACGACGTAGCTCTCACGGCCGGAGTCTCAACTTTTACCGCATCCCGCGCTTTGCGAGGTAAGGATCACGTGGCAGCAGCTACGCGGGATAAGGTGCTGAAAGCGGCCAAAGAGCTGAATTACACCGCGTCTCGCTCGGCGGCGGCGCTGGCAAGCGGACGCGCACCAATCGCATTGCCATGCTGGCTCGCGAACGGCTGGCCGGCTGGTTCATGGGCGAATTATTCGACGGGCTGTATGACGAACTGAGCCGCGCACGCTATGACTTGACCGTATACCGAGCCGGCAGCGTCGAGGAGCGTGCGGAATTCTTTACTCGGCTGCCAGCCAATCGTAACGCCGACGCCCTCATCGTATCCGGATTTTCCGCCACCGATGAGGAAGCCGACACGTTGGCCAGCATGGGTATGCCCATCGTCTCGGTGAATTCGCCGTATATCAGCTGCTGCCAAGCCTCCGTGGCCATTGATGACGAGGCGGCCGAAGCCATGGCAGTGCGTTATCTTGCGGCCCTCGGGCATCGTCGTTTCTGCTATGTGGGGCGCACCGATCCGCTGACCGGCAAGGAATGGGGATTCGATGCACGCGCACGCGGATACAAAGATGAGATAGTCTCGCTTGGCCTCACCGACTGCGGCATCCACTTCATCGACTCGGAATCACCACGCTCGGCCAAACAAGTCATCGCCACCATGCTCGCGCAGCCTGAGCGGCCGACCGCTACGCTATCTGCGTGTGGTCTGACTACTACGCATTGCGCGTGGTACATGAGTTGCAGGCAATCGGAGTACGAATCCCCGAAGACGTTTCGGTCTTTGGCTTTGATGGGTCCGACGTGGCGGAATCCATTGGATTAAGCACCATGGTGCCAACTCCCCCGCGCGAAATCGGACAGATTGCCGCGCGCAAGGCACTGAATTTGGTTGAGGGGAAGACCTTGGACGACCCTCATACGACTGTACCTGTGGCGGTCGAGCCCGGCGCGACCAGTGGGCCAGTGCGGGAATAGGCGATATGGGAAAAGCCCCCCTCGGCGGAAAACCGAAGGAGGCTTGGGTGGAGCTGCACTACTTCACAGCGCCTCGCATGACTCCACCGACGACCCACTTTTGGGCGAAGATGTAGACGATGAGGACCGGGGCCATGGCCATCAGGTAGGAGGCGAAAGCCATCGGGTAGTTCGACGTGAACTGGCTCTGGAACACGTACTGTGCCAACGGAATCGTCTGGTTGCTCTGATCGGTCAGCGTGATCAACGGCAGAAGGAAGTCGTTCCACGCCCACAGCGCGGTCAGAATCGCAATCGTCGCGTTAATCGGGCCCATCAACGGGAAAATAATCGTCCAGAAAATGCGCCAGGTCGAAGCGCCGTCGATGCGCGCCGCCTCTTCCAACGAAATCGGAATCGAACGGATGAAGCCGATCGCGATGAACAGGTTCGTGCCGATGCCGAGAATCGTGTACAGAATGATCAGACCGAGCTGGTTGTCCAGGTGCAGGGTGCCCATTTCCTTGGCGATCGGCAGCATGACGACGGTGAACGGCACGAACATCATGGCCAGGAAGAAGTAGTACAGGAAGCGGAAGAACCGCTTATCCATGTTCCTTGCCACGGCGTACGCGACGAACGTGTTCGTCAGCAGCGTCAGCACCACAGCGCACACGGTGATGATCGCGGAATTGAGCGCGGCCTTCGGATAGTTCACCTTGTTCCACGCGTCCGCGAAATTATGCCATTCCCACGTGGTCGGCAGGCTGAACGTGCCCGCTTCGCCCGGCGTCTTCAGCGCGGTGACGACGGCGAAGTACAGCGGCACGAGCACCGTCAGGCTCAGCACGGCGACGGCCGCCGTCAGCCACCAGTTGATGCTGTGGTCCTTGCGGATCTTCTCCGGCTTCGCTTGCGATTGTCCGCTTTGCGCGGCGGCCGGCTTGGTTGCAACAGTTGCGCTAGTCATAATTTCTTCCCCTTACTCTCAGACCTTTTCCTTGCCGCTGAAGAACTTCAGCTGCACGAACGCGAGGATTGCCAGCACGATGAAGAACGTGACCGCGTTCGCCATCTGGTAGGAGTATTCGCCGTTGCCCAGGCCGTTCTGGAAGATCAGGTAGGAGACGGTTTCGGTCTTGGAATCCGGACCGCCCTTGGTCAATGCCATGACCTGGTCGAACGCGCCGAGCGAGTTCTTGAGGCTCAGCACCATGTTGATGGTGAAGAACGGGCCAATCAGCGGGAACGTGATCTGCCAGAAGTTCTGCCAGGCGTTCACGCCGTCGATGGACGCGGCCTCATAGATTTCGTTGTCGATGGTCTGCAGACCCGCCAAGTACAGCAGCGTGGAGTAGGCCACACCCTGCCAGATGGACAGGAACACGATCGGGAACCATGCCAGATCCGGATTGGAGATCATGGATGTGGACAGCCAATCGATGTGCAGCGCCTGGCCGAGGGCCGGCAGCGGGGTCATGAAGATGTACTTGAACACGTAGCCGATGACCAGCACCGACAGGGTGTACGGAATGAAGAAGATGGCTCGGAAGCCGTTCTTGAAGGCGATTTTGGAGTTCAGCAGCACCGCCAGGAACATGCCGAGGATGTTCGTGCCGATGGTGATCAGGATGGCGATGAAGATCGTGAACAGGTAGGCGTGGCCCACACGCGAATCCTGGAACATCGCGATGTAGTTCTTGAAGCCGATGAACTTGTAATCGCCGTAACCCTGCGAATTGGTGAACGAGTACATCGCGCCCTGCAGGAACGGCAGGTACAGGAATGCACACAAGAATCATCGCGGGAATGGTCATCCAGTAGAACGCCGGATCGACCTTGCGCTTGGAGTATTTCGAAACCTTCTTCGGCTTCTTTGCGGCGGCCTTGTCGGCCTTGTCCGAGATATTGCCAGTCATTGTCGCTCCTCCCCTCACCTGAAGTTCCTGGCTTCGATCTTGTCGTATTCGGCCTGCATGCTGTTCACGAAACGCTTGGTGTTCCCCGACTGCACCAGCGTCTGCAGGAAACCTGCGAGGTTGATGCTGGCCGGCACGTAGTGGTCGCAGAAATCGGTCAGCTTGCCCGCCTTGTAGAAGCTCAGCACGCCGTCGAGCGCGTCATCGCCCACATAGGTGTCCTTGTACGGGGTGAACGCGGACTGCTGCTTGGAGTAGTCCTTCACGTTCTCCTCGCTCATGAGGAAGTCCACGAACTGGCGAGCCTCGTTGTAATGCTTCGTATGCGCGCCGATCGTCAGCATCACATCGTCGCCGGCGGTGAGCTGCTGCTCCTTGGCGTTGTCAGTGGCGGGCATCTGCGCGAACCGCAGATTGGCGTTCTTGTCGATCAGACGGATCTGCGGAATGGCGTACGTGCCGAGCGGCAGAATCGCGGCCTTGCCGGCGGCCAGATCCTGGGTGGCCTGCTGGTAGGTGACAGCCGGATTCTTCTGCGTGTAGTTCTGGTAGATTTCAATCAGCTTGCCGCTGACGGGCGTCCACAGATCGGAGAACGTCTTGCTGCCGTCCTTGAGATAGGAATACTCCGATTCCGGCACCAACGTGGAATTCAGCGACGCCAATGGCGCCTGCAGCGTCCACGGATCGGCGGTGCTCGCCTCGATCGGCGTGATGCCCTTGGACTTGAACCGCTGGAGCAGCGCGATGAATTCGCTCCAGGTCTGCGGCGGATTGTCGGGATCCTCGCCCGCCTGCTTCCATACGTCGGCGTTGATGATGTAGCCGCTCGCGTTGCCCGCGTACGGAATACCGTACAGACGCTTCTTGGACTTGTCGGTGGTCTGCACGAGGCTCTTCGCGATGTTCACCATGCCCGGATTGAGCTCGTCGACGATCTCGTCGTCGGTGAAATCGTGGAAGACGCCCGCTTCGGCGAGCATGCCGTAATTGATGTCGCCGTTGATGGTGATGACATCGGGTTCGCGATTTTTCACGAGTCGCGTACGCAGATCG
>CAJLPX010000051.1 GCA_905208635.1 uncultured Collinsella sp. | reverse complement strand
TCGATGGGCTTGATGGTGTGCATGTTGATGACCTCGGCGTCGATGCCCTCGGCAGCGAGCTGCTCGGCGGCCTCGAGGGCCTCGCCGACCATCAGACCGCAAGCGATGATGGTCACATCGGCGCCCTCGCGCATGACAATGCCCTTACCCAACTCGAACTTGTAGGTCTCGGGGTCGTTGATAACCGGCGAGGCCAAACGGGCGAAGCGCATGTACACCGGGCCGTCGCACTCGTAGGCGGCGCGCGTCACGGCGCGGGCCTCGACGTCGTCGGCGGGAACGATCACGGTCATGCCGGGGATGACGCGCATGAGGGCGATATCCTCGCAGCACTGATGCGTGGCGCCGTCCTCGCCGACCGAAATACCGGCGTGCGTGGCGCCGATCTTGACGTTGAGGTGCGGGTAGCCGATGGAGTTGCGGACCTGCTCAAAGGCGCGACCGGCAGCGAACATGGCAAAGGTACTCGCGAAGGCAACACGACCAGTGGTCGCGATACCGGCGGCGACGCCCATCAGGTTGCTCTCGGCAATGCCCACATCGAAGAAGCGGTCGGGGCAAGCGGCCTTAAACTTACCGGTCTGCGTGGCGGCGGCCAGGTCGGCGTCGAGGACCACAAAGTCATCGTGCTCGTTGGCAAGCTCGACGAGGGCCTCGCCGTAGCTTACACGCGTGGCGATTTTCTTGACGTCTGCCATCCTAGAGCTCCTCTCCGGCGGCCGTGAGCTCTGCCATGGCCTGCTCAAACTGTTCATCGTTGGGGGCCTTGCCGTGCCAGCCAACCTGGTTCTCCATAAAGGACACGCCCTTGCCCTTTGTGGTCTCGGCGATAATGGCGGTCGGCTGCCCCTTGGTGGCGCGAGCCTCGGCAAAGGCGGCGCGGATCTGGTCGAAGTCGTTGCCGTCGGCGAGCTCAACCACGTGGAACTTGAACGCGCGGAACTTGTCGGCGAGCGGCATGGGGTCGTTGACCTCCTCGACGGGACCGTCAATCTGAAGGCCGTTGTGGTCGACGATCACGCAGAGGTTATCGAGCTGCTGGTTGCCGGCAAACATGGCGGCCTCCCAGACCTGGCCCTCCTCGCTCTCGCCATCACCCAGCAGGGCGTACGTGCGATAAGTATCGCCCCAGTGCTTGGCGGCAACGGCCATGCCCACGGCGGCGGAAATGCCCTGGCCGAGCGAGCCGGTGGACATGTCGACGCCCGGGGTGTCGTTCATGTTGGGGTGACCCTGCAGGTGGCTGCCGATGTGGCGCAGCGTCTCAAGATCCTCCTTGGGGAAGAACCCGCGCTCGGCGAGCACGGCGTACAGGCCCGGAGCGCAATGGCCCTTGGAGAGCACAAAACGGTCGCGATCGGCCTTGCGGGGATCGGACGGGTCGACGTTCATTTCCTCAAAGTACAGATAGGTCATGATGTCGGCAGCGCCGAGCGAACCGCCCGGATGGCCGGACTTGGCAGCGTGCACGCCGGTGACGATGCCCTTCCTTACCTCGTTGGCAACCTTTTTGAGCTCTTCGTCGCTCATTGTGCCTTCCTTTCATCCTCATTAGACAAAATGCGCACGGCACCGAAGGTAATCCCAACACAGCCGCAATGCACGTACGTCATTCATTATGCTGGAAACTGATGGCTTTACCAGAGTTTTTATCATTATTTGAACAATTGAGCAGGCAGAACCGCTGATGAAACGGTTTATCAATGTGAACGTCTTTTGGATGGGACGCGGTCGGCCCTACGCGCTAATGTCCTTGAATCCCTCGCCGAAGGCTTCCGTAACGTCGGCGACCGTCACAATGGCGTGAGGATCGCGCTCGCGCACGATCGTCTTGAGGGTATTGAGCTCCCGACGGCTCACGATGACCATGATCACCGGCTTCTCGGCACCCGAATACATGCCAGTCGCCTTAAACTTGGTACAACCACGACCCAGGCCATACATGATATCGGCAGCGATATCGGGGAACTTGTCCGAGATGATGAGTACCATACGGCGTTTGTTGCCACCATCGACCACGGCATCGATCACGTAGCCGCTAATGACCATCGAAAGGCCTGCATATAGTGCATTTTCGATTGAAAAGACCGGAGCCGACAGCGCACATACGGCAACATCGATCGCCATGACGGTCGAGCCCACGGGCAGCGAGGTATTACGCGAGATGATTTGGCCAATCGTGTCCGAGCCGCCGGTGTTGGCGCCGGCGCGCAGCACCATGCCATAACCGATGCCCGTGATGATGCCGCCCCACATAGCGGGCAGCATCAGATCGGCATGTGCCAGCGGCGCCACAAACGGAGCGAACAGGTCGGTGAAAAAGCCCAGCAGCACAAAGCCCGTCGCCGTCTGCACCACGTAGAACATGCCACCCTCGCGCATAACGACCAGCAGCAGCAAGGCGTTCATCACGATCGTCTGAATACCAACGGGAAGCGATAGACCGCGCGATGCGCCGACCGCCTGGATAATGGTGGCAAGGCCCGTAACGCCACCGGCAGCAAGGCCGTTGGGAATCAAAAACAGGTCGGTCGCAATAGCGGCCAGAGCGCACCCCAACATAATCTGGGGCAGGTCGTGAAAGAAGTTCATCGAAAGAATACGCTTAATGTCCAGACGATATGCCATGCTGCCTCCCTCAAAAAAGCGCACCCAAACGGATGCGCTTCGAACTTCTTGCTGTATTCGATTCTACCGATTCGCCGGACAAAAACCACCCCTGCGCAGGGTTTATTCCGGATACAAACCCGTCCAACCGTTGGGCTTAGCATCGGCTTGAAGCCGCCCGATGTTTTAGATCTCCGAGCCTTCTGCATCGGCGTTGCCGGTGGCCCAGCGATGATAGCCAATAACAAACGGGTCCAGGTCGCCATCGTCAAGAACTGCCTCGACGTTGCTGGTCTCAACGCCCGTGCGTAGGTCCTTAACCATCTGATACGGGTAGAGCACGTAGCTGCGGATCTGGTTGCCAAAACCAATCGTGGTTTTGGGTCCGCGAATCTCATCCAGGGCCTCGGCGCGCTTCTCGAGCTCAATCTCGTACAGGCGAGCCTTGAGGATCTGCATGCACGCGGCCTTGTTCTGGATCTGGCTGCGCTCGTTTTGGCAGGTGACCACAATGCCGCTGGGGAAATGCGTCACGCGCACGGCGGAGTCGGTGGTGTTAACGCCCTGACCGCCCGGGCCGCTCGCGTGGTACACGTCCACGCGGATGTCATCGGGACTGATTTCGATGTCGATATCATCGGGTAGCACGGGGATGACCTCGACGCCGGCAAACGTGGTCTGGCGGCGCTTCTTGTCGTCGGTGGGGCTAATGCGAACCAAGCGGTGGACGCCGGCCTCGGCGCGCAGCATGCCAAATGCGTCCTTGCCCTCGACGGTAAAGGTCGCGCGGTCGATGCCGATGACCTCAGCAGCGGGGCAGTCGTTAATCGTGACCTTCCAGCCGCGACGCTGGCAGTACTTCATGTACATCTTAAAGAGCATGAAGGTCCAGTCCTGGGCCTCCAGACCACCCTGTCCGGGCTTGATGGTCACAATGGCATCGCCGTGATCGAACTCACCGGTAAACCAGCTCGAAAGCTCAAGCTCATCGATGGCACGGGCCAGGCGCTCAGCCGTGGCTGTAGCCTCCTCGCGAAGAGCGGCGGCATCGGGGTCATCCCCCATCTCCTCGGCAAGCTCCAGCGCGGCGCGGGCATCGGAAAGCTCGCCGCGCGCGTTGTCCACGGCGGCGATATCTTCCTTGGTGCGCGCGATTTCCTCCATGGTGGCACGGGCGGCGTCGGCGTCATCCCAAAAGCCGGGGGCCACGCTTTTGGCCTCGAGCTCGGTCACGCGCGTGCGCTTTTCGTCCAAGTGGAGATACGACTCGACCTCGCCGAGCCGGTCCGCAAACGCGTCCAGCTCGGCGAGCGTTACCTCTAAAGCCTCAGCCATTAACGATTCCTGCCGTGGCAGTACTTAAACTTCTTGCCGCTACCGCAGGGGCACGGGTCGTTGCGGCCCACGTTGACGTACGGATCGTCGCTCTCGGACTTGCGATAGGTGGTCACCTTGCCACCGTTGTTGACGGCAGCCGGACCACCCTGGACAGCCGTGCGGGCCTGCACCTGCGCCTGCTTGCGCAGCACCGAGTTGCCGTTGTCGCCATCGACCTCGGCAGGACCGGAGAAGCGCGCACCCTCGAGCGCGGGCTCTTCCTTGTGCTCCACGGCACGCGGGGCAGCCTTGATCTCGATGCGCAGAACCGTGCGCAGGTAATCCTCGTACATGGTGTCGACGAGGATCTGGAACGCGCCGTAGGCCTCGGTCTTGTACTCGACCAGCGGGTCGCGCTGGCCAAAGCCGCGCAGGCCGATGCCGGTCTTGAGATAGTCCATCTCCTGCAGGTAGTTCATCCAGCGGGTATCAATGACGCGCAGCATGACCTGGGTGTTGAGCTCGCGCATCAGGTCCTCGCCCAAGCGCTCGGCCTTCATGTTGTAGCACTTCTCTACGTAAGCCAGGACATCGGCAGCCAGAGCCTCATAATCCTCGTCGGGGAACTTCGGCGTATCGATGTGGCCGGTGAGCTCCACAACCCACTTGCGCAGGCCCTCCAGGTCGCGCTCGCCATCGTGACTGTCCTTGGTGCAGAACTCCTGAACGCAGCGGTACACGGTGTCGTGCATGACCTCGGTGATGTGGTCGGTCAGGTCCTTGCCGTCCAGAATCTTATTGCGCTCAGCGTAGATGACCTGGCGCTGCTTGTTCATGACGTCGTCGTACTCAAGGACGCTCTTGCGCATGGAGAAGTTGATGCTCTCGACCTTGTGCTGGGCGCTCTCGACGGCCTTGGAGATGATCTTGTGCTGGATGGGCATGTCGTCGCCCATGTCGGCCGTGACCATCATCTTGGAGACGCGGTCCATCTTGTCGCCGCCGAACAGGCGCATGAGGTCGTCCTCGAGCGACAGGTAGAACTGGGTCTCGCCCGGATCGCCCTGACGGCCGGAGCGGCCGCGCAGCTGGTTGTCGATACGACGGGACTCGTGGCGCTCGGTGCCGATAACGGTCAGGCCGCCGGCGGCAAGCACGCGCTCGCGCTCGGCCTTGCAGGTCTCCTTGGCCTCGGCGTTAAACTGCTCAAGCTGCTCGGGCGTCACGTCCTCCATGGTCAGGCCCTCGTACTCAAGGCGCTCGCGCACCAGCTCGTCGGGGTTGCCGCCCAACAGGATGTCGGTACCACGACCGGCCATGTTGGTAGCGATGGTCACGGCGCCGTAGCGTCCGGCCTGGGCAACGATGTGGGCCTCGCGTTCATGGTGCTTGGCGTTGAGGACCTCGTGTGCGATGCCGCGCTTGGTAAGGGCGGCGGACAGCTTCTCGGAGCTCTCGATGGAGACGGTGCCCACCAGGACCGGCTGGCCCTTGGCGTGACGCTGCTCGACATCGTCGGCGACGGCGTTGTACTTGGCCTGAATGGTGCGGTACACCAGGTCCTCGTGGTCCACGCGCTGCACGGGCTTGTTGGAGGGGATGACCTCGACGGGCAGCTTGTAGATCTCGCGGAACTCGGCATCCTCGGTAAGTGCCGTGCCGGTCATGCCGGAGAGCTTGTCATACAGACGGAAGTAGTTCTGCAGGGTGATGGTGGCCAGGGTCTGGTTCTCCTCGCGTACGAGCACGCCCTCTTTGGCCTCGATGGCCTGGTGCAGGCCCTCGGAGTAACGGCGACCTTCCATAATGCGGCCGGTGAACTCGTCGACGATCTTAACCTCGCCGTTGGTGACCACGTACTGCTTGTCGCGGTGGAACATGTACTGGGCCTTCAGCGCCTGTTGCAGGTGGTTGACCAGCTGACCCGAAAGGTCGGCGTAGATGTCATCGATACCCAGGCGGCGCTCGATTTTCTTAAGGCCGCGCTCGGTGGCGGCGATGGTGTGCTTGGCCTCGTCCATGACGTAGTCGCCCGTGGGTTCAACGTCCTCGGTGGCGGTAAGCATGTCGTGCGACACGTCCTCGCCGCGCTCAAGGCCACGCACGGCACGCGCGAAGTCCTTGTAGGTACTGGCGGACTTGGTGCCAGCGCCCGAGATGATCAGCGGGGTGCGAGCCTCATCGATCAGGATGGAGTCGACCTCGTCGACGATGGCGTAGTTGTGACCGCGCTGCACGCGCTGCTCGGGACGGGTGACCATGTTGTCGCGCAGGTAATCAAAGCCGAACTCGGAGTTGGTGCCGTAGGTGACGTCGGCCTGGTAGGCCGGGCGCTTGAGCTCGAGCGGCATGTTGTTCTGGAGCAGACCGACGGTCATGCCCAAGTACTTATAGATGCGGCCCATCCACTCGGAGTCGCGCTTGGCAAGGTAATCATTGACGGTAACGACATGCACGCCCTTGCCGGCGATAGCGTTGAGGTAGCCGGCCAAGGTGGAGACGAGCGTCTTACCTTCGCCGGTCTTCATCTCGGCGATGTGGCCCTCGTGCAGTGCCATGGCGCCAATGAGCTGCACGTCAAAGTGGCGCATACCCATGGTGCGCTTGGAAGCCTCGCGCACGGTGGCAAAAGCCTCGGGGAGCATGTCGTCGAGCGACTCGCCGTTGGCGTAACGCTCGCGGAACTTATCGGTCTGGCCGCGGAGTTCCTCCTCGGTCATCTTCTCAAACTGGGGCTCAAGACCGTTGATCTGGTCGACGATCTTGTAGTAGCGCTTAAGGTCCTTATCGGATCCAAAGGACAGCAGCTTTGACATGAATCCCATGTGGTTTTCCTTTTTGGCCATCGCCCACGCCGTGCAGCTGCGGGCGAGTTAAACACAGATGATTGTACTTTAGCCAAACAAGGCGCGGCCTATACGGTCGACCTCGACCGCCACGTAATAACTATGACCAACCTGCCACAATGGGACAGGTTTATTTTGGCAAGTTTTATCTGAGCAAACGCCGTCTCTCTGCCATTTGGTGCCACGGGGACAGGTTAGCTTGCACCAAAAAAAAGAAAAGGGCCGCGCACCCAAATGGATGCACGGCCCTTGTGCCATGAATGCGAGCGATTCCGCGGCGAGCTATTTACTCAGCAGCCTCGGTGGTCTCGGCCTCGGCAGCGGCCTCCTCGACGGGAGCCTCTGCGGGAGCCTCGGCGGCC
This sequence comes from uncultured Collinsella sp., assembly GCA_905208635.1. Classification (GTDB taxonomy): domain Bacteria; phylum Actinomycetota; class Coriobacteriia; order Coriobacteriales; family Coriobacteriaceae; genus Collinsella. The sequence goes on along the minus strand of CAJLPX010000051.1, from coordinate 1,113 downwards.
TGCTTGGCAGCCTCCTCGGCGAACTTAGCAGCACGCTTAGCCTTCTCGGCAGCCTTAGCCTCAGCGGCGGCCTTGCGAGCGGCCTCGGCCTCAGCAGCCTTGGCGGCCTTGGCAGCCTTGGCCTCCTCAGCCTTCTTGAGCTGGGCGGCAGCGGCGCCACCGAACTTGTCGGCGAAGCGCTGGACGCGTCCACCGGTGTCGACGAACTTCTGCTGGCCGGTGTAGAACGGGTGGCACTCGTTGCAAAGCTCGACCTTCATCTCGGACACGGTAGCGTGCGTCTTGAAGGTGTTGCCGCAGGAGCACGTCACCGTGCACTCGACATACTGGGGATGGATACCCTGCTTCATGGTAGGACTCCTTATTGGTCAGGCGCTGGTTACCGATCAGCGCATAAGGCGTCTTGGTTTCCGACCAAGACAACAAACTCGGCTATGGTACCACGGCGCCGCGCGTCCCACAAAAGGTTCACGGTCTTTTCGGAACGACACGAATCTGACCCATCGAAACACATCTCCACCGTTCCTTCAACTGGGAAAATGCCGTCCCCGGGGCCTGAGAAGGGCCCCGGGGACGTTCGACTGACTGCGGGAACGGCCTTTCCGCTCAATGTGTTCGGCTGAGATCGGAAATCAACCAAACTGAACTAGGTTCAGTTGACATGGTTAAAAACGAGGGGCGACGCTTTTGCGTCACCCCTCGTCCCGGCCGGTTGCTTTAGTTGTACACACGGTAGTTACACTTGAACTGGGTTATGTGTCCATAGTTTGAGCCGTACCAACCCGATGTATAGCTGATTGCCTCTGCGCCTAGATAGTCGTAGCCCTTGTTGTAGCGAAGCTGACGGTAGGTCGTGTCGTACTCTGCTACGTAAAACGTGTCTCCAGAGAAGGCTTTGTACCGGTCCTTAACCGTCGAAGCCATGTACGCGGGTTCGACATCGCCTTTCTCCCCGTTGAGCGCATAGACGGGTGCCGCGATTCCGCATAAAGCCGTTGCCACGAGGATGGCGTAGACAGCCATGCGCGACGCATTGGACTTCAGCTGTTCAAATAGTTTCATGTCATTCACCTCCCTCGTATGTATCGAGGTATTCCTGCTTGAGCGTCTGCG
>CAJLPX010000050.1 GCA_905208635.1 uncultured Collinsella sp. | reverse complement strand
CCTAGCCGCCCAGGTAAGCCTTGCGGACGTTGTCGTCGTGCAGGAGCTCTTGACCGGTGCCGGTCATGGTGATCTTGCCGGTCTCGAGCACGTAACCGCGTGTGGCGATGGAAAGTGCCATCTGCGCGTTCTGCTCGACCAGGAGCACCGTGGTGCCGGCCTTGTGCAGGTCCTCGACAATCTGGAAGATCTGCTCAATCAGAATCGGCGCCAGGCCCATGGAAGGCTCGTCGAGCATGAGCAGCTTGGGGTTGCTCATAAGGGCGCGGCCCATAACGAGCATCTGCTGCTCGCCGCCCGAAAGGGTGCCGGCGACTTGGCGACGGCGCTCCTTCAGGCGCGGGAACTGCTCGTAGACGCGCTCAAGGCCCGGAGCAACCGTGGACTTGGGCTGCGTGTAGGCGCCCATCTCCAGGTTCTCCTCGACCGTCATCTGCAAAAAGGCGCGACGGCCCTCGGGCACCTGGGCCAGGCCCTTACCAACCAGCTTATCGGCGGGCGTATGAGTAATGTCCTCGCCCATAAACTTGATGGAGCCGGTCTTGGAGCGCAGCAGGCCCGAGACGGTCTTGAGCGTTGTGGACTTGCCGGCACCGTTCGCACCGATCAGAGCCACGATCTCGCCCTCGTTGACGTTAAAGGAGATGTCCTTGATGGCGTGGATGGCGCCGTACCAGACGTTGATGTTGTAGACGGAAAGCATCGGCTCTGCCATTTAGTTCTCCCCCTTATCCTGCTTGCCCAGATATGCCTCGATAACGGCGTCGTTGTTCTGGATTTCCTCTGCCGTGCCCTTGGCGATGACCTTACCAAAGTTGAGTACGCAGATACCCTCGCAAATATTCATGACGAGCGACATGTCGTGCTCGATAAGCATGATGGCGATGCCAAAGGTGTCGCGAATCTTAACGATGTTCTCCATGAGCTCCGCGGTCTCGGACGGGTTCATGCCGGCGGCAGGCTCGTCGAGCAGCAGCAGCTTGGGGTTGGTGGCAAGCGCGCGGACGATCTCCAGGCGGCGCTGAGCGCCGTAAGGCAGCGAGCCGGCCTGTTCGTTTGCCAGATGCTCCATATCAAAGATGGAGAGCAGCTCCATGGCACGCTCATGGGCGGCCTTCTCGTGCTTCCAGTACGTCGGCAGGCGCAGCACGCCCTCAAAACCGGAATAGCGCTCCTGGTTGTGCAGACCGACCTTGACGTTGTCCTCCACCGTCATGGTGTTGAACAGGCGGATGTTCTGGAACGTACGGGCAATGCCCATGCGGTTGACCTGGTAGACCGACTTGCCCGAGGTGTCCTCACCGTCGAGCAGGATGGTGCCGTGCGTGGGCTGATACACCTTGGTGAGCAGGTTGAAGACCGTGGTCTTTCCGGCACCGTTGGGGCCGATCAGACCGGCGATCTCGGTCTTGCCGATAGTCAGGCTAAAGTCGTCGACTGCCTTAAGGCCACCGAACTCAATGCCCAGGTGGATGCACTCGAGTGCCGGGCGCTGGCCCAGATCGCGATCGGGAACGATGGCGCCAGAAGGATACGGGACCATCTTACCCTTGTTGAACTCAAATTTACTGGGCATCGGCTGCCACCTCCTTCTTGGAAGCAAAGCGGTCCTTAATGCGTGCGAAGAACGCCTTGAGCTGCGGGTTGTTGGTAAAGATCATGACCAGGATCAACACGATGGCGTAGATGAGCATGCGGTAGTCCGAGAACTGACGGAGCAGCTCGGGAAGCACCGTGAGCAACGCCGCCGCGATGACGGAACCGCGCATGTTGCCCAGGCCGCCCAGGACCACGAACACCAGAATGAGGATCGACGTGTTGAAGTCGAACTTGGTGGCGGAGAGCTGCGAGAAGTTACCGCCGAAGAGAGCTCCGGCAGCACCGGCGAGGGCAGCGGAAACCACGAAGGCGATCATGCGGTACTCGGTGACGGAGATGCCTACGGACTCGGCTGCAATCTTGTTATCGCGCACGGCCATGATGGCACGGCCGGTACGGCTGCGAACCAGGTTGAGTACAATCACGAGCGCGACCATAACCAGGATGGCGCCGGCAAGGAAGGTCGAATAGGTCGACACGCCCGATGCGCCCTGGGCACCCTTGATGATGGCGGTGCCGTCCTCAAGCAGGTGCAGGTCGTCGATCGTAGAGTTGCCCGTGATGTTAAAGATCACGTGCAGACCGCGGGAATCGACGCCCACAATGAGGCAGGTGACGATCTCTTTGATGATCTCGCCAAAGGCCAGCGTCACGATAGCCAGGTAATCGCCGCTCAGGCGAAGGACCGGGATGCCGATCAAGAAGCCCAGGATGGCGGCAGCGATAGCGCCGACCACAATGCTGATGATCAGGCGCATCGGATCGGACGGAACGGCGCTCTCCAGCGCGACGGCGGTAACGATGCCCGTATAGGCGCCGACACTCATAAAGCCCGCGTGGCCCAGCGACAAGTCGCCCGCAATACCGACGACGAGGTTGAGCGAGATGGCCATAACGATGTAGGCCGTGATGGGAACCAGCTGACCGGCGATCATGCGCGGGATCATATGGTTGGACTGCATAAAGAACACGATGGCGAATGCCACGATGCACATGGCGTACGTGACAAAGTCGTGACGCGTCTGCTTGTCTTTAAGGAACTTCATAACGCTCACCTACACCTTCTCGGGGACGTACTTGCCCAAGAGGCCGGCAGGCTTGACGAGCAGGACGATAATCAAAACACCAAAGACGATGGAGTTGGCAAGGCTCGTGGAAATGTAAGCCTGAGCCATCGCCTCGATGATGCCGATGAGAATACCGCCGACAAAGGCACCGGGGATGGAGCCGATGCCGCCGAAAACGGCAGCGTCGAAGGCCTTGATGCCAGGCATGGCGCCCGTGGTGGGCTGCAACACCGGCGAGTAGGAGCACAGGAGCACGCCGGCGATGGCGGCAAGGGCAGAGCCGATGGCAAACGTCATCGAGATGGTGCGGTTGACGTTGATGCCCATGAGCTGAGCGGCGGCCTTGTCCTCGGACACGGCGCGCATGGCCTTGCCCATCTTGGTCTTACCTGTAAAGAACATCAGGCCGGCCATGATAACCAGGCAGGCGACGATGGTGACGAGCGAGACGGCGCTTACGTTAAACTTGGCCAAGAACTCCGGCACCTGGAAGGTGACGAGCGAAGTAAAGTTCTTGGGCGTGGCGCCCCACAGGAGCTGCGCGGCGTTCTGCAGGAAGTAGGACACGCCGATGGCCGTGATCAGAACGGCCAGCGGGCCCGCCTGACGCAGCGGCTTGTATGCCAGACCCTCGATGAGAACACCGAGAACCGTGCAGACCACACAAGAGAGAATTACAGATGCCCAGCCCGGGAGGCCGAGATACGACGTGGCGCAGAACGAGACATAGGCACCGACCATGATGACGTCGCCGTGAGCGAAGTTGAGCATCTTGGCGATACCGTAGACCATGGTGTAGCCCAACGCGATGATGGCGTAGACGCTGCCCATGGACAGGCCGTTGACCAGGTATTGGATAAAGACCGTCATGTTCCACATCCCCCTTTCGAATAGGTTTCCAGTTGATGTATGAAACAGGGACGTTACATCGTCCCTAGATACCAAGCAAGCAGGGAAGGCCAAAACCTCCCCTGCTTGGGATCAAAACCGCTCTATGTAAGGCGGCCTATTAGGCCTGTACGTACTTGCCGTCGGTAATGACGTACGCCGTCGGGTCCTTCTGGACCTGACCCTTGTCGTTCCAGGAGAGCTTGCCAGTCAGGCCGTCAACAGTAATCTTGAGCATAGCCTCGGGAAGCTTCTCGGCAACCTCGGTGGGGTCGGCGTCGACGCCCAGGCCGGCCTCCTTAAGAGCCTCGACCACAGCATGCACGCCGTCGTAGGCGTCGGCGGCAAACTGGTCGGGGGTATCGCCGTACTTATCCTTGTAAGCGTTGACGAAGTCGGCATTCTTCTCGTCGTCGGCGGAGAACGGGGTCATGAGCAGCAGACCCTCGGCAAGAGAGGTGTCGAAGCCCTCAACGCCCAGGATGCCGTCCATGCCGTCGCAGCCCATCATCTTGACGTCGTAGCCCATGTCCTTGGCGTTCTTGAGCAGGACGGACGCCGGCGTGTAGTAGATCGGCGCAAAGATCATGGTGGCGCCTGCCTGCTTGGCCTTGGTCAGCTGGTTGGTAAAGCTCGTGGCGGAGTCGTCCTTAAAGGTCTCCTCGTCGACAATCTCAAGCTTAGACTTAGCGGCCTGGGCCTTAAAGGAATCTGCGATGCCCGAAGAATAGGCGTCGCCGGAGTTATAGAACAGCACGAACTTCTCGTTCGCATACTTCTCTGCCAGGAACTTGGCAGCGTTGACACCTTGGTTGGGGTCGGTAAAGCAAACCTGGAAGACGCAATCCTTGCCCTTGGTAACGTCCTCGGAGGACGCGGACGGGGTGATCATGAACGTCTCGGGGTCGTTGCCGCACTCGGCGGCAACGGCGACCGACGCACCCGTGGTGGTCGGACCGACGAGGGCCTGCATGCCCCAGTCGAGCAGGGTGTTGAAGGCGTTGACGGCCTTCTCGCCGTCCGCCTGGTCGTCCTCGGCCTTGCTGACAAGCGGCAGCTCCTTAGTCGAGAAATCCTTGCAGCCAAGCTCGACAGCCTGTGTAACGGACTTGCCGTAGGACGCGTTGGCGCCGGTCAGCGGGCCGATGGTGCCGATCTTAAACGAAGCGTCGCCCGACGCGGAACCGCTGTCGCCGCCGTTGGAGGAGCAGCCAGCTAGAATGGACATCGCCCCCAGACCTGCTGCGCTCGCGATAACGCTCCTGCGATTCATAACAGGGTTCAATGACTTACCGGTGAGGCTCGACATGCGGCTCTCCTCTCAAATCTCGTCGGGTTTCGGTTACCCGACAGGCCATCCTTCGCCGTGTTCGGCGTTCGCAAAATACTAGACGCTTTAGTTAAGGAAAGTGGCGATTATTTCAACTTTTCTTTGGATTTGTTCGTTTATCCATAATTCTGCGTATTTCTATTACTTTATGCAGTAATGCCACTTTATTGTGTGAAAGTAATGTTTCCGTTCTGTTACAGGCGTCCCTGCCCTGAATAAAACGGCCTCACCGGTCGCGCTTTATGCGCACTTAGGCGGCGATGTACTTGCCGTCCTGAATCACATAGGCTGTGGCGGGCTTTTCGACCTGGCCCTTGTCGTTCCACGTCAGCTCGCCCGTCAGGCCCTCGATCTTGATCTTGCGCATGGCGTGGGCAAGGTCGTCGGCAATATCGGCACCGTCAGCCGTAATGTCGATGCCCGCTTTATCGATAGCCTCGGCAATCGCATGGACGCAGTCATAGGCATCGGCGGCAAACTGATTGGGCGTCTCGTCGTAGGCGTCCTTATAGGCCTTGACGAAGTCGGCGTTCTTCTCATCGTCAGCAGAGAACGGGGTCATGAGCAGCACGCCCTCGGCAAGAGAGGTATCGAAGCCCTCAACGGAGAGCAGGCCGTCCATGCCGTCGGTGCCCATAAGCGTCATGTCGTATCCCATGTCCTTGGCGTTCTTGAGCAAAACGGACGCCGGCGTGTAATAGATCGGAGCAAAGATAAGCGTGGCGCCGGCCTCCTTGGCCTTGGTGAGCTGGTTGGTAAAGCTCGTGGAAGAGTCGTCCTTAAAGGTCTCGGTATCGACGACATCGAGCTTGGATGCCTTGGCCTGCTCGGCAAAGGCGTCGGCAACGCCCGAGCTGTACGTATCGCCGGAGTTGTAGAACAGGGCGATCTTGGCGTCCGCGTACTTCTCGGCCAAGAACTTCGCGGCGCTGGTGCCCATGGTGGGGTCGGTGAAGCAAACCTGGAAGACCGTGGTCTTTCCCTTGGTGACATCGAGCGACGAGGCCGAAGGCGTGACCATGAGTATGTCGTCGGCGATCTCGCCAGAGACAGCGACGGCGGCACCGGTGGTGACGGGGCCGACGAGAGCCTGCATGCCCCAGTCACACAGGGTATTGAAGGCGTTGATGGCCTTCTCGCCGTCGGCGACGTCATCCTCGGACTTAAGCGAGAGTTTGAGGTCCTTGGTCGAAAAATCCTTGGCGGCGAGCTTGGCACCCTTCTCGGCCGAAACGCCATAGGTTGCCGCGGCGCCGGTCAGAGGGCCGATGACACCGATCTTGAAGGTCTTGCCGTCATCGGCGGAGCCGCCGTCCGAGCCACCCGACGAGCAACCAGCGAGTGCCGCGGTGCTACCGAACGCCGCGGCGCCAGCCAAGAAACTCCTGCGGTTAAGTACGTTATTGATGCTAAACATGGTGTCCCCCTTTTCGCTGGCCGCGGTGCGGCCGTCTTGCGGTACAGGGCAAACCTTATGGCGCAAACGTTGACAGTTTGTTACGGAAGTTCGTTTGTAGCGAGTGTGTTTCCAATATTTCCGCAGCGTTTCGGGGGTAGCGTTTTGCACAGCTCCAGCTGCCTGGCAAGCACGCGCCCGCACTTCACGCTAGAATGCACTCAACCTATAAGCAGTTAATCCATCCACAAGATGCACGAAGGAGCTATCTATGAGCGAACCCCTGCGCACCGTGAACGTCGGTCTGATCGGTCTGGGAACCGTCGGCGGCGGCGTGGCCCGTTTGATCAAGAGCCACCACGATGAGTACCTGGCCGCCTACGGCATCGACCTTAAGCTGACCCGCGCCTGCGCGCTTGCCTGGGAGCAGGCCGAAGCCGCCGGTATTGAGCGCGAGGCCTTTACGAGCGACTGGCACGACGTCGTCACCGACCCCGCCGTCGACATCGTCGTCGAGCTCATCGGCGGCGAGCATCCCGCGACCGAGATCTTCACCACCGCCTTCGAGAACGGCAAGCACGTCGTCTCTGCCAACAAGGCCCTGCTGGGCCGTCATGTCGAGACGCTCGCCGAGAAGGCGCGCGCGTGCGGCGTGCAGATTAAGTGCGAGGCCAGCTGCGGCGGCGGCATCCCCATCGTGAGCACGCTCGAGCACGACCTGGTGGGCAACAAGATCCTGACCATCGCCGGCATCCTCAACGGCACCACCAACTATATCCTGTCGCGCATGGACGCCGAGGGCGCCGATTACGCTGACGTGCTCGCCGACGCCCAGGCAAAGGGCTATGCCGAGGCCGACCCGTCCGCCGACGTCGACGGCTTCGACGCCGCCAGCAAGACGGCAATCCTCGCTTCCATCGGCTTTGGCACCCGCGTGACCACCGACGATGTCTACCAGCAGGGTATCCGTACCATCGGCGCCGAGGACATTGCCCAGGCCCGCGAGCTCGGCTACACCATCAAGCTGCTGGGCATCGCACGCAACACCGACGCCGGCGTCGACGTCCGTGTGCATCCCACGCTGATCCCCGCCGACCACATGCTTGCCAAGGTCAACGGCGCCATGAACGCTGTCTACGTGGTGGGCGACGCCGTGGGCGAGACCATGTTCTACGGTGCCGGCGCAGGCTCCTTCCCCACCGCGAGCGCCGTCGTGGGCGATATCCTGTCGCTCTCCGAGCAGATCAGCCGCGGCGTGGCTCCGCTGCCCGAGATTGAGCCCTATGGTCACAACCTCGCCTTTAAGCCTATGGACGAGCTCCAGACCAAGTACTATGTGCGCCTGAAGGTCGCCGACCGCGTGGGCGCCCTGTCCGAGACGGTCGACATCTTTGCCAAGCACAACATCTCGATCTCGCTCATCAACCAGGTCGAGGACGGCAAGTCGGGCGTCAGCGATGCCTGCTCGGTCATCTTCCTGACGCACCGCGCACTCGAGAAGGACGTCCAGGCTGCCGCCGCCGAGCTTGCCAGCGTCGACTGCGTGGCCGAGGTCGCCAACGTCCTGCGCATCGAGGACGTCGAGGCCTGGTCCGAAGGCGTCATGGCCAACTAATTCGATTTTCGCTCTACGACCTATATGTGTGAGGGGCTCCCGTTCAGCAGTGGACGGGAGCCCCTTTGCTTGCGCGCATGGGGCGTATTGGCGCAATCCGCATTTGAACGACTTGGCCGCTCCTGACAGCCGGGGGTACCGTTCGCCGACATGCAGCCGGAGCCGATTTTGGCTGCCGTTATGCTGTGCTGCATATATCCGCCCGCAAAGAGAGGAAGCACTATGTTGCTCGAGGGCAAGAAAGCAATCATCACCGGCGGCACGCGCGGAATCGGCTATGCCATCGCCTGCCGTTTTATCGAGGAAGGCGCCGCCGTCACCGTCTTTGGCTCGCGCCAGGAAACTGCCGACGCAGCCGTTGAGAAGCTGGCGGCCGCCTATCCCGAGGCCAAGGTCTGGGGCCGCTCCTGCGACCTCACCTCGCTCGAGGCCGTAACCGAGGCCTTTACCCA
>CAJLPX010000049.1 GCA_905208635.1 uncultured Collinsella sp. | reverse complement strand
CTCGGCTCCGCTGCAGCTTGGAAGCAAGGCAGGGGCGATCCAGGCCGATTTGGGCGCCCTGCTCTCGGTGGCGCGGGCAGGTGGCGAGTAACGCGGAGCGGTAGACGCGCAATGAGGTTTTAGTCGCAGCCTCCGAACGAGAGGGCTCGGAGGCTGGTATTCCTGAATCGCAGGTCACGATGGGTTATCGGAATCGCGAAGAGCGGATACCGCCAGTAAGCCCCCTTCGGAATAGGCGTTGAGCAGCTCCTGGGCATGGGCGAACTCGGGACCTCGTCTCCAGCCGAGCAGGCGGTTGACGGCCAGATTGCCCTGGACGTTGTGGACGAAGAGCAGGAAGGCGTCTTCGCGTGAAAGCCCTGTTTTCTCCATGACCCAGGGAACCATCTGCTCCGCTCCGCGTTCTATGACGCGCTGGGCTACGCGAGCGTATGCGTCGCTGTCCGAATAAAGCAGGCGATAATCGTCGTCTGCCGGCGGACGCTGGCAAAGCGTTGCCGATTCAACCCCCTCAAGCGGGGGAGCCGCTGCCAATGCCTCGTCGATAAGCGCATCGAGCAGCGCGTACTTATCCTCGTAACACAGATAGAACGTTCCCCGGTTGATATCGGCGCGGCGGCAGATGTCCGCCACCGTCATCTTCGCGAAGCCGACCTCGGCCAGCAGCGCGAAGAACGCCTCCTGTATGACCGAGAGGGTGTAGCGCCGCCGGCGGTCGATCTTGGTTTCTCCCATCGCCTCTCCAATCTGAGTCGTTTGACAATGTCCAGTAGCTGTTCGTTTATCGACAGGTGCACGCGTTTGTTCATTGCCCCTGCGAAAATCAACAAGGATACTGTTTATAGACACCTGTTTTTTATAGCTGAAAGGGAGCACGGATGACCCTGTGCGAGAAGCTCGGCATCGGGCTTGTCAGCCGATCGTTTTCCCATCGGGCCGTCTATCGAAACGGCGGCACGTCATACGATTTGAGCGATTGCGAGCCTGCTGCTTGCAAGCAAGATATCGAGGTTTTTGCCCGCAAGGTGGGGGAGGCTGATTGCGTGTTTACGGGAGAGGCAGGTAGGCAGGCGTTATGAGCATCTGCATCAAAAATCAGATTCAGAATATGAATATCGTCATCGGCTGCACGGTGGGGTGTCCATATTGCTATGCCCGTAACAATGTGAAACGTTGGCATATGATTGACGACTTCGCTGATCCTGCGTTCTTCCCGAGCAAGCTCAAGATGATGGAAAAGAAACGCCCGCAGAACTTTCTCCTTACCGGCATGAGCGATCTCTCCGGGTGGAAGCTGGAATGGCGAGACGAGGTATTTGCAAAGATCCATGAGAATCCACAGCATCAGTTCCTGTTCCTGACCAAGAGACCCGATTTGCTGGATTTAGATACCGACCTGGAAAACGCATGGTTCGGCGTTACGGTGACGAGGAAAGCGGAGCTGTGGCGTATCGACGCCCTTCGGAAAAACGTCAAAGCAAATCACTTCTTCGTTACTTTTGAGCCGCTATTCGACGATCCCGGTACGGTCGACCTTTCCGGAATCAACTGGATCGTCGTCGGTACCATGACCGGGGCGCAGAGCAGGAAGGTTCATACGGAACCGGAGTGGGCATGGTCTTTGACGGAGCAGGCGCACGCGCTTGGCATTCCAATGTTTATGAAGGAAGACCTCGTCTCTGTCATAGGGGACGAAAACATGATTCAGGAATTGCCGGAAGAATTCGAAAGAGTGCTGGAGGTGCAGAGAACATGGCGGAAGTGATCGATGGAATCCTCATCAATGAGGTGGAAGCAAAGAACATCATGACCAAGTCCAGCCTGCCGGTAGGCGGCTACTCGGTCAATCCCTATGTAGGCTGCACGCATGCCTGCAAGTATTGCTATGCCTCCTTTATGAAGCGCTTTACCGGACACAAGGAGGAATGGGGCACCTTTCTTGATGTGAAGCATTGGCCGGAAATCAAGAATCCGAAGAAATACGCTGGACAGCGGGTGGTTATCGGTTCTGTGACGGATGGCTACAATCCACAGGAGGAGCGATTCGGGAATACCAGGAAACTCCTGGAGCAGCTGATTGGCAGCGATGCAGATATTCTGATCTGCACAAAGTCCGATCTTGTGGTACGGGATATCGATCTGCTGAAGAGGCTTGGACGAGTGACCGTTTCATGGTCGATCAACACGCTGGATGAGAACTTCAAGAACGATATGGACTCCGCGTCGAGCATCGAGCGTCGTATCGCTGCTATGAAGCAGGTGTATGACGAAGGTATCCGTACGGTCTGCTTCGTGTCCCCGGTATTTCCCGGCATCACGGATTTTGAGATGGTTTTTGAGCGAGTAAAGGATCGGTGCGATTTGTTTTGGCTCGAAAATCTCAATCTTCGGGGTGGTTTCAAAAAAGCGATCCTGGATTATATCGCCGAGAAACATCCCAATCTCGTACCGCTTTACGATGAGATCTATAACAAGCGCAACCGTAGCTATTTTGAAGCGCTTGAAGTAAAAGCCGAGGAAATGGCCAAGAAGTACGATTGCCCCTTTGTGGACAACGAAATGCCTTATGGCAGAGTCCCCCAGGGGCATCCGGTGATCGTGGACTACTTCTATCACGAGGAAGTCCGAGGGTCAGATAATAGCGGAAAAAGAAATCGTTAAACGGAAACCGACGACGATTCGCTCGAGCGATTAGCGTCCACGCGTGGCTTCTGCCGATTGGCGCAACGGGCGACGGATTAAGGGATCGCTCGGGCGGATGGTCCCGCTGCAGTACAGGCGGTCGCTCAATTTAGCGGCATGAGCGTTTTCGCACGGAAAACCAGTATCCCCTGTGCCGAGTTTAATCGTAGCGAATACAATGGGCACTGAGCATCAATCGAAAGTAGTCAAGAGCCTTTTCGACGGCTTCTACCACCTCTACCCCAGCCTCGAGCAGCAATGGGCCTACTATGCGCGATACATCGACTTCACGCTGCGCGAGCTGGCCTCGCAGCCCTATCTCGACCTACGGTCCCTCATCGGCCATAAGGACTACTTCATCCTGAGCACCAATGTGGACACCCAAGTCGAGAAGACGTTTCCCACCGAGAGGATCTGCAACTATCAGGGAAGCTTCGCGCACCTTCAGTGCAAGCAGCCATGCTGCGACGAGCTCTTCGAGGCGAGCCCCTACGTCGAGCGCATGCTCGCGGGCATGGCGGGGTTCGAGGTCCTCGGCGAGGATGTCCCCCGATGCCCGCACTGCGGCTGGCAGCTTGTGCCGTGGGTGCGCGACGACACGTTTCTGCAGGGTGCGGCATGGCGCGAGAGCCTCGGACGATACGAGCGCTTCGTGCGCGAGCGCAGCGATCGCCGCGTGCTGTTGCTGGAGCTCGGCGTGGGCGAGATGACCCCCGGCATCATCACGCTCCCGTTCTGGAGCATGACCGCAAAGCTGCCGGATGCGCACCTTTTGAGCGTAAACATCTCGGGCGACTCGGCTCCGTTGCAGCTTGGAAGCAAGGCAGAGGCGATCCAGGCCGATTTGGGCGCCCTGCTCTCGGCGGCGCGGACGGGCGACGAGCAGCGCAGTTCATCGCGCCGTGTTTCATGCGTGGACGCTTAAATCAAAACCACCCCTAGAAGGGGTGGTTTGCTCTTAGGGTGTAACCCTTGGATTTCCGGCACGCGTCTAAAGGCGCCGGCCCTCACGGGGTTCGGGCCGCACTGCAGGTTGACCCGTGACGGGCCGGTCAAACCGGCGCTATTTACGCCCCGGCCCCCTATCGAAGGGGTCCTCGTACTCCTTGGCGCTCAGCCGGTCGAGCGCGATGTCGGCCTTCTCCTGCTCCCGGATGTACTTCGCGATCGTCGCCTCGTTCAGGCCGACGGTGGACACGCAGTGGCCCTCGGCCCAGAACTTCCTGTTGCCGAACTTGTACTTCATGTTCGCGTGCCTGTCGAATACCATCAGCGAGCTCTTCCCCTTCAGGCAGCCCATCACGCTCGACACGCTGTACTTCGGCGGTATCGCCAGCAGCATGTGCACGTGGTAGGGCATCAGGCGCCCCTCGATTATCTCGATCCCCTTGTACTCGCACAGCTTCCCGAGGATCTCCCCTATGTCGCCCCTGATTTGGTTGTAGATCACTTTGCGCCTATACTTCGGCGTGAACACGACGTGGTACTCGCGCATCCACTTCGTGTGGGAAAGGCTGTAGGCCTTCTGGGCCATGGCGACCACCCCTTCGACTCGAATTCTTGACGGCCTGAACAATCGTCAATATCGGTCGGAGGGGTGGCTTTGTAAAGCCGTTTGTCCCCACCCGCATAGCGGGTGGTTTCTGATGCGGTGCGCTGCGCGGCCAGCAGACTAAAGTCTTGAATAAAAATACCCCCAATTCCAAGTGGAAATCGGGGGTATCTCATCGGATGGCTTTCAAGCAGTTTGCAAAACTGCAGGTCGCAGACCTTCATTGCTAGTAGGAGAAATGAGTAGTCTCGGGTGGCTTGCCCATGAGTTGACGAATAAGTTGGAGCTTCGCCATTGGCTCAATCGCTTCGCGCGCTCGATAAACTTGTTTAGTAAAAGGCGGATCGGTCACCGATGGACGCGCGACAAGAAACACGTACCTCCAGTGGTTCAAGCGCGGCGCGCGTGAGGATCTCTGCAAGCAACCACCTGGTACGCTACTGTTGCCAGCGTGGCTTAGCGGACTGGCGAATCCCGCCCCGTGCGCGTCATCATCCAATCAAATGCCCTGGCAAGCAGCAGCACCGCCAATCACACTACGTTCTTACGGTGCCCTCTGCGATAATATTAGCGAATTGTGTTTTCACCTCGCAGCTACGGAGACATTAGATGATTACGCTGGACAATCTTCGCGACGCACTTAGGGCTCTGTGCTACGAGCCGTCGGGCGACGGCACCGTTTATCAGAAATCCTGGGAAGAGACCAGCGCACAAATCACGGTCGATTTTTCCAAGAAACGCATCGGCTACCCGAAAGACCTGGGGTTCAAGGTCAACAAAGACACAACTTGTAACTTCTCCGATAACGAGAACTTCGTCGTACTCGCCTGCGTAACCATGCTCCTCGACAAAGGATATCGCCCCGAATCACTCGAGCTGGAGCGCGAATGGGCCCTTGGGCACGAACAAAAGAGCGGCCGCGCTGATATCTGCATTAATGACGAGAGGGGCGACACACTCGCAATCGTCGAATGCAAGACCCCTGGAACCGAGTTCAAAAACGAATTCAAGAACATGCAGTCAGACGGAGGGCAACTCCTCTCCTATTGGCAACAAGAGCGCGCGACTCGCTGGTTGGTACTCTTTGCATGCGATTTCATCAACAACGAAATTGTGCCAGACCAGGTTTCAATTAACTGCAGCGATGACGAGAACTTCATCGCGCTCGCCAAACGCGATGACAACATTGCGCTCTACCGCGACGCCCATACAGTGGAACAGCTCCATCAAGTTTGGACGGAAACGTACAACCAACAAGTCGAGGGAAACATCCTCTTTGGCGATAGGTCGACGGCATACCACCCGATGGTTCCTCCCCTTCTCAAGAAGGACCTTGTCGACTTCAGGGCCGAAGACAGCATCGTCAACCGCTTCGAGGAAATCCTCCGCCACAACAACGTCTCCGATAAAGAGAACGCCTTCAATCGCCTTATTGCGCTCTTTATCGCGAAGCTCCAAGACGAGCTCTCGAAAATGCCAACCCAGGAGATTGAGTTCCAATACCGCCAAGGACGAGACACCTACGAAACGCTCCAGGACAGACTCCAGAGACTCCACTCAGACGGCATGAGAAAGCTCATGCGGGAAGAGGTCCTGTACGTTCCCAACAACTACGCCGAAAACCTCATAAGCAACTATACGGGCCAGCACCGCAAGCAGCTCATCGAGGAGCTGAACGGCACGCTGCGCAAGCTTAAATTTTATACCAACAATGACTTTGCGTTCAAAGACGTCCACAACGAGGAACTCTTTCTTCAGAACGGCAAGGTACTCGTAGAGACGGTGCAACTTCTACAGCCGTATCGCATCGTAGGAACTCAAGACATTCAATTCTTGGGCGACCTCTTCGAACAGCTCCTTAATCAGGGCTTTAAGCAAAACGAGGGCCAATTCTTCACACCTGTGCCCATCACCCGTTTTATTTGGAAGTCACTCCCACTCGACAGCATCGTGCAGGACGAGGCTGGTGCCGTGCACTATCCACGCGTTATCGATTACGCCTGCGGCGCGGGGCACTTTCTCACAGAAGGGTTCGAAGAAATCTCCGACGCCGCATGCCAATATGATCCGACCATAGAGGATGACCTCGGAGACGCCGACTGGGTCAGAGACAATCTCGTCGGCATCGAGAAGGACTATCGACTCGCTCGCGTTTCCAAGGTCTCGTTCTACATGCATGGCGCAGGGCAGGGCAACGTGGTCTTCGGCGACGGACTTGAAAATTATCCCGACAAGGGAATCGACAGCCGAACCGACAGGGGACGCTTCGACATTCTTGTCGCCAATCCCCCGTACTCTGTCGCGGCCTTCAAACCGCATCTCAAGCTTCACAACAACGAACTCAAAGTGCTGGAAACCATCAGCGATAGCGGCTCGGAAATCGAGACCCTCTTTGTCGAGCGTGCGGCACAGCTTGTTCGGCCCGGAGGCTACGCCGCCATTGTCCTCCCCACCTCGATCCTCGACAAGAGCACGAGCTCGAGTTTCATGGCCGCACGCGATGTGCTTTTGAGCTCCTTCGAGATCGTCTCCATCGCCAGGTTTGGATCAGGCACATTCGCGGCCACAGGAACAAACGTCGCAATTATGTTCCTACGTCGCTTTGACGAGATCCCGCCCCGCAATGCGAACGCACTTGATTTCGTTGACGCTGTTTTTGAGCGCAGGAAGCTCACTGGTTGGAAAGACGAAAGCGCTTTCAACGCTTATCTCGACACAATTAATGTAGACGGAGATACTTACCGGGCTTTTCTCGCAGGAGAGGCTGGCTGGAACGAATGGGCAAACACTCGCCACTTCAACGTTTATTGCCATCTTTTCGAATCATCGAAGGAGCTCAAGGCCCTTCGAAAGAGCAAGACTTGGAAGGCGGCCGACAAGAACTCACAGCTCAAAGCAGAGAACGAGCTGTTCTATCGCTATGCGCACAAGGAAGAGCGCAAACGCCTGCGCGTTTGGGGTCTCGTCTGCGGCGAACAGACGCTCATCATCAACTCACCTAACACGACCAAGGAAATCGCCTCTTTCCTTGGCTACAAATGGAGCAATCGCAAAGGCAACGAGGGGATACAGCCCATCGATGGTGAGGGCGTGCTCTATTCGGACGACGAATCGGACGACACGAACTCGCTAAGCGGCATCATCAGAGCATGGTTCTCCGGCGAGCAGGTTGAGCCCGGCGACCTTGCCCAGTACTACTACTATGCCAAGACCGCCGATTTCATTGACTTTGATGCCGATAAGTTCGACGAGACTCTTACGATTCCCCGCTCTTTCTACAAGCCCCGCTCGTTCGCCCAGGGCACCGTAGTCAAGACGCTTAGAGACATCACATCCTACGTTACCAACAGCGTGGCCCAGAGTTCCATCACCACCGACACTTACGTAACAACGGAAAACATGGTCAAGGACCGTGGCGGCATAACCACCTATAGTGGAGAGCTTCCGGCAAGTGCTGGCACCGCATACAAGAAGGGAGACACGCTCGTCTCCAATATTCGCCCCTATCTGCAGAAGATTTGGCTCGCAGACCGCGATGGGGCGTGCTCCAAGGACGTTTTGGTATTCCGAAGCATAAATACCGACAGCCTATTGCCCGAGTTTCTCCATCTGCTCCTGTGGCAGAAGGACTTCTTCGACTACGATATGTCCACCTTCACGGGAACCGGCAGGCCTCGCGGAGACAAGGATGAGCTGCTCAAATACCCCATCCCAGTCCCGACGCTCTCCGAGCAGAGAGCCCTCATCGACGATTTCAATCGCTTAACAGATGAAATCAATAGCAAACGACAGCAAATCGCCGCTCTCAAGGAGAGCGTCAAATCACGGTTTGTAGAGGTATTTGGCGATCCGGTCGATGGTAAAAAATGGCCTTTCGTTAGGCTTGAAGACCTCTGTACCAAGTTGGGTTCCGGAGCAACGCCACGAGGTGGCAAAACGGCATACAAGGCCGAAGGTGTTCCGCTGGTCAGAAGTACGAATGTTCACAACGGTCGTTTCGTGTGGAAGGACCTTGCTTGTATTGATGATGAACAAGCCGCAAAACTAGAAGGCGTCACGCTGATGAAGGGTGACGTGCTTCTGAATATTACTGGCGCTTCGGTTGCTCGTTCATGTCTTTTGCCAGATGAATTGGCTGGTGGACGTGTTAATCAGCATGTCTCAATTGTCAGAGTCGACCAAAAACGGATGCTGCCGGTGCTATTGAACACGGTGCTGATCAGCGATTCGTATCAGAGACTCCTGCTAAACGGCTCAAGAGCGGCTGGAGCAACAAGGGAGGCAATTACCAAAGAAGCTCTAAAGAGAATGACGGTTCCCTTGCCTCCCCTTGAGCTTCAGCAAGAGTTCGCCTCTTTCGTCGCTCAGGTCGACAAATCGCAATTTGCACTCGAGCAAGAGGTCGACGCCCTTTCCGCAGAGCGCG
>CAJLPX010000048.1 GCA_905208635.1 uncultured Collinsella sp. | reverse complement strand
AGCGGGGGCTCCTGTCGTTTCCGTGCCCCTGGATTGGGTCATAGTGTCTGTCGTTGCCAAAACATCGGCTTTGCCGCTGCTGTGGGGTACTCATTGGGGACGTACTTAAATGAGTGCCTGCAGAATGAGAGTGGATAATCTCCCGTTTTTGGTCTGTTTGCGGGCTCAAAGTGGGAGATTATCCACTCTCGTCATTTTGGCACTTGGGGACGTTCCTTTTGTGCCGGCACCTGGGGACACTCCTTGCCGAATGTGGGCTCCGCCGGTTGCTATGCGACGGTGATGGCGACCTGGGCGTAGCGGCTGCAGGGGCGCTCGGCGCGTGTCTGCACGGTGAGGGTGAGCACGAAGCGATCGTCGGGCCGTGCGTCGGTGGGCACGACGAAAGTGGTGTCCACTGTGCATTCTTGCCACAGCGACAGGTCTTGGGCGCCCGCATAGCTCGACGGTTCCACGGCGATATCCCAATGCGCATCGAAGCCTTTGTCGTCGGGGTCGACGATGGTCGCTGCAAGGGCGACGCGTTCGCCGGCTATAGCGCTGCGATCGGCCGCAACTTCGACAACATGCGCCGGATGCGAGCAAGCTGCCGGATCATGGGCGCACCATTGCGCGCGGGCGGCAAAGTCTTCCTGATAGGCGCGCAGGTAGGGATTGGGGTTGTCGTCTGCAGGCGTGCTGATGGCGGCAAAATCGGTGGGTGCGCCTGCATTGGGGCGCCCATCATGAAACATGCGGCCGAGTAGCGTATCGAAGTCGGGGTCGTCGATACCGCGCAGGCCAAACGGCAGCAGCGGAATATAGGTCATGCTGTCGCCTTCGGCCATAAAGTCGCCGCGCTCAAACTGCATCGCGGGCATGCCCTCCAGGCCCCAATCCAGACGGGCATGCTTGCCAAACTGAAAGCGCTCGGGCTCGTTTTCGTAGACCTTGCCATCACCATAGAGCATATAGCGCGCCATGAGAGGGCCGTTGCCATGGGTGAGATTCTGCTCGGGCCAAGGAGCCTTAAACAGCGGCAGTGTATCGGGCTGAGCTATTTTGGCGTTGACATAGCTGCCATACTTATAGGGCACACACCAAAAGACGAGCTCGGGAAAGAGCTCGCGCCCACGGTCGAGCCATGAGTTGTCCTGGCCTACGCCATTGGCAACCCCCATCACGCGCACCTTCTGATAGATCCGCTGCCGCACGGCGGGCCACTCGGGTGTGTTCTGCCATTGTTCGGCGATGGACATGAGGGCGCGAACGATAGTGTTCATACCGCCCCAACTGAGCAGCCACAGCGTGCGGGGGTCGTCATCCATGATGGCGTCGGCGATGACGCGCGAACCGGGCGTTTCCTCGCGCACGTCGCCCTCAAAGGCGACGTTGCCCATATAGGTGCGCTCGATCATCTGGGCGGGCGTGGGGAAGGACGGCTCGCCGGCGGCAGCGGCGTTAGCGTTGAGCTGTGGCCAGGCCTGGGCATACTCGTTGCTCCACAGGCTTTCGATCCAACCCTCGGGGAATGGGCGGTACTCCATGAGCGAGCCAGCTTCGGGGTCGGGCTCGTGCGGAACGACGTCCCAGGTATAGGAGCGCACGCCTTTGGTCCGCCAATGCGGATTCACCTCGCCCAGCGTATGGACACCATCGCCAAGAAAGTGATATTGCGAAGCCGTGTACACCACAGCCTGCACATCGAGCACATTGAGATACAGAGCCAAATGAACCAGAGAGTTCATATCATCGACTTCCATATCGGTGGTGACAATCACCCGAGTCAAATTCTGAGACATAGGAACAACTCCAACCAAGATTTTTTTCAGCCAGTTACGCGTAAGGCAAGACGGGACCCACGTCCCCATCGCCACCGGCCCCGCGCCGGGATAGATTACCGTTCGACCCTGGCCGACCACTCCCAGCAGCCCACCGGCTCGCCGTCGATGAGTACGTTGCCCCCGTCGAAGTCTTGATAACACAGGTCGTTGAACTGGTGGATCCACACGCCGTGATTGAACGTCTTCTTGGGCGAGCCGTCAGCCTCGCGGTACACGCCGGTCAGGTCCTCGACATGGCTAAAGTAGGTGAGGTGCACGTTGGCGCCGGCATCACGCAGGCGCGCCGTGAGCGGCAGCACGGTCTGCTGCGGGCACACGAGCTCGTCGCCCTTGGAGTGCGTAAACCATAGCGGCGTCTTGGAGAGTGCGGCCACGTCCTCGTCCGTGGCGTTGTACCACGGCGCGCAGCAGGGAAGGCCCGCGGCGAAGAAATCGGGGTAGTCGGCGCACAGGCGCAGGGTCATAAAGCCGCCGTTGGAAAGACCGGCGACCACGATGCGATCGGTGTCGATGCGGTCGGCATGCTCGGCGACAAACTCGTCGATGAGCGCCTTGAGCACGGGGGAGTAGATGCTTTGGTTGGAGCGGCCGAGTTGCTCGACGCCGTTGTCCATCCAAAACGTGGGCGATTGCGGCACGAGCACCCAGGCAAAGCCGCCAAAGTAGCGCTGAATCTGCTTTTGCGAGAGCGCTGTCACGCGGTTGCCGGTGTAGGCACGCGTCGCGCCCTCGCCCTGCGTGGCGCCCTTGCCCTCGCCGGCGCCGTGCAGGTACACGACCAGCGGTGCCTTCTCGACGGCGGGCGTGTCCTTGGGCGCAAACGGGTTGAAAAGCGCGGAGTCGGCGGGCTCAAAGCTCGGCACAAAATAGCCGTACTCGAGCGCGATGCCGTCGACGGGCGTTTGCTGCACGGCGTTATGCCAGCCCTTGAGCGCGGGGCAGATGTCGCCGCGGCTGCGATCGAAGACGAGGCCCGCGGTGGGGTCGTCGCCGTCTTCGCCCGGGAGTGCCACAAGCTGCGTCACGCGCAGGCGGTTCTCTATATAGCGCGAACCCAGCACGCCACCCTCGATCTCTTTGGTGAGACGCACCTCGGGCGTCTCGAGCGCTACGTGTGTGCCCTTGGGCAGGCGCTGGCCGTTCTCATCACAGGGGTAGGCGGCGAGCACCGGCACGTAGCCCACAGAGGGTGCCGCGTGATCGGCTCCGTGCTCCTTGCGCATCAGGACCTCGCCGGCGCGCTCGTGGCGGGCACAGTAGATATTGAACGTGTGCTCGTTCACGTCGTTGGCGCGCACAACGCACGGCAGGTCGAGCACCACTTTGTTGATCCAGGGGCCAAAATCGCCCAGTGCGGTGACGGTTGCGTAGGTACACGATTTGAGTTCCATGAGCTACTCCTTTGTGCCGCAAGTACTAAACAAGGGCGGCAATACAGACTAAACATGTTTAGTTTAATGCAGAACTGTAGAATGAGCAGATGAACTCGGTAAACGGTAAAACTGAACACGCAATGAACTACTAAACATATGTTTACTATTAACTAGCAGGACTTTTGTTGATGAGCTAGCTCGTTACAAAGGTGTTTATCAAAATAAAAGCCCACGTAAATAGCCATATATCAATATCGGGTCAAATAGACGATCTTCTACCGTCTAAATACGCTTACCCCCGATTTCCTACCGTTCACCGGACTCCAGACGGCAAAATTGCCACAAATCAGGCACTCCGTGTAAACTAAAGCCCGTAAACGTTCAGTAAACAAATTGTTTACGACAGCGTATCCAAGGGTTCGGCAACCGTAAGGGGTTATAGTCGTCGAGCCAAAGGCGTGCTTACACAAGCGAGTAGGCACACGAAGATATGGGGAGGGGTCCCATGGCAGTAGATAACAAGCAGATTGCCACCGATGTCCTCGAGCTCGTGGGCGGTGCGGAGAATGTTACCGTCGCCACCAACTGCATGACGCGCTTGCGTCTGACGCTCAAGGACAACAGCAAGGCCGACGTGGAGAAGATCAAGAAGGTCAAGGGTGTTCTGGGTTGCCAGTTCGCCGGCAGCCAGCTCCAGGTCATCATCGGCCAGAACGTGCCCAAGGTGCTCGCCGAGTTCGTCGCCATCTCCGGCGTCAAGCAGGGTGCCGCCGTTGACGAGAATCTCGATGCTCCCAAGGAGAAGTTCGAGCTCAAGAACCTGCCCAACATCATCCTCGACTATCTGTCGGGCTCCATGACCCAGCTGATCCCGCTGCTCATGGCCGGCGGTCTGTTCCGCACCATCGCGGCTGTCCTTGGCCCCACCATGCTGGGCGTTATTTCGGACACCGACCCGACTTATACGTTCCTCTACACCACCCTGTACGAGGCCACGTTCACCTTTATCCCCATCTACCTGGGCTATGCCGCTGCCAAGAAGCTCGGCGCCTCTCCGGTTCTGGGCATGCTCCTCGGCGGCGCTCTCATGGCCCCGTCCGTGGTGAGCGTCGCAACCCAGGAGGGTGGCGGCATCATCTCGGTCTACGGCATCCAGATTGCCGCTGCCAACTATCAGCAGTCCGTCCTGCCGATCATCCTTTCGGTGCCGGTCCTCTACTTCATCGAGAAGTTCTTTAAGAAGGTCATGCCCGACGTGCTCTCCACGGTCTTCACGCCGTTCTGCACCATGATCGTCACCATTCCCATCGCCTTCATCGTTCTTGCCCCGATCGGCAACGAGATCGGCACGCTGATCGCCAACGCCCTCTTCGGCCTTGCTGACCTTGGCGGCATCGGTATCCTGATCGTGATGGCCATCCTCGGCGCCTTCTGGCAGCTCTTCGTGGTCTGCGGTATGCACATGCCCGTTATCCTGCTCGCTCAGGTGCAGATCATCGCTGCTGGCTACGATCCCTTCGTCTTCGTTTCCACCAACTGCGCTATGGCCGCTGTCTGGGGCTGCGCCTTCGGTGCCTTCCTCAAGATGAAGAACCCCGACGAGAAGTCTCTCGCCATCGGTTACGTCATCTCCGCCATCGCCGGCGGCGTCACCGAGCCCGCGCTCTTCGGTATCCTCATGCGCTTCCGTCGCACTATGCTCGGCATGTTCATCGGCGGTGCCATCGGCGCTGTGTTCTCGGGCCTCATGGGCGTCACCTATTACCTCGCAGGCGGTGCCTCCAACTTCCTGGTCTTCACCAACTACCTGCAGGGTGGCCAGATGAACACCGTCTGGGCTATCGTCGGTATGGCAATCTCCTTTGCTATTGCCGCTGCCGTCGTCTTTGTCACCGGCTTCTCCAAGGAGGAGCTCGCCGAGATGGAGGCCTAGTCGCCCCAGCCTCGGTCTAAATAAGACCCCCTACACGACAGGGCCCCGCTTGGCATAAGCCCGGCGGGGCCTTCCTGTAGACTTTTTAGGAGAGACGTAAGGGCCCTGTGCTTCGCGTGCGTTCAATTTGAGCTGAGCAACTGCAGCCGCAGACCCTACTGTGATAATGCGGCAGGCGACTTCTTTACCTCCCTCCTTGCAAGTCTCCCCAAGAGAAAGGTGCCATATGAGCTTGGGAAAACTGACCGTCAATACCCGTGAGGACGGGTTCCTCTGCGACGGCAAACCATTCTTTTGGTTTGCCGATACGTGCTGGAGCGCCTTTACGAGCATCACCGAGGACGATTGGGACTACTATCTCACCCGCCGTGCCGAGCAGGGCATGAACGTGCTGCAGATCAATACCCTGCCGCAGTGGGACCGCTGCCTGCCCGACCTGGGCATTTGGCCCTACGCGAGCGAGGACGGCGTGCACTTTGATTGGAGCGCATCCAGCCAGGAGTACTGGGACCGCGCCCGCCGCATGTGCCAGGCAGCCGTGGAGCACGGCATTCGCCCGGCGCTCGTGCTCATGTGGTGCAACTACGTGCCCGGTACCTGGGGCTCCGTGATCGCCGAGCGCCTGGGTGCCGAGGTCATGCCGCGCGAGGAGGTTCGCGCCCACGTTGCCCGCGTCGTCGAGAACCTGGGCGAGTTCGACCCCGTCTACGTGGTGACAGGCGACACCGACTTTAAGACCGACGAGGCTATCGCCTATTACGGGGATGCACTCGACGAGGTCGCCAAGCTGGCTCCCGAGTCCTTGCACACCATGCATATCAACCGTGGCAACCGCGCCCTGCCCGAGCAGTTTGCCGATCGCTTGGACTTCTACATGTTCCAGCCCGGCCACAACTATAGCGGTCAGGAGGAAGCTTGGAAGCTGCCCGAGGATTTTCGCGCGCAGTATCCCAAAAAGCCGATGGTCAATTCCGAGCCCTGCTACGAGCAAATGGGCGCGAGCCGCAACGTGTACTGGCGTTTTACCGCGCAGGATTGTCGCGCGAGTGTTTGGTCGAGCATTCTGGCCGGTGCCAGTGCCGGCATTACCTACGGTGCGCACGGCGTGTGGAACTGGCAGACCTCTCAGAGCCGTGGCAGCGTCCTTGGCGAGGGCTTTGACATGCCGTTCCGCTGGCAAGAGTGCCTGCAGTTTGCGGGCGTGTGGGACTTTGGCCTGATCGAGCACGTGCTGTGCGGCCTGGGTGCCACGAGCGCGGATGGGGCGGTAGCTGTTGAACCCGCGCAGGAGCTGCTCGACGATGCACGCGAAGCCATCCGTGTGGCGCGCGTGGGCGAACGCGTGGTGGTCTATCTGCCGAGGACCACGGCCGTCAAGCTCAAACTCGAGGGCGGCACCACCGCCTGGAATGCTGTGGCGTTTGACCTGGAGAACAAGCGCGTGGCAAACCTGCCGGTTGTGCCCGTCGACGGTGCCGTGCGCGTGGCCCAGCATCCCTTCGAGCACGATGCACTCCTAGTGGTCTCGCCCGCTCAGTAGCGCGCGGTTCCAACGCGACCAGCGGCAAAAAGGCCCGAGTAACGACTACAGAATGAAGGTGGATAATCTCCCATTTTTGGCCTGTGTGCAGGCTCAAAGTGGGAGATTATCCACCTTCGTCATTTAAGTGTCCAAAAATCCTCGCTCGTTTTATTTGAGCCCGGGCAGTTTGGTAAAGGGGAAGGACTGCTCGAGGAACTCGGAGCAGCGGGCGTAATCTTTGGCAAAGTAGCTGCTGTAGAGCGAATCGAGCACGTATTGCACGGCGATGTGGCTGGCAAACTGCGTGATGCGGTGGCTCAGGCTCTCGATATCGCTCACGGTGAGATAGGCGGCAAAGCCGGGGTGAATGCGGGCACAATATGGCGTGCCGATGACGATGACCGGGACATGTCGACTGCAGAGGATCGGCAAGATCTCTTTGAGGTTGGGGGCAAGGCCGCTGTAGGAGATGGCAATTGCCACATGATCGGGGCCCGAGGCGAACGCCGTGCGCACTTGGGCCTCGATATTGTCGTAGCACGTCGAGCTCTTACCGGCGGAGAGTAGGCGATCACGGAACATTCCCGCCGGATACAGGTTATGCGAGCCCGTGTAGATGTCCACGGTGCCGGCGCGTAAGACGAGCTTGGCGGCGTAGTCGAGCTGTGCCGGGTCGAGGATCTCGCGCGTCTCGGAAAGCGTGGTCTCGTACAGTCGCGCCATGCGCTCGGAGATCTCCTGGGCGCTGGAGGTCGCATCAAAGGGAAAGTTGATATCCACCTTGGGGGCGGAGTCTGTGCGCGAGGCTGCGCGCACCAGCTCGACCTTGAGTTCTTTGAAGCCCTCGAGGCCGAGCTTTTTGCAAAAGCGGTGGATGCTCGCAACGGAGACATTGGCCTGGCGCGCAAATTCCTTAATGGAGACCCCACGGACGTCCTCGCCCATGGCAAGAACCGTTTGCCCGAGCTGCTGCTCGGTGGGGGTGAGCTCCTTGCCTTGGGTGATTTTGCGCTTGATGTCCATATGACTCCTATGCGTTCGTATCGCGATGTATCAATCATAGCGGTAAACAAAACGCCGGGGAGCAAGCCCTTTCTATGTTCCGCCGTTCTAACGAACGGCGGACCGCTTGACGCTGCGCGGGCCCCAAGCACCCCATCTTGCCGCTCAGCTTCGACGGCATGGGCAAAAGCCCTATGCCGCCTTGCTTCGTGGCAACCTGGGGCACTTGGAACCCGCTAGCTGACTTAGATTCAACCAAGGATTTTGCCTTGATTGAAGTGGGCTTCGATGCCGTTAGCCAAGCAGGCGCACGGGGCCGAGCAGGCCGCTGGGCTCGGAGGGTTCGGTGAGGGCGAAGATGTCGGGGATGGCGTGGTCGAGGGTGTTGATCACATCGATCGTGAGCGTGTGCTCGCCGGCGGCAAGGGTGCCGAGCTCAAAGCGGTAGGGCGGACAGATGCGGCAGCCCAGATCCGCGCCGTCAAGTGCGACCGTGGCGGTCTCAAAGACCTCGCCCAGGTCGAGCGCGGCGCCGGTGAGGTTCTCAGCAACGGCAAAGCTTGCCTGGTAGCGGAAGGTGCCTGCCTTGCCGGGGAATTCGGCGCAGGAAAGATCGTGCAGGTCGCCAAGCTCGAAGGACTCGCCAAAGGCCAGGTTCGCGATATCTGCGCCGGGCGCTGCAAAGGAGACGTTCCAGGGGCTGTCAACGCGCGTGACCTCACGCTCGGCATCGGAGCCTCCGCGCTCGGCGGCAGCGGGCGCCTCGGCCCCGAGCACCACAATGCAGCTCTCGTAGGGCGCGAGCTCAAGCGTGCCGTCAAAGGCGACGGGTGCACTGCCATCGAGCAAATCGAGGCGCACGCCGTGCACGGGCGCGCCGTCAGCGAGCTCAACATGCGTGTGAATGCCCTGCTTAGGATGCTCGTTTACCAGCATGAGGTAGCTTTCGCCGGCGCGGTCGTAGCGAAGTGCGCGCAGCCACGGCTGCGGCTCGGCGCACACCGCGGTTTGCATACCGGCCGCGCTCAGCACACCCGCAAGCTCGGAAGTGGCAACAACGCAAACGCCTGCAAGCTCGTTGGCCTCCACGGGGGCAAAGCCCGCGCGGCCGGCAGCTTCGCCGTCATAGCGCTTGCTCGGCAGCTTATCCAGGGCATATACGCCAACGCCTGCGGCCGCGGCACGCGCGGCAAAGTCGAGCACGGCTTCGCCGACAAACTCGGCTCCGGGCATCACCAGGCAGCGGTATGCCTGGCCGTTCAC
>CAJLPX010000047.1 GCA_905208635.1 uncultured Collinsella sp. | reverse complement strand
CCACCGGTCTCGCGCACGATGGGCAGGGTGCCGTAGCGCATGGCGATGATCTGCGACAGGCCGCAGGGCTCAAACTTCGAAGGCATCAGGAACATGTCGGCGGCAGCATACATGCGCTGTGACAGCGCCGGATCGAACTCAATGCGTGCGGCCATGGTGCCGGGGTACTTGCCCTGGAAGTAGCGTAGACCGTCCTCGTAGTCGCGGTCGCCGGTGCCCAGCACCGCCACCTGCACGCCGCCGGCCAAAATGCGGTCGAGCGCGTACATGACCAGGTCCATGCCCTTCTGGCGCGTCAGGCGCGTGACCATTACCATGAGCGGACGATCGTCACGAACCTCGAGCCCCAGCTCCTCCTGCAGCCTGGCCTTGCACACGGCCTTGCCCGCGCGGTCGTCGACCGTGTAGTTGGCGGCAATGCGCTTGTCGGTCGCCGGGTCAAAGCCCGCGACGTCGATGCCATTCAAAATGCCCTGCAGCGCATAGGAGCGCTCGCGCAGCACGCCGTCCAGGCCCTCGCCAAACTCGGGCGTCTGGATCTCGCTGGCATAGGTGGGGCTCACCGTGGTGATGGCGTCGGCATAGCGCAGGGCGCCCAGCATGTAGTTGATGCTGCAGGCGTCGCAACGCAGCTGCGAAGCGGCCGCCGGAATGTGTGCCACACCCAGGATGTCCTCCATCACGGTGTCGCTAAACTGGCCCTGGAACGCCACGTTGTGGATCGAGAACACGGTCTTGACGCGGTCATACAGCGGCAGGCCCTGGTAGAACTCGCGCAAAAACACGGGCGCCAGCGCCGTCTGCCAGTCATTGCAGTGCAGGATGTCGCACTCAAAGCCGGCCGGCAGGTGCTGCAGGCTCTCGGTGATGGCCTTGGAGAAAAACGCAAAGCGCTCGCCGTCATCAAAGAAGCCGTACGGATAGTCGCGCGCAAAGTAGCGCTCGTTGTCGATGAACATATAGGTGACGCCGTCGTGCTCGATCTTCTCGAGCCCGCAGTACTCATTGCGCCAGCCCAGGCTCACGTAAAAATCGGAGAAGTGCTCCATCTGTGCCTTGTACTCATCCTTGATGGTGGCGTACTTGGGCACCATCACGATAACTTCGGCGCCGGCGCGCACAAGCGCCGCAGGCAGCGAACCTGCCACGTCACCCAGGCCACCGGTCTTTACAAACGGTGCGCACTCGGCCGAGGCAAACACGATCTGCATCTTTTTGCTGGAATCTGCCATATTGTCTCCCATGTTGCAATTCGAGAATAGCCGCCTGGCACTAACCGGGCGGCTATTCTACATGTTACGAGCGATGTTGCGGTGCCAACGTTAACGTACGATGGTGGTGTCAGAAGTTAACGGAGCCTTGCCCAGCACCAGGAT
This sequence comes from uncultured Collinsella sp., assembly GCA_905208635.1. Taxonomy (GTDB): domain Bacteria; phylum Actinomycetota; class Coriobacteriia; order Coriobacteriales; family Coriobacteriaceae; genus Collinsella. Next base: position 7,613 of record CAJLPX010000047.1, on the reverse strand, counting down.
GTTCTCGGGCGTGCCGCGAAGCTCGGTGTTGGTGGGGACCACGTTGTTCTTGTCCAGAATGGCATTCTCGACGCGGGCGCCGCTCTTGATGATGCAGCTCTGGTTGATGATCGAGTTGGTCACCGAAGCGCCTTCCTCGACCACGACGCCACGCGACAGGATCGAATTGCGCACGGTGCCCTTGATGATGCAGCCGGCTGAGATGATCGAGTTGCACGCGTGGCTGCCGGTCGCATAGCGCGAAGGCGGCACGTCGTGAGCCTTGGTCAGGATCGGGCGCTCGGGGTCAAAGAGCTGGTCGGCCACGGTCTGGTCGAGCAGGTCCATGCTACGGCGATACAGCGACTTCTCGCTAAACACGCCCACGACCTCGCCCTTGTACTCGTAGCTGCACACGTCGATGTTGCCAAAGTCGCCCCGGAGTGCCTCGAGCAGGTCCAGATAGTCGGCGGCCTGGTAGTGGTCGATGATCTCGAGGAGCGTCTCGCGGTTGACGATGCAGCAGTCCATGGAGGCGTTGTCGCCGTACGCGACGCCGGCGCTCACGCCCGTCAGGCGGCCGTTCTCGTTAATCTCGAGTTTGGTCTCGTCCTCGACATTGCGCGTGGCCTTGCAGTACACCACGGTCATCTGGGCACCGGAGTTCTCGTGCGCCTCGATGATGGTGTTGAGGTCCATGTTAAAGATGATGTTGGTGCCCATCATCACGACATAGGGATTCTCCGAGCGCTGGAACAGCGTCTTGTTGGAGATGATGTCGCGCAGCAGGAAGCGCATGCCGCCCTTGGTGGTGCCATACGCGTTGCCGGGCACCATGAACAGGCCGCCCTTCTTGCGGTCAAGACCCCAGTCCTTGCCCGAGCCCACGTGGTCGATCAGCGAGCGGTAGTTACCCGGCATGACGACGCCGACGGTCTTGATGCCGGCATTCATCATGTTGGACAGCGGGAAGTCGATCAGGCGGTAGCGGCCCAAAAACGGAACGGACGCGATGGGGCGGTCCTTGAGCAGGACGCTGCCGTAGGTCGAAGAGTAGTTAGCGGTGATATAACCGATGGCCTTGCGATTGATCATCGGATCATTCCCCCTTCCCGATAACGACGTCATTTCCAACGACGGCCGTATCCTTGGTGGTATCGACAGAGCCGAGCTTCACGCCCTCTTCGACCGTGGAGTTCTCGCCCAAAATAGCGCGGCAGATGTGCGCGCCGCTCTTAACGTGCGCACCCGGCAGCAGCACGGAGTCCTCGACCACGGCGCGCTCCTCGATGATGACATCGGTCGAAAGGATCGAGTGGCGAGCGGTGCCGTAGATCTTGCAGCCGTTGGAGACTAGGCAGTCGTCCAGACGGCCGTCCGGGCCAATGTAGTGCGGCGGACGCGTGGTGATGTTGGACATAATGGGGAAGTTCTTGTCAAACAGATCGAACTCGGGGTTGTTGCCCAGCAGGTCCATCGAGGTCTCGTGGAAGCTGGCGATAGTGCCGACGTCCTTCCAAAAGCCGTGGAACTCGTAGCTGTACAGGCGCTTGTTCTCGCCGAGCAGCTTGGGGATGATGTCCTTGCCAAAGTCGTGGCTCGAGCGCTGGTCCTGAGCGTCCTCCTCGAGCGCCTCGATCAGCACATCGGCTGAGAAGATGTAGATGCCCATGGACGCGAGGTTCGAATCGGGCTTCTCGGGCTTCTCGGTGAACTTGGTGATGCGGCCGTCCTCGGGGTCGGTGGTCAGGATGCCAAAGCGGCTGGCCTCCTCCCACGGCACGGGCATAACGCTCACCGTGAGGTCGGCGTTGTTCTCAATGTGCGTCTTGAGCATCTTGCGGTAGTCCATGCGATACAGGTGATCGCCCGAAAGAATCAGAACGTACTTGGGGTCGTTCGCCTTGATGTAGTCGAGGTTCTGCGTAATGGCGTCGGCCGTGCCCGCATACCAGGCGCCGCCGGTCTGCGTCTCGTACGGCGGCAGGATCGACACGCCGCCGTCGCGGCTGTCCAGATCCCACGCCTCGCCGGAGCCCACGTAGGCATGCAGCAGGTAGGGACGGTACTGCGTCAGAACGCCCACCGTGTCGATGCCCGAGTTGGAGCAGTTGGACAGCGAAAAGTCGATAATGCGGAACTTGCCACCAAAGCTAACCGCCGGCTTGGCGATCTTTTGGGTGAGTGCCCCCAATCGGCTGCCCTGTCCTCCTGCGAGGAGCATCGCGATGCATTCTTTCTTACTCATCGATTTCTCCTTCTGTCATCGATGTTCCTAACCCATTAGCGACGGGCGCGGCACACTGTCACGCCCGTCGAGTAATGCCGTGCGGCAAAGGGAGCTCGCGCGCTTTACGCGTGCCAGATCTCGTCGCGGTACTCGCGAATGGTGCGGTCGCTCGAGAACCAGCCCGAGGAGGCGGTGTTGAGCAGGGCCTTGCGGTTCCAGGTCTCCTGGTCGCCGTAGCTGTTCGTGAGGTTCTCCCATGCATCCACGTAGCTACGGAAGTCAGCCATGACCAGGTCGGGGTCGTTGTTGTTCATGAGCTCGTTGTAGATGCTCTCGAAGTTGCCCGAAAGACCCGCAAACGTGTTGTCCTTGAGCTCGTCCATCACGCGGCCCAGACGCTCGCGGTCGCCGTTGAGGGTATCCCACGCAAAGTAGCTGTTGGATGCCCAGAGCTGCTCGACCTCGGGAGCGGTCAGGCCAAAGATGGCCTCGTTCTCGCGGCCGGCCAGGTCGGCGATCTCGATGTTGGCGCCGTCGAGGGTGCCCAGCGTAATGGCGCCGTTCATCATGAGCTTCATGTTGGACGTGCCCGAGGCCTCCTTGCCGGCCGTGGAGATCTGCTCCGAGATCTCGGCGGCGGGGTAGATGAGCAGGGCGTTGCTCACGCGGAAGTTGGGGATAAAGCAGACCTTCATGACCTCATTGACGCGGGCATCGTTGTTGATGACGTCGGCAACGGAGTTAATGAGGCGGATGGTCTCCTTGGCAAAGGTGTAGCTCGAGGCAGCCTTGCCACTAAAGATGAAGGTCGTCGGCGTCACGTGGAAGTTGGGATCGGCGATGCGACGGTTGTAGATGTCCATTACCTTCATGATATTCATGAGCTGGCGCTTATAGGCGTGGAAGCGCTTTACCTGGACATCGAAGACGGTGTTGGGGTCGATGACCAGACCGGTCTCGGCCTTGACGTAGGCGGCCAGACGCTCCTTGTTGGCGCGCTTGGAGGCACCAACGGCCTTCAGGAACTCGGTGTCGTTCTGGAACTCTTTGAGCTTCTCCAGCTCAAAGGCGTCCTTGAGCCAGCCATCGCCAATGGCCTCGGTCACGAGCTTGGCATAGGTGGGGTTGGCCTCGGCAAAGAAGCGACGGTGCGAGATGCCGTTGGTCTTGTTGTTAAACTTCTCGGGCGTCAAGGCATAGAAGTCCTTGAGCACGATGTTCTTGATGATGTCGGAGTGGATCTTGGCCACGCCGTTAACGCTGTGGCTGCAGATCACGGACAGGTTGGCCATGCGAATCTCGCCGTCCCACAGGATGGCGGTCTGGCGCAGACGCTCCTGCCAGCCCTCCTGCGAGGTGTCGAACGACTCGTGCCAACGACGGCTGATCTCGTCGATGATCTGGTACACGCGGGGGAGGAGCTTGGAGAACGTGCCGATGGGCCACTTCTCCAAGGCCTCGGGCAGGATGGTGTGGTTGGTGTAGCTCACGACCTGCGTCACGATGTTCCAGGCGTCGTCCCACTCGAGCTTCTTCTCGTCGATGAGGATACGCATGAGCTCGGGGCCGCACATGGCAGGGTGCGTGTCGTTGGTGTGGATGGCCACAAACTGCGGCAGCAGCTCCCAGTTCTCGCCGTGCTCCTTCTCAAAGGTGTCGAGCAGGCTGTAGATGCCGGCCGAGACAAACAGGTACTCCTGCTTCAGGCGCAGCAGACGGCCGTGCTCGCCGGCGTCGTTGGGGTAGAGGATGGCGCTAATGGCTTCGGCCTCGGCGCGCTCGGCATCGGCCAGGGCGTAGTCGCCGCGGTTGAAGGCCTCCAGATCGAAGTGCTCCACGACCGGCTCGGCAGCCCAGACGCGCAGCTTGTTGACGGTCTCGCCGGCATAGCCCACCACGGGGATGTCATAAGGAACGGCCAGGATGTCCTGCGTGTCCACCGTGCGGTAGAACGTGCGGCCGTTCTCCTCAAAGCCCTCAACATGGCCACCAAACTTAATGGTCACGGCCTTGTCCTGACGGCGGACCTCCCAGGGATAGCCATGGGTGAGCCACTCGTCGGTGGTCTCGACCTGGCTGCCGTTGACGATCTCCTGCTTAAACAGACCGTAGCGGTAGCGCATGCCGTTGCCGTATCCGGCAATGCCCTCGGCTGCCATGGAATCCAGGAAGCAAGCGGCCAGGCGGCCCAGGCCACCGTTGCCCAGAGCCGGGTCGGGCTCCTGGTTCTCGATGACGGACAGGTCGAAGCCCATGTCGTCGAGCGCCTCGGCGACCATATCGCGCACGCCAAAGTTGAGCAGGTAGTTGTCGAGCAGGCGGCCGATCAAAAACTCGATCGAGAAGTAGTACACGCGCTTTTTGCCCTCGGCGGTAACGCGGGCGTCGCTCTTGGTGGCAACGGTGCGCGCCTTCTCGGCCACGAGCTTGGCCAGGGCGTTGAAGCGGTCCAGGTCGCTCGCGGCCTCGACGCTCTTGCCGCTGATGCTCATGACGGCATCGCGATAGAGCTCGGTAAACTCCTGCTTGTTGTCGAAGATCTTATTCATACGTTCCTTTCCCCCGGGGATGTTTCTCCCGGAACGGTTATGACTTGTATCCTACGCCTCGTCGGGGCGGGTAATTACAGCTGTAACGGTTTTGTTACGCATCCTTGGCAGACGGCTTAACAGAAGCAGACTTGGCCTTGGTAGCGGCCTTTTTGGCAGCCGGTTTCTTGGCTGCGGCCTTAGCAGCGGGCTTTGCGGCAGCCTTGGCCTTGGCCTTGGTCGTCGTAGCCTTGGCCTTAGCCCAAGCCTTCTTAGCAGCCGCAGGCTTGGGCTTCACCGAAGACATACGCTTTTTGGGCGCAGCCTTGGGCTCCTCGACCACGGGCGGTTTGTAGCTGCTGGGACCGCGGCGCTTAAGCACCACGCCTGCCAGACCGGGCACCTTAATCTCAATGGAGTCCATCTGCCCGTTCCAGGGATAGGGCTCGCTCGAGCAGGCGTAGGGCTCTTCGCCGGCATAGCCGCTGCCGCCAAACTCGGGACGATCGGAGTCGAAGATGACCTCCCAGTCGCCCTCGCGCGGTACGCCCACGCGGAAGCTCTCGTAGCTCGCCGGGTCAAAGTTGATCAGGATCACCAGGTCGTCATCGACGTCCTCGCCCTGGCGCACAAAGCTCACGATGGACTGCTTGGAGTTGTCCGCATCGATCCAGGTAAAGCCGTCGTCGGTGTAGCCGCGCTCGTACAGGGCGGGCTCGGCGGTGTACAGGTGGTTAAGCGCCTTGATAAACGCCTGATGATGACGGTGGGTCTCATACTCCTCGGTCAGGAACCACTGGATGGACTCGTAGTAGCGCCACTCAATAAACTGGCCGATCTCGTTGCCCATAAAGTTGAGCTTGGCACCGGGGTGCGTCATTTGGTAGAAGGCCAGCGTGCGCAGGCCGGCAAACTGGCGCCACCAGTCGCCCGGCATGCGGCCGATCAGCGAGCACTTGCCGTGCACGACCTCGTCGTGGCTCAGCGGGCAAATGAAGTTCTCGGTAAAGGCATACATGATGGAGAACGTGAGCAGCCCGTGGTTGCCGGGGCGCCACGGAAAATCGGTCTGCATGTAGTGCAGGGTATCGTTCATCCAGCCCATGTCCCACTTGTAGTGGAAGCCCAGGCCGCCGTCCTGCGGCGGGTAGGTCACGAGCGGCCACGCGGTGGACTCCTCGGCCATCATCATCACGTCGGGGTAGTGTGCCTCCACGGCGCAGTTGACCTGGCGGATAAATGCGCTGGCGTCCAGGTCCTCCTCGGTACCGTACTTGTTGAACTTCTTTTGCCCCGGATCGTCGATGCCAAAGTTGAGGTACAGCATGCTGGATACGCCGTCCATGCGAATGCCGTCTACGTGGAAATTCTCGAGCCAATACAGCACGTTGGAGACCAGGAAGGAGCGGACCTCGCCGCGGGCGAAGTCGAACTTGTGCGTGCCCCAGTTGGGGTGAATCTCGTGCTCAAACAGCATGTGGCCGTTAAAGGTGGCAAGGCCGTGGGAGTCGGCGCAAAAACCGCCGGGCACCCAGTCCATGATCACGCCAATGCCTGCCGCATGGCACGCATCGATAAAGTGCATGAGCTGCTGCGGATCGCCATAGCGTGACGTGGCGGCATAATAGCCGGTCGTCTGGTAGCCCCAGGAGCCATCGAAGGGATGCTCCATGAGTGGCATGACCTCGATATGCGTGTAGCCCATGTCGCGCACGTAGTCCACGAGCTCCACCGACAGGTCGTCGTAGGTGTAAAACTCGCCGCGCTGTGCGGGGAAGGGGTCCATGGGGCCTGGGTAGTTGCCGTACTCGTCCGGCTCGCCCTGCGGCGCGTCGCCGTGGCGCTTCCACGAGCCAATATGCACCTCGTAGATGTTGAGCGGCTGCGACATGTGGTTGTGGCCGGCGCGGCGCTTGAGCCACGCAGCGTCGTTCCACTTGTAGCCATCGAGGGTCCACAGCACGCTGGCGGTACCCGGAGGGCACTCGGCCTTAAAGGCATACGGATCGGCCTTGTAAAGCTTTTCGCCCTCGTTGGTCTCGATAAGGTACTTATAGAGCTGGCCCTGCTCGGCACCAGGAATAAAGCCTTCCCAAATAGCGCTCGTATGCACGGGCACCAGAGGGTTGGCTTCCTCATCCCAGTCGTTAAATTCGCCAATGACATGCACGCTCTTTACATCGGGCGCCCAAACGCAAAAAAGCCAGCCGCGCGTACGGTTCTGCGTGTCGGGATGCGCGCCCATCTTTTCCCAGCTGCGCTCCCACGTGCCGATGCCAAACAGGTAGACATCGTCCTTGGAGAGTTCCGGTGCGTGCGGGGCGGCTTTACGGGTAGCGGGCTTTTTAGTTGCTGGCTTTAGCTTTGTATCGCTCACGTTTGATCCCATCATGACGCGGCAGCGTGTTGCCTTGGTGACTAGATGCGAAAGGTCCAAGGCTGCACGAATCGAAGGGACGGCGATAGTTCTATGATTCGTTCCACCTCGCGTGCTCGGTGGAACTTTCGGCACGAAATACGATAACACCTGTTCGTTACTTTTATGGAGAAAAGTGGATTTGCGGCGGTGTTTAATCGGCGAGCGCCATGTTTAGACCACTGGCAGAATTGCGATGGTAAAACTCTTGACAGTTTTACCAATTAGGGTTTCAAGATTGTTAGTCTTACGTTTGGTAAAACGTTTTTAGCAGGATGTTTACCATTTGACATCGAAAGGTTCGTTTATGTCCCAGACCGCTGCTCCCAATGTCGCTTTTATTTTCGATTGTGACGGAACACTGGTTAATAGCACCCCCGTTTGGGCCTATGCTCAGCCCGAGTTATTGCACCGCCACGGAGTTGACGTGACGGTCGACGATTTTGCCCAGTTTGAGCAT
>CAJLPX010000046.1 GCA_905208635.1 uncultured Collinsella sp. | reverse complement strand
AGATCGACGGCAAAGTCGTCATCGACGACGAGCTCAAGGCCGCTATCGACGCCTACTACGAGCAGTACGGAGCTCGTTAGTTACGGCGTTTTACCAAACGACGTAACTGCTCGACGCTGCAAACCCGCCAGAGCGGCAATCTGCCTTTCAACTTCGGCGGCATGACCAGAAGGTCAATGCCGCCTCGTTTCAAGGCACCTTGCTCGCTCTGGCGGGTTTTCGCTGTCGCTACCAAAACATCGGCGTTGCCGTGGTAGTCATTGGGGACAGACATAAATGAGTAGTCATTGGGGACGTTCTTAAATGACTACTCAGGATGAGCGTCCAAAAATCCGCGCTCGTTCGATTGGCGCATGTCTACGCAGCGTAGGTTGTCGAGCCTGGCCTTCAAATGGATACTGACTGTCGAACCGGTTCACTCCATTTCTTCAATTTGATTGGACAGCCCATGAACCAGACACGGCAAACCAATGCCTCCCATACTTTTTTGGCAGCGCATGCCATCAAGCAGCTGCGCGAAGAGCGCGGCCTCACCCAGCGCGCCCTGGCGGAAAGCCTTGGCGTGACCGATAAAGCCGTCAGCAAGTGGGAATCCGGCCGCGGCCTTCCCGACATTTCCCTCGTTGAGCCTTTGGCCCAGAGACTCGGCATAAGCGTGGCTGAGCTTTTGGCTGGTGACATTCGGGCCAACGCCAACCGTGCAGGCAATATGCTCAAAGGCGTCTTTTACGTTTGCCCTATCTGCGGAAACGTTGTGCACGCGCTCGGAGAAGGCAGCTTTAGCTGCTGTGGCTCCACGATGTTTCCCCAGGAGGCCGAAGAGCCGGACGCGGACCATGCCTTTTCCATCGAGCGCATCGAGGACGATTGGTACGTCACGCTCGATCATCCCATGACCAAGGATCACTACATTAGCTTTGTGGCATATGCGACTATGGACGGCATCTGCTTTAAGAAGCTCTATCCAGAGCAATCGGTGCAGCCGCGCTTCCATATTACCGGGCGCGGCAGGATATATCTTTACTGCAACCAACACGGACTCTTTACGTCGCTGACGCCTCGCAAATAACGGCTGTCTTCCGCCCTCCTCATGCGTTCCCAGGGGACCCAAAATGAGCGTGGATAATCTCCCGGGTTTGGCCTGTGTGCGGGCTCAAAGTGGGAGATTATCCACGCTCGTTATCTGAGTGTCCAAAAATCCACACTCGTCGCTACTTGAGTCCGGGCAGGCGGGTGTAGGGGAACGAGCGCTCTAGGAACTCGGAGCAGCGGGCGTAATCTTTGGCAAAGTAGCTGCTATAGAGCGAATCGAGTACGTATTGCACGGCGATATGGCTGGCGAACTGCGTGATGCGGTGCGTCATGCTCTCGTGGTCGCTTACCGTGAGATAGGCGGCAAAGCCGGGGTGAATGCGGGCACAGTACGGCGTGCCGATGACGATGACCGGGACATGTCGACTGCTAAGGATTGGCAAGATCTCCTTGAGGTTGGGGGCAAGGCCGCTGTAGGAGATGACGATTGCCACATGGTCGGGACCCGAGGCGAGCGCCGTGCGCACCTGCGCCTCGACGCTGTCGTGGCACGTCGCGCTTTTGCCGGCGGAAAGCAGGCGATCGCGGAACATTCCCGCTGGATACAGGTTATGCGAGCCCGTGTAGATGTCCACGGTGCCGGCGCGCATGATGAGCTTGGCGGCGTGGTCGAGCTGTGCAGGGTCGAGCAGCTCCTGCGTTTCGGCCAAGGTGGTCTGGTAGAGCCCCTCCATGCGCTCCATCACCTGCGCAGGGGTGGAGGTGGCATCGAAGGGAAAGTTGATGTCCACGTCGCGCCGGTTGCCCGCCTCGGTCGCCTGGCGGATGAGCTCGACCTTGAGGTCTTTGAATCCCTCGAGGCCGAGCTTTTTGCAAAAGCGGTGCACGCTCGCGACCGAAACGTTGGCGCACGCGGCAAATTCCTTAATGGAAAGCCCGCGCACATCCTCGCCCATGGCGAGGGCCGTTCGCCCAAGTTGTTGCTCGGTGGGGGTGAGGCTTTTGCCCTGCGTGATCTTTCGCCTGATATCCATATGGCTCCTATGCGTTTGCGTCGCGATAAACCAATCATAGCGATAAATAAAACGTTCGGCTTGGCTGGGAGTTTTGGTCCGCCGGTCTATGAACGACGGACCGCTCGACGCTGCGCGGGCTCAACATAGGGCGTGCCCTGCCCGAGTTGTTTGCGCTCGGGCTGCTATCCGAGCACGCGTACGGGCCCCAAGAGGCCGCTGGGATCGGAGGGCTCGGTCATGCCGAACATGTCGGGGACGGCGTGGTCGAGGGTGTTGATGATATCGATCGTAAGCGCGTGCTCGCCGGCCAAAAGCGCGCCGGCCTCAAAGCAGTAAGGCGGACAGATGCGCGTGCCGAGGGATTTGCCGTCGAGGGTGACGGTTGCGGTCTCAAAGACCTCGCCAAGGTCGATGACGGTGCGGGTGGCCGCTTCGCCCAGGACAAAGGAAGCCTGGTAGCGGAATGTGCCGGCCTTGCCGGGGAACTCGGCCGAGGAAAGGTCGTGCAGGTCTGCAAGCTCAACAGACTCGCCAAAGGCATCGGTGCCAGGGGCAGAGAAGGCAACCGCCCAGGGCCCGTCGACGCATGTGGCTTCGTCTCCAGCAGTTGCCGCGCCGGCGGAACCTGTAGCCCCAAGGACCACGATGCAGCTCTCGTAGGGAGCCAGCTCGAGCGTGCCGTCAAAGGCGGCGGGATCGGTGCCGTTGAGCAGGTCGAGGCGCGCGCCTGCAACGGGTATACCGTCGGCAAGCGCAATCTGAGTGGAGATACCCTGCTTGGGATGCTCGTTGACGAGCATCAGATAGGTCTCGCCCGCCCGCTCGTAGCGCAGTGCGCGCAGCCAGGGCTGGGACTCGGCACAAACCACGGTCTGCATACCGGCGTCGGCAAGCGTGCCTGCGAGCTCGGCGGTTGCCAGGAGCTTGATGCCGGCGACCGCGGCTGCATCCACGGAGGCAAAGCCCTCGCGGGCTGCAATATCACCGTCGTAGCGCTTGCTCGGCAACTCATCCAGCGCGTACACGGCAACACCTGCGGCTGCGGCGCGCGCGGCAAAGTCGAGCACGGCTCCGCCGACAAACTCGGCTCCGGGCATCACCAGGCAGCGGTATGCCTGGCCGTTCACGCTAAAGCCGCTACCGTCTGCGGCAATTTCAACGGCATAGCGCCCTGCGTCCTCAAATGCCTCTGCCGGCACGATGTCAAAGTCGACCTGCGCGCGCATAAGCTCGGAGGCGGCATGCTGCATAAAGTTCGCCTCGCCTGCCCACTCGGCGTCCGCATGGTAGAGAAGCGCCACCGGGGTCGTTGCGCGCCCGCCGCTCAGCAGGCTCGCCGTACGGTTCATGTAGCTCATAAGCTGCCCAAAGTGTGCAAACTGGGGGTTTTGGCCATGCGCATAGAAATGCGGCGGGCAGTCCCAGTCGGGGAAGGCGGCCATGCTAAAGGCATGCGGCACAAACCAATTGACGCCGCGCACCAAAAAATGATCGGCGATCCACTTCATCTCGCGTAGGCCTTCGTGCCATCCAAATGCGCCAAAGACCTCGGCCATGCAGCGCCCCTGCTTTTTGGGGTCGAGGTGTGCTGCCGAGGAGCCCAGCTTGGGCAGCACGTAGTTATAGAACTCGAGGTCCCACACGCCGCGTCCGTAGCTGTGAAGGCCGCGGTCCATGCCGGGTACCAGCTGGTTGATCACGATGTCGACGCCCGCCATGTCCTGACCGCCCACGGCGCGGAAGTAGTGCCCGGCGCCCACGCCCAGGCGCGCGTGGCAGTCCTTGTCCTCGATAACGTGGCCGATGTACTGCACGCCGCGCGCGCGGCACCAGTCTCCGAGCTGGTCGCAGAAGCACTCCTTATAGAGGGTGCTCGCGATGTCCATATAGACGTGGCGTACGTGCGCGCCGGCCGGCTCGCGGTCCCACAGGTGCGGGAGCTCGGCCAGGTAGCGCTCGCCCAGTGCCGCGCGCAGGCGACGCTCAAGCTCGGCCGACCAGGGTAGGGGCGCGGTGGCCTTGCCGATGAGCGTGTCCGAGATGCCATCGGGGCCCGTGGTGCCCTTCTCGTTGGCAAATCCGGGCTCATCGGAGAAAAAGCCCAGGATCGTCTTGCCAAACTCATCGCCCAGATGCTCAAAATGCGGCTCGTAGACAGCATCGATGAGCTGCGCCACCGAGGTGCGGTCGACCATATTGATGTAGTCCTCGTTGTAGGAGGTCTTGCCGCTCGTGAACATCACGCATGCCTGCGTGAGGCCCGCAGGTGCATCGAAGACCAGGCGGCTGGGGTTGCCGTCTGCATCGTCGATTACTCGGTAAGCGACGTCGACGGGGCTGCCGTCCTGCATAAATGTCACGCCGTAGAAGCGCTCCGTTTTGTCGAGCATGTTGGCGAGCGCGATGCTCGCGGCGGACGTGGGGCCCACGATGTCGAACGTGCGGTGCGTGAGCACGATCTTGCGGAGCTCGGGCACGGCCTCCTTGACGGCGCCGTTGGCAAAGCCCGTGGGGAAGTGCGCGTCGTCCAAGATCCAGAGCTTAAGGCCTAGCTGCTTGCACTCGTCAATGACAAAGCGCAAGTCGCGCCACCAGCCCTCGCCGCAAAAATCGGGGTGTGGGCGGCTTTCGAGACAGACCTCGTGGATGTCGGCGCCGGCGATCTTTTCCAGATACTCGGCAATGGTCTTATGGCTCTCGCCCTTCATCCACAAAAACGGAAGCACGTGGTTGTCGTATGTACCCTCGAGCACCTGCTGATAGTGCGCGGTCATGGATCCTCCTTGGCTCGATCGGTCTGCTGCATAGCACAGATTATGGACGCGTCGGCGCGTTCTGCTAATATCTGAATCACGACGAACTATGACTAAATCAACGATTGGCAAGCCATGGAGATCGACGAGCTCGAGCGTAGGCTCAGCGAACTGAGCGCCAGTGAGATCGCTTATAAAGACGGCATGGCATTTGATTGGTCGATTATGACCGAGCATGTCGAAATCGACGGATGCCCAGTGCGCAAGATTGGGCAGCCAGGGTTTGCCTATGCCCGGCCCGGCATGCCGCGTGGCCTGACGATAAGGAAAAACTCGCGCTTTAATGCAGTTCCCGAGCACGTGCATGATTACGTGGAGCTGAGCTATGTGTATCGCGGACGCTGCCCGCAGACGGTGGCGGGGGAGAGGCTCGAGCTGGGCCGCAACGAGGTGCTTTTGCTCGACGCCCTCTGCCCGCATGCCGTGGCGGCGCTTGGTGAGGACGACATCATGCTAAGCATGACCGTTTCACGCTCTTTTTTGCGCCGGAGTCTCGAGTCGAGCCTTTCGCGCGAGAGCGCGGTCTCGCGGTTTTTGTTCAACGCGCTCAACAGCGAGACGGACCATCGGGGCCGTGTCCGTTTTCATTGCGGCGAGAGCCGTCGGATTCGGCGCTACATGCAGGAGATGCTCTGCGAGCTGTACGACCCGAGCCCCAACGGTCCCGAGATCGTCTTGCGTCTGTTTCAGCTGTTTTTGGCCGAGCTCATGGATTGCTACGAGCGCGAGCTGGTGCGCGGCGCGGCGGACGGCGCGGCGGGGCCCACTGCCCTGGTGACGGGAATGCTTGGCTATATCGATCGCGAATTCGCTGCATGCTCCCTCGAGGGGATGGCGGCGGAGTTTGGCTTGAGCCCTAATTATGCGACGGCGCTCCTCAAGCGGCATGTGGGCAAGACCTTTAGGCAGCTTGTGCAGGAGCGACGCCTGGTACGTGCGGCCGAGCTTCTGCGCGGCGGCGCCACGGCCGGGGCGGCTGCGCATGCGGTGGGCTATGAAAACATGAGCTTCTTCTACCGTAAGTTTCACGACAAGTATGGCTGCACCCCCGCGGTATACCGCCGGTAAGCGCGGGGCGGATCGTCTTCGCTCCTTCGGTGTCAAAAAGTTTCAGCTGCAGCGCTGTTGCAGCGCGCGTCTGCGAAAAGAAGTGTCCAAATCGGCGCCTTCGCCCTGGCCTGGAGCGACTCGGCGGCATACTCGTTTCATCAGCAACACGCATGAGCGAGGAGGCACTTATGGGATTCCCCGAGGGTTTCTATTGGGGTGGCGCTACCGCCGCCAATCAGTTTGAGGGCGCTTGGAACGTGGACGGCCGCGGTCCGTCGGTCGACGACCACTTCTTGGGCGGCAGCTACAAGGAACCGCGCCAGATTACGATCGACATCGACCCCAACCGCTTCTACCCCAATCATGACGGCATCGATTTCTACCATCACTACGAGGAGGACATCGCGCTGTTCGCCGAGATGGGCTTCAACATGTTCCGCATGTCCATCTCTTGGAGCCGCATCTTCCCCAACGGCGACGACGCCGAGCCCAACGAGGCCGGCCTCGCCTTTTACGACCGCGTCTTCGACTGCCTGCGCGCTCACAATATCGAGCCGCTCGTGACCCTGTCGCACTACGAGATGCCCTATCACCTGGTCGAGAAATACAACGGCTGGGCGAGCCGCGAGCTCATCGGCTTCTTTGAGAAGTACTGCCAGACCGTCTTCGACCGCTATCAGGACAAGGTCAAGTTCTGGCTCACCTTCAACGAGATCAACTGCGGCACTCAGGACATGGGCGCCATGATGGAGACCGGTCTGATCCAGGGTTTCGAGGGCCCGGCAAGCGCCATCAAGACCACCGCTCAGCAGCGCTATCAGGCCCTGCATCACCAGTTTGTCGCCAGCGGCCGCGTCGTGCGCTATGCCCACGAGCACTATCCGCAGTTTAAGATGGGCAACATGGACTGCTTCATCCTCTCCTATGCCGCCACGTGCGATCCGGCCGACGTGTTCGCCACGCAGCAGGAGATGAATACCATGAACTGGTACTGCTCCGACGTGCAGGTGCGCGGCAAGTATCCGTTCTATGCCAAGCGCTTCTGGGCCGAAAACGATGTCGAGCTCGTGATGGAGGACGGCGACCTGCAGGATATCGCCGACGGCAAGGTCGATTTCTACACCTTTAGCTACTACATGTCCGGCACCGTGGGCACCCACAAGGATCACGAGATGACCGAGGGCAACATGACCTTTGGCGGCAAGAACCCCTATCTGGAGTCCACCGATTGGGGCTGGCAGATCGATCCGCTGGGCCTGCGCATCGCCCTCAACGAGATTTACGCCCGCTACGAGATTCCGCTGATGGTGGTCGAGAACGGCATGGGCGCCTACGACGAGGTCGAGGAGGACGGCTCCATCCATGACCCGTATCGCATCGCCTACTTGCAGAGCCACGTCAAGGCCATGGGCGAGGCCATTGCCGACGGCGTCGACCTGATCGCCTACACCTGGTGGGGCCCCATCGACCTGGTTTCCGCCGGCACGGGCGAGATGCGCAAGCGCTACGGCTTTATCCACGTCGATAAGTACGACGACGGCACCGGTACCTACGAGCGACGCCGCAAAGACAGCTTCTACGCCTACCAGAAGATCATCAAGTCCAACGGTGCCGAGGGCCTGGATTAATCGACAATATGAGTGCCACCGGGGAAAAGCGTTGGGATGGGCTCGCGATTCGAGTCCCCACCTTAGCATTTGAACCATTTGGCACTATAATCACCATAGGCATGCGCACAACGTTGCGCTTAATCAAGAGGAGAAAACGTATGGGTCTGTTTGACATGTTCAAGAAGAAGGCTGAGCCCGCGGCTGTCGCTGCTCCGTCCTCCATCTCTGCTTCTGCCGGCGCCGACGTGCTGTGCTCGCCCGTCAAGGGCAAGGTCATCAAGATGGCCGACGTGCCCGATCCCGTCTTTGGTGGCGAGGTTCTGGGCAAGGGCTGCGCCGTGTGGCCCGAGGACGACCTGGTCTACGCTCCCTGCGACGGCAAGGTGACCGTCACCATGGGTCACGCCGTGGGCCTGCAGTCCGATAGCGGCATCGAGGTTCTGGTGCACGTTGGCGTCGATACCGTCAACATGAACGGTGATGGCTTCGAGGGCTTCGTCAAGGCCGACGACGTTGTGAAGGCTGGCCAGCCCATACTCAAGATCGACCGCGCCAAGATCGCCGCTGCCGGTTACAAGGACTGCGTCGTGGTGGCCGTGTCCAACACCGCCGAGTTTGCCGATGTCGAACTCGCCGTCGAGGCCGACTCCGCTGTCGCCGCCGGTGACGCCATCGTTAAGGTCGTCCGCAAGTAAACTGCGGCATCCAAAGGATGTGCAAGGGTGGTCGGGTTTTCCGGCCACCTTTTTTATTGCACCGCGGGGAAGCGTTTTATTGCACGTTGGGCGGGCTTGCAAACCGTTCGGACGCTAAAACGAACCGACCGCGCCTTCGCGTTGCCGAGGGCGTTCATAAGTGGATAGTATGGGCTTACTTATTACAACGTGCGCCGCGTCCGGGAAGCGCGGTGCCGCTCATTGGGAGGAACAACATGAAAAAGAAGCTGCTGCTTGCGCCCCTCATGGCCGTCTTGGTTGCATGCGTGGTCGTGCTTTCCGGCTGTGGAGGTCCTTCGGTTGAGGAGCTCATCACCGAGGATCTTACGACGCAGTTTGACGAGGTCAAGAACGGTGGCGACGACTTCCTCTCTGGTCTGGAGGAGGCTTCGGGCGACGAGTTCGAGCAGCTGGGTATCGATCCCAAGGAGTACGCCAAGACCTATCTCGAGGGTTTTGACTACAAGATCGGCGACGTGACGGTCGACGAGGACAAGGGTGTCGCGACCGCCGAGGTCTCTATCACATGCAAGTCTATGAACAAGATCGTCGAGGACTTCTCCACTCAGTATCAGGAGAAGGTCGCTGCGCTTGACACGGTTCCTTCCGATGACGAGCTGTACAAGATGGCCGGTCAGGTTATGGTCGATGTGACCAAGGCCACCGAGCCCAGGAAGACCACGGTTATCTTCAAGTACACCTGCAACGACGACGGCGAGTGGTCTGCCGACGACTCCGTCAACTCCGAGATGATGGATGCAATGCTGAGCTAGTTTGTTGCGGCGTTTTACCAAACGCCGCAACTGCTCGACGCTGCGCGGGCACCAGAGCGACAACTTGTCATTCAAAGAGGACGGCATGACCAGAAGGTCTATGCCGTCCTCTTTTCATGCCAATTTGTTCGCTCTGGTGCCCGCTCGCTCATATGACCCAATCCACTGTCAAGGGCCACAATGGCCCCGCCGA
>CAJLPX010000045.1 GCA_905208635.1 uncultured Collinsella sp. | reverse complement strand
GGGCTATGCTACCTTGACTATCTATATGACTTAAACGCAGCAAAGGAGCACCGAGAGAGCGAGTATGGCAAAAAACACCGCAAACTATGGTAACGACAGTATCCGCCAGCTCAAGGACGAGGAGCGCGTACGCCTGCGCCCTGCCGTCATCTTTGGCTCGGACGGACTCGATGGCTGTGCACACGCTGCCTTCGAGATCCTGTCCAACGCCGTTGACGAGGCGCGCCAGGGTTACGGCAAGCTCATCACCCTTACCGTCTTTCGCGATGGCTCCATTCAGGTAGAGGACAACGGCCGCGGCTGCCCGCTCGACTGGAACCCTTCCGAGAAGCGCTTTAACTGGGAGCTCGTCTTTTGCGAGCTCTACGCCGGCGGCAAGTATAACAACAACCAGGGCGGCGACTACGACTTCTCGCTCGGCACCAACGGCTTGGGCTCCTGCGCGACCCAGTACGCTTCCGAGTACATGGACGTCACGGTTTGGCGCGACGGCAACAAATACTCCCTGCACTTTAAAAAGGGCAAGGTCGTCGGCGCCAAAAAGAAGGCACTCGAGATTGAGCCCAGCGACGAAGACCGCACCGGTACCACCATCAAATGGCGCCCCGATCTTGAGGTCTTTACCTCGATTAGCATTCCCCACGACTGGTATCGCGAGACCATGCGCCGTCAGGCCGTGGTCAACGCCAACGTGACCTTCCGCCTGCGCATCGAGGGCGACGATGGCGAGTTTTCCGAAGAGGATTTTTGCTATCCCAAGGGCATCGAGGACTACGTGCTCGAGAAGGTCGGTACCGACTACCTTACCGAGCCCTTCTTTATCGAGGCCGACCGTCGCGGTCGCGATCGCGAGGACCTGCCCGACTACAACGTAAAAATCACTGCTTGCATGTGCTTCTCGCGCACTTTCATGATGCAGGAGTACTACCACAACTCATCGTGGCTCGAGAACGGCGGCTCGCCCGAGAAGGCGGCCCGCAGTGCTCTGACCAGCGCCATCGACGCCTACATCAAGCAACAGGGCAAGTACAACAAAAACGAGAGCGGCATCAAATGGCAGGACGTCCAGGACTGTCTGGTGCTGGTGACCAACTGCTTCTCCACCCAGACGTCCTACGAGAACCAGACTAAGAAGGCCATCAATAACCGCTTTATCCAGCAGGCCATGACGGCATTCTTTAAGGAGCGTCTCTCGACCTACTTGATCGAGAACAAAGACGCCGCCAACAAGATTCTGGAGCAGGTCCTCATCAACAAGCGCTCGCGCGAGAACGCAGAGAAGACGCGTCAGAGCATCAAGACCAACCTGCAGCAGAAGACCGACATGGCCAACCGCGTGCAGAAATTCATCGACTGCCGCTCCAAGGACAAGAGCCGTCGCGAGATCTACATCGTAGAGGGCGACTCGGCAGCAGGCGCCATTCGCACCTCGCGCGATGCCGAGTTCCAGGGCGTTATGCCCGTCCGCGGCAAGATCCTCAACTGCCTGAAGGAGGACTACCCGCGCATCTTTAAGTCCGACATCATCATGGACCTTATGCGTGTGCTGGGCTGTGGCGTGGAGATCAAGGACAAGCGCATCAAGAACCTTGGCGCCTTCGACCTGGACAACCTCAACTGGAACAAGGTCATCATCTGTACGGATGCCGACGTCGACGGTTATCACATTCGCACGCTCGTGCTCACCATGCTCTATCGACTGGTGCCCACGCTTATCGACGAGGGCTACGTCTATATCGCCGAGTCGCCGCTCTACGAGATCAATTGCAAAGAGAAGACCTACTTTGCCTACACCGAGCTCGAGAAGAACGGCATCCTTAAAGAGATCGGCGACCAAAAGTGCTCCATCAACCGCTCCAAGGGTCTTGGTGAGAACGATCCGGACATGATGTGGCTCACCACCATGAACCCCGAGACGCGCCGCCTGATTAAGGTGGAGCCCGAGGACGTCACCAAGATGGAAACCATGTTCAACCTGTTGCTGGGCAACGACGAGGCAGGCCGCAAGCGCCATATCTCCGAGCACGGCAAGGAATACCTGGACCAGCTGGACCTGCAATAGCAGCACATCGATAACGACGGCCCATAAGAAGTTCAAGAGGTAATCGTGGCAAAGAAGAAGACGAAGAACCAGCCAAAGAAAAAGCAGGTCAACGCCGAGAACGTCATCGGCCTGCACTCCGAGGTCACCGATCAGCCAATCACGCAGACGCTCGAGGTCAACTACATGCCCTACGCCATGAGCGTCAACGTCTCGCGTGCATTCCCCGAGATCGACGGCTTTAAGCCCTCGCATCGCAAGCTGCTCTACACTATGTACAAGATGGGTCTGCTCAAGGGCGAGCGCCAGAAGAGCGCCAACATCGTGGGTCAGACCATGAAGCTCAACCCGCACGGCGACGCCGCGATCTACGAGACGATGGTGCGCCTGGCGACGGGTAACGAAGCGCTGCTTGCCCCCTTCGTGGAGTCGAAGGGCAACTTTGGCAAGTACTATTCGGGCGACCTGAGCTACGCCGCCTCGCGTTACACCGAGGCCAAGCTCTCCCCCATCAGCGCCGAGATCTTCAAGGACATCGACAAGGACCCGGTCGACTTCGTCGACAGCTACGACGGTGCCATGAAGGAGCCGCGTCTGCTGCCCACCACGTTCCCCAACATCCTCGTCTCGGCCAACAAGGGCATCGGCGTCGCTATGGCGTCCGATATCTGCGGCTTCAACCTCAACGAGGTCTGCACCGCCACGATGCACTACCTGAAGGACCCCGACTGCGACCTGCTCGAGTACATGCCCATGCCCGATTTCTCGACCGGCGGCGAGATTATCTACCGCCGCGAGGAGATGGAGAAGATCATCGAGACCGGTCTTGGCAGCTTCCAGATTCGCTCCCGCTGGCGCTGGATTCCCGAAGAGCGCATCATCGAGGTGTATGAGATCCCCTACACCACCAAGACCGATGTCATCATCGAGCGCATCGTCAAGCTCTCCAAGGAGGGCAAGGTCAAAGAGATCGCTGACATCCGCGACGAGACCGACCTCTCGGGCTTGCGCATCGCCATCGACCTTAAGCGCGGCGTCGACCCCGACAAGCTCATGGCCAAGCTCTATCGCTCGACCACGCTGCAGGACTCGTTCTCGTGCAACTTCAACGTGCTCGTCGACGGCTATCCCCGTGTTATGGGCGTGCGCCAGATCCTGCGCGAGTGGGTCAAGTGGCGTATTGAGTCCACGCGTCGCCGCATTAACTTTGACCTGGGCAAAAAGTCCGAGCGCCTGCACCTGCTGCACGGCCTTGAGGCGATCCTGCTCGACATCGACAAGGCGATCGCCATCATCCGCGGCACCAAACTCGAGGCCGAGGTCGTACCCAACCTTATGAAGGGTTTCGACATCGACGAGACCCAGGCCGAGTTTGTCGCCGAGCTCAAGCTCCGCAACATCAACGAGGAGTACATCCTCAACCGCACCAAGGACATCGCTAAGCTCGAGGGTGAGATTGCCGAGCTTGAGGAGATCCTTTCGAGCGAAGAGAACATCAAGAAGGTCATCAGCGACGAGCTGGCCGCGGTCAACAAGAAGTACGTGATGCCGCGCCGCACGGGCAGGATCGAGCCCCATGAGGTTATCGAGGTAAGCTTGGAGCCCGAGGTCGAGGAGTACCCGGTTACGATCATGCTCTCGCGCGATGGCTACCTCAAGAAGATGACGGACCGCGTGCTCAAGAAGGCGACCACGCTCAAGTACAAGGACGGCGACAAACCCTTTATCGAGTTCCCGTCCTCCAACACCCACGAGCTGCTGGTCTTTACCAACAAGAGCCAGGTGTACAAGTGCAAGGTCACGGCGTTTGAGGACACCAAGTCGGCACAGCTGGGCTCGTACCTGCCGACCGATCTTGAGATGGAACCCGACGAGAACGTCATCTGGGTCATCGACCCCGAGGACTACAAGGCCGACGTGCTGTTCGTCTTTGAGAACGGCCGCGTGGTGCGTGTCGCGCTTGCCGGATACGTTACCAAGACCAACCGCAAGCGCCTCAAAAACGCCATCTATGGTGGCAGCAAGCTGCTGTATGCCCAGGCGCTCAAGGAAGATCGCGACATCGCGCTGGTCTCGAGCGACTACCGTCTGATGAACTTCAACACGTCGCTGCTCAAGACCAAGACGACCACCAACACGCAGGGCGTCCAGGCCTTTACGGCCAAGAAGGGCCGCTCGGTCACCACCGTCGGCACGACCGAGGAAATCCTTGGCGCCGGCGTCTCGGCCGAGAAGTTCACCGCGCAGAGCCTGCCCTCCGCCGGCGCCCTCATGAAGGAAAATGACATGCCGAGTTTGTTTGACTAAAACAACGGCGACTAAACCGTCATGGTTTACAAAGCAGCGGGGCCCGGAGCGCAGTAAACGCTGCGCCCCGGGCCCCATGCATTACACCAGCATCATCCCTATAGACAAAATGCCGCATAAAGCGGAACAGACATAAGCCCATCATTCATTCCAAAGGGCTTAGTCGATAGCCTGATAAGGCGCACGCCCGGATGGGTCTTTTTAAGTGAGGACAGACTTCGAGATCTTGTGTTCTCCCCCGCCTTGACTTCAATCGCAGACAAGCATCCCTGCTTCTCTACTACAAAGTCGATTTCCGCACGATTATCTCGCGCCCAATAATGCAGTGGATAACCCATGGCTGAAAGCTGTTGGGCAACGTAGTTTTCGGTAAGTGCACCCATGAATGTGCCGCCGATACCGGCAAGAATATCGGCGCGTTGAGCACCGGCCTTGGAGACCAGCAGCCCTGTATCCGCCTGATAGATTTTAAAAGCAGAAGGGTTAACGAAGGCCTCTAAAGGGCTTTCGATCTGCCCGACTAGGCTGCAGCGCGCCACCGTACCCGACAATACAAGCCAATCGAGAGCATCTCCAAAGAGAGACGCATTGCCCCCCGCTCGCACTACCTTGTATTGAAATTTACGATTCTCTTTGGCAAGCTGCTGTGGAATGGAATCGAAGCACGCACGCGTCTTTGCGCTCAAGCGTTCATCAGCATATTTATTGGTGTCGGCGGAATATCCGTCGAGAATAATCCGATGCTTTTCGGCCACATCAATGATTGACTGATCATCGATGTACGTTTGGACCGCCTCGGGCATTCCGCCAACAACAAGATACTGTCGATAGAGCCCAAGCGCCTTTTCATGAAGGCTTGGCGCAAGAGGACCCATTATCTCGAATGATGAGCGTATCTCGTCGACCAGCTGATCGTGCCCCATCGCCCAGAGAAACTCCTCGAAATCGAGTGGAGTCATCTCAATCAAGTCGGTCTTTCCGACGGGGAACGAATACGACTGATGGTTAATGGCAACCCCAAGAAGCGACCCGGCAGCCGCAACGTAATACTCGGGAGCATCTTCGCAAAAGTATTTAAGGGAAGTGAGCGCTTCCTCGCATGCCTGGATCTCGTCAATGAACAGTAAGGTTTTGCCAGGCACGATACGCTGTCCCGTACGAGCCTCGATCGCACGTACGATCGAATGAGGGTCAAGACCGCCCGAAAAATCCGCTCGCGCCGACCGGTCGTTCTCAAGATTAACGTAGACAACCGATTCGAAAAGATCCTGGGCGTACGTTCTGAGCAAATAGGTCTTGCCACACTGGCGCACGCCTTTGACCAGCAAAGGTTTTCTATCAGCTCTGTCTCGCCATTCCCTAAGGAGCTCGTCTGCCTTGCGACGCATACGTAACCTTCCCTCATGAACTTCTATTTGACAATATTTTAACGCGGATTAATTTGTTTTCAGTTATTTTTCTGCGTTTAAAAATTGTTCTATACGGCACTTGAGGGAATTCGCCCCTATCTCTCGGTAAGGACAGCAAGCATTTCCACCAACGCTGATTGCCATGCGTTCTTCTTGTCCTTAGGCGAGCTTGCGAGCGAGCTCTCGCACCTCTTTCAACTTGGGCGACGATGCCATGCTGTCGCGCTCGGTCATGCCACCAATCGTGACAATGCCCTGGTCCTCCCACTTGCAGTACGCGCAGGTTGACTTGTACATAGCGATCGCCGCATCATAGACACCCTCGCTGTGGCTATCGAGCAAAAGGGCCGTCTTGGTGAACGGGAAGCCCGTAGCACCGAAGGCGTACAGGCGGTCGATGGCGGTCTTTTCCTGCGCAGTGATGTCAAACCAGTAGATAGGCGAAGCGAAGACAACCATGTCGGTGTCTTTCAGCGACTCAATCACGTTGGCCATGTCATCCTTCTGCACGCAGACGCCCTCATGGGCGAAGCAGTACTGGCATCCCAAGCAGCCGGCGATCTTCTTGCTGGCAACGCGGATGACCTCGACCGTATGGCCGCCCTCACGCGCGGTCTCGGCAAACGCCTCGACCATGGTATCGGTATTGGCGCCCTTACGCGGGCTGCCGCTCAATACAACGATATTCATAGGATTCCCTCTCCTTCATGCTGCAGGCGCGCAGCATTTTTTCTTGTAACCAAAACAAATGGGGTTAATCAATCGCCAGCAGGCCATATCTCTTGCTCAAGTTCCCTAAAGAAGCTCAAGGCGATTGCGATTGCCTTATACAACATCGAAAACCAAAGAGGGGCCATAGCAACGTCGCCTGCCTGAAATGGCACGCTGTCAAGATCAACTACGGGGATCGCGACGAGCCGATACCGCCCGCATGCCCCCTTCGGAATAGGCGCTGAGCAGCTCCTGAGCGTGGGCAAACTCGGGCCCTCGCCTCCAACCGAGCAGGCGGTTGACCGCGAGATTTCCCTGGACGTTGTGGACAAAGAGCAGATAGGCGTCCTCGCGCGAAAGCCCAGTCTCCTCCATGATCGAGGGAACCATCTGCTCGGCGCCGCGCTCGACGACGCGCTGTGTCACCCGGGCGTACGCGTCGTCATCCGAGTAGAGCAGATAATAGTCATCGTTTGCCGGCGGACGCTGGCAGAGGGCGCCCGCCTCCGTTCCCTCGAGCGGCGGCACCGCCGCCAAGGCCTCGTCGATAAGCGCGTCGAGCAGGGCGAACTTGTCCTCGTAGTGCAGATAGAACGTGCCACGGTTGATATCGGCGCGTCGGCAGATATCCGCTACCGTCATCTTCGCGAAGCCGACCTCGGCCAGCAGCGCGAAGAACGCCTCCCGTATGACCGAGAGTGTATAGCGTCGGCGACGATCGATCTTCCCCGCTTCCATTACCCCTCCAATTGCAACGCTCGACAATGCCCGGCAAACGCTCGTTTATCGACAGCAGGCCGAAGCTGTTCATTGCTCTTAAGCAAATCGACATGGATACTTTTTATAGACACCTGTTTATAATAGCTGAAAGAAGGTATCCAGTGACCCTGTACGAGCAGCTCGTTATCGAGCTCACCAACCAATCGTTTTCCCTTCAGGCCGCCTACCGCAGCGGCGGCACGCCCTATGAGCTGAGTGACCACGAGCCCGAGCCCTACGACCAGCAAATCAGGGACTTCGCCCGCATGATCGAGGAAGCCGATTGCGTGCTGGTGGGCGGGGCCTCTGGGCTCTCCGCGGCGGGCGGCGGCGACTTCTATTACGAGGACAACGCAACCTATCGCAGGCATTTCGGCAAA
The DNA here is from genome assembly GCA_905208635.1 of uncultured Collinsella sp. Lineage (GTDB taxonomy): Bacteria > Actinomycetota > Coriobacteriia > Coriobacteriales > Coriobacteriaceae > Collinsella. The sequence goes on along the minus strand of CAJLPX010000045.1, from coordinate 1,621 downwards.
TTCGCCGAGCGTTACGGTTTCAAGGGCGCTTTCGAGGGGTCGTTCTACCGCTGGCCCACCGCCGAGGCGCGCTGGGGATACCTCGCCACCTTCCTCGACACCACGCTCAACGCCCCGCTGCGCAAGCCCTACAAGGACCTCGACGCCATTCTCGCCGAGAAGGATTTCTTCGTGCTCACCACCAACCAGGACACGCAGTTTGTGAAGCTCTACCCCTGGGAGAAGGTGGCAGAGATCCAAGGCGACCACCGCTTCTTTCAGTGCTCCCGCTGTTGCACCGACGCGGTGTGGGATGCGGTCGAGCCGGTCTCCAACATGGTAGAGGCCATGGGAGACGGCCTTGAGGTTCCGACAGAGCTCGTGCCGCGCTGCCCGCACTGCGGGGCAGAGGCGTTCCCCTGGGTTCGCGGCTACGGCAACTTCCTGCAGGGCGAGCTCTACGAGGAGCAGTACCACAAGGTGTCCGACTGGCTCGACGCGCACGCGCGGCAGAGGATCCTTTTCCTCGAGCTGGGCGTGGGCCGCATGACGCCCGCGTTTATCCAGGAGCCGTTCTGGGCCCTCACGGCGCAGTTGTCGCAGGCTAGCTACATCGCCGTGAACAACAGGACGCAGTTTCTCCCCCGCGCGATCGAGGATTGGGGGCTCGCCGTTCGCGCCGACATCGCCGACGTGCTCGCCGACGTGCGCAAGACGCTGGGGAGGTAGCACATGGAAACGGTGAAAGCAGTTCGCATAGGCAGGGCGCTAGCCGAGGCGGATCTTGTCATCATCGGCGCCAGCAACGGGCTGGACATGGCAGAGGGGCTCAACCTCTTCTGCGCCGATGCTCATTTCCGAGAGGCGTACGGCGACCTCGCTCAGGCCGACGGCATCGGCTGCATACTGCAGGGGCTCGCCTCCCCGGATGCCAGCGTGCGAAGCCGATGGGTCGAGCGGTTCCATCAAAAGGAGTATGTCGAGTATGAGCCCAGCCCGCTCATGAACGGGCTGCGGCGTCTTACAGAGCACGCTGACACCTTCGTGATCACGTGCAATATCGACGGGCACTTCGTACGCGCAGGGTTCAACGAGAACCGCGTGCTCGAGACGGAGGGGAGCATACGCACGTCGATCGACGAGCGGCGTCTCGCCCATCCAGACGCCCTCGCCACGGCCCAGCTCGAGGAGCTCGAGCGCCTTGTGCAAGCCCATCGCAACGGCAGGGTCGCCATCCTCGAACTTGGCGTGGGACTGCGCAACGGCATCATAAAGCACATGCTCGCCCAGATCGCGAACGTCTGCGAGCACGCCACCTACATCGTGTTCAACTACAGCCAGGCCATGGCGCCCGACACCTCGTGCGAGACGATTCTCGTTGACGGCGATATGACCCCGGCTTTCGAGGAGATCGCCCGATGCCACCCCTAGAAAGAGAAGCGCGTAGGCTTCGAAGCCTTATCGACGATGCCGACGCCATCATCGTCGGCATCGGCTCGGGCATGTCGAGCGCCGCCGGGTTCAACCATTACAACCGCGCGGGCATGGCGCGCGCAGGAATGGCGGACTGGCAGCAAGCCTTTGGCTTCAAGAGCCTTTTCGACGGCTTCTACCACCTCTACCCCAGCCTCGAGCAGCAATG
>CAJLPX010000044.1 GCA_905208635.1 uncultured Collinsella sp. | reverse complement strand
TTTGCTGCTCTACAGTCCTGCTCACGACGGAGGCCACATTAAGTGGCCTCCTGTTCGTGCGGAACTCGCGACAAACTTAACCCCTGCCCCGGTGCCCGGCGGGCAAACGTCGTTGGGCTTATCACTGACAGGAAATGGGCGCTTGCATATCGCCCGCTGGCTTGGCACGGTACAATGCTTGCAGCTTTTAATTCATGAATTAGTGGAGTTATTGATGGCAGAATCTCGTGCGGAGCGTAAGGCTCGTCGTGCTTTGATCGAGGCGGCTGAGGGGTCGGAGGAGAAAAAATCTTCTAAGAAATCCAAGTCGTCTCAGGATGCGAAGGGTAAGTCGGCGAAGGGCAAGGCTAAGGCCAAGCGCCCCAGTTCTCGTCGGAGCGAGGACAAGGCATCTCAGACTCGCTCCAGGCGCTCGCATAAAGATCCGGTTTCGTCTGCGCGTAAGGCTGTGGACCCCAAGTCTCCCTGTTCGATCATGAAAGCTTGCGGTGGGTGTACGGCGCTCAATCGTCCTTATAAGAAGCAGTTGGCGGCCAAGCAGGCTGCTATGGAGGAGCTGTTTGCTGAGCTCTGTGAGCGCGAGGGTGTTGCCATGGATCCCATTCGCGGTATGGGCGTCACCCTGGGCGACCCGGGTAAATATTCTGCGCCGCGTGGTTTTCGTCATAAGGCTGCCACTCCGTTTGCTCCCGGCAAAGAGGGCGCTGTCCGCTGCGGCTTTTTTGAACGTGGGACGCACAGGATCGTTGCTGTTCCTGAATGCCCTGTCGAGGCGCCGGGCACTCGTCAGATTCTCAACGGCATCGCTCGCGAGGCCGAACGTCTGCATATTCCTGCCTTTAACGAAGACAAGCATCTGGGGCTGCTCCGCTATGCCGTCGTTCGCTGCGGTTGGCGTACCGACCAGATTATGGTCACCCTCGTGACCGCTCAGCGCGACTTGCCGCATGCGCAGGAGTTCTTTGAGGCTGTCGCCGCACTCGATCCGCATATCGTCACCGTTGCCCAAAACATCAACGGACGCCCCGGTAACGCCATCTTGGGTGAGGAGACTCGTATCGTCTATGGCGCCGAGTGCATGCGCGACCAGCTGCTCGGTTGCGAATTCGATATCTCCCCTACCGCGTTCTACCAGACCAACCCGCAGCAGACCGAGCTGCTCTACCAGCTCGCTATCGATGGCATGGATCTGCGCCAGGGCGATGTACTTATGGATGCCTACTGCGGCAGCGGCACCATCGGTCTTTGCGCAGCTAAAGAAGCCCAGAACAAGGGTATCGGCATCATGCTGCTCGGTGTGGAGCGCAACCCGGCGGGCATTGCCGACGCACGCCGCAATGCCGAGCTCAACGGCCTCACCCGCAGCGCTTGGTTTATGGCCGACGACGCCACCGATTACATCCTGGACGCTGCCGATAACAACGAGCGCGTTGACGTTCTCTCCATCGACCCGCCGCGCGCCGGCTCCACCCCCGAGTTCCTCGAAGCCGCCTGCGCACTCAAGCCGCGCCGCATCACCTATATCAGCTGCAACCCTGTGACCCAAGAGCGCGACCTGCACCAGCTCCTCGACGGAGGCTATCGCCTGCTCAAGATCACGCCCGTCGACATGTTCCCCCATACCGACCACACCGAAACCGTAGCGGTCCTCGAGCGCCGCTAATCCACCCCGGTAGATTTTCGAGACAAGAAAGGGGGCGGCCCGTCTGGACCGCCCCCTTCGCTTGGTTTATGAACTCCGCTACATCCCCTTGCGCAGGTCACACACGCCGGCTGCCGCCATCTCGCGCAGCAGCGTCTCGCGGTCGCGCGTCACGATCAAATCCAGCGGGAAGTGAATCTCGTCGAGCATCTTGCGCGCGTGATCGAGCTTGCCAATGGCCATGCCAATGTGGGCATCGGTCGACACGCCAATGCCCACGCCCAGTTCGGCACAGCGCTCGGCGATCTTGCGGCATACGGCCCAATGCTCAGTGTCGACACCGTGTTCAAGACTATGGTTGTTGATCTCGATAATCTTGTGCTTGGCCTTAGCCGCCAACAGCACCTCGTCGATATCGAACGGCACGCCCGAGCGCCCTGTGTGGCCCAGCATGAACACCTTGGGGTGCTCCAGGGCATTGATGTACATCTGGGTCGTTTGGGCGAGCGTCGCGCCTTCGGCAAACTGCGGGTTATGCACGCTTGCCACCAAATAATCCAAATTACGCGTCACCAAATCGAACAGCGAATGCTCACGACTATACGAATCGCCGGCGATATCGAGCGAAACGGGAATGTCTTCGCCAAACAAGCTGCCGTCCAGCGAAACGATATCGGCCTCGGCGCCGCGAAGCACCAGCACGCCGCTCCAAATGCGCGGCCAGATATCCTGGTTAATAAAGAATTGGAAACTGCGCAGGTCATTGGGACAAGGCGTAACCATCGAGCTTAAATGATCGGCTGAACCGAGCACCTGAAGGCCGCGCTCTGCCGCCCAATAGATGTTCTCCTCGATGGTTGAGTACGCATGCGCAGAGAACATCGTATGAGTATGAATATCACAAGAAAGAAGGTAGGGCATCGGGTCTCCTTGTCCAGTATGGCCGTCGCGTATATTCATTGTACGCATAGCTTTCGGCAGTCGTAAAACTGCTTCATCCCAATCACACAACGGCATAAACAACGGGGCCTGGCTTAGCACCAAACCCCGTTTCACGTAAAACATTGCAAGCAGAGCGCTTTACTTTCGACGATATTCGTCGGCCAGTTGCTTCCAGGCAGGCAACGAATTGACGATGGTCTCGTAGCTCACACAGTAGCCAAGGCGGAACCAGCCCGGCATGCCAAAGCTATCCGAAGGCACCGCGAGCAGCTCATACTTCTTCGCGCGCTCGCAGAAGGCGTTCGCATCGGGCTCCAGCGCCTTCACCCACAGGTAGAATGCACCATCCGGCTCAACATAGGTGTAGCCATACTCCGCCAGTGCATCGGTAAGCGCGGTGCGGTTGCGTGCATAGGCCTCGACATCGCTCGGTTCATCAATGCAGTCGATGATCACACGCTGGAAGAGGGCCGGTGCGCACACGAAGCCCAGCGTGCGGGCGGCACCGGCGACGGCCGGCATAAGGCGAGCAGCCTGCGGATTGGTATTGGGGACCAAAATCCAGCCCACACGTTCACCCGGTAGCGAAAGGGACTTGGAATACGAATAGCACACGATGGTGTGCTCATAGATCGAAGGCACCCAGGGCACTTCGGCGCCATACACAATCTCGCGATACGGCTCATCCGAGATAAGCATAATCGGATTCTCGGGATCGCGCTTGGCGTTGACCTCGCGTAAAACATTGGCCAGTCGCGTCAGGGTATCGCGCGTATACACGGCGCCCGTCGGGTTATTCGGTGAGTCGATAATGACGGCAGCTGTCTTGTCGGTAATCGCCTTGAGCACGTTATCCACGCTCAGCTGGAATGTGTCCTCGTTAGCAAGCGCCTCGACACACGTGCAGCCAGCCTTCTCGATCCAGACGCGATACTCCGGAAAATACGGCGCAATGACGATAACCTCATCGCCCGGGTTCGTAACGGCGTTGAGCGTGCAGGTGAGCGAAGCCGCCGCGCCTACCGTCATAAAGACATCCTTGCCCTCGTAGCTCGTGCCAAAACGGCGGTTGAGCGACACGGCCACAGCGGAACGGCACTGCGGCAGTCCCGGTGCAGGCGTGTATCCATGCAACTGATCGCTCGGCAGCTCCAAAGCCTTCTTAATGGATTCAGCCACGGCAGCAGGCGCCGGAACGCTCGGGTTGCCCAGCGAAAAATCGAACACGTTTTCCGCGCCGATTTGCGCCTTGCGCTCAAGGCCATAGCTAAAAATCTCACGGATGATGGAGCTTTCCGCACCGCGAGCATACATAGTTTCGTTGATCATCTGTTCCCCTTTCGCATAGGCGGTATTGTACGCTTTAGTCGAGCAAAGCGCCGCAGCAATGTTGATTGGGGACAGACTTAAATGCGTGAAAACGCTCATTTAAGTCTGTCCCCAATCAACAGACGGCCCCATATCGCTCAAAAGAAAAAGCCTCCGCAGGTTTCCCCGCGGAGACTTTCGCCACAAAGGCTATTTGTCGGCGTCGGCATCGACGACGGCATGGTCATCATCAGCATCATCGGATGCGGCTTCGGCATCCTCCTGCATGGCCGCCTGCGCAAAGGCCGCGGCATCAGCCGCCAGCTCCTCCTCGCTCATACGAGGCGCGCGCTTCTTGGTCGGCATGCCGGCCGCCTTGGCATTGCGCTCCTCCTTGGCCGCCAGGATATCGCCCTCGCGCTCAAGGTAGGCGTCCCACTCGTTATCGAGCAGGGTATTCACGGCATCGCCCTCGACAGTCTCGCGCTCAAGCAGCACCTTCGCCATCAGATCGAGCTGATCGCGACGGGCGTCCAGGATCTCGACCGCACGACGATGGGCCTCACGCATAATGCGCTGAACCTCGATATCGATGCGGCGCGCCGTCTCCTCGGAGTAATCCTGGTGATCGGCGTAATCGCGACCAAGGAATACCTGATGCTGCGCCTCACCAAACACCTGCGTTCCAAGCTCCTCGCTCATGCCCAGGCGCGTGACCATCTCGCGCGCCATCTTGGTCGCGCGCTCCAGATCGTTGCTCGCGCCCGATGTGATGTCGTCGCACATGAGCTCCTCGGCAACGCGACCGCCCAAGAACACGGCGAGCTCGTCGAGCATCTCGTTCTTGGTCTTGAGGAAGTGGTCCTCCTGCGGAAGCTGCAGCGTGTAGCCCAGGGCCTGACCGCGGCTGACAATCGAGATCTTGTGGACCGGATCGGAATGCTCCAGGATGTGGCCCACCAGGGCATGACCGCTCTCGTGGTAGGCAATCGTGGTGCGCTCGGCCTCGGTCATCACGCGACCCTTGCGCTGCGGACCGGCAATCACGCGCTCCATCGATTCCTCGACCTCGTCCATCGAGATCACAGAACGATGACGGCGAGCGGCCAGCAGCGCAGACTCGTTGAGCAGGTTCGCCAAATCGGCACCAGTAAAGCCAACGGTCATCTGGGCGAGCTTCTCAAACTTAACGTCCTCGTCCATCGGCTTGTTCTCAGCATGCACGCGCAAGATCTGCTCGCGGCCCTTTACGTCCGGGCGGTCAACCGTAACCTGACGGTCAAAACGACCGGGGCGCAGCAATGCCGGGTCCAGAATATCGGGGCGGTTGGTCGCGGCGATCAGGATGACCGACTCGCTTTCCTCAAAACCGTCCATCTCGACCAGCAGCTGGTTGAGCGTCTGCTCGCGCTCGTCGTGACCGCCGCCCAGACCGGCTCCGCGCTGACGTCCCACGGCATCGATCTCGTCAATAAAGATAATCGACGGAGCCTGAGACTTGGCCTCCTTAAAAAGGTCGCGCACGCGGCTGGCGCCGACGCCCACGAACATCTCAACAAAGTCAGAGCCCGAGATGCTAAAGAACGGCACGCCCGCCTCGCCGGCAACGGCCTTGGCCAGCAACGTCTTACCGGTACCCGGAGGGCCCACCAGCAACACGCCGCGGGGAATCTTGGCGCCCAGCTTGCGATAGCGGTCCGGGTCGCTCAAGAAATCGCGAATCTCTTCGAGCTCCTCGACCGCCTCATCCACGCCAGCGACATCCTCAAACTTGACCTTGGGACGCGTAGCCTCGTTGGTCTTGGCGTTGGTCTTGCCAAACTGCATGTTCCTATTATTGGCGCCCATCATCTGGCGCATAAAGTAGAACATGATGGCGATCAGGGCAATCGTCGGTAGCACGCTCATCGCCAAGTCGCCCCAAAAATCGGGGTCGTTGGTGTTGACGATGTACTTGGTGTCGGGGTGCTCCGCCATAAGCTCGGCAAGCGAATCGGAACCGACATAGGTCGAGGAAAAGCTCTTGAGCTCGCTCGTGTCGCCCTTGTCCTTTTTCGTCTTCCAGTAATGACCCGCCACGCTTCCGTCTTGAACCGTATAGGTCAAATCTTCGACGCGATCCTGCTTGATGGCGCTGACCATCTCACTCGTCGCGAGCTTAACGGTATTGCTGGAGTTGGCAAAGCCGGAGCCCATGTTAAAGAAGGCGTAACCCAGAAGCGCGCAAGCCAAAATAAAATACAGCCAGCCCGTACGCGTGGGCTTCTTGCCTCCGGGCATCCCCGGGATCTTAGGCTCCCGGGGAGTCTGGGAATTGTTGTCGTTACGGTCGTCGGGCATCTTACGAATAAACCTCCGGTTTCAAAATGCCCAGATACGGAAGGTTACGATAGCGCTCGGCATAGTCGAGGCCGTAGCCCACCACAAAGGCATCGGGGCAATGGGTTCCAACATACTTGGGCGTGACGGCCGAGGTACGGTCCTCAACGTCCTTCCATAGGAAGGCGGCGACCTCCAGAGAAGCGGGCTTACGGCTCTCGAGGTTCTTCATCAGGTACTTGAGGGTCAGGCCCGAGTCCAGAATGTCCTCGACGATCAGCACGTCGCGACCACGGATGTCGATATCCAGGTCCTTAATGATACGCACGATACCCGAAGACTTCACACCGTCGCCATAGCTCGAAACAGCCATGAAATCGATGTTGGTCGGCAGCTCGATCTTGCGCATCAGGTCGCCCATAAAGACCACGGCGCCGCGCAGGACCGCAATCAGCACCAGATCCTTACCCGCGTAGTCGCGCGTAATCTGCTCGCCTAGGCGAGAGACGATACCGTCGATATCCTCCTGCGTAAACAGAACCTTCTCGATATCCGGATGTTGAGAAGCCATGACAACCCTTTCTTGTGCTTAATCGCCCACACACCGCCGTATGGACGCAAACTACACATTCTAGCAGCGCACGGGGTATATTTTCCAGCCCGCGCACCATCAGCGCGGGAATACCATCAACGCCGCACAGAAAAGCTGGTGCGAGGAGCTAATCCGCGTCAACCACGCGAAGCAGATAGGCCACGCGCGTCGCCGCCGTGCACTTAAAACGTTCGTCCGCGCGAACGCCCGCGACCCATACTACGGCACCCCCCGGAGCCGTTCTTACCACGGGTACGCCAGAGCGGTCTGAAACAGGAATGCGCGCCTCGTTCAACAGGTCTGACACTTTCTTGCTTCGGCCGTTCATCCCCAACGGGCACATCACGTCTCCCGGCACAGGGCTATCCACCCACAGGCGCGCCGATCGTGCCTCGGTGGGAATCTCCCCGCGCGAGCCGGCTAACATCCGCTCGCCATCGCAGTCGGCAAACCCCAGGGCCGCCGCATCCACCAAGGCCGCAACCTTTCCGGCAGCAGCAAGCTCGCGGGCACAGTGCACGATATCGCACCCCGGCTCCACAGCCATCGGCTCCGCTGTCAGCATATGCCCCGCCCCCAGCGGCAGACGACCGGGAACGGAGATCCAATCGGCCACTAAACCCTCGCGCGCCGCCGGGGCCTTGAACGCCAGCATGCCAAACTCCACACGGGCATCAATTCCCGCAGGAAGCGTAACCGAGCCCGAGCCCGCAGCGACGCAGGCGAGCACGCGCTCCACGTGTCGCATCTCCGGTCGCGCGTCGGGATCGATGCGCTTAATCGCCAACCGCACGATACGCCGTGCAATCACAACCTCAGCGGCGGCCAGTCGGCGAGCGTCAAGAACCAGTGCACCCGCCGCCTCCTTACGCAGGCAGCTTCGAAACGCCTGTGCGGAAAGCTGGGAAAGAAAGGCGTCCTCATCGCCCAAGATCTCGCAGGCGGCGCCAATCGTCTTACAGACACTCGCGTTGCGCTGCGCCACCACCGGCATCACTCGATGGCGCACATAGTTACGCAAGTATGACACGTCCTCGTTGCTCTCGTCCTCTCGCCACGGCTGACCATGCACCTGCAAATAGCCCACGAGCTCATCATGAGTCAGGTCGAGCAGGGGACGCACCACGATATTCCTCCGGCGAGGAATGCTCGATAGGCCAGCGGGCCCCGAACCCTTAATCGCGTTCATCAAAAACGTTTCCGCGCGATCCGAAGACGTGTGCGCAGTGCAGATACGAGCCGCCGTTCGCGGTGCCCCCGTCTGGACGCAGAGCTCGCGAACATACCTCCGCGCCGCGGCATAGCGCACCTCGCGGGCGGCCGCCTCGATATTGCCCGATTCATCATCAAAATAGGCATGCTCAACACACAGCGGCAAGCCATATTGTGCGCATAGGCCGCGCACGAAGGCCTCGTCGCCATCGGATGCCTCGCCGCGCAGATGATGGTTCACATGCAGCACGTGTAGTCGCTCGCGCGCGATGGGGGCTACACCACGCCCATCCAGAATATCCAACTTTGATGTGCATGCCATAAGGAGCAAAGCCGTCGAGTCCGCACCACCTGATACCATGAGCACCACGGGGGCAGCCGTCTGCCGCGTTGCCAGGGCCCTATCATCGGCCCACGATGCAGCATGGTGTCCATAATGTTGAGATACCGTTGGCATTTGCTTCCTCCTCTATTCGTTCGCACCCATTGTATCCTTTGGAATATTATGTCTCGTCTGCACCTTCATATCCTTGGCAGCGGCTCAAAAGGCAACTGCGCGCTCATCGAAGGCCCCCGAGGGCTCATCATGATTGACGACGGTCTTTCTCGCCGCGAGACATTAAAGCGCATGGCAGAACTGGGGCTCTCGGCAGATAACGTCTCGGCTCTTCTCATCACTCATGAGCACAGCGACCACATCAAAGGTCTCGATGTCTGGTGCAAGCACTGGCACGGCCCCCTCTATGCCAGCAGGGGCACACTTTCGAGCAAAGAAAATCTTTCGTATCTGTCTGTCGAGGAGTTCGATCCCGGTGACACCCTATCCATTGCCGGCATCCACGTGCAAACCTACTCAACATCACACGATGTCATCAATCCTGTCGGCTATCGATTTAATGCTCTCGATGATTCCATTGGGTTTGCCACCGACACCGGAGAGTTATCGAGCAAGGCCGTAGGCATCCTCAAAGACTGTCGAGTTCTCGCGCTCGAAAGTAACCACGATGTAACTATGTTGCGCGAAGGACCATACCCACGCTTTCTTCAGGAGCGCATCCTGTCCACAAAGGGGCACCTCTCCAACAACCAGGCCGCCGAAGCCGCGCGAGAACTTGTTACCGATCGCACCGAACAGCTCATCGCCATGCATATCAGCCAGGACAATAATCGTCCAAGCCTTACCGTCAAAAGCTATGCCAACGCGCTTGATGCAAGTCTCGATGATGAACTCGGCAGCTCAGCCACCTGTTTTCAAGGGCCACGGAAGCTCTCGATACGCCCTGCAAGTCAGTATCAACCGACAACTATTCAATAGCCCACTCAAGACAACAAAAGGGGGCTGGGAATCACTTCCCAGCCCCCTTAATTCATACTCTCGATTGAAGCAGAGCCATCGTTAGTCGATAGAAATCTTCGTGACGTTCTTCTTCTCGACAATCTTGGGAACCGTAACGGTCAGGATGCCGTCAGCATACTTAGCCGAAAGGCCCTCGCTCGAAGCGTCCTTCAGATACACGCCGCGCGTCGCGCTGTACGAGCCGAACTCCTTCTGGAGGAAGTTCTTGCCCTCGTTTTCGGCGCTCTCCTCGACGTTCACACTGATCGACAGGCGACCCTCATTGAGCTCGACGTCGATGTCATCCTTGGCGACACCGGTAAGATACGCCTTGACCTCGTAGCCATCGCCCTTGTCCTCAACGTCAACGGGGAACGCCTTGGAGGCAATCGAGCTATTCGCCAGGTCGGTCATGTCATCAAACAAATCGAACAGCGAACTTGCAGAAGGACGGACGCCAAAAACCGAACGATAAGGAACCATGCTTGCCATGTTTACCACTCCTTGTAAGGACTGCCGAGTCATCTTCTAGGTGACTGGGACTTCTTTTGACGCTGTTATATATGCCCAGCCGCTTCTTATATATACATCGACTATAAAGTTTTTTGAGTCTATTTATATAAGCATATCTAAGTCTGGTTGACTAAGGTTTTGTCTAATAAACGGAATTTGAACGTAGGCTTAAATAATGTATGCAATCCCATCAAAACTAGACGGCTGGCTTACAATGGGCGCATACACGATATTGATGACGAACTAAGGGCATCATGGACGATCAAAAACAGGACAACACGTTTATGCCGGAGCAGGACGAAGCATCCAGCCCGCAACCGATTCGATTCCATCGCCCCCACATCTCGCAAGAGCCCATTAATGATCCTGAGCCCGATTATGTGACGAGAAATCGATATCAAACGCTCGAGGATGCCCAAACGGGACGTAAACATATGGGCGTTGCCTCGGGAGACCCTGTATATCTGAAAGACGCACCATTATCTAAAAACAGCGCAGCTAGCGATGAGCCGATGAAAGCATCCGCCGCTCATCAACAAAGAGGGCCTCGACCCAAGCAAACCTTGACGCATTCGGCTCGCTATCTCGAAACGCCAAAACAGGGAAAATCAATCTTCGTTTCGTCAAGTAAACGACGCAAGCAGCATCAGCTGACAATTCTGCTTTTGATCATTGCGGCCATAGCAGTTGCCCTTGTTATACGATTTATTTTCTTTAAATAAAGGCTCAATACCGAAAACAACAAGATCGTCTGGTGTAATTGAGTCATTTACGCCCCGTAAACGCAAAAAAAGGGGGAGGCCGCGAGGCCTCCCCCTTCTTCAAGTCAT
>CAJLPX010000043.1 GCA_905208635.1 uncultured Collinsella sp. | reverse complement strand
ACCGTTTGGCCTGTATAAGGTCACGAGGGTTCGAATCCCTCCTCCTCCGCCATTTAGATTGAGAAAGCTCCCAAGAATGGGAGCTTTTTTGTTATCGAAATACGTCTCGATCCCACGCTTCCCCAAACATGTACGTCAGCCTCAAAAAACGACATTTTTCGACATCTTTGAAGGCTGACGTACATGTTTGGATTGAACTCACGGGAGTGGCACTATTCGGAAGGTGCCTCTTCGTCTCGCATGCTTTTCCAGTTGCGGATAAGCGCCTTGCGTAGTTCGTTTTGCTCTCGCTGGTGCCCGGTATCGGTACAGCGAGGCATGCCGAGTGCTTCGCGAATGTTGTTCATGACGCGGTGAAAGGCGAGCTGGCTGCCGAACTGAGTCGAAGTGAGCGTAACGATTCGATATCCCATTTGGGAGAGAACGGCCTCTCGCTCCGCATCTGCTCCCTTGCGCTCGAACTCATCGTGAAAGCCGCCCTTATATTCGATACCGAGCTCCCTGCGCTTGTAGGTAACGAGCGCATCGATTTTGAGTGTTCGAGCTTTGGCGCAATGCCAGAGACGTTGAGGGATCTCGAGCGGTTTGTTGAGTTCGATACCTCGGATGCCAACGCCGCCTTCTCTTGTTGGGAGCGAGAGGGCAATTGCCGAAGCGGTCTCCATAGGAGAGGCCGAGCGATCGTAGATGTGCCTGAGCGCGAGACGTGCACGTGTGGCACCGGGTTTGCCGGGGTGCCGATCGAGCAGTTCGGTTATTTCATCCTTGGAGGTGGTGGCTGGTTGCTCGGTATAAGGGTCGGCGGGATTGAGCTTCATGCGATAATCGCCGCAAACTTCATAGCCATATTCGAGATATTCGATCCTATCCATCCACTCGGCAGCGAGCACGAAGGTGAAGGCTTCGTCGGTGATGAAGATTCCGGGCGTCAACTCGTTAATATGCTCGTAGGGAAGATTTTGTCCAAGAATGTGGCAAATGACGCCTTTGGTGCGAATTCGCTCGAATTCGAATACAACCGAGATATCGATAGTCTTGAGCATATCGGACGGAATGCCGCAGTCGGTAAGCGCCTGTCGTATGCGCGCAACGCGTTGTTGGGTGGAGATGCCTCGTGCGCCTATCTGGTAGTCGTGCCGCGCAAGAGACTGAACCAAATTCTGGGGTGCATGATGGACAAGCCATGCGGTTTTATGCGAAATGAGAACAGGGGTATCCATTGAGGGCCTCTCGCTCTGAGCCGGTATCCAACTCTTATGTCCGTTGAAGTGGGGAAATATACCGGATGTGAGTAAGTCAACTCACTCATGCTGTGAGCCCAATCCAAACATGTACGTCAGCCTCCAAAGATGTCGAAAAATGTCGTTTTTGGAGGCTGACGTACATGTTTTGGATCCCTAGCATTCCAGTAACGCCACGCCCGCATCCAGTCCCGACCGTTTGCCGAGCAATAGGGTCGCCACGCCCGCCAACCATGTACTATGTACGGGCATTGTCTAAACCCACGATCCAAAGGACCCCATCTTGCCCGTCATCGCCGCTGTAACCGTTACCTCACATGCCTCGGATGCCATGGTCGCCATTCCGTTTTGGCTCGAGATGTTCGCTGTTGTCGCTGCATCGATCTCGGGTGTGCTGGTTGCGCGCGAGCACAAACTCGACCTGGTGGGTGCAGTTGCGCTCGCGGTGGTCTGCGGTCTGGGCGGCGGTCTTTTGCGCGATATGACGCTGCAGGTGGGCAACGTCTACATCCTCAACCAGCCAATGGCGCTGCCGCTCTCCATCGCTACGGCAGCCATCATCTACATTTTCCCGGCAATCGTCGACAAGCCCGAAAAACTCATCCCCTTGCTCGATATCATCTCGGTCGGCATCTATGCGGCAACCGGCGCAGACAAGGCGCTGGTCTACGGCTTTGCGCCGGCGGTGTGCATCATGATGGGCTTTTTTACCGCGGTGGGCGGCGGCATGCTGCGAGATGGTTTTATGGGTGTGGTGCCGGGCATTTTCCAACGCACTAACTTCTATGCCATCGCGGCCATCGCCGGATCGGCAAGCTATGTTTGCCTTGTCATGAGCGGCTTGGTCAGCAATGTCGTCGCACTGGTCGTTTGCGTCGTGGTGACCATGGGTCTGCGCTGGCTGTCGCTGCGCTTTGACATCAAAAGCCCCACCGAAGAAGACATCGCGCGCTTTTTGCATCGCAAAAAGTAGGTAGCGCGGGCTCATCCTTCGAAATGCAACCGAGAGGTTCTTTTAGAGCGCCCTCGCGTTGGGTACCCTGTTAAGTGCATGTCGAGCATCTGACGAAGGATTCACTATGTCCCGCAATCAATTCCCGTTGACCCAGCGCCGTAAAGCATGGGGCCGCATCACCATCCTATTCGCGCTCATCGCGCTCGCGCTCACCGCGCTTCCCACGGCGTCGTTCGCCGGCACGGACACGGCAGGCAACGTACTTGCAACCGACAACGATTCCAATCCGTCCGGCGTCGAAGGTGACCTGTACTGGGCAGGTCAGGCCCTCAACTTGGACGATACGTCCATCGACCGCGATATCATCGCCGCGGGCGATACCCTCTCAATTCGCGACTGCACGGTGGGCGGCGCCGTCCGTCTGGCGGCACGCACCATCGACGTTGCCAAGACCACGGTTGATGGCAGTGTGACGGTAGCCGGTCAGCATGTCGTGCTCAATTCCGACAGCACTGCCAACTGTTTCTATGCGATAGGCGAGACGGTTGCCCTGCGCGGCTCTACCAAGTCGGCAGCGCTTGCGGGCGATACGGTGACCATCGATGGCACCGTCGAGGGCGATGTTGAGGTTTGGGCCGACAAGCTCATCCTGGGCAAAAACGCCCACATCACCGGCACCGTGAACGCGCACGTCTCCGAGGACCCCGAGCGCGCTGCGGGAGCCGAGGTCGGCGCGCTCAAGATCGACCGCACCGAGAACGAGGATACTTCCACTGTTAACGATGTCATCGGCGGCATCGTCGCCGCGGCGCTCTCGACCTGCTTTGTCGCTCTGCTGCTCGAGCTCGTCTTTCCGCGCGCGACCGCCAGCGCCGCCGGAATGCTCCACCAGCGCCCCACACCCCTGTGGGTGAGCGGCCTTCTGGGCACGATTGCTATCGTCCCCGCCGTCCTACTGCTAATTATCTCAATCGCTGGCCTGCCGCTTGCCGGAACCCTCTTGTGCGGCGTTATCGGCATCGCGTTGGTGTCGAGCGCCTTTGCGGGGTGCGCGATTGCCCGCATGGTCGGACACAACCAGAACCGCTACGCCATGGCAGCCGCCGGCGGCGTGATCGCAGGCGCGCTTACGGCAATCCCCCTCGTAGGCGATTTCATCAGCGGCGTAGCCTTCGTCTTTATGCTCGGCTACATCATCCAAATCATCTGGCACAACGCCCACCTCAAGCCGCAGCAGCCGGCTAATGCGCCGGAACTCCCCACCGCTTAGCCGACAACCACCACAAAGGGGACAGGCACCTTTGTGGTGGTACACAAACGAAGCGGGGCACCCGATCACATCGACCGGGTGCCCCGCTTTTTCATGTCTCGTGTTGATATTCGAGGCGAACAGCTACTCCTCAGAACCGTCGTCGCGCTTACGACTACGGATGAGATGCGCCACGCCAATGCACAGCACCGCGACACCAGCGATCCAAGTAAAGGTCACGCCATTAAGACCGGTGAGTGGGAGGCCAGAGCCCTTCTTGTCGATAATGGTAAAGCTGAGCTTGCCGGTAGATACGGCGGCAGAATCGGCCTTTATGACACCATCAGCAGCAGTAACGTTGGCAGAATCCTTGTCGGGAGTCACTGCGGAGCCATCCTGCTTAAGCGTCCCGCGGGCAATGGTAAACGTGACACCTTTGGAAGCGGAGTTATTGTAGCCAGGCGCCGGCTTAACCTCTTTAAGGATATAGGTGCCTTCATCAAGACCCACGACGTTAATCTCGCCATCCCGGTTCGTCTTGAGCGTGACATTCTCAGCTTTGCTGTGCTTCACGCCCTTAGCATCGATGTATTGCTCTTGAGCGCTGTCGTTAACAACTTCCTGCAGAGTGAACTCGACGTTTTCGAGGGCAGGATGCTTACCATTTCCATCCTCATCGCTACCCACCTTGGTGACATCGATGCCGTAGGTGTAGTCATAGGCAGGGTTCGTGACCGTGGTGCCAACACCAGCAGCGTGCGGATTGTTAGAATAAGTCAGCTTAACCGTATTAGTCTGAGCTTTGCCGATGAGACCCTCGAATTCACCCTTAACGGCATTATTGCTGTCGAAAATCTTGGAGGAGTCGAGCTTGGCCTTGTACTCGACGGTCACCTTCGAGTCAGCGTTGACGGTAATGGAGGCACCGTTAACGTCAACGCAATCCTTAAGATTCTTGAAGTTAACGGTAAGCTCGTTGGCATCCGAGAACTTTTTAGTGTAGCCATGCTCGGCATCATTCTTAACGGTCTGGTTGCCGATCTTAACCGTGACATCCGGAACATTATTCTCATTGTCATCAACGAACTTGGGCGTCATGGAATTGGGCAGTTTGTCCGTGAAGAGATAGTTATAGTCGCTATAGGTGTCGATATTACTCGCAACCGTACCGACGAGTTTATAATCGACCCAATCGTCCATAGCTGAGTCAGCGGCCCTATTGGGGTCGCCTTTGGCCCCTGTTTCCCAAGATTGATCCTTGTCATCCATGACAGCCTTGCTGACTGTAGGAATGCTGGTCTTCTCGTCGACCGTAACACCTCGAGCGCCTACAATGGCGAAAATCGGCGAGGTGGCCGTACTGGCATCCTTCGTATCGTCCCCGGCAATTGAGGTCGTATCGGTCACAAAGAGATAGTATCCTTGCGAGACGTTGCCCTCGCCATCCGTGGGCGTAAAAACATCGCCAGCGCCAAAGGATCCCTTCGTCTGATCCACGCTCTTTTCGACCTCCTTTGCCAATCCGTTAAACAGATTGTCATTCGTGATAGCAGTTGTGCTGCCAGTTCCAGAGGTGCATTTGGACAGATAATCGACGACATTCTGTGCGGTAGAGCTATCAGTAATGCCGGACCCGGTCACCGTTTTAAGGTAGCCGAGAACCGCTTGCTCTGCCTTCCCACTCGCCCAATCAACATTCGAAACGACTTTGCCATCCTTTTCATCGACAACATTGGCCTTGAAAATCTGGTACGCCTTGTACTTGTTGGTTTCATTGCCCTTGGAGGGGTTGATCTTGATGCTGTTGGCCGGGACCGTCGACCCAACCTCAGCAAACGCCATGGTCACCGGGGCCATGACGCCGCCGAAGCTCAACGCTGCTGTGAGGCCTGCTGTCACTGCCAGGCGTGCGATGTTCTTGGTTATCTTCATGTTTGGTCCTCTTTCTTGGAGGGTTCTCTAGCAACTTTTTCAAAACCAATGATCATCAGGTCGGTAGACCTGCGCGTCACTCGCTACGGAGGCAGTACGCCATTGAGCAAGGGGGGGACAATTATTTTTCACGGCGACCTCCTCCCCGCTTGATGACGAGCGCGACAACAAGAGCCGCCACTCCGATGGCAGCCAAAACCGCCACCAGCACCAACGTTCTATCTCCCGTCGAGGGCATAAAGCCTCGACTTACTTCTTTACTTGGGGTGTTGAGCACCGACAGCTCAATCGAACCCGTCCCGGCATCGGCGGCATCAACCCGCAGAGGGCTTTCGACCGATACGGTCACCTTGGGCTTCGCGGCCGCCACCTGTTTAACGTCCAGGCCCTCGGCCGTAACCGTCACCGTACGTTTACCCTCAAAGGCGGTGTAGCCCTTGGGAGCCGCGACCTCCTCGACGGTGTAGACACCCGCGTCCACACCGCTCAATTCCACATGGCCATCCGCGCCCGTGGTGACGCATGCGTCGGCATCCGTCGACCACGAGCCGTCAGTCGTTAGGATGCGCCCGCGGTCATCGATGACGCGCAGCTTGGCGCCCGCGAGCGGTTTATCGTCCGAGCTTGAGCGCTTGATCAGACTGAGTCCCCAGGTGTAGGCGCACGCATCGTCGCTCGGCGTGCGGGTGAAGCCGGCGTCGCCGGACTGGTCGGCGAGGGGAGAGCGCGGGTAGCGCAGGTAGACCTCGTTGGGATTGCCCTTGGTGGCGCCTCGATTGCAGTTGGCCCCCAACGGCGCATTGTAGACAGCAACCACGCGGGCGCCCGCGGCGCAGGCGTCGGCCCCGCCGAGCGCGGCGATGAGGTCGCCAGTGCGCACGGTGAAGGTTCCGTCCGCCGCTACCTTGGTGGCGCACTGGGCCGTGATATCGGTCCAGCCCTTCGCGGGCTCGGTGCCGGCGCGGCCGTCCTTGCCGGCCTGGACCGCGTCAAAGCCGCCGTCCGCGCCCGCCGCCACGTACACGCGCATGCTCGCGGCCACCTTGGAGGGGTCGAGCCCCGCGCTCATGGTGTCGACGAACCGCACCGCATAGGTGTCGTAGGCGGTGAGCCCGGCCGGGACCGTGGCAGAGAGACGCCAGTACAGGTCGTCTGCGACCGTGGCGTCGGCGGCCTTCTGCCAGGCGGCGGTGCTGTCCTCCAGCACGTGCTTGGCCACCTTGGGCGTCGCCGCCTTGGGCTTGACGGCGACGGCGCTGCCGCCGACCAGGGCCATGATCGGCGCGGTGCCGGCCTCGCCCTGGGCGATGGCGTCGTCGTCGGCGACGATGAGCCAGTAGCCGCAGGGCAGCTCGGCCGCCGTGCCCGCGTTAAGGCCCACGGAAGTTGCGCCGACATTGCAAATCGCGCGGGCAAGTTTTGCCGTCAGCGCAGTCGTCATGTGTCCGTCGGCATTCATCCATTCGGCCGCCGCTTGCGCCGTCGATGCCGAGCTATCAAGCCCCGCATCATGAAGCACCGGAAGAACGGCCTGGCGAACGGCATCATTCGCCCACGTTACGTCAGTTGCAATTTTTTGGCCAGCATCGTCATCGTCGACAACGGTCGCCGAAAAGAGCTGGTACGCGTCATACCGCGTCGCAACCGTACCGTCCACCGTAATGGCTCCGGTGTCGGCAGCACGGGCCGCGCCAGGGGCAATCGCGAAAGAGAAGACGGCAGCCATGGCTATTACCACAACGGTCAACAAATGACGAAGCATCTTACTCACGACTACCACCTCGATCCCGATCGCGATGGCGACGAGCATGCATCCATGTCGCAGCAAAACACAGCAACGAAGCACCAGCCAGATACGTCATAGTCAGGCCAGCACCGCCTGCCTCAGGAAGCGTGGTCGAATATTTGTTGGTAAAGGTCGGCGGAATTGTAGAACCGTTGTCGTAGGTGACCTCGGTGTTTATCTTTCCCTCTCCGTTGGTCACGACAACCTTAACCTTGTGCACGGTCGTGTCGTAGGTGATGTGGTCCTTGACATTGTTCTCGGCGCCCTCGGGAATGACCTCGGAGATGGTGCACTCATAGATCCCCATCTTGGTGTAATCCAAGACAAAGTTAATATCACCATCCGCACCGTTCCTGATGGTCTGGAGAACCTTACCGGTCTTCTTGTCCTTGAGCACAAACCCGAACTGGCTTTCTTGCAAGGTCGAGCCTTCGAGCATCTTGGTGGCAGAAATTGTAGCTTGACCGCTATAGGGCGCATCACAGACCGTGATGTCGGTGCTCGCCGTTGGGATGTCAATGTCGACGCCCTTTGCCCTCAGCTCTTCTGCCTTAGCAAGGGCCTTCTGATAGTCGTCCTCATCGTTGCCTTTGAGCAGAATCCACACCGGTTTAGAGATAACGTTGTATCCGCTCGGCGCCTTGGTCTCCTCAAGGCAATACAACTTGTAGGCTTCCATCTTTTGCGTAGCATTGCCGAACTTTACCGTGCCCTTTTCGTCTGTTTCAGCACTCCGAATCCGCGTTTTCGCAGAATCGAGGCCGGAATCCAAGGCCTCATCCATATTGACCTCATAGAGCGTGAACTTAGCACCGGGCAGTTTATTTGTGATATCGCTCTCGTCGACCTTGGTAATCGTTACGCCGTAACCGCTACCACCAGCCGAACCGGACACCTTTTGAATAACCCAGTCTTTTGAATGGACCGTATCACCGTCGTAGACACCCGTAAGCGACGCTTTGTTGCTCAGAGAAACCGTTTCCCCTTCGTTACCCGCAGGAATGACCTGATACTCAACTTTGAGATATTCCTTATCGGGCACGCGGAGCGTCATCTTTGTGCACGCCGCGCCGTTTTCATCTTCAATGGTCCTAGCGGAAACGGGGCATTCGTCAGAGCCAAGCAACTTCCAGCCTGTCCCATCGTATTGGGACACATTGACCGAATCCGTCACCAGCGTGCACTTGGCATCCATGACATCGACAAGCTCAAGGAAGTCGCTGCCACTCTTAAGGGCAACAGCAGATTCGTTAACAAGAATGGTGTACTTTATTCGATTGCTACTACTGACCTGCTCACCGGTCTTTTTGATGACGTTGTTCTTGATGGTGACGGTACCGCTACCGGGTTTGAACTCCTTATTTCCCGACACTGCGCTTGCCGAGTTGATGAACTTCACCTCATTCTTGGAGGTATCGAGCTCGCCGCGTTTGACCGCCGTTCGATACGTTAGCTTTGCGTAGCCGGCATAACTTCCAAGTTCAGTCGTGGGAATAGAAAAGGCGACAGTGTTGCCATCGCTGCTGACGTTGTCGGTGGCAAGCTGCCAATCATCAACGACCGTCTCGGCCTCGCTTCCGCGATGAAGCCCCGTATGCTGATCGTAGGGATTCCGCACGAGCGTGTACTTTGCGAAGCCCGAAACATAGCTCATGCCGTCCGGGAGGGTATCGACTATGTTCAGCGGCGCGCCGTTAAGCTTTCCGGCACCGTAGTACTCGAATTCGCCATTTGCGTCTTTATTACCCTTCTGGCGATTCGCGTACACCGTCCAGTCGACGACCCAGGCCCCCTTCTCGTCCGAGCCGTCGACGGCACCCCAGTCGAAGTCCTCGTCCCAAGACACTTTCGACTCCGCCTCCGGCTTCTCGACCGCAGGCGTCGTTTCTTGGTTGACAACGTACATGACGAGGTCGGTGTACGGCCACTGAAGATTCAGGCCCGTCGCGCTGACCGACGCGAAGTTTGAGTACCAGCCCGACAGCGCATCTGATGTGGTGGCATAGGTGATAACGGCGTAGTCCTCGTTCTCGAGGGCGGCTTTCACTTTGTCGTTAACATATATATCAAGATTGAAATTTCTCTTTGTTCCGCCGACCGGCCAGCTTGCCGTCAGTTTCCAGTCGGCATCCCGCACCAGCACGGTCTTGCCGATTTTGATGGTAATGGCCCCCTCGTCGACACCGAGATTCTGCGACCAGGCCGACTGAAACGTATCCTTCACCGTCACCAAACCAGGATTGACCGCATTAACAATGGCCTTAAGCGCGACACGCGTCTCCCACGTCGCTCTACCCGTCGTCGCGGCTTCATCGGAGCTCACGAGCCTCTTAGTGATCGGCGTACCGACCAGCTGCGGCGTGAACTGGCCTTCGCTGGCGCCGGAAACGGAACCCTCGCGCTCGATAGTCGCGTTATTGCGCACGGTGTCGTACGAGCTCGTGTCGTTCATCTTGGTGTGATAGACGATACGATAGGTGGCGTGCTTGTCGGCAAGGTCGGTCGGGAACGTGTAAGAAAACGAGCTCTGCGACGGATCGAGCGCGCCGGTCGCAAGAACCTCCGACCCGGAGCTGCCCTTGTAAACCGTGTAGCCCCCTGTATACGTTTGCTTATCATCCAGACGGTCAGTGAACATATAGCCGCTCATATCAACTTTGAGTTCGCCTTGATTGAGTGCGACAGTCCACGAGATATCGGAGGGCGAGCCCGAACCGTCAGACTTCTTGATCATGTCATAGCGAAACTTGCTGGGAGCAGCAGTCACGGAGCCGCTCTGGCGATCGCTCGAGCTGCCCCACTCCCACGTTGCCGTGTTCTTGGATGCGTCCTGCTCGTCGACAAACTCGCCGTTACCCGCGGAAACACCGCTCTTCAGCACCGTCTCATACGTAATCGTGTGCTTCCCCTGGGAAAGGTTGCCCAGATTGTCGATGGTCACAGTCTGACCGTCGACCGTCGGCTGCGGACCGAGCTTCTTGCCATCGAGCGTGAAGCTGCCATCCACAAAGTCGAAGTTAGCGCCCAGCGTATCGGTCAACTTGACATTCGTTGCATACGATTCGACGGTAAGCTTGACGGTCCACGTAACTTTGGCCACGCCATCGGCGCCCTGGGAGAAGGCTCCTGATTTCTCCCCTTTGACGGCGCCATCCGTAGTTGGAATATTGATTGATCCCGCACCGGGGAACTTGATAGGTGTACTGCTGTCCGAGCCAGCGTTCTTATTTGCTAACTCAAATGAAAAATTGGCTCCGACAAAAATTTCCGCAGGGTTTTTGTCGAGCCAGCTCTTGTCAAACGTAAAAATGACCTTATTGTCCTTGATCTCCCACGTACCAGCCTTTTCGGCAGTAGCCTCCGGACCCTCCATGAGGTCGCCACCGGCGTTTTTGTCAATGACTATGGTATCGGGGAGCTCGTAGACAGCGATGTAGTTCCGAGGCGTAGGCGCCTTATCACTTATGAACCGTGCCGAGAAAGCTCCGTAGAGCTTCGAAGTAGACGTTACGGCAGTATCACCCAAAGGCTTATTATGGTTCTCATCGGTATACAGCTTGACCTCAACCGTTGCCGTATCGCCGTTGATCTCAATCGGCGCCGGCGTCGTCGCATCCTCGGCGCGCACTGGGGCTGCACCGTGAAAAACTGCGGCGGTGAGGCTAATCAAAATGAAGATCAGGGCCGCCATACCCAGCGACCGTGAGCGGTGTGCGTCCATAGTTGTCCCCTAATTCCTACAACACGTTGTGGAATACGGCGAATCGTCGGACCGAACACAAACCCCAACATCAACGAGAACCTACCTAGCGCATTGCAAGAACCCACTGGGGAGCAACTTCTAAGACGGTTCGTCTATGCCACAATGCATAAAATACAATATAGATACCAGTCATGTAAACCGCAGGTAAAGAGGTCTTTTAATTTAATACCAGTTGATATTTACCTGTTAACGGTTTTGCATTAAAGCGGTTGTATTTCAATGATTCGTGTATATGTTTAAACAACTTAACTTTGCCTGAAAAGCCACTCGGGGGATAACCTCCTCCACCGTGGTGCAAACGAACCTGTCACCTGCACCAAGAAAGGGCGTCGACCGCGATGGTCGACGCCCTTTCTTGTTAGTCGCTATAAAGCCCAGCGCTTATTTGTTGACCTGACCGGCGCGGACGGCAGCCTTCTTGCGGTCGGTGGCGTTGAGCAGACGCTTGCGCAGGCGGATGTTCTTGGGAGTGATCTCGACCAGCTCGTCATCGGCGATGTACTCCAGCGCCTCCTCCAGCGAGAAGGTGCGAGGCGGCACCAGCTGAACGGAGATATCGGAGGTCGAGGAACGCTGGTTGCCCAGGTTCTTGGTACGGGCGATGTTGA
>CAJLPX010000042.1 GCA_905208635.1 uncultured Collinsella sp. | reverse complement strand
GGTTGGGTTCTGCAGGTCGGCGACTGGATGGTCGTGGGCGGCGGTCCCGTTCCCGCTATGATTGCATTCCTCTTGGGCGCAATCTTCCTCGTGCCCGTCGGAGCTGTTTTCGGTGAGCTCACGGCTGCTATCCCCATTTCGGGCGGCATCGTCGAGTATGTCGATCGTAGCTTTGGCCGTACGATGAGCTACATCACCGGCTGGCTCCTGGCCCTGGGCAACGGCATCCTGTGCCCGTGGGAGGCCATCGCCATCTCGACTCTCGTGTCCGAGATGTTCGGCAGCCTGCCAGGCCTTGAGTGGCTGCGCGCCGTCAAGCTCTACACCATCCTGGGCGCCGACGTTTACCTGTTCCCGACGCTGATCGCGCTCGGCTTTGCAACCTACGTCATCTTCCTCAACTTCCGCGGTGCCAGCTCGGCCGCCAAGCTGCAGGCCTTCCTGACCAAGGCCCTGCTCTGCGGCATGCTGCTCGCCATGGGTGTCTCGCTGTTCACCGGCTCGCCGGACAACGCCATGCCCGTGTTCTCCCAGGTCACCGGTGCTGGCGGCGGCAAGCCTGCTACCGAGGGCACCAGCCTGTTCGCAGGCATCGTTTCGGTCCTGGTTCTGACCCCGTTCTTCTATGCCGGCTTCGACACCATTCCTCAGCAGGCTGAGGAAGCAGCCGAGGGCCTCAACTGGAACAAGTTCGGCAAGATCATCTCCCTGGCCCTGCTGGCCGCAGGCGGCTTCTACATGGTCTGCATCTACTCGTTCGGCACCATCCTCGACTGGCATGAGTTCGTTAAGAGCCCGGTTCCCGCGCTTGCCTGCCTCAAGGGCATCAACATGCTCCTGTACCTGGCCATGCTCGTCATCGCCACGCTTGGACCCATGGGCCCGATGAACTCCTTCTACGGCGCCACGAGCCGCATCATGCTCGCCATGGGCCGAAAGGGCCAGCTGCCCGAGAAGTTCGCCGAGGTCGATCCCAAGTCCGGCGCTCCCAAGCTCGCCTGCGTCGTTCTGGGCGTCATCACCGTCGTCGGTCCGTTCCTGGGCAAGAACATGCTCATCCCTCTGACCAACGTGTCGGCTCTCGCCTTCATCTTCTCCTGCGGCATGGTCGCCCTCGCTTGCCTGCGCATGCGCTTCACCGAGCCCGACCTGCCTCGTCCCTACGAGGTGCCCGGCGGCAAGTTTGGCATCAGCCTCGCTATCGTTGCCTGCGGCACCATCATTGGCCTGCTCGTGATCCCGTTCTCTCCCGCCTCCCTCAACATGGTGGAGTGGAGCATCGTGATCGGCTGGTTGGCTATTGGCCTGGCCCTCATGGCTTTCACCAATTCCCGCAAAAAGTAACGCCTAGCCGGGGCGGATCGGGTGCGCGGAACCCTCTCTCCCGCGCACCGAACCCGGCACCACTTGGGTAGCTTTGTGAGGCCTTAACCCAACACGGCCTCGCCCACTATATGGATCCATAAGGAGGAACCATGTCCACTAAGTACGCAATCGTTGGCGGCAAGCTCATCGACGGTACCGGTGCCGAGCCGGTCGAGAACTCCCTCGTTCTCGTCGACGACAACGGCAAGATCGAGTACGCCGGCACTATGCAGGACCTTCCTGAGGGTGTTGAGGTTATCGATGCCGCCGGCAAGACCGTCCTTCCCGGCCTGATCGACACCCACCTGCACTTCTCGGGCAACTTGACCGACGATGACACCGACTGGGTCATGCAGCCGCTCCTCGAGAAGCAGGCCGTCGCCGTCAAGCAGGCCTACGACTGCCTCACCCACGGCCTCACCACCGTCTGCGAGATCGGCCGCTTTGGTATCCAGATCCGTGACTGCATCGACAAGGGCGTCTTCAAGGGCCCGCGCGTTCTGGCCACCGGCCTTGGCTTCTGCCGCGTTGCCGGCCACGGCGACTCCCACCACTGCAGCCAGGAGCTCAACAAGGAATCGCACCCCTGGGGCGATCAGGTCGACGGTCCTTGGGATCTGCGCAAGGCCGTCCGTCGTCGCCTGCGCGAGAACCCCGATGCCATCAAGATCTGGGCTACCGGTGGCGGCATCTGGCGCTGGGACTCCGGTCGCGACCAGCACTACTGCTCCGAGGAGATCCAGGCCGTGGTCGAAGAGGCAAAGATGGTCGGCATCCCCGTGTGGAGCCACTGCTACAACAACCACGCCGCTGCCTACGATTCCGTTCGCTTTGGCTGCGAGCAGCTGATTCACGGCTTCGATATCGATGAGCGCACCATGGACCTCATGGCCGAGCAGGGCACCTTCTTCACTCCGACGATCGCCTTCCTGCCCACCTGGTACGCCACCTATCCGCCCGTCTACGTCCCCGAGCTGCACGACAAGTACGAGGGCACCCTGGTCGAGAAGGAGCTGCAGCGCAACTACGACTGCCTGCGCGAGGCCAAGAGGCGCGGCGTCGTCATGACGATCGGCTCCGACTCCTTCTCCTTCGTCACCCCGTACGGCACCTGCTCCATCGAGGAGATGTACGAGTTTGTCGACAAGATCGGCTTCACCCCGGTCGAGACCATCACCTGCGCCACCCTCAACGGTGCCAAGATGTGCCACATCGAGGACGAGACCGGTTCCATCGAGGCCGGCAAGTGCGCCGACCTGCTGGTCGTCAACGGTGACGTCGCCGCTGACATTCACGTGCTCAACACCGACAACATGGACGTCATCATGAAGGACGGCTGGATTGTCGAGGCTGGCACCTTCGGCGAGGCAAACAAGTACAGCGCCTAAGCTACCGTTCATCGATGGCTTGATGTAAAACACAGTATTTGATTGCATAATGCAATGGAGAGGGTCGCTTGCGGCCCTCTTTATTGCTATGGGTGCGTCAGTAAGAAGGGGATGACGGTGGATCTCAATAGGTTGATTCTGGGCAAGAGCTACAACTCTACCAAGGTCTTTCGTACCGCTCAGCATGTGGTTCAAGCCATCTTGCTCGGTATTGTCGTTCCGCTGCTTATCCTGCTGCTCATCTGGGATCTAACCGATAATCCCAATCCCGTTCCAGCCGTTGTCGTCATTGCCGGCTTGGTCATGCTGTGCTTCTTCTTCTCGTACGTCTTTGTCGTTCCCGACGACCTCACATCGAGCGCAACCGACCGCACGCTCGCCATCGCTTCAAAAATATTCGCCTACACGTCGCGCGGTCTTACGCCCGAAGCTGCCCTGGGCGCCTCTAAGATCATCCTGTCCGAAACTATCGCCTCTGCCATCTGCTTTACCGACGGCAAGCAGGTGTTGGCAAGCTGGGGCGAGGATTCGGCAAAGTGTCCCGCCGGCACCCCGGTGGTGCTCAAGACCACGCTCAACGTGATCAACAGCGGTGAGCAAAGCGTGTTTTCGCGCGACGCCTCCAATGAGACGGGTGGCTACTTTCCGCGCCTGCGCGCCGGTATTGTCGCACCGCTTACCGTGCGCGGGCATTGCGTGGGCACGCTCGAGCTGTATTATCCCCGTCTGAGCAGCATCGATATGCGCCAGACGGCGCTTGCCTCGGGTTTTGCCGACCTCATTTCTACGCAGCTTGCGAGCTTTGAGCTCGAGCGCCAAGACGAGCTCACGGCCCGCGTGGAGCTGCGCGCCTTGCAATCGCAGGTCGATCCTCATTTTCTGTTTAACACCATCAGCACCATCGTGTCGCTCGTTCGAACCGAGCCCGACAAGGCGCGGTCGCTGCTGATCGACTTTTCCAATTACTATCGTCAGACGCTTTCTGATTCCGATACGCTCACCACGCTCGAGCACGAGGTGGAACAGGGCACTCGCTATATCAATCTAATGCAGGCCCGGTATGGCGACGGCCGTCTGCGCGTTTCGGTCGACATCGACTTTGAGGTGCGCGACAGCCTGGTGCCGCCGTTTATCTTGCAGCCGCTGCTCGAAAACTGCATCAAGCATGCGCAGCGCGAGACCGAGCCGCTTTCTATTCGTGTTAGGGCTTTTGAGACCGATGACGGCTTGGAGATTATCGTCGAAGATGACGGCATCGGTATGAGCGAAGAAGTCTGCGCGCATCTGTTTGAGCAACATCGCCGAGAGGAACCCGAGAGCATTACCGCCGACGGCTCCATCAAGCGAGGTTGCGGCCTGGCGCTCTTCAACGTGCTTCAGCGCATCCATTTCTTTTACGGAGAAGATTCCGGCATGCGCGTGGAGTCCCAGGAGGACGTGGGGACGCAGGTTATCGTCGAGCTGAACGGCGAGTCGCATGAGCCGGCGCCGTTGACGGCGTAGCACGCGAGTATATTGAGGAGAGAGAGGAAGCGCACATGTCCGAGGGCTGGAACATCCTGGTGGTTGATGACGAGCCTCCCATCAGGGCTGAGCTACGCTATCTATTGGAGAAGGACGCGCGCGTGGGGCATATTGCCGAGGCGGGCAATGTCACCGAGGCCGTGGAGTCGATTCTCTCGAGCAAGCCCGACGTGTTGTTTTTGGACATCACGATGCCCGGCCGCTCGGGAATTGAGCTTGCCGAGACGCTGCAGAACTTAAAGACGCCACCGGTGGTTGTGTTTGTGACGGCGTTTGCCGAGTTCGCCGCCGATGCGTATAACCTCGATGCGGTCGACTATATCGTCAAGCCGGTCGAGGACGCACGTCTGTCAAAGGCACTCGACAAGATCGAGGCAGCCTTGGGTGCCCGCCGTGTTGTCCACGCTCCGCGCCAGCCTTTGCGTCTGACGGTGGATCGCGGGGGCAAAAAGGTGTTCATTCCCGCCGCAGACGTCTGCTACTTTGAGGCGCGCGCCGATTTTTGCAACGCCATCTGCGCCGAGGGAACGTATCTGATCAATGAGTCGATCTCTTCGCTCGAGCGTCGCTTGGACTCCGAGGGCTTTATTCGCGTTCATCGCAGCTACCTGGTCAATTTGGAAGACGTGCACAATGTTGAGATTGGCTCCACGGGGTTGATGGAGCTCAGGCTCGACCGCGTGAACTCGACGGTACCGGTGTCCCGTCGTCGTGCCGCCGAGGTCAAGTCGCACCTGGGGCTTGCGTAAGGGGCTTGCGTGCTGTCGTTTACCATCGCAGGTTTGGCATGGGCGCGCGGTGGGCATAATGGGTGGCATCGAATGAAATCGAAAGGATCATTATGCCCGCGCTTATCACCCATCATCTGTTTGGCGAGGAAAGCATCGACCGTCTTCCGCAGGGCGTCATCACGTCCGATGAAGAGCGCATTGCCTTTATCTTGGGCAACCAAGGCCCCGACCCGTTTTTCTTTCACATTCTGACACCGCGTGTTTCCGACTGTACGCTGCTGGCGCAGGTCATGCATCGCTCGCGCATGTCTCGCCAGTTCGCGTGCCTGCGCGACGGCGTGTCGCATCTGCTGCCGCGCGACGCCAACTTGGGTCGCGCCTTTGCGCTGGGTCTGCTGTCGCACTATGTGCTCGACCGCAACGCCCATCCCTTTGTCTATGAGCAGCAGTTTGGCATCGTGGAGTCCGATTCAGGGCTTGAGGATTCGAGCAGCCAGGTCCATGCCGTGATCGAGAGCGACCTGGATGTACTGATGCTGCAGCTTAAGCGCGATGGCGCTACGGTCGACGATTACCCGCCGGCGGGCGAGATCGTCACCACCGATCGTATCAATCGCGTGGCCGGCGTGCTGATGAGCTATGTTGCCGGACGCGTGTACGGCATTGACATTCCGGCGGGGGAGTACGGTGCTGCCGTTGCCAACATGCAGCGACTTTACCGCGCGATTGAGCCGGCCGGCTCCGCAAAGACGCGCGCGATCTCGCTGGTTGAGGGCTTGGTGCACGACTACTCGCTGCTCGACGGCCTTGCCCATCGCGTGACGACGGAGCTGCCCGAGCGCACCGGTAACCTGGGCCATCTGACATGGAAGAATCCCTTTACCGATGAGGTCTCGAACGAGAGTTTCCCCGAGGTCTTTGATCGCGCGCTGGTCGATTACGAGTGCACGGTCGCGCGTTTTATCGAGACCGGTGACATGGAGGCCGTGACCAATCACGTCAACTACAGCGGTCGCGTGCTCGGCACCGACGAGGAGTTCGACCGCGAGGAGTAGGGTCCGCTCCTGTCTCTTTGCCGAATCCTTACCGGCGCCTCCGTGCAATTGGGGTACGATGAACTAGCTGCATATCGGGCGAATACGAAGGGTCCCTGTCCATGAAATACACCAAGCTCGAGCGTAACTGGGTTATGTATGATGTGGGCAATTCGGCCCTCGTGCTGCTCAATACCTCGGTGGTGCCCATTTACTTTAACGCCATCAATACCGGCGCTTCCTCGGCCGACCTGGTGGTCGCCTGGGGCAATGCGCAGACGATCGCCTCGCTGGTCATCGCCATGCTCATGCCCATTCTGGGCGCGCTTGCCGATTACGCCGGCAACAAGATCAAGTTCTTCTTGGGCTTCTTCCTCACGGGCCTGGTGCTTTGCCTGGCGCAGGCTATCCCAATGTCCGCCATGGCATTTTTGACCGTGTACGTGCTGTGCACCATCGGCCTCAACTCTTCTATGACGTTCTACGACGCCATGCTGCCCGACATTACCACCGACGAGCGCATGGACGCCGTGTCCAGCTCGGGCTATGCCTGGGGCTACATCGGTTCCACTGTGCCGTTCATCATCTGCCTGGCGCTTATCATGGGTGGTCCCGCTCTTGGTGTCCCCACCATGCTGGCAACGCGTCTGTCGTTTGTCATCACTGGTGCCTGGTGGCTCATCTTTACCCTGCCGCTCATTCGCACCTATAAGCAAAAGTACGGTCGCGAGCGTGGTCCCGAGGACACCATCGGCCACATCGTGGGCGGCGTGTTCTCCGAGGTCGGACACACCATGCGCGAGATTGCCCACAACAAGACCGTGCTGGTCTACATGATCGCGTTCTTCTTCTACATCGACGGTGTGCACACGGTCATTTCCATGGCAACCAGCTATGGATCGGCTTTGGGCATCGACTCGACCCAACTGGTGCTGGCTCTGCTCGTTACGCAGTTTGTGGCCTTCCCGTCCGCCATCATCTACGGCAAGCTTGCCGGTCGCGTGGGCACACTCAATATGATCCTGGTGGCGGTCGCCGCCTACATGGGCATTGTGCTGTTCGCCGCGTTCTTCCTCAAGACCGCCTTTGAGTTTTGGGTGCTTGCCATTTTGGTCGGCCTGTTCCAAGGCGGCGTGCAGGCGCTGAGCCGCAGCTACTTCGGCCGCATTATTCCCAAGGAAAAGTCCAACGAGTACTACGGCTTCTTTGATATCTTTGGCCGCTATGCAAGTGTTATGGGCACCTTCTTGGTGTCGGTCGTCACCTCGCTGACCGGCAACCCCTCGCTGGGCGTCCTGTCTATCGGCGTGCTGCTGGTGGTGGGCTTTGTGCTGCTGGTCCGTCTGTCCCGCATGTCTCAGACGGCAGAGCAGGCCGCATAGGAACTTGCCGGTAATTGCGTCCGCCGCGATACTCTTTTGGGGTTATCCGCAATAAACATTCTGACTTTCGAACAATGATTAGCCCAAGTGGGTATGATGGAGTCAGCTAGGTCGCGGGGCGTCGCCTGTGTTTGGCGGCGTCCCGTTTTTGTGTTGCAGGGAGGGTAAGGCATGAACGCCACGGTCGTGATTCCAACGTATTGGGCGGGCGATGACGCTCGCGCAAACGCCCCTGGCACCTATGACCATTCGACACGACTCAACGCCGACAATCCCGAACTCGACCGCTGCCTGGCCTCGCTTGAGCAGGTGCGCGACATCCCGCGCATCATCCTTTTGGTGGTCTGTCCCGTTTCTGCCACAGCCGATGTGTCGCTGCGCGTGCACGAGATTGTCGACGCGCATCCCACGCTCAAGGTCACCGTTGTCACCAACACCCAGGCCTCGCGCATCGCAGACCGGGTTGCTCAGATCGCGCCCAAGGGTTCGGGCGAGTGCGTGAGCCTGCGAGGCTACGGTGCCATCCGCAACATGGGGCTGGCCTGTGCCGCTGTGCTGGGGCATGACGCGGTTATCTTTTTGGATGACGATGAGACCGTCATCGACGCCGACTTTATGAAGCGCGCGACCTATGCGTTGGGGCAGCAGACGCGTCAGGGCTTGCCGATCTTGGTCAAGAGCGGCTATTTCTACGATCGCGACGGCTCGCCGCTGGCTCCCACAGACAAGGCGGGCATCTGCCATCGTTGGTGGACCAAGCGCATCGAGTTCAACCGTTGGATGAGAAAGGCGCTCTCGGGCACCCGCATCTCGCGCTCCAACTACGTGTGCGGCGGCCTGATGGCCCTGCACGCCCGCGCCTTTACGCGTGTGGCCTTTGACCCGTTTATCACCCGCGGCGAGGACTTGGATTACCTCTTTAACATGCGCATGTTTGGCTACGACGTGTGGTTCGATAACGAGTGGACCGTGCGCCATCTGCCTCCGGAGTCCGAAAAGCGCTCACCGCGCTTTATGCAGGATGTATACCGTTGGTACTACGAACGGGCCAAGGTGACGTTCGCCGCGCATCAAAAGGAGCTCATTCCCGTTACGGCGGCATCGCTCATGCCCTACCCGGGCCCGTGGATTTCGCGCGAGCTCGACGACCGCGTGCGCAAGACCGCTATGGTCCGCAGCATGTTTACCCGCGAGCATGAGGGCTACCTGCGCATCTGGCGCCATGGTATCGACGAGGCAAAGGCCTATGCGCGCCAAAACGCTGCAAGCTACCTGCGTTTCCAGAGCTTTTGGCCCAAGATCATGGACGGGCTTTGGCGTGACGCACAACTGATCAGTATCCTGGAGGGGGCCGAATGATCGACCGCCGCGCCCAGCGCGATAGTTCAATATCAATCTTTCGCATCATTGCCGTTGCCTGCGCCATTTGCGTGCTGGTGTACTTTATTTTTGCCCTGGTGACCGGTATCGAGCCGATCGCCACGGTGATTGCCTGCGCGCTGCTGTGCATCTTTCTGTGCATCTTTATCTTTTTGACGCTCAATCCCGATTCGGTGCGCTCCCAGTACACCGAGGAGACGCTCTCGGTGGCCTCGGCCATGCTCGAGGACATTAAGGGCGGCTTGACACAGGAATCGGCGCGTTTGGTGTGCCAGCGCATTTTGCCCGAGACGCGCGCCATGACGGTGGCCATCACCGACGAGGACAACGTGCTTGCCTGCGCGGGCGAGTTTGAGGAAAAACTACTGCCAGATTCTCCCATCCACACGCTTGCCACACGCTACGTTATCGAACATGGCATCGTGCAGTCGTTCAACCGTATGGTGGATGTCGTGGGCTCGGACGGCTCGCACAACCAAGTCCCCGCCGGCATTATCGCCCCCATCAAGGTGGGCGATCGTACCGTCGGCACGCTCAAGTTCTACTACAAGACCCCGCGCGCCGTCGACCGTACCCAGTACGCGCTTGCCTCGGGCTTTGCCGAGATCTTGTCCACGCAGCTCGCCATCCACGAGCTCGAGGTGCAAAAGGAGCTCACGGCGCGCGCCGAGGTGCGTGCGCTGCAGGCGCAGATTAACCCGCACTTCCTGTTCAACACGCTGAACACCATTGCATCGTTTACGCGCACCGACCCGCTGCGGGCCCGCGAACTGCTTCGTGAGTTCTCATCGTTCTATCGCGCCACGCTCGACAACTCGGGATCGCTTATTCCGGTCTCGCGCGAGGTCGCACAGACCAAGCGCTACCTTACCTTTGAGAAGGCCCGCTTTGGCGAGGACCGCGTGCTTGCGACGTTCGATGTGTCCGAGGATGTGGAAGATACGCTGGTGCCGGCGTTCGTGATCCAGCCGATTGTCGAGAACGCCGTGCGTCATGGTATGGGCGATGACGGCGCCCTGAGGATCGACGTGACCGTTCACCAAGACGGCGAGGATGCAATCTTGATTGCCGTGGCCGATAATGGCGTGGGCATGGATGAGGGTACCGCCGCCAGACTGTTTGACGAGCGCTCCGCCCGTCCCGACGCCAGCTCTCCCCAGGGTGGCGGCGCCGGTGTGGCCATGCACAATATTTCGGAACGCATCCATCGCTTTTATGGGCCACACTCCTATACACGTGTCGAATCGGCGCCGGGCAAGGGCACCAAAGTGCTTCTTCATCTTGATTTGTCAGAGAGCATCTTTGACATTCAAGAGTAAAATAAAAGGCTACGGGTTCAACGTCATGCGACGGATGCCCGGCGTAGTTAGTTGACGAAAGGTTTTATCCCTATGCTGCGTGCGATGATTGTGGATGATGAGGCGCCGGCTCGCTCGGAGCTTCGCTTCTTGCTCGAGCAAACGGGCAAGATCGGCACGATCACGGAGGCGTCGAGCGTCCGCTCCGCCATCGAGATGCTTATGGAAAGTCGCGTGGATGTCGTGTTTCTCGATATCTCGATGCCCGGTGCCTCGGGCCTGCAACTTGCCGAGGCGCTGCATAAGCTCAAAAATCCGCCGGCGATCGTGTTTGTGACTGCGTATAGCGACCATGCGGTCGAGGCATTCGACGTGGATGCCGTCGACTATCTGATGAAGCCTGTCGAGGAAGCTCGCTTGGATCGCGCGATCGAGAAGGTCATGCAGCGCGCCAAGCCGGTCACGGACAGCAAGGTGACCATCGAGCGTATCCCGGTGGAAAAGGGCGGCCGCAAGGTGCTCATTCCTGTGGACGACATTCGCTTTATCATGGCCAAGGACGATTACTCCTGCATCTATACCGTCGATGATCGCTTTTTGTCGACGACCTCGCTGGCGCAGTTTGAGGCCAAGCTCTGCGACTTTGGCTTCTTCCGTGTTCACCGCCGCTATATCGTCAACCTGGCGTGCGTCACGGACGTTGAGACGGTGCCCTCGGGTGCCATCCAGCTGGGCATTACGGGCGTCGACGAACGCGTGCCGGTTTCGCGCCGCCGCGTCGTGCCGCTCAAGAAGGCTCTGAGTCTCTAGCACACTGGCCCCGCAGCCCTGTAGACCCATCGTCTGCGGAGCCGTGGGGCCTTTTTTGTATGTATCTGCCGAATCGTTTTTTGTGGAAGGGATCCCATGAACAGCGCAAGCGCCAAGCGCATCGACATCATCTCGGACACCCACGGCTATTTATCGCCTGCGCTCCTGGACGAGCTTGAGGGCGCGGATCTGATTATCCACGCCGGCGACCTTACGTCAGAGATGGACTACGAGCACCTATGCACCATCGCCCCCGTGCGGGCCGTACTGGGCAACAACGATTACTACCGCGACTACGGCCCCGATGTAGACCGTCTTGCACTCTTTACCTACGAAGGCCTCAAATTCGCCGTAGCCCACTACCGCGAAGACCTTCCGGTGGGATCCGTAGACGTAGCCATCAACGGCCACACCCACGTAACCAAAGAAGCCCAAGTGGGCCGCTGCCTAGTCCTCAACCCGGGCAGCGCCAGCTATCCCAGAGGCACCCGAGGCCCCACCATGGCCAGAATGCTCGTAAAAGACGGCAAGATCCTAAGCACCAAGTTTATTGACCTAGACTAACCGCAACAAAAACGGGGGATGCAGATTGCATCTCCCGTTTTTTATGAGCCAAAGGCCGAGCTTCAACAAAAACCTTAGACAACCCCGCCGCGGAGAACGGGGTCGCCGAGCCGCGAAGCGGCGAGCAACAACAACGGCTCGAACAATGTGACGGCAGGGAGGGTCTCCGGGGCCGGCGGGCGCGGGTTAAGTTTGTCGCGAGTTCCGCACGCAAAGGAAAGCACTTAATGTGCTTTCCG
>CAJLPX010000041.1 GCA_905208635.1 uncultured Collinsella sp. | reverse complement strand
TGCGCTGGGCCCAAAAAAGAAAGGCCCCCATAGCTGGGAGCCTATCAAATCAGTGGTGGGCGATGAGGGATGTCCGCGTGCGGCTGGCGCCGCCCGCGCCCCGCTTCGTCGCTCCGCTCCTCGCGTGCTGCGCTGGAAAACGCTTCGCGTTTCCTCAGCTCCGCACCCTTGCGGGTTCGAATCCCATGAAATGGGCCCAAACAAAAAACGGTCCCCTTTCGAGGACCGTTTCCAAATCGGTGGTGGGCGATGAGGGATTCGAACCCCCAGCCTTGTGCGTGTAAAGCACCTGCGCTAACCGTTGCGCCAATCGCCCGTGCGGAGAGAGTATAGCAAAACAATCGCCTCATTCATCTCATATCCATTAAAGGTAACCGGCGCGTGTCGGCGCGGAGCTGATTCAGTTGAGATTGCCTGAACATTCCGCCCCTCTTTACGCCCTCGGGTATACTCAAAAGCTACTGATTCGATTTGATGCCCAGCAACAGCAGAGGGGATAGTATATGTGCGGTTTTGTCGGTTTTGTCGGTGGGACGGATAACCAATCCGAGGTGCTCACCAAGATGATGGACCGCATCGTCCATCGTGGTCCCGACATGGGCGGCCAGTTTATCGACGGCCGCGTTGCCCTCGGCTTCCGCCGCTTGTCGATCCTCGACCTGACCGAGGCCGGCGCTCAGCCCATGGCCAATGAGGACGGTAGCGTCGTCATTGTCTTCAACGGCGAGATCTACAACTTCCAAGAACTCCGTTCCGAGCTTGAGGCCAAGGGCTATAAGTTCCACTGCGGCGCCGACACCGAGAGCCTCCTGCACGGCTACGAGGAGTGGGGCGAGGCCGTACTCGATCGCTTGCGCGGCATGTACGCCTTCGTCATCTGGGACAAGAAGAAGAACAAGCTTTTTGGCGCCCGCGACATCTTTGGCATCAAACCGCTCTACTACTATCCCATGGCCGATGCGGGCGACGGCGCTCCGGGCGTGCTCTTTGGATCCGAGATCAAGAGCTTCTTGGACTACCCGCACTTCCAC
The DNA here is from genome assembly GCA_905208635.1 of uncultured Collinsella sp. Taxonomy (GTDB): domain Bacteria; phylum Actinomycetota; class Coriobacteriia; order Coriobacteriales; family Coriobacteriaceae; genus Collinsella. Next base: position 11,553 of record CAJLPX010000041.1, on the reverse strand, counting down.
AAGGCGGTCAACAAAAAGGCCCTGCGTCCGTATATGACGCTGCAGTATTCGGCAACTGAGGAGACCTTCTTCGAGGGTGTCTACAAGCTGCCGCCGGCGCATTACTTTACCGTAGACATCCCGACCGGCAAGATGAACATCGAGCGTTATTGGGATTGCGATTACTCCGCCGTCGAGAAACCGTTCGAGGAGTACGTCGACGAGCTGGACGAGGTCGTGCACGAGAGCGTCGAGGCCCATCGCATCGCCGACGTCAAGGTCGCGTCGTTCCTCTCCGGCGGCGTCGACTCCAGCTACATCGCCGCTTGCCTCATGCCCGACAAGACCTTCTCGGTGGGCTTCGATTACAAGAATTTCAACGAGACCAACTACGCCAAGGAACTTTCTGACAAGCTCGGCGTCGAGAATGTCCGCAAGATGATTACCGCCGACGAGTTCTTCGGTGCGCTCGAGGACATCCAGTATCACATGGACGAGCCGCAGTCCAACCTGTCTTCCGTGCCGCTGTGGTTCTTGGCCGAGATGGCCCGCAAGGACGTCACCGTCGTGCTTTCGGGCGAAGGTGCCGACGAGCTCTTTGGCGGCTACGCCTACTACGAGGACACGGTCCCGGTCCGCAAGTACAAAAAGATGGTGCCGCTGCCCATCCGTCGCGCGCTCGGTAACCTGGCGCTGCATATGCCGTACTTCAAGGGACATAACTTCCTGGTCAAGGGTGCCGAGATCCCTGAGAAGTCGTTCCTGGGACAGGCTCTGGTATGGCCGGAGCGCGAGGTCGACGGCGTGCTCAAGCCCGAGTACAACACCGGCGATGGCGCCTTCGAGCTTGCCGCTCCCATCTATGCGCGCGTGAAGGGTCAGCCCGAGCTGGTCAAGAAGCAGTACCTGGACATGAACATGTGGCTCCCGGGCGACATTCTGCTCAAGGCCGACAAGATGTGCATGGCGCACTCGCTGGAGCTGCGCGTGCCCTTCCTGGACCGCAAAGTCATGGAGTTCGCCGAGCACATTCCCGACCGCTACCGCATCAACGAGAACGGCAACAAACAGGTACTCCGCCACGCTGCCAACAAGTCGCTGCCCGATGAGTGGGCCACCCGTCCCAAGGTGGGCTTCCCGGTGCCGATTGTCTACTGGCTGCGCGAGCAAAAGTGGTACGACTATGTCAAGGAGTACTTCACCGCGCCGTGGGCAAGCGAGTTCTTCGATACCGACGAGCTCATGCACCTGCTCGATCTGCACTTTGCGGGCAAGGGCGATTTCCAGCGCAAGATCTATACGCCGCTCGTGTTCCTGGTGTGGTACAAGCGCTTCTTTATCGACGAGGACCAGCCCGCTGTTCAGGCTGCCTAGCCTCGGCTTACGAACGCCTGCGCGTAACGGCTCCTCCGGGAGCCGTTTTTGCGTGGGTGCGTTTCAGTTACTATAAAAACCGTCCCTGCCAAATGGCTGAGAAAGGCGAAAGATGCACCATTCGGATTCCGCGACCGTGACCACGGTCGATACGCTTGCCAAGCTTCTCGATGTGTGCGGCGAGCTGTGCGCATCAGAGCAGGTTGACGAGCGTGCCGTGACCGGCTGCTCGTTTGATTCGCGTACGGTCTCGGCGGGTGACGTGTTCTTTTGCAAAGGCACTGCCTTTAAGCCCGCGTTTTTGAGCATGGCGCTCGATGCGGGCGCCGTCGCATTTGTGTGCGAGGAGTCGCTGGTCGAGTCTCTGGAGCCGCTGGCGCAGGAGAGCGGTGCTGCGATGCTGGTTGTTGATAGCGTTCGCACAGCCATGGCCCTGTTGCCGCCGGAGGTCTACGACCGTCCCGACCACGACGTCAAGATCGTGGGCATCACTGGTACTAAGGGAAAGACCACGGCCGCTTTTATGCTCCAGTCCATCATCAAAGCGGCGGGCGAGTCCTGCGGCATGATCGGCTCGGTGAGTACCGACGATGGCATCGAGTGCTATGAGAGCACCAATACTACGCCCGAGGCCCCCGAGGTCTGGCGCCATATCGCCAACTGCCGTGAGTCCGGTCGCCAGTCCATGGTCATGGAGGTCTCGAGCCAGGCACTCAAGTACCAACGCGTCGAGAATCTGCCGTTTGACGTGGCGTGCTTCCTCAACATCGGCCGTGACCACATCTCGCCGATCGAACACCCCACGTTTGAGGATTATTTTGAGAGCAAACTCAGGATCTTTGACCAGGCGAAGACCGCCGTGGTGAATCTGGGCACCGAAGAGGTTGACCGTGTGTTGGAGGCAGCGTCGACGGCCGAGCGCTTGGTGACCGTTGGCGTCGAGCATCCCGAGGCAAGCCTGTGGGCGAGCGATGTGCGCATGGTCGGCTTTAACATCGAGTTTAACCTGCATGGCCTGTGTGCCGACGAGTCCGAGGCGGGGGAGAAGGTCCTGCTGGGCATCGCGGGCGACTTTAACGTGGAAAACGCGCTGGTCGCTATCGCCGCTGCGCACGAGATCGGCATCGGTATCGATGCCATCAAGAAGGGCCTCTCCAAACTGCGTGTGCCGGGCCGTATGGAGGTCGTGGAGTCGAAGGACGGCCGCGTGATCTGCGTCGTTGACTATGCGCACAACCAGCTTTCGTTCCGTTCGCTTTTCTCGTCGGTCAAGCGCGCGTTTCCCACTAGTCCAGTCATTGCAGTGTTTGGCGCTGCCGGCGGCAAGGCGCAGGAGCGCCGCGAGCAGCTTCCGCGCGAGGCCGCACCATATTCCGACCTGATGATCTTTGCCAACGAGGACCCGGCTCACGAGGACCCGATGAAGGTCTGTCGCGAGCTTGCCGAGCATGTTCCCGACGATACGCCGAACGAGATCATCCTCGACCGTGAAGCCGCTGTGCATGCGGCGTTCAAGGCGGCGCGCGAGGAGTACGTCAACCCCAATGCTCCCACCATTGTCTTGCTGCTGGCAAAGGGTGACGAGGAGCTCATGCACGTGGGCGACGAGTTCGTGCCCATCGAGAGCGACCTTTCGTTGGCCAATCGCCTGATCGATGTTACCCAGTTTGACTAATGAACCATGATGGCGAAGGCGCCCTGAGTGCGCTGTCGCCATAAACGTGTTCCCTCAATCAAAACATGCCGTCCAAGCCCAAACCCTTCTACGTAAACGGAGTAACCATGTCCCACAACACCCTGCCGACCGTCGCCGAGCTTTCGGGCGAGATGCGCGAGCGCTTGGCCAAGGTTAAGTACGTCTTTACCGACCTGGATGCTACGATGCTCGCACCCGGCTCGTGCGTGCTGCGCGACAACGACGGCAACCCCTCGACCAAGCTCGTCGAGGCTGTTGTGGCACTTGCCCGCGCCGGCATCCAAGTGGTTCCCACCTCGGGCCGCAACCGCACCATGATCCACGAGGATGCGCGCGTGCTCGGCCTCAACTCCTACATTGGTGAGATGGGTGGCCTGGTCATGTACGATCTCAAGGCCAACGATTGGGAGTATCTGACCGGCGATATGCCCTACGACCCATCTTGCGGTCTCACGCCGCACCAGGTGATCGAGCAGACTGGCGTGTGCGAGAAGATCCTCGCCCGCTGGCCGCACAAGATCGAGTATCACAACGACATGTCGACCGGCTACAAGTACCGCGAGGTTACCGTCGGCATGCGCGGCGACATCCCCGATGACGAGGCGCAGGCCATTCTCGACGAGGCCGGCTGTGGCCTGGTGTGGGCCTGTAACGGTCACCTGACGCATCTGTCCAAGCCGACGACGCTCGAGCTCGATCGCGTCGAGGACGGTCGCGCATTCAACATCAACCCCGCGGGCCTCAACAAGGGCGTTGCCATCGCACGTTTCTGCGAGCACCTGGGGATCGAGCGCGAGGAGACGCTCGCGCTCGGCGACTCCGAGTCCGACTTCTACATGGCCGATCACGTGGGCACGTTCTGCCTGGTCGAGAATGGCCTGACGAGCGCCGGCGCGCCCGAGTTCCTGGCTGCTTGCGAGAACGCTTTCGTTACGCGCGGCAAAATTGTCGACGGTTGGGCGGCGACGGCAGAGCTGCTGGTCGCGGCGCGTTCGTAGCGCGGCGTCGCCGCACTTGGACATGTCTTTTCGAGAGAGACTGGTGAGGTAATGTCCGATATCGAGAATCCGGCAGGCGACACGCGCCCGATTGGCGTGTTCGATTCTGGTTTGGGTGGTCTGACGGTTGCGCGCGCCATCGCGACGGCGCTGCCGCATGAGTCCGTCTACTACTTCGGCGACACCAAACGCTGCCCCTACGGCACGCGCACCGAGGATGAGGTGCGCTCGTTTGCGTTGCAGGCGGGCCGTTGGCTGTCGAAGCACGACGTCAAGATTATGGTCATCGCCTGCAACACGGCGACAGCTGCGGCCTTGCGTCTGGCCCAGCAGGTGCTCGACGTTCCCGTGATCGGCGTGATCGCGCCGGGTGCCCGTGCGGCAATCAACAGCACCCGCACGCGTCGCGTGGGCGTGCTCGCCACCAACCTCACCATTCGCTCGGGCGCTTACACGCGCGCCATTCAGGACCTAGATGCCGGCGTCGACGTATACGGCTGCCCCGCCTCGAGCTTTGTTGAGGTTGTCGAACACGAGCTCGCCTCGGGTGCGCATCTGCAAGAGCAGTGGCTCGAGAACGAGGACATCTTCGATACGCCTGCCGTGCGTGCGCTGGTGGGTGCCACGGTTGAGCCACTGCGCGACCACGGTATCGATACCGTGGTACTCGGCTGTACGCATTTTCCGCTGTTGGTGGGACCTATCCGCCATGCGCTGGGGCCTGGGGTGCGCGTCGTGAGTTCCGCCGAGGAGACCACGCGCGAGCTGACCGATATTCTCACGCGCCGCGAGCAGCTGGCGGGCGACGCCGCCGAGCCGCAGCATCGTTTTGCCACGACGGCCGATAACATTGCCGAGTTTGCGGTGGCGGGCAGCTTTATCTTTGGTCAGCCGCTCAAGAGCATTGAGCATATCGATATCGATGAGCTGAAATAGATGTAAGGCCGCCGTCAGAGCCTTCGCCACACCTTTTGCCGAAAGGATTTTTCTATGGAGTACATGCAGGTCAACCGCGCCAACGGTCGCGCCGCCAACGAGTTGCGCCCCGTTAAGCTCACCCGTGGCGTCATGAAGCACGCCCACGGCTCGTGTTTTGCCGAGTTCGGTGACACGCGCGTGCTTTGTGCCGCCACCATCGAGGAGGGCGTGCCGGGCTGGCGCAAGGGTGCCAAGGCCGGTTGGGTAACCGCAGAGTATGCCATGCTGCCGGCATCGACCGGCAAGCGCTGCAAGCGCGAGCACGCCAACCGCAAGGGTCGCTCCATGGAAATCGAGCGCCTCATTGGCCGCAGCCTGCGTACCGTCGTCAACATGAAGGCACTCGGCGAGTACACCGTCACCGTCGACTGCGATGTGATTCAGGCCGATGGCGGCACGCGTACAGCGAGCATTACCGGCGCTTGGGTGGCGCTGCACGATGCGCTTGCCATGTGGGTCGAGGCAGGCAAGATCGAGCGCATCCCGCTCACGGGCCAGGTCGCCGCGATTTCCATGGGAGTTGTCGACGGCAACACCCTGCTCGACCTGGATTATTCTGAGGACAGTCACGCCGAGGTCGACATGAATCTTGTCGCCACCGATACCGGTGAGATGATTGAGCTCCAGGGCACTGGCGAGCAGGCTCCCTTCGACCGCAAGCGCCTCAATGCCCTGCTCGATTTGGGCGACAAGGGTATTGCCGAGCTCATCGAGCTCCAGCGCCAGGCCCTCGTCTAACCTGCCAAAAAGGGACAGGTTTATTTTGGCAGGTTTTATCTGGGAAAACGTCGAAGTATAAGACTGCCGTTGATTGAGAGGGGAGAGGCGGAGGCCCTCGTCGCCCTCGGCGCGGCATTGCTATAGAGACAAGGAGACCACTCATGGCACTTGAGAAGATCGACATCGACACCCTCGACCCGGCGGCGACCATTGTCGTGGCAACGGGCAACGCCCATAAGCTCACCGAGATCGAGGCCATTTTGGGCAAGGTCATGCCCGAGGTGCGCTTTGTGGCGCTCGGCCAGCTGGGCGAATTTGAGGACCCCGAGGAAAACGGCACGACGTTTTTGGAGAACGCCATCATCAAGGCGCAGGCTGCCGTCGAAGAGACGGGGCTCATGGCCATTGCCGACGATTCGGGCCTGGTCGTCGACGCGCTGGACGGTGAGCCCGGTGTGTATAGCGCGCGCTACGCGGGCGTTCACGGCGACGATGCCGCCAACAATGCCAAGCTGCTCGTGAATCTGGAAGGCGTGGCAGACGAGGACCGCACCGCGCGCTTTATGAGCGTCGTTGCGCTCATCGATACGGACGGCCTGGTCACCTATGGCGAGGGCGCCTGTGAGGGCGTTATCGCGCACGAGGGCCGCGGCGATCACGGCTTTGGCTACGACCCGCTGTTCCTGCCGGTCGATACGCCGGGCAAGACTATGGCCGAGCTCACGGCGGACGAGAAGAACGCCATCAGCCATCGATTCCATGCGCTCGAGCACCTATCCGCCAAACTGACGGGCGAGGAGTAGGCCGTGCGTGCGGTGGTTCAGCGCGTGCTCAACGCCGGCGTGACGGTCGACGGCGAGTACGTGGGCAAAATTGGGCGCGGCTATCTGGTGCTGTTGGGCGTGGGCCACGGCGACACGCGCGCCGAGGCTGATAAGCTGTGGGGCAAGCTCCGCGGCTTGCGCATTAACGAGGACGAGAACGGCAAGACCAACCTGGCACTTGCCGATGTCGACGGCGAGGTTCTCGTAGTGTCGCAGTTCACGCTGTTCGCCGACTGCCGCCACGGCCGCCGCCCATCGTTTACCGATGCCGGCGCCCCCGATGTTGCCAACGAGCTCTACGAGTACTTCTTGACGCTCGTTCGCAAAGATGTCGAACACGTGGCGCACGGCATCTTTGGCGCCGATATGAAAGTCGACTTGGTCAACGACGGTCCGTTCACCATCGTCTTGGACACCGATAGTCTTTAGGTTACGCGAGGTTGTCGTCTGGTACGTATTTGGGACGGGGTTTATTTAGCTACTTGCGTATGGCGGCAGCAGGGTGCTATAGTATTAGAGTTTTGTCTATCTTAGGGGTATTATCCCCTTTTTGAATTGCATCTTCTGGAGGCCCTGTTCATGGAAGAGATGGAAGTCAATCACGTCGACGACATCCACGAGAAGCTGACCGATATGGTGGGCGATCGCGTTAAGGTGAAGGCCAACATGGGCCGCACCCGCGTCGTCGAGCGCATGGGCACCATCAAGAGCGTCCATCCGGCAGTCTTTATCGTCGAGGTCGACGAGCGCCGTGGCCGCAAGTCGCGTCAGTCCTACCAGTATATTGATGTTCTCACCGGCCAGGTCGAGCTGTTCGACCCCGAGAGCGGCGAGCACATTTTTACCCCGCTCGGCAATCAGCTCGAGGAGCACTAGCGGTGACCGATTGGTCCCTGACCCTTTCCGCGCCGGCAAAGATCAACCTCTATCTGGGGGTTCATACCGAGCGTGACGACCGCGGCTACCATAAGGTCGATTCCCTGATGGCAGCCGTCGGTCTTGTCGATACCGTGACGGTTACGCCGGCACAGGCGCTGACCGTCCAGACGATTCCGACATCCGACTTTCCCATGCAAAAGAATACGGCGTATCGTGCTGCGCTCGCTATGGCCGAGCATTATGGTCGTGAAGCCAACGTCTGCATCACGATCGAGAAGTGCATCCCGTTGTGTGCCGGCCTGGGCGGTCCTTCGACGGATGCCGCGGCGGTCATTGTCGCCTTGGCAGAGCTGTGGGGTATCGACCGTGCCGATCCCGCGCTGGACAACATCGCGCGCGGCATTGGCGCCGACGTTCCCTTCTTTTTGCATGCCAGCCCTGCATTTTACGTGGGTGGGGGAGACGTGCTGGCAACCGAGTACCCCGCACTTCCCGCGACACCCGTCGTGCTGGTTAAGCCGCGCGAGGCAAGCGTTTCAACAATTGAAGCCTATCGACGTTTTGACGAGACCCCAGCGCCTGCGGACAAGCCCGGAGCGATCGCATCTGCCCTTCGCTCGGGAGACGCAGAGGCGGCCTACGCGCTCGTCCACAACAACCTGGGTGTCATTTCCGCGCAGATGGAGCCGCGGATTCAAACGGTGCTCGACTGGCTTCGTTCACAGGACGGTACCATTGCCACAAACGTGTGCGGTTCGGGTGCCTGCTCGTTTGCTCTCTGCGATAGCGCCGCCACGGCAGCCAATCTTGCGGCGACGGCTCAACAAAACGGCTGGTGGGCTTATGCAACGGAGCTCGTTTCCGACACGGTTCGCATTGAAGCGCCAAAGAAATAAAAATTTATCTAGCACGCGGCGAAAATCTTTGTTACTATAGTCGAGCTAACGGGTTGTGGCTCAGTTTGGTAGAGCACTGCGTTCGGGACGCAGGGGTCGCTGGTTCAAATCCAGTCAACCCGACCAGAGCATGAGGAGGGACCGCTTCTTGCGGTCCCTTTTTTTAGCTATTGTTGTGATACCGCGATACCCGCGGTATACTCATTCGAGCTTGTCTCGCTGTATTGTGGAGGTCTACATGTTTGGACTGAGGGCTCCTGAGCTCATCATTATTCTCGTCGTTGTCCTGATTATCTTCGGGCCCAAGAACCTGCCGAAGCTCGGCAAGTCCCTCGGCTCTACCGTCAAGAATATCCGTGAGGGTATGGAGGGCGACGATAAGGCCGAGACCAAGCAGGCCGAGGAGGTCGTGGTCGAGCAGTCCGAGGAGGACAAGGAGATCGCTGAGCTCGAGGCCAAGCTCGCTGCTGCCAAGAAGAAGCAGGCAGAGGACAGCGACGCGGACGCAGAGTAGTCCCATCCCTTTGGGGTGAGCACCTGACCGGCTTGCCCGCAGGCTAGCCGGTCTTTTTCGTTTTGTTGACAGTTGATTGTTACATCATAGTTGGGGAGATATCCGTATGGACGCAAGCCAGATCGTACTGACCGCTGAGGGCCGCCAGAAGCTCGTCGAGGAGCTCGCTTGGCGTGAGGGCGATTACGCCAAGGAGATCGTCGAGGACATCAAGGAAGCCCGCGCGTTCGGCGACCTTTCGGAGAACTCCGAGTACGACGCCGCTAAGGACAAGCAGGCCCAGAACGCCGCTCGTATTGCCGAGATCCAGGCCATCCTCGCCAACGCTCAGGTTGCTGCCACCACGGGCGATCTGACCGTCTCCATCGGTTCCACCGTTTCTCTGATTGATCCCAACGGTGAGGTCATGGAAGTCACGCTTGTCGGTACCACCGAGACCAACTCGCTCGAGCACAAGATTTCCAACGAGTCTCCGGTCGGCCACGCCATCATCGGTCACGGCGAGGGCGACTCCGTCGAGGTCGTTACGCCTTCCGGCAAGACTCGCGTCTACACCATCGCCAAGATTGCACGCTAGACCACGGTCCCGCGTAAAGGTATGTTTTCGCTCCCTGGGACCGAATCCTGGGGAGCGTTTTAGTTTGAGGAGCTAACTTATGGCAGAGAACCAGAACGCCGCAGATCAGGCATCGACGCTCAACGACGAGCGCGCCACCCGCCTGGCCAAGCGCGCCGCCCTGTTCGAGGCGGGCCAGAACCCCTATCCCGAGCACTCTGAGCTTGAGGACTACGTTGCCGATATCGAGGCTAAGTATGCCGAGCTTGCCGATGGCGAGGACACCGAGGACGTCGTGAAGATCGCTGGCCGTGTGGTCGCCAAGCGCGGTCAGGGCAAGATCATGTTCATCGTCGTACGCGATGCGACTGCCGAGATTCAGCTGTTCTGCCGCATCAACGACATGGACGAGGCTGCCTGGAATACGCTCAAGTCCCTCGACCTGGGCGACATCCTGGGCGTGACCGGCGTGGTTGTGCGCACCAAGCGCGGCCAGCTTTCCGTTGCCCCTAAGAGCGCGACCCTGCTTGCCAAGGCCGTTCGTCCGCTGCCCGAGAAGTTCCACGGTCTTTCCGATAAGGAGACCCGCTATCGCCAGCGCTATGTTGACCTGATCGCCAACGACGACGTTCGCGAGACGTTCCGTAAGCGTTCGCAGATTCTCTCCACCTTCCGTCGCTTTATGGAGTCCGACGGCTACATGGAGGTCGAGACCCCCATCCTGCAGACCATCCAGGGCGGCGCTACTGCCAAGCCGTTCATCACGCACTTCAACGCGCTCGATCAGGAGTGCTACCTGCGCATTGCTACCGAGCTGCACCTCAAGCGCTGCATCGTCGGCGGTTTCGAGCGCGTGTTCGAGATCGGCCGTATCTTCCGTAACGAGGGCATGGACCTTACCCACAACCCCGAGTTCACCACGATGGAGGCCTATCGTGCCTTCTCCGACCTCGAGGGCATGAAGGCGCTCGCCCAGGGTGTCATTAAGGCGGCTAACAAGGCCATCGGCAACCCCGAGGTCATCGAGTACCAGGGTCAGACCATCGACCTTTCTGGTGAGTGGGCCAGCCGTCCCATGACCGACATCGTCTCCGACGTGCTCGGCAAACAGGTCACCATCGATACGCCGGTCGAGGAGCTTGCTGCTGCCGCGCGCGAGAAGGGCCTGGAGATTAAGCCCGAGTGGACCGCCGGCAAGATTATCGCCGAGATCTACGATGAGCTGGGCGAGGACACCATCGTCAACCCCACGTTCGTGTGCGATTACCCCATCGAGGTCAGCCCGCTTGCCAAGCGCTTTGAGGACGACCCGCGCCTGACGCACCGCTTTGAGCTGGTTATCGCCGGTCACGAGTACGCCAACGCGTTCTCCGAGCTCAACGACCCGGTCGACCAGGCCGAGCGCTTTGCCGCCCAGATGGCCGAGAAGGCTGGCGGCGACGACGAGGCCATGGAGTACGACGAGGACTACGTGCGCGCCCTCGAGTACGGTATGCCTCCTGCGGGCGGCATCGGCATCGGTATCGACCGCGTGGTCATGCTGCTCACCAACCAGGCTTCCATCCGCGACGTGCTACTGTTCCCGCACATGAAGCCCGAGAAGGGTTTCCAGTCCAGTGCCGCTGCCGCCAAGGCTGCCGAGGCCGGCAACGCCGCGAGCCCCTTCGTCAAGCCGCTCAAGCCCACGGTTGATTATTCCAAGATTGCCGTCGAGCCGCTGTTTGAGGAGTTCGTCGACTTTGATACCTTCTCCAAGAGCGACTTCCGCGCCGTGAAGGTCAAGGCATGCGAGGCCGTCAAGAAGTCCAAGAAGCTGCTGAACTTTACGCTCGACGACGGCACCGGCACCGACCGTACCATCCTCTCCGGCATTCACGGTTATTATGAGCCCGAGGACCTGGTCGGCAAGACCTTGCTCGCCATCACCAATCTGCCGCCGCGCAAGATGATGGGCATTCCCAGCTGCGGCATGCTCATCAGCGCTATCCACGAGGAGGATGGTGAGGAGCGTCTCAACCTGATCCAGCTCGACGCCTCCATCCCCGCTGGCGCAAAGATGTACTAACTAGTTACGCGGTTCTACGAACCGCGTAACGGCTCGACGCTGCGCGGGCCGCATTTGGACAATCTGACGTTCAA
>CAJLPX010000040.1 GCA_905208635.1 uncultured Collinsella sp. | reverse complement strand
GGCGGCTGATCCGGTCCGACCGGGCCGCGCGGCAAGGAGATATATTGCCAGACCGGAGGGGCGCCGGGGGCGGGAATCGCGCACTCCATATTTTGTTCACAAATGAATAGGTCCCTCAGTCACGTCACTGAGGTTATAACTGAAGCATCAGCTTCTGATATTGGCGGTGACCAGCTGGTTTATAGATGTTGAGGCATCGGTCATCTCTGGAGCGCCACTTTACTCCAAAAGCATCGGTTATTTGTTTCCCGTCGGTAAAAGGCAGGTTTTGTTCGCCAAGCGTTCCTATATATAGAAGTTCGGGTTCGAACCGTGCATCGGTAACAAAAAAGCGACCAGCCGGAGCCGATCGCTTTCTATTCTATGCTGGAGCATCCAGAGGGGTTCTTCCGAACTCATTTTCTCGCTGCCATTCATGCTTTCGAAGCATCTTTCTACAGCCCTCGTTGTCTATCCTCGTATCTCACAGGTCTTCCGGAAATTCACAAGCAGTCTTAGGGTCAATTTAGTTCTGCTTTCAGAGACTTGTTTGAGAGTTTTTAAAGACAGTTCAAAACAATAAGTGAGACACCATAAAGCAGAGCAAGATGAGCCGGATAGAAAATGTAGAAGAAATATTTGAGCTTCAGCCCTCGCTTGCCATTATAAAGATTGATAAGCAGCAACGAAACGACCGCGGCAGCAACATCAGGATTAAATATATTAGCTGTAGCAAACTCAAATCCGCCGCCAACTATATGGCATGACGAAAGGAGCACTGCGCATACTGCAGCAAAGAACATCTTGGCCTTGCTGTCGTGGAATAAATAGAATGCAGCCACAAGCAGAATGCCATACACACCGCCATCTAGTTTAGTGTATTCAGCTGCCAGTGCTGTCAAAACAATCAGAGCAGTTTCTGCGATGTACCTCTTCCATTTTGAAAGGCTTTGTATCTTTTCCAGAATTATCAAGAAGACCAAGCAAAGCAGGAGCTCACACATAACATTTTGTTGCCGAAGGTCAAATAGTTGCCCGGTTTGAACGAAATCGTATATGGGCTCCGCAATGATTGCGAAGACAAGCATATTTCGCAGGTACCTCTTTATGTCATGAGTATGCAAAAATCCCTCAACTATCAAAAAGCAAAATAAGGGAAATGCAATCCTGCCAAGAACATGAAGCACATCCGAAGCCTCGCTTAGAATCGCCCACTGTTCGTCTGATATCTGATTGTACGATGCGTGAGTCATGATTCCATTGGTCAGGACGATCCTGCTTACATGATCGAGAACCATCGAAATGGCCGCTATTATCTTTAATGTGCTGCCGCTAATTCCGTATCTATCTGTTTTCATTTCGTTTTCCTTTCTTTGGGTGGGCCGTCAGAGGTTCGGCCTGCTCTGCAGACGGCCGCTGCGGCGCTTCGCGCCTTGCGCGCTGCGCTGGCAAACGCTCACGCGTTTACTCAGCTCCGCGCCCTTTCGGGTTCGAACCCATGTCGCGGCAACAAAAAAGCGGCCGGCATCCGCCAGTCGCTTTTCTATTCTATGGTGGGCCGTCAGGGGTTCGAACCCTGGACCTTGGGATTAAAAGTCCCCTGCTCTGCCAGCTGAGCTAACGGCCCGCGGGTGGCATTGTACCACGGTCTGGGACTATTCCCAACTCCATTGGCCGTTCTGGAAAATCACAACTTCACGTCCATCAGGCGTAATGCCCGTAATATCGATGTCGTCCGTGCCAATCATAAAATCGACGTGCGTGCTCGAGACGTTAACGCCATGCTCCAGGAGCTCTTCCTTGGACATGTCATACCCACCCTCGATGCATTCGGGGAAACCGACACCTAGCGCGAGATGGCAGCTAGCGTTCTCGTCATAGAGCGTATCGTAGAATAGTACGCCACTTTCGCGGATCGGCGTGTTCTTGGAGATGAGCGCGACCTCTCCCAGGTGAGCAGCGCCCTCGTCAGTATCGATGATGCTTGCGAGCGTTGCCTTGCCCACACGGGCATCGTAGTCCACTACGCGGCCGCCCTCGAACTTAATCCAAAAATCGTCGACCTTATTGCCATGGTGGATGAGCGGCATGGCCGAGTACACGATACCGTCGGCGCGCATGCGATCGGGCGAAGTGAAGACTTCCTCGGTGGGAATGTTGGGGAAGAAGGGGTGCCCTTCGGGCGTCTTGCCCTTGCCGCCGGCCCACTCGTGACCTTTCGTCATGCCAATCGTCAGATCGGTTCCATTTGCCGCGGCGTAATGCAGGTAGTCGAAACGATTGTTGTTCAGAAAACGCAGGTTCTTTTCGAATGCGGCGTCATGGAGTTCCCAGTCGCTCTCTGGGTCCTGGCCATCGGCGCGCGCGGTGTGCAGAATCGCATTCCACAGCTTATAGATTGCAACCTCATCGGCGTCTCCCGGGAACACCTCGTGCGCCCAAGCCACGACCGGAGCGCCGGCGATGCACCACGGATTGATGTTGTAGTCCAGTCCGCGGCGGAAGACCTTGCACTGCGTATTCCTTGCCTTAGAAGCTGCAGCAGGCTTGGCTGGATCGATGCCCTTGAGGGCCGCAGGATCCGCCCCCTCGATAAAGACAAAGCAGGCACCATCCTGGGCCAGGGAATCCAGCTGCATGCGCTTCCACTCGGGTGTCTGCTCAAAATAGCTTTTCTCGACATGCTCGTACGTGAGCCTCGTCACGGCATCATCGGCCCAAATGACCGTCACGTGGCCAGCGCCGGCGGCATAAGCCTCCGCGACCACCACGCGGGCAAAGGATGCGCACTCGACCGGAGACTGAACGACAACCTCCTGGCCGGGCTTGACGTTTACGCCCTTGCGGACAACCAAGCGCGCATAGTTTTTAATCTTGGGCTCCAGGGCCTTCATGCCCTCCAGAGCCTCTTCGACCGTCAGGGCAGCTCGAATCATGTGCCACTCCATCTATCTATAGAACAGTAAAAAGGCGCGCCGCAAAAACGACGCGCCTTATATCTTAGCGATAAGTATGCATGCAAACGCTACTTCTTCTTGGAGTCCTTCTTGTCCTCCTCGGCAGCCGAGCGCTCGATAAGGGCGTTGAGCTTGTTCTCGGACATGCCCTCGGCCTGCGTGCGGTACATGTTGCGCAGGGGACGAATACGAACGAAGTCGTAAATAAAGTCACCCAAAATGACGACGTAGGACAAAACGATGCCGACCATCTGGACAGGGCTGGACACCATGCCAGCGGGAGCGAAGTAGAGCGAAGCCCAAATTGCCACGACGAGTACCATGCCGATAGTAAGCACGGCCCACCAGATACGACGGCGCTTGGTGTAGTCCTCATCCTGCTTGAGAAGGATATTCGACACCGTGTAGATGCGGTCCTCCTTGGCGCGCTGCTTAGCCTTGCGGGCGCGCTTCTCCTCTTTAGAGAGGCCCTCGAGGTTCTCGCCCTTCTCGAGCTCTTTGCGGCGTGCCTTAGACGAAGCCGGCACGACGCGGACAGAGCTCGCTGCCTGACGGGCAGGCTTAGCAGATGCGGCGGACTTGCGCGCAACCCCGGTAACCTCGTGGGATTGCGTGCGCTTGTTCGTGGCGCTACGGGTACTCACTTATGCGTTCTCCTTCATGCTTGTGAACTGGGAGCCCGTGATGATCTGGAAGGCCTCGCGATAGCGCTCGGACGTGCCATCGATGACCTCGGCGGGCAGGTGCGGGGTCTCCCCCGTCATATCCCAGTTGGCCTTGAGCCAATTGCGGACGAATTGTTTGTCGTAGCTGGGCTGGATCTTGCCCTCCTCGTAGCTGGCAGCAGGCCAGAAACGGCTGGAATCGGGCGTGAGGCACTCGTCGATCAGCGTGACCTTGCCATCGATGACACCAAACTCGAACTTGGTGTCGGCAATGATGATGCCACGGGTCGCTGCATACTCGGCGGCAGCCTTGTAGATCTTGAGGGAAAGGTCACGAATCTGCGTGGCGATATCCTCGCCCACGATCTCGCAGCAACGCTCGAACGAGATGTTCTCGTCGTGGTCACCAATCTCGGCCTTCGTGGACGGCGTGAACAGCGGCTCGGGAAGCTTGGAAGCCTCGGTCAGGCCCTCAGGCAGCTGGATGCCGCAGACGGTGCCGTTCTCGTCGTAGGTCTTCTTGCCCGAACCGGTCAGATAGCCGCGGACGATGCACTCGATAGGAATCGTTTGGGCCTTTTTAACCAGCATGGCGCGGCCAGCGAGGTAGTCACGATACTCAGCAAACTCATCGGGGAAATCCGCCGGGTCGATGGAAACGAGATGGTTGGGGACGATGTCGGCAAACTTATCAAACCAGAATGCCGAGATGCGATTGAGCACCTCTCCCTTAAACGGAATCTCGTCGGGAAGAATGAAGTCGAACGCAGAAATGCGGTCGGTGGCGACCATCAGCAGGTTTTCACCGGCATCGTAGATATCACGAACCTTGCCACGGGAATCCGGACGACGCTCCATCGTTGTCACGTGAGTCACTCCTTACCAAAATACGACAGTAATGCGGGTTCTTTCCCGCACGTTTTCGCAAACTCGGAGCGGCAGGGATGAAACCCCTCCTTCACCGAATAGCGAAAAGCTAGTGCTCCATTGTAGTAGATGCCGCGTCCGCCGTGTGCTCGCGAGGCAGATGAATCGTAAAAGTCGTACCCTTTCCAAGCTCCGACTCCACGGAAATGTAGCCATGATGTCGCTCGACGATCTGTTTAGTCACGGCGAGGCCCACGCCCAGACCGCCCGCCTCACGGGCACGGCTGGCATCGGCGCGCCAAAAACGGCCGAAGATGCGCGACAAGTCATCCTTGGCAATACCGATGCCGGTATCAGAAACGGCGACGCTGACGTGTTTGCGGTCACTGAGCACCGACACCACGACCCAACCGCCCTCGGGGGTATAGCGCATGGCGTTGCTCATGAGATTGATGACGCATTGTGTGATCATGTCGGGATCGGCTTCGACGACATCGTCGTGACCTTGGGTCTCGTCAGCAAAGCGCAAGCGCAGATCGCGGTCGACAAACAGGCGCTCCTGGGCATTGACGATGGAACGCACGAAAGGAACCATGTCCACCGGCTCAAGGTTGAGCGGAGCCGTGCTGTTTTCCATGCGCGACAGGTCGAGCATCTGCTGCACCAGACGAGCCAGGCGACGCGTCTCGGAAGCAACAGTCTCCAAGTGCTCATCGTCGGTAGGATATACGCCATCCTGCATGGCCTCGACCGTTGCGAGCATGGCCATAAGCGGAGTACGAAGTTCGTGAGCCACGTCCGAGGTCAAACGTTTCTCGTGTTTCATATCCTTCTCGAGCGAAGTGGCCATCTCATCGAAGGTCTCACCCAGCTGATCAATCTCGTCATCGCCGCGCAAGCCCGTACGAGCAGACAGATCGCCATCGCGAATTTGCTTGGCCGTGCTGGTAATACGGTGAATCGGCTTGGTGAGCATGCGCGACACGAGTGATCCGATAACGACCGAAATGCAAACTGCAACAACCGCAGCAAGGGCCATGGCGTTAAAGGTCTTCTCCCTAAACGCAGAATCCGCCTTGGTGAGCAAGGCATCGGAGCCGATGGCCCACAGCTTTACTTGTCCGACATGCTCGCCGGAAGACGTTATGATTTCGACGTTTGCAACGCTATCGGAGCCGGTGGGAGCCGACGAGACCGGACTATGCGATGCTTTTTTCCCGCTCGAGCTGCTCGACGCTGATTCGCTCTCGCGCACATCGGCGGTCGCACTTGCCGAAGGCCATGAGTCATCATAAACGACAACGCCTTTCTTGTTGACGACCTGCATACTCAGGTCGTCGGACACCAAACTCGATGTCGCGACCGTACGTAGCTCGCCCGCAGTCCAATTGCCGTTTTCCTCATACGACGTCGCAAGCTTTTCGGCAGCGGAATTTGCGATTTCAACGATATTGGAGCGCGTGTAATCCGAAAAGACCGTGCCCCACACAACAGAGACCACGCCCACCAGCACCAATACCGTCATGAGCGATGTCAGAGCAAAAGCAAGTGCCATGCGCGAGGGATAGCTCATCGTTGGCCGTGAATCGGAGCGAGGCGTGTTCCAACTAGCCTTGGAACCCGCCTCGCTCTCCTGCTTGTGCTTTTGTCCGATTTCAAAGCGCGCAGGTGTCATATGTGATTTCCCTATTTCTCGTCCGACTTATCGGTCTTGGCCGGAGCCTCGAAGCGATAGCCGACACCGTGGACGGTGTAGAGCCACTTGGGCTTCTTGGGGTCGTCGCCCAGCTTAGCGCGAAGGTTCTTCACGTGGCTGTCGATGGTGCGCTCGTAACCCTCAAAGTCGTAGCCGAGCACCTTCTCGACCAGCTCCATGCGGTTGTAGACGCGGCCGGGGTGGCGGGCAAGCGTGGTGAGCAGCTTGAACTCGGAAGCCGTCAGGTCGACTTCCTTGCCCTCGACCAAAATCTTGTGGCCCGAGATGTCAATGACCAGATCGCCGAAGTCGAGCACCTCGACGGCCGGCTCATCGGCCTGATGGGCACGGCGGAACAAGGCGCGTACGCGCGCGACAAGCTCGCGCGGCGAGAACGGCTTGATCAGGTAGTCGTCGGCACCGAGCTCGAGGCCGATAATACGGTCCTCGATCTCGCCCTTGGCAGTCAGCATGATGATGGGGACATCCGAGGTATCGCGAATGGTGCGGCAAACGCGCTCGCCGGGGATCTTGGGGAGCATAAGGTCGAGCACGACCAGGTCAAACTGATGCTTCTCGAACTCCTCGATCGCGGACTGGCCGTCGCCGACACCCACAACCCAGTAGCCTTCGCGCTCGAGATAGGCAGCGACGGCGTCACGGATTGCCTTCTCATCCTCGACCAGCAGAATCTTTTTTGCATCTGAAGCCATAACACGGCCCCCCTGTCTCAATTAGCTAAGAACAAGCCCATTTTAACGCACCTGAACCCGCCGGATGCCACTATGACGCGGCAGCTCGGCGGGCGGTACTCACAATTACAACGCGCTTATTCCCCTGTTGGCGCCTTTTTAACCCCTCTAAGCTTAAAGAGAGAATAGGCGTGCGGTGACCGTCTCTGGTATACCCTGGCTGTTGCGCACCGTGGCGTACGTAAGGAATGAGTCCGATTTTCCCGCCGTAGCTGGATAATCGCCATACTCCAGGGCTCGGTCGGGCGACAGAAGCGAGCCGTAGGTCTTAGCCGAAGTGTCAATCAAAAAATGCGACGCCTGGACTTTAACCAGGTATTTATTTTTCCTTCCCGCAACGCACGCGAGCGGCTCACGCGAAAGGAAGAGGTACGGCCCGCCCTCGTTACCGATATAGGTGCCCATATTGCCCAGGCTACCCACACCGTTATACGTCGCCTCAATGGAGAACACGAAGGTGTCGCCCATATATACGGCCTCGAAAGGCGAGACTGACGAGGGAAGGACTAGCTGGGCACGTTTGGTGTTGTTGCCATCGGTCAGATCGATTGCCGTTATGCCGTAGTAGACGCCTTCGTCGTTGCGGACACGCGGCGAGATGGTCAAAATGCCGTCGCTCGCGCGCGGGGCCGATGCAAAGCGGCCCATCGATTTCCAAATTACCTCGGCCTTGGATTCATCAAGCGAGCGACGATAGCAAAACGAATCACTACTCGTTTTATTGCCGCCTGCCGAAGGCATTTTATACCAGATGACCGATGACCCGAACGCCGTAAGCAGGGGCGGATCATAGTCCTTGCCACCTCGATCGAGCTCAGCCACGTCGCCAGAGAGCGAAGCGCCCGACAGATTTTGAGCGTAGAGCTTCCACGATGAATTGGCAAAGTTCATCTCAACCCACGCAAACACGCCATCGCCGGCACGGACATCGTAAAAAGCATATCCCGTGCCCTCGATAGGATCCTCGATTAATGTGGTAAGCGAGCCATCGCCCAGGTTGAGCACACCAAGCGTATTGGCATGCAGGGCAGAAGCAGGCGCCATCATCGCGGCGGCGTAGTCGCCATCGCAGTAGTACAGCAGCGTGCCCAGCGGCAGCGTCCACGACGCCGCCGGCTCAAGATCGATATCAACAGCTTCGTACTCATCAGTGATCGAGACAATCTTCGAATCGTCCTTGATAACCTGCGGCTCGCCGGCGGCATCGTCGCTGGTGCCCGTTTTTTTCGAGCAACCGGCAAGCACCGTGGCAGCGCCCGCGGCAGCACCGCCGAGCACAAAGCCGCGGCGCGATATTCCATTCTTGATGTGGTCGGCGATACCCATTAGGCGATCTCGGCGCGAGCAGCCTCGATAGCGCGCGTAAGCTGATCGGCGCAAGAGGTCTTTTTCATACCGCAGGTATTACCGGCGAGAACCTCGATTACGCGATCGGCAGGAGCACCCTCGACTAACTTGGAGATTGCCTTGAGATTGCCGTCACAGCCGCCGGTAAACTCAACGCCCAGCACCTTGCTGCCATCGTCAGAGAGATTGAGGTGAATATTGCGAGAGCATACACCCTGCGGCTTGTAGTCAAAACTAATCATTGAGATCCCCTCTCAGAAAGAAATTTCAGACGTCTATTATCCCCGCCTGGGCCGACTTATTATCGCAAGCACCGATTCAACATCCTACGATGCATGGACTCGCGGGGGCAAGATTAGCAGTCCGCACCCTGTGCGTGGACCGTGCGCTTCTCCCGATACATATTGTGGTCGGCGACACGATATACATCGGCCAGCGTATTTCCAGCCGTCTCGACGGTCGCCACGCCAATCGATGCGCTGACCGTCAGGGCCTCATCGCTTACCGCGGCAAGACCGAGACGAAGATCCTGTTCCAGCCCGAGCGCAGACTCGTTGTCAGTATGGGGGCAAACCAGCAAAAACTCGTCGCCGCCAAGGCGC
This sequence comes from uncultured Collinsella sp., assembly GCA_905208635.1. Taxonomy (GTDB): domain Bacteria; phylum Actinomycetota; class Coriobacteriia; order Coriobacteriales; family Coriobacteriaceae; genus Collinsella. The sequence goes on along the minus strand of CAJLPX010000040.1, from coordinate 4,173 downwards.
ATCGGCAGATAATCCGCACCAGCCACCCGCCGCAGCACGGACGCCGTCCGTCGCAGCAGTTCATCCCCCATCTCGTGACCATAGATGTCGTTGGTCCGCTTGAGATAATTGCAGTCCAACATAATCACGCTCACGGGCAAGTCCTCGTTTACCAGGCTATCTCCGCGCGATTCAAGATAGTTGCGGTTGCGAAGCCCCGTCAGTTTGTCTTGATATGACAGCTCCTCGGCATGCTTGACCATCGATATGTTGTGCGTCGCCACGACGACCGACTCCAGCCGGCCTTGCTCATCGCGATGCTGGGGGACACCCTGTAGCGAGTACCAAGCGCCTCGACAATCTCGCACCTCGGCAGCCAAGTACGGTACGCCCTCCATACGTTCATGAAGCGAACTTATATCTACGAGTCCCACAACCGCTTCTCGGCTTTCGGGGCTCACGATATCCCGGCAGACCGTGTCCATAAAGTCATATGCCTCGCTGTGCTCGGCAAATATCTTCGCTATCGCCGGCGACATATTGATCCCCTCGATCTCGAGGGTGTCGAGATGCAAAAGGAAGGTCGAATCGTAGATGGCGCTTATGGCATTGATAATGCCGAGCTGTTTATCCTTTTCGACCAAATTGCGGTGGTCAACGATATTTCGAGCCAACAGCACCACGACCCAAAACGCAAGACACACCAAGACGCCGACGGCGACAAATGAAATCCTGTCAGACATGACCTCAGATTTGGGATATAGCGCAAACAGGCGGTAGTCCTTATATGCCGCACGCACGGCATACCATTCGTCTCCTCGATATTCGATGCGCGTCAGGCCGTCGTCTTTCCACTCAACTCCTACGCTGGTGAGGAGTCGGGCGAGCGACACGTCAGCATCGGCACTGTTGGATGAGACAATCTCCGCATCCTCCATAACAAGCACCGTGGGACCCTGGTGGAAGGTACTGTTCGAAAGCACGTCGGCTATGGCATATGAATAGTCGTCCGCCGTATCGGAAACAAGTGAGCGGTATGCCAGGGCAACGCCGTCGCCATACGGAACAGCACAGACGGCAAAAACGACACCACGGCGCTCATCGACAGTTGAGTAGGTCACTTTGGAACCTTGATACATCGATGCGACCGGCGAACAGGCCAACTCATCTCGCCACAACATGAGCGGATCGCGACCATCGATGTCGTAGTGGGCAGCCATATGGCCATCGGAGTCCATGACCATCAGCCCCGAAAGGTTCTCGGCATGGACAAATTGCTCGATAAGATCGTCGTTAACCTCAACGCGATCAGAGGACAGGAACGTCGCAAACGATTCGACCGCGGCGAGCAAATCGTGCGTCGCCTCGGTTTTTCTCCCCTGTTCGTAGCGGTCATATTTTTCGCAAGCGTTCTCCAAAAACACCATGGTTTCTTGGCCAAACCCAAGCGTTTTTTCGAGGCAGCGATGGGTTCCAACCGTATACAACAGGCCTAACAAGACGGCGCTGACAATAACGCTGGCAGCTATGACGTTCAGAGTCTTTCGACTCAAGCGGTGCTCATCAGTTGTCATGAATTTCCTCCTTGCCCGCCCGTCGTCGCTCCTGTCTTGTAATTGCCCACAATACGGTCAATCGTGCCATCTCGATCCATGTCGAACAGCGCGGTATTGAGATCCTTTACGACCGATCCTTCATAGCTGTCATCAAACGCGACGCCCAGGTCAACCGTCATAACATTGTCGGCAAACACACGGTAAACGCCGGGATACTGAGCAACGAGTCGGTCAAGCGACTGGACATCCGCCATCCAGCAGTCAACGTACCCTTTGACTAGAGCGGCTTTGCAGAGTTCGGCAGAGCCATATGATTTGATTTGAACGTCCGACGAGACCCCCAGATCCCCCGCAAGCAATCGGCGTTCACTCACCGAACCCGCAATCACCGCAATGGTCTTACTTCCATCGAGATGTGCCAAGGACTTGATGCCACTCGTTTTCTTGGCGGCAACCGAGACCGTCACGGTTAGATACGGCTCGGTCCAGTAATACTTATCCTCGCGATAACAGGGAGAATAGTCACACCACAGGCAATCGATATCACCGTTTTTGAGCAGCCGGTCGCGATCGTTCCAGTCAATATCGACAAACTGTGGCTTAAGCCCCGCACGCTTGCAGGCCTCGCGGGCGATGTCGATATCGATACCGGCGTAATCGCCCGTGGTATCGACATACACATAGGGGTCGTTATCCGTAACGCCGATTTTGAGCACCGGGAGATCTCTATCGGCTTCATTCGAGGAGGAAGAACTGCTTCGAACGGTATACGTCAGGGCGCCCGCACAGACGGCAACAAGGAGTATGAGCGTAAACGAGACGATGGTGGCCCGCTTGATGCGTCTGGGCACGTGCCCCCTTTCATCGAAACAGCAGTCGGAGTTCATTTTATTACCCGGGCGCATATGCGACAGTAAAAAAAGCGCCTCGCCCAAGACGGGCAAGGCGCCAAAGGTTGAAATGCATCCGCAAGCGGTCGAATTAGGTTAACCCTACTCGAAGCTCAGCTGCTCCAGGCGATCGAAGACCGTATCGATGCGGGTGAGGAAGTCCCACGGATCAAAAATCTCGTCGAGCTTCTCCTGGCTGACGGTGCAGCGCGGATCGGCCTCGAGACGCTCCTTAAAGGTGGGGCCAGAGACACAATCCTGCACCTCGTGCCAGGTGGCCATGGCGTTCTCCTGCACAATGGCGTACGCATCCTCGCGGGTGATACCCGTATCGACGAGGGCAAGCAAGACCTTGGAGGAGAAGATGAGGCCGCGGGTCTTGTTGAGATTGGCCATCATGCGGGCCGGATACAGCTGCAGGCCGTCGATAACGCGAATGAGGCACTGGAACATATGGTCAAGCGCGATGAAGCTATCGGCCTGGGCGACACGCTCGGCGGAAGAGTGCGAAATGTCGCGCTCGTGCCACAGGGCGACATTGTCGAAGGCGACCTGGGCGTTGGACTTCACGATGCGTGACAGGCCGCAGACCTTCTCCATGGTGATCGGGTTGCGCTTGTGCGGCATGGCGGAGCTGCCCTTTTGACCCTTGCGGAACGGCTCCTCGGCCTCGAGCGTATCGGTCTTCTGCAGATTGCGAACCTCGGTAGCGATGCGCTCGCAGGTGGCCGCCGTGGTGGCGAGGACTCCGGCGAGATAGGCATGATGGTCGCGGGAGATGACCTGCGTGGACAGCGGGTCGTGGACCAGACCCAGGTGCTCGCAGACGTACTCCTCGACAAACGGCTCGATGGAGCTGTACGTGCCGACCGCGCCCGAGATGGCACCGAAGGCAACGTTCTTGCGGGCATCCTCAAGACGATCCAGATCGCGCTTGAGCTCCCAGGCCCAAGAGCCAAACTTCATGCCGAAGGTCATCGGCTCGGCATGGATGCCATGGGTGCGGCCAGCGCAAAGCGTGTTGCGCTCCTCGAAGGCGCGGCGCTTGCAGATCTCGCCGAGCTTCTTGACGTCCTCGATGATCAGATCGCAGGCCTGGGTAAGCTGGTAGCACAGAGCCGTATCGCCCAGATCGGAGCTGGTCATGCCATAGTGAACCCAGCGGCTGGGCTTGGGGTCGCCCTCGGGAACATCGGCGTCGATGTACTCCTTCATGTTGGTCAGGAAGGCGATGACATCGTGGCGCGTGACCTCCTCGATCTCATCGACCTTTGCCTTCTCAAAGTTGGCGTGGTCGCGGATCCACTGGGCTTCGTTTTTAGAAATGCCGATCTTGCCGAGCTCCGCCTGGGCCTCGCAGGCCAGGACCTCGATCTCCTGCCAAATGGCGTACTTGTTCTCGAGGGAGAAGATATGTCCCATCTCCGGGCGGGTATAGCGATCGATCATAGCGGCTCCTTTTTGGTTATTGGCACGTTGGTCGTAACTCAACCATTGTACCGTGCGCGGGTGCGAGTATGGGCAGCAGGCATTAACCTAACATTTTGGAATTGGAGCGGGCATGGGGACATCCGCGTATTTGCTTCGCAAATCCGCACCGGCTGCGGTCGATCTCCTCGGATTCACGGAGACGATGGGGAAGTCTTTGTTGAATTGGCCGTCCCAAGGTCTCCCGCGCTCGATGGAGCGGACGACGGGACGTCCGCGTATTTGCTTCGCAAATCCGCACCGGCTGCGGTCGCCTATCG
>CAJLPX010000039.1 GCA_905208635.1 uncultured Collinsella sp. | reverse complement strand
GCGCGGTTGACGACGATATCCTTGCCGCTCGTCATCTTCCACTTTCCGGCGCTATAGCGCTTATAGAACGCCTCGCGCGCCTTCTGCTGCTGCTTGACCAGCTTGGCGCCCTTCTTTTTGTTAAGGCCACGCTTCTTGCGGACAATCTCGACGCGGTCCTCAAAGGGGGCGGTCACCAACACGGCAATATGGTTGGGGTTGTTACGCAGCAGGTAATCGGACAGACGGCCTTCGATAATGCAGCTCTCGGTCTCGCCCAGGTCCAAAATCACCTGGCTCATCTTTTGGAACAACTTGTCCGAGTACGAACGCGCATCGTAGCGGTCGGGCAGAAACGCCATGTTCTCCACGGCCAGACGCTCGTCATAGGCGGCCATCTTATCGAGCGACTCGCCCGCGCGCAGCGACGCACGCACCAGTAGCTCGTTGTCGTACAGTGGAATCCCCAACTCGTTGGCGAGGATGCGTCCGATCTCGTGGCCCTCGGCACCAAAGTCGCGCGCGATGGTAATGACCACAGGACTCTTCTTGTTCTCCAGATCGCTCATCGCGATTCCTTTCTCTATGTGACAAAGGGGCTGTCCCTTTGCCACATTCTACGCTGCCACCATTCGCCTCTGATATGCGCGAACCAGCAGCGAGATACCAAAGTTGAGCACAAAGTACATCGCAAACACCAGGCTGTAGAGCATAAGCACCTGCGACAGGTCGATCGCATGGGCCATCACGACGTTTGCCGTGTACATGAGCTCGGCCACGTTAATACCCGAAAGATACGAGCTGTCCTTGATGACGGTCGTGCACTGGCTAAACAGCGCCGGAATGATCGTCTTAAACGTCTGCGGCAGAATGATGTAGCGCATGGTGGCAAAGAAGCCAAAACCCTGGCTCTGCGCTGCCTCAAACTGGCCGCGCGGAATCGAGTTGAGACCGCCGCGCACAATCTCGGCCATAACGGCGCTGGTAAACAGCGTAAAGGCGATGGTCGAAATCACAATGTCCAAACCCTGCACCGTAAAGTAGATAAACAGAATCCACAGCAGGTTCGGCGTGCAACGGAACAGCTCGATATAGGCGCTCACCAAAATACGGAACGGGCGGGGCGCATAGCTTTTAACAAGCGCCAGCACCGTGCCAAAGATGAGCGAGAAAAAGATCGACAGCGCCGAGATCTCGATTGTCTTAACAAAGCCGCCCCAAATGTAGAGCAGGTTGGTCGCGTTGAAGATTTCCATGCGCTAGGCCTCCTCTACGTTGTCGAGCCCCAGCTCGGCCAGGCTCACGCCACGCGGACGCTCCTTGGAGCGGCGCTCGAGCCACTGCACCAGCATGGCGAGCGGAAAGCAGATGATGAAGTACATAAGGCAGCAGACGATGTATCCCTGCAGGTAACCGTACAGACTCACAAAGTTGTCGGAACGGTACATAAGGTCGCCGCCGGCCACAAGCGCCAGCACCGACGTGTTCTTGACCAAGTTGAGCGCCTGGTTACACAGCGGCGGCAGAATGATCTTGAATGTCTGGGGCAGCACGATGTACCAGTACGCCTGCGCCCGGGTGAAGCCCTGGCTCTGGGCCGCCTCCATCTGACCGCGCGGAACCGCCTCGATACCGGTGCGGATGACCTCCGAAATGTAGGCCGCGTGATACAGGCCCACGCCCAAGAAGCCCAACACGAACGGCGCGATACGCACCGGCTGGTCGGCACCGGTTATGGCCTGCAAAAACTGCGGACCGGCCATGTACATAAAGAGCACCTGTACGGGCAACGGGGTGTTCTGGTAAAACTCCACGTACACGCGGCTTATGGCGCGCAGCACGCGCGAGCGAGTGGTAGAGAACACGCCCAGCAGCGTGCCCAGCACCAGCGACAGCAGCAGACCGGCAACAACCACTTGCAGCGTCACGCCAAAGCCCTCCCAGAAGGGCCCCATGTTTTGAAATGTCGTCGACCAACGGTCGGCGTCAAATAATCCTTCGAGCATTTGATTCCTTCCTTGGACGATGCGCCTATACAAGACCCCAGGTCTTGACCTCTTGGTCGAGCCAGCCATCGGCCAGGCGATCGCAAATCACCTGATCGACCACGGCCGAAAGGTCGCAGCCCTTCTTGGTCGCCACGCCGTAGCCCTGCTCGCCAAACTTGACCTCGGGCTGCAGCAGCTCAACGGTCTCGTTCATGTAGCCGGCCAGCGTGGAGCGGTCCATGGCAAAGACGTCGATATTGCCGGCGTCGAGCGAACTCTTGATGATGGGATAGCCGCTAAAGGCCCTAAACTCGGGCTTGCAGCTAAAGCCGTTGTCCTTGATCATCTGCTCGATCAGGCCCTGCGTGGTAGCACCCTGGCTCACGCCGATGACCTTGCCGTCCAGGTCCTCAATCGAGGTGAAGCCCGAACGCTTCTTGACCATGAGTCCCACGTAGTCGGTACGGTACGGCGTCGAGAAATCCCAGCTCTTCTTGCGCTCGTCGGTGATGGTGTAGGTCGCCGCAACCACATCGAGCTGGCCGTTATCGATCAGCGGACCGCGCGTCTTGGGCGTTACATCGGTGAACTCGACAAGCTCCTGGGCGCGGGCCTCCTTGTAGCTCACGCCAAAGACGGCAGCGGCGATCTGGTAGCACAAATCGACTTCCATGCCCTCAAAGCGGCCCTTGGCGGTGTCGTAATAGCCGTAACCGGGAACATCCTTCTTAACGCCGGCATTCAGATGGCCGCGCGACTTAATGGCCGCAAGCTTAGACCCCTTGTCGGAGCCCTCGCCGCTGGCGGAGTTACCGCAACCGGTAAGCGCGGTCCCCGTCAGCGCAAGCATGCCGGCGCCAACCAGCTGCAAAAAGTGACGGCGCGACACGGCCGCCCTCGTCATATCCGTCATGTCCATCACCGCGCCTAGTGCAGAATCTTGGACAGGAACTCGCGGCAGCGCGGGTTCTCGGGGTTATCGAAGAAGTGCTCGGGCGTGCCCTCCTCCAGAATGCGGCCGTCCTCCATAAAGATGACGCGGTCGGCCACCTGGCGCGCAAAGCCCATCTCGTGCGTCACGCAGATCATGGTGATATCCTCCTGCGCGAGCTCAATCATAACGTCCAGAACCTCCTGGACCATCTCGGGGTCGAGCGCCGAAGTCGGCTCGTCAAACAGGATGATGGGCTGCTTGGTGCACAGGGCACGGGCGATGGCGATGCGCTGCTGCTGACCACCCGAGAGATTCTGCGGATACTCGCCGGCCTTATGCGCCATGCCGACGCGCTTGAGTGCGGCGATGGCGATCTCGGTCGCCTCCTCCTTGCTCTTCTTTTGCAGCTTGATGGGCGCGAGCATCAGGTTGCCGAGCACCGTCATGTTGGGATACAGGTTGAACTGCTGAAACACCATGGAACTATACTTGCGAGCCATCTCCAGGTGGTTCTTTTTGGTAAGCGGCGTACCGTCGATGATGACCTCGCCCGACGTGGGCTCCTCCAGATAATCGACGCAACGGATGAGCGTCGACTTACCCGAGCCGGAAGGCCCGATCATTACGAGCTTCTCGCCGCGCTTGACGGTGAGGTTGATATCTTTGAGCACATGCAGGTCGCCAAAGTACTTGTTGAGATGCTTGATCTCGATCATGTCTGCCATGAATGTCCCTTCCCTGCGTTTACACGAGTTGAACTATTGTACGGAAAGAACCACGTTTCCGCAGCCCACACTACATTCCCGTAAAGAACCCGCAATCTTCCACCCACTCATTGGGGACAGACTTAAATGAGTGCCTGCTCATTGGGCACTCATTTAAGTCTGTCCCCAATGAGCGCTCAACCGCCCTTGTTGAGCATAAGTCAGCGAAAACCCGTACACGCGAGCAAGGTGACGTGAAATGAAAGGGCGCAGACCTTACGGTCGCGCCCTTGAAATTGAACGTCAGATTGCCGCGTGTACGGGTTTGCAGCGTCGAGCCGTTACGCGGTTTGGTAAAACCGCGTAACAAATTACGCGAGTTTGGCACCGACGATCTTTGCCGCGGCAGGCTTGTCGAAGTTGCCGCCGGTGGCCTTACCCAGAGCGCCCATGACCTGGCCCATCTGCTTCTTGGACGTGGCACCCAGCTCGGCGATAACCTGCTCAATCAGAGCCTCGAGCTCCTTGCCCGAAACCTGCGCGGGCAGCAGGCTCTCCAGAATCTTGACCTGCTCGGTCAGATTATCGGTACGCTCCTGGTCGGTACCGGCTTTAATGGACATCTCCAGCGTCTCGCTCGTCTGCTTAATCAGACGTTTGATCATGCTGTTGACGTCTTCCTCGGTCACATCACGACGCTCGTTGACCTCGATGTTCTTCACTTCGGCCTTAACCTGGCGAATGATGGACAGGCGAACCTTGTCCTTGGCCTTCATGGCCGCAATCATTTCCTTCTGCAGCTCTTCGTTGGTCATCTGCAAATCCTCCTCAATAGTGCGGGCGGCACTCACACGAGCGCCGCCCCATGATTACTCAGTCGTCGACGAATTGTCGGTCGAACTCTTGGTGACGCCCTTCAGGCTGACGTTGTACGGCACGTCCTTGGGCATGGGGTTAACGGTGATGTCGGCGTCCTTCTTGTACTGCTCCAGCCACTCGCTGTACGCAGTGCTCTCTGCCTGCGTCTTCACCACGTTGGAGACATACTTCTTGATGTCCTTGGGTACCTGCTTGATATCATCGACCTGATTATCGACATGGAAGTAGTCGGTGCACTTGATGATGTGGTAACCATAGGTCGACTCGACGACATCGCTCACATCGCCCTTGTTGAGACCCTCGAGTGCCGCCTGGTAGCTGTCGACGAAGGTGGTGAGCTTGTCCCAGCCTACGTCACCCTTCTTCTCCTTGGAGCCGGTGTCGTCGGAATACTGCTCCACGGCGTCCTCAAAGCTCAGCTCGCCGGAGTTGATCTTGTTCAGGCACTCCTGCGCCTTAGCCTTGGCGGCAGCCTTGTCCTCATCGGACGCATCGGAATCAACCTTGATCAGGATGTTCGACGAGCGGCGGGCATCGTTGTACTTCGGCAGGTTCTCGTTGATGTAATCGACGATCTCGCTGTCCTTGGGCTTGCTGGTGGGCGCCACGGCATCTTTGAGCTTTTGCTGCGCCAGGCTCTCCTTGAGCGAGCTCTTATAGGTGTCCTCGGTGTAGCCGTAGGTCTTAAGGGTCTTCTTAAAGGTCTTGGCGCCGCCCGCGCTCTTGCACGCGTCCTTCCAGGCTTTCTCGACCTCCTCGTCCGACACCGTCACGCCGTTCTCCTTCTGTGCCTGTTGAAGCAGAATCTGCTGCGTGTAGGAGTCGATGAGTTGCTTGCGGTACTTCTTGGGCGTGAGGTCGTTGTCGACCAGATACTGCGCCCAGTCCTTGTCCTTGGTGTAGCCGTAAGACGTGCGCATGCTCATGATCTGCTTTGTCACGGTGTCCTCGGTGAGGTTGGTGCCGTTGATAGTGGCAGCCACACCGCCGGTAAGCTTGTAGCCCGAGGTATCCTCTGCCTGCGACATAAGGCCGGAGCATGCCATGGCCGAGACGGAAAGCAGCATCGCCAGCACGCCGATGACCACCAGAACGATCTTGACGGTCTTAGACACGTACGTCTTGCGCTGCTTCTTACGAGAGCTCGACGCGGCGCGGGCCTGCTGCTCGGGCGTCGGTGCGGCCTCGAAGTTCTTTTTCTTGTTTGCCATAGTTGGCCTTTCGCATCACGAATCGAACAAACGCCATTGTGTCACAACGCGGCCCCCGCGACACACCTGGCACATGGGGGACAAGTTAATCTGCACCATTTTGGTGCAAAGGGGACAGATGTGGCACTTGGCAGTTGGGGACATTCTTTATGTGCCGGCAGTTAGGGACTGTCCCTTACTGCCGGCAGAAAAGGAACGTCCCCAAGTGCCGACTTAGCCCCACCTTAGAAGTGACGGCGGATGGCGTCGACCATGCGCTGGGGCGTGGTCTGGCCGAGCACGTCGGCTGCGGCATCGGCGTCCATAAAGATGTTCATGAGCGCCTGCAGGGCCTCGACCTGGCCGCCCGGCTCGGCGATACCCAGATTGATGACGATCTGCGCCGGCACCGGAGCACCCATGCCAGCCATAGCGTTAAATGTCACGGACGTGGCGGGCTTCACCACCGCGATATAGGGCTTGGCCACAAACCCCGGGTCGGTATGCGGAATGGCAATGTTTGCCGCCGGCATGGCAAGGCCCGTGGGATAGGCATCCTCGCGCGTGCGAACGGCGTCGAGCCAACCGTCGGCAATGTAGCCACGTGGTGCAAGCTCGCCCTCGAGCCGCGCAAACACCTCATCCGGCGTCGCACACTCCCAATCAAAAAACACCAGCTCAGGCGTAAACAGTGCTTCGTTATCCGCCATGCGCTCACCTCTCTCACCTAGTCATTCAGGAACGTCCCCGATGACCACCCAAAACAAAAGGTGGCCACGCGCGCCTTGGCGCCAATGACCACCCTGACCACTCAACTAAATTGTACTGTGCGCCGCTAGCCGCGGGGCGCATCAATTGCGACCTTGCCGCTCTCCAGCACGTGGACGCGACCGTCGGCGAGCATCTGCACGACCTCGGGATACAGCACATGCTCGATCGCATGGATGTGCTCCTCGAGCATGTCGACATCCCAGCCTTCCTCGACAGCCAGCGCACGCTGGGCGATGATAGGGCCGTTGTCGTAAATCTCGTTGGCAAAGTGCACGGTCACGCCGGTCACCTTGACGCCGCGCGCAAAGGCATCGTCAATCGCATGGGCACCGGTAAAGCTCGGCAGCAGCGCCGGGTGTAGGTTGACCACGCGATTGGGAAACGCCGCCAGCAGAGGCGTGTGCACCATACGCATGTAGCCGGCCATGACCACATACTCGCAACCGCGTTCGAGCAGCTCATGCGCGATGATCTCGTCGGCGGCAATAGGGTCGGCATAGACGTCCTTGGAAAGCGTGAGCGTCTGGATGCCCGCGCGCTCAGCGCGCTGCAAACCCTTAGCCGAAGGACGGCTCGACACCACAAGCTCAATCGAAGCGTTGAGCTTGCCGGCGGCGATCAGATCGATCAGCGCCTGCAGGTTGGTACCCGAACCGCTGATGAGCACACCGATCTTGAGCGGCTCGTCCGTATCGGTGCCGGTCGGACGGGTATAGGGCACAAAGTCCAGGCCCTTGGCGGCAGCCATCTGCTCGTTAGCGCTCATCGGAGTACACGACCTTACCGGAACCCTCGACGCACTCGCCCACGCGGAACGGCTTCTCGCCCAGCGCGACCAGGGTCTCGGTAACCGCGGCCTCGTCCTCGGGGGCGACGATCAGGCACAGGCCAACGCCCATGTTGAAGGTCTTGCACGCCTCGTTGGGCGCGAGCTCGGCCTGGCGCGACACGTAGGTGATGACGGGCGGAACGTCCCAACCCATCTCGGCACCGTTGCGGGTGACCACAGCGTCGACGTCGTCGGCGAGCGCGCGGTTGAGGTTCTCGGTAATACCGCCGCCAGTGATGTGGGCGATAGCGTGCACGTTGGCGCCGCCGCGCAGCAGCTCCAGAATCGGCTTGACATAGATGCGCGTGGGGGCCAGCAGAGCGTCTGCCAGCGATGCGCCGCCGAGCTCCTCGAGCGGACGGCTCAGCTCCTCGGCCTTAGCGGCGGCCTCGGGCGTGCCCGGCTTAATGCCGTCGACGCCGATGACCTTACGCACGAGTGAGTAGCCGTTGGAGTGCACGCCAGTGGAAGGCAGGCCCAGAATCACGTCGCCGGGGCGGACGTTTGCGGGGTCGAGCATCTTGGGACGGTCGACGACGCCCACGGTAAAACCGGCGAGGTCGTAGTCGGCCGGAGCCATGACGCCCGGGTGCTCGGCCATCTCGCCGCCCACGAGCGCGCAGCCCGCGAGCTTGCAGCCGTCGGCAACACCCTTGATGATCTTTGCCATATGCTCGGCCTCGATGTGGCCAATGGCAACGTAGTCCAGGAAGAACAGCGGCTCAGCGCCCGAAGCCAAAATGTCGTTGACGCACATGGCGACCAGGTCCTGGCCCACCGTCTCGTGACGGTCCATGATCTGGGCGAGCACGAGCTTGGTGCCGACGCCGTCGGTACCGCTAATCAGAATCGGGTCTTCCATATCCTTAAGCGCGGCGGCCGAGAATAAGCCACCAAAGCCGCCGATGCCGCCGATAACCTCGGGGCGATTGGTGTCCTTGACCATCTGCTTAATAGCGTCAACGGCGCGGCCGCCCTCGGCGGTATCGACGCCGGCATCCTCATACGTCACATGCTTGCTGTCGCTCATCTGAGCCTTCCTCTCCCATTACCGTGGCGCCGCGCGGGCGCCAAACGGTGCTCATAGTTGCGTTCATTTCGGCGCGCGCCATAACAGCACGCGCCGTCATATCAACAAAACAGCAGGTGAAACCTACCAAAATAAACCTGTCCCTAAATGGCAGGTTTTAGGCCTCGCCGTGTTCCTCTTCCCAACTGCGGTCGTCGTATTTCTCGACCACGGCGTCGTCGTCAAAGTGAAGCGGCTTGTCCAGGTTGCGGGGCTTAAAGCCCTCCATAAACTTGTCGCGGCCAAAGCTCTCGGGAATCGCCACGGGGTAGCGTCCAGTAAAGCACGCATCGCAGTAGCCGCCCTTGGGCATGACCTTAAGCAGGCCCTCGACCGAAAGGAAGGCCAGCGAATCGGCGCCGATATACTCGCAAATCTCGTCGACCGTCTTGTTGGCGCTGATAAGCTGCGACTGCACGTCGGTATCGATACCATAGAAGCACGGCCAGATGACCTCGGGCGAGTTGATGCGGATATGAATCTCCTTGGCGCCGGCGTTGCGCAGCATCTTGACGAGCTGCACCATGGTGGTGCCGCGCACGATGGAGTCGTCGATGACGACCAGGCGCTTGCCCTCGATGTTGTCGCGCAGCGGGTTGAGTTTCATACGCACGCCCATGGCGCGCAACTCCTGCGTAGGCTCGATGAATGTACGGCCCACGTAGCGGTTCTTGATGAGGCCCTCGCCAAAGGGAATACCGCTCTCGTGCGAATAGCCCTCCGCGGGCGGCAGGCCGGAGTCGGGCACGCCGATGACCAGGTCGGCCTCGACAGGCTCCTCATGTGCCAGCTGACGACCCATGTCGTAACGGCAGGCATAGACGCTCTTGCCGTTCATGATGGAGTCGGGGCGGGCGAAGTAGACCTGCTCAAAGATGCAGTTTGCGGGCTCTTCGGCGGCAGGCACGCCCTGCTCGGATACCAGACCCTCGGCGCTGATGCGCAAGATCTCGCCGGGACGGACGTCACGGACGTACTCGGCACCCACGATGTCGAGTGCGCAGGTCTCGGAGGCAACGACCCAGCCGCCGGCGCGCGTGACACGGACGGAGGAGTCGACCGTCGCGGCGCCGTCCTGCGACGGCAGCTGCGAAACGGATGCGGCATCGGCCTGATCCAGGCCCTCGTCCACCAGCTTGCCCAGCACGAGCGGGCGAATGCCGTGCGGATCGCGGAATGCGTAGAGCGCCTGCTCGTTGATGAGCGTCATGGCGTAGCCGCCGCGCACGAGCTCCATGGTCTTGCGAATGCCCTCGCGCAGATGACCCGTACGCTGGGTAAAGTAGCCGATAAGCTTGGTCGCGACCTCGGAATCCGAATTGGAGAGGAACGGCACGCCCAGCTCGATCAGCTGGCGGCGCAGCTCGTCGGTGTTGACCAGAGTGCCGTTGTGCGCGAGCGCGATAATGACGCTGTTGATAGTAGAAAGATGCGGCTGCGAGGCTTCCCAGCTCTTGGCACCGGCGGTGCCATAGCGCACGTGGCCCACGGCCAGCTGACCGGAGAGCGTCGACAGGTCGGCGTTGGAGAACACGCGATCGAGCAGTCCCAGGTCCTTGCGAACCATAACCGTGCCGCCATCACCCACGGCGATTCCCGCCGATTCCTGGCCGCGATGCTGTAGCGCGCGCAGACCAAAGTACGTCAGTCGAGCCACGTCGCGATCGGGCGCCCACACACCAAAAATGCCGCATTCCTCATGCAGCTGGTCGGAGTCCAGATCATACGTCGACATGGTCTTCACCTGTCCCGCGGCGCGCTCGGCCGCGTGGATGGTTTCTTGAGACATGGCATCCCCTCAGAGCCTCGTTATTTGGCGTTACCTGCCCTATTATACGCACGGCAAGACAAGCACTCCCGCGCATGAACAGCGCTTTTTAAAAGCCCACCGAGCTTATAATCCGTTTTGCGGCCAAACATTTTATTGGGCAACCGCCTCGGGGCCGACAATCCCGCATACTTTCGTTACGACGCGTCTCGCCCGCCGTTGGGGCTTGCATTGTTGCAATTGGGACGTTCGTCCTGTCTTTTGGCAGGTCGGCGGCGTATCCTTATAACCTACAACAAAGCGAGAAAGGTTCTGTATGGATCGAAACGAACTCGACCCCAGCGTCCCCAGCGCCACAGAGGTCAAGAAGATTCCCCTCATCATTAAGGTGTACGCCGTCCTGTGCATCCTTTCCGGCGTGGGCACGCTCCCGTCGGTCGCTGCCTTTATGTGGCAGGTCATCACGGCACTTGTTAACGGCAACGCCACCGAAAAGCTCGGCGACAACACGCTCGTCGCAGTCGGCCTTATCGTCGCCGGCATCATGCTCTCTGCGGCAAGTGCCGTCATCCTAATCATCTTTGGCCTGGACCTTATCAAAAACCAGCGCCGCAACGCCGCCCGCCTGTCCTACATCCTTATTGCATTCACCGTCGTCGAGCTTTTGGTCGACGTGATGCTCCAGGGCATCGGGCCCTTCCTGCTGCGTCCCGCGATCCAGCTCGGCATCCTTGTTGCACTTTCGGCAACCGTCGACCCCACGCTGCGTCAGGAGCGCGAACTGCAGCGCCGCCTGCAGGAGATGCTCGACCGCGACGCCGCCGCCGAGGGCATGCTCGGCCGCGATGAAACCGGCGAGGGCTACATCAAGCTCAACTACTTCAACCTGTTCTGGGTGTTCTTTGTCTGCTGCATACTCGGCCTGATCGCCGAGGACATCTGGCACATGACGGTCGACGACCCGGGCGTCTATCAGAACCGTGCCGGCATGCTGTTTGGCCCCTTCAGCCCCATCTACGGATTTGGCGCCGTGCTCATGACCATGGTGCTTAACCGCTTCTACAAAAAGAACCCCATCATCATTTTCCTGGTGAGCGCCCTGCTCGGCGCCAGCTTTGAGGTGTTCGTGGGCTGGTTTATGCAGACCGCGTTTGGCGTGGTCTCGTGGAGCTACTCGCACATAACGCTGTTCGGTTTGCCCGATCCGCTCGTGGTCCTCACGGGCGGACGCACCTGCACGGGCTTCGCCTGCCTGTGGGGCCTGGGCGGCCTCATCTGGATCAAGCTGCTGCTGCCGAGGCTGCTTAAGCTTATCAACAAGATCCCCTGGAAGAGCCGCTACTCGGCCACCGTCATCTTTACCGTTATCATGCTGGTCGACGGCGTCATGACGCTGCAGTCGCTCGACTACTGGTACCAGCGCGTTAACGGCACGGAGCCGGACATTCCCGTCGCACAGTTCTACGGAGAGCACTTCGATAACGAGTACATGGAAAACCGCTTCCAGAGCATGACCATGAGCCCCAAGGATGCGACGCGCGTATAGCGCTCACCGCGCCCAAAACGCAAAATGCCCGCCGGTATCACATGTACCGGTGGGCATTTTTATAAACGATCCTTCTATCGACGCAATCCTCTATGCCTCGCGCTCGACCTCACTCACGCATTCGTTCTTGATGGTGCCAACGAGCGCCTGCAGTGCATCGACCACGTGTGGGCGAATGTCCCCGCCGATAAGCACGAGCATGATGTCGTCACCTACGGTAAGCTCGCCGCTTGCCAGCCACACGCGCACATAGCCGATACCCGGCATCGCGCGCGTGGCCTCGATAGCAGACCGTACCTTTTCGGCGTCGTAGTCAAAGACCATGCCGCCCACCCTGTGGCCTGGCGCCACGCCATCGGTCTCGACTCCGCGCACCTCGGCCTTGGGCGTCGCGCGCACCACACCGTTATGCGTCAGATACATCCCACAGCCTGCCGCCGAAGCATCGGCCTTGGCCTCGCGCAGCCAAGCATCAATCGAAGGCATCAATTTGCCACTCTCGAGCATCATTTCTCCCTTACCGTCGTCGAGTAGCCAATTTGGGACGGGGCCTTTTTAGCTACTCTCGAACAACTTATTCCTCGACCGGCGTGAGCACCATGACGGCGCGTGTGTTGCTCAGCGACAGCGAACGACAGGTCACGAGCGTTACAACCTTGGTTGCCGAAGCGGCACGATCGGTGGCATCACTCGCCACGGCAGAGGCACCGTCGAACATCTCGGACAGGTAGTTCTTGAGCCCGTCATCGCCCTCAAAATTGGGCGTGCGCGCCTTGGCATACGTGTCCTCGACAACTTTGGTCGCCAGTGGTCGCAGCTTATACGTAGCATCCCGTGTGATGTAATACACAAACTCGATGCTATCGAACGTCGCCTGATCAGTGGTGTCCGAAATCACGTTGAACATCGACCCATCGTTCATATGGTGGCCGTAGATCGTGGTCTGCTGGTCGACCATTCCCGGCGCGGTGTCATCGCTATCCAGGAAAATAGCACCGGACGCGTTAGCCGTTCCGTCGAACAGCGTGTTGAGGTATTTGGAGTTGTTGTTGGTCTGCACCACGGGATAGTTGATGTTGGTTCCCGGCACGTAAATCCAACCCACAATCTCGGGGTTCGTCTGAGCAAGCGCATCAAAGTCGATAATCGGCACGCCGCTGGCGTCCTTATCGCTTACATATTGCTTCTCGATTTTCTGATACGAATCGCTCGCCTGCTTATAGCCAATCTGGGCATTAATAAAAATAGCGGCGGCGGCGACAATCAGACCGATACCGATGATGATGAGCAGAATGGGAATAATGGAGCGGCGCTTTTTGCGCGGCGGCTCGGTGCAATCCGACGGCGCGGCATGCGATGAAGACCGGGGCGGCTTCTTAGCGGAGCTATAAGACGAAGGACGATATGCGGCCGGCGCGTCCTGTCGACGATGCGTCGCCGGTGTCACGGGGCGCGGCGCGCGCGGCTGCTGAGGAGAGGATGTCCGACCCTGCTGCGCCGCATGGGCGGCACCCGGCTTCGACGGATCGGGAATCTGAGAAGCCTTGAATCGTTTTCCCTGATAATCGAACATGGCTCTCCTTATACTGCGGTGAAACGGCGGAACGCCTAGGCGTCAGCCATCTCCTGCTTCATCTTCTCGATAACCTTGCGGTACTCGGGGTCGCAAGCACCCAGAATCTGCGTGGCATAGATGGCGGCGTTCTTGGCACCGTTGATGGCAACGCAGGCCACGGGCACGCCCGAAGGCATCTGCACCATCGACAGCAGCGAATCCATACCGCCCAGGTCACTCGTCTTCATAGGCACGCCGATAACCGGCAGCGGCGTAAAGGCAGCCACGACACCACCCAGGTGAGCGGCCTTGCCGGCGGCGGCGATAATCACCTTGATGCCGCGATCGGCAGCAGTCGAAGCCCACTCGTGGACCTTCGCCGGCGTGCGGTGTGCGCTCGCGATCACGAGCTCATAGGGCACACCCAGTGCCTCGAGCTCGGCGGTGCAGCCTTCCATAACGCCCAGATCGGACTTGGAACCCATGATGATCCCGACAACCGGCTTTTGATCTGCCATAAACATAGACCTCCTGTTGAGAGCGGTGACGCAGCGAATCCGCGACCCTTAACT
>CAJLPX010000038.1 GCA_905208635.1 uncultured Collinsella sp. | reverse complement strand
CGGCCACCGCGATCGCCAAAGCCGCCGCGACCGCCACGGTCGCCGCCACGGCCACCGCGATCGTCACGGCCGCCGCGAGGACCGCGGTCCTCGTCCAGGCCCATGGCGACGAGCGGAGCGATAACCTTATCGAGAGCGGCCATCAGCTCGGTGGCCTCCTCGTAAGAAAGCTCGGGCAGGAGCTTCTCCTTCTTGTTGGCAAGCTCGACCAGGCCCTCAGCGGCATCCTCGGCAGCGAAGACGACGATCTTGCGCATATCGCCCTCGGCGTCGTCGATGCGGCCGACCAGATCGGCAGCCTCGGCCTCGGCCATCAGGCCATCGAGTTCACGAAGGCGCATGCCCAGCAGGTCGGACATCTCCTTCTGCTCCATCTTGGGCTTGAGGTCAAGCAGCTTGATGGCGCGCTCGATGTTCGCCATACGCTCGGCCTTGGCCTCCTCCTCCTTGGAAATAGCAAAGCGACGGCTACGCAGCAGGCGGGCGGCCTTCTGCATCTTGTCCATCAGCTCTTCGTCATCGTAATCAACGGCGGCCTCGACAACCTCGGCCTCCTCCTCGGCGGAAACCTCGTCAGCAGCCTCAACCTCAGCAGCTTCGGTCTCCACGGTCTCGACTGCCTCGACCTCGGCAGCCATGGTCTCGTTCTCGGTCTCGTTCATGATCTCTTCGTTCTCAGACATGAGACTCCTTCTTGGCCCTCTCGGGCATCATCGCCCCATTCGCGGGGCCCGTCGCGCACTCTTTGCGCTTTATACATTCATGCCTCTCGGCAAAACGTCCATTAGTTTATGGTGTCGCCATCCAATCTAGCTGCAGAATCTATGTGCACACATTAATGCGACATGTGCGACTCGCGGCGAGCGTACACCAGCGACACCGCGAACCCGACAACGGCAATCACGGCCGCCACGCGCACGGCGGCTGCAAATCCTATCGCCTGGGCAACGTCCGACGCAACGCCTGCGGCGCCAGCAGCCACCGCAGAACTCGAAAGCAGGCCGATAAACAGCGACGGACCAAACGACGCGGCAATCATGTTCCACGTGTTAAGCAATGCCGTTCCGTGAGGATGCTCAGCGGCGGGAAGCGTCTCCAAACCGGCGGTCTGCGAGGGGCTCAGTACCAAACCGACGCCGGCATACACCACAACGGTCAGCAGCACGACAACGCCGATGTTCATGCTTGCCGCGGTCATCGAGATTGCCGTCTGCCCCACAGCGATCAGGGCAAAGCCGACCGGCAGCAGCGGCCACGCACCACGGGCATCCATCACGCGTCCGCCCACAATCGAGGTCACGGCGTTGCAGGCGATCGCCGGCAAAATGAGCAAACCCGCGACAAGTGCGGTCATGCCGTATGCGCCCTCAAAATAGAGCGGCAACAAAACGCTCATCGAGAACGTCGTCATCATCGACACCACCACAAGCAGGCATGCAGGCCAAAAACGAACGCTCGCCATGGGACGCACGTTAAGCACCGGATGCTTGAGCTTGAGCTGACGAACCGCAAACAGGCCGAGCACCACAACAGCGGCGAAAAGCGTCGCGATACCGGCCATCACATTGGTCGAGAACTCGCCTACGGAATACACGAACGCCGTAATGCCGGCAGTGAGCAAAACAACCGACAGAATATCAAGCGTGGTGTTCGAGCGCTCTCCGACATTCCGAACGAGCTTTGCTGCCGCCGCGGCGACCACGACACCGCCCACCAGCGGCACTACGAACACCGCCCTCCAGCCAAACAACGTGCACATAAGACCACTAATCACGGGCCCAAACGCCGGCCCTAGCGTAATGCAGGCACCGCCCAGGCTCAGATACAGACCGAGCTTCTCGCGCGGAGCACAAGATAGCACCACATTCATCATGAGCGGAAACAAGATGCCCGATCCCGCAGCCTGCAAAATACGACTTGGCAGCAAAACGGTAAACGACGGGGCGACCAGGCACAGGACTTCTCCGGCGACCATGCATCCGCATGCGAAAAACAGCAGCTTGCGCATCGAGAAACGACCGGACAGAAAGGCCATGATAGCCGTAAAGATCGACGTCACGATCATGTATCCCGAAACGAGCCACTGCGCCGTGGTAGCGCTCACCGAAAAGGCCGCCATGATGTCGTGCAACGCCACGTTAATAATGTTCTCGTTAAACGCGGCGACAAAGGCTGCAATATACATTACGACGAGAAACGCCGCAGTGGCCGATGGCGCTACTTGAACTTGTTGCTGAGATTTGCTCCCCATGCATTTCCTTCCTCTTGGAACGACAGTCACATCGCCCCAGAGGAACAGTCCAGGGCGAGCATGAGCCCTAGACTTACGTCAGACGCCGCACGCAACGGATCTGACAACATGGTCCAACGTCGAAAGATTGTAACGCTGACGCGCAGCTTTCCTTCCGCGCTATTATTAAAAGCCCACGAAAGCACGAGACATGAGGAGCCCGCCATGATCAAACCCATCATGAAATCCGAGTTCTTTTTACGCCTGCCTTCCGAAGACGCGGGCCCCGATGACGCCGTGACCGGGCAGGACCTCCTGGATACGCTCCATGAGCATGAGCACGAGTGCGTGGGCCTTGCCGCCAACATGATCGGCGTACGCAAGCGCATCATCTGCGTAAAGGACGGCAACAGGGCGCTGCTTATGTACAACCCGCAGATTCTTGAGCAGGTCAACGCCTACCAGACGAGCGAAGGATGTCTTTCGCTCGTCGGCGAGCGTCCCTGTACCCGATATCGCCGCATTAAGGTTGAGTATTTGGACGAGAACTTTGCCCGCCGCATCAAAAACTTCTCGGGCTACACCGCCGAGATCGTCCAGCACGAAATCGACCACTGCCAAGGAATAGTTATATAGTTGCGCCAATTCAAGAAAGCTCCCTGCAGCCAAGCAACTGCAGGGAGCTCTTCATAGTGCGGAACTTCTATCCCCTACGCCTGGCGGTAATGGTCAAAGAAGTCGGCGAGGTCTTCGAGGGACTCTTTGAGTACTTCCATGCGCGGCAGGTACACGATACGGAAGTGGTCGGGCTCAGCCCAGTTGAAGCCGCCGCCGCGCGTGATCAGGATCTTCTTCTCGTGCAGCAGGTCAAGGGCGAACTGCTCGTCATCGGTGATGTTGAACTTCTTCACATCCATCTTGGGGAAGATGTAGAACGCCGCGCGCGGCTTAACCACCGAGATGCCGTCAATCTTGTTGAGCGCCTCATACACAAAGTTGCGCTGCTCGTAGACACGGCCGCCAGGACGGATGTAGTCGTTAACGGACTGATGACCACCGAGTGCCGTCTGAACGATCGACTGAGCCGGCACGTTGGAGCACAGGCGCATGTTGGAGAGCATGTTGATACCCATGATGAAGTCGCTCATGCAGCGCTGGTTGCCCGAAAGCACCATCCAGCCAATACGATAGCCCGCAATCATGTGCGACTTGGAAAGGCCGCTAAAGGTGACACAGGGCAGATCGGGAGCGAGCGAGGCAATCGAGACGTGCTCATAGCCGTCCATGCACAGGCGGTCGTAAATCTCGTCTGCAAAAATCATGAGCTGGTGCCTGCGCGCAACCTCAACGATGCCCTCGAGCACCTCACGCGGATAGACGGAACCCGTGGGGTTGTTAGGGTTGATGATGACGAGGGCTTTGGTCGCGCTCGTGATCTTGGACTCCATATCCTCCAGGTCGGGATACCAATCCGCCTGCTCATCACACAAATAATGTACGGGATGACCGCCGGCAAGGGTTGCGCACGCCGTCCAGAGCGGATAGTCAGGGCTGGGGATCAGAATCTCGTCGCCATTGTCGAGCAGCGCGTTCATCGAAAGCTGAATGAGCTCGGACACGCCGTTGCCCGTGTAGATATGCTCCATCTGAACGTTGGGCAGGCCCTTGATCTGCGAATACTGCATGATCGCCTTGCGCGCGGAGAACAAGCCGCGCGAGTTGGAATAGCCTTCGCAGTCGGGCAGCTGCTGGCGCATGTCCTTGATGACCTCGTCGGGCGTGCGGAAACCGAAGGGCGCCGGGTTGCCGATATTGAGCTTGAGGATGCGCTCGCCCTCGTCCTCCATACGGGCAGCCTCGTCGACGACGGGACCGCGCACGTCATACAGGACGTTATCGAGCTTGGTGGATTTAGAAAAAGTACGCATGGTGGTGCTCCTTGCAATTTGGGCTGAGGGATGGGGTTCGGGCTTGGAATCGTTGCGGGGTGATGATGCCTCGCCTTGATCGGCGTCGCCGGCAAGCAGCCAGGTAACATCGACCTCCAAAATACGGGCGAGCAGCTCAGCCACATCGCGCCGCGGGATCGTCTTGCCGCTCACATATTGGCTCATCTGACTCTTGCCGAGTTTTTTGCCGAGCATCTCCGATGCGCGGATTACGTCCGACTGGCGAACGTCGCGATCGGACATAGTCTGTCGCAGGCGATCGCTAAACGTCTCTTGGGCCACTAGAACCTCCTTGCTGGCAAAGTTCAATTTATAGAATACGAATTGAACCAAGGTTCAATTTAGGCAGCAGTATAACGCGGCACCTCATTCGAAAGTTCAATTTCATAAGAAAATGCACCAGACTCTGAGATTTGCCCAAAGTGGGCAATGACGCGCACACGTTTAGAGGTATTCGAGGAAACGGGCGGCGGCAAGCGAAACATCGGCCGTTCGATATATCGCATTGATCTGCCGATGAGGATGTCCCTCGAGCGGACGCACGGCAACATCGAACTGACAGCGACGCAAGATGAGCGCGGGAAGAATGCTAACGCCCAGGCCGTCCTCGACCATAGCCATAATCGCATAGTCATCCCAGGTCGACAGCTTAGAGCGCACCGCCAGGCCCGCGCGGCGAAACAGCGGCGTAATCTCGTCGTCGCTACCGCATTCCAGCAGGATAAACTGCTCGTTGGCCAAATCGGCAAGGGAAACGACCTCCGCGGTGGCAAGCGAGGAGTCCGCTGGCACCACGGCCATCAGCTCGTCTTGCACCAACGGTCGCGACGCCATGCCGGCGCCGCGTGGCTCGCGCGGAATAAAGCCCAGGTCGCAGCGACCTTCCGCCACCCATTGTTCAATCTCTGAGTAATCGCCCATCAGCAACTCATAATCGACGTCCGGATGATCGGCGCGAAAGCGCGCAATCACCGGCGGCAGCACGTGGGTCGCCACACTCGAAAACGTACCGATGCAGATTTTGCCGCGCATGAGTCCACGCATCTCATCCACCCGTCGCTGCAAGCGAGTGAATTCCTCGCAGAGCGCCTCGACAGCCGGCATGACCTGCCGCCCGTCGGCAGAAAGAGCCACGCCCTCGCGACTGCGGTCGAGCACCTTAAAACCCCAGTCGGCCTCAAGATCGGCCACCATACGGCTCACGCCCGACTGCGAATAGCTCAGGCGCTCGGCAGCACGCGTAAAGCTTCCGGCGCGCACCGTCTCCAGCAGCACCTGCATCTTTTGGATATTGGTCTCCACGGCACGTCCCCACCCTTGCATGAGTTTTTGTCATGTTTTCCATGCATTATATTCGCTTTTCTTCTAAAGCCAGTTCACCCATAGTGAACATGTTCGGATATAGAGGGGATGTCAGCGCATGAACAACGGACTGTTTACATACTTAGCAGCATTACTGTTGTTTGGCTCTAACGGCATCATCGCCGCAGCTATCGCACTGCCGAGCTCCGATATCGTGCTGCTGCGCACTTTTCTGGGAGCCCTCTCGCTTATAGCCATCCTCGCCACTACCCAACACCATAAGTTGCAGGCGCCATCTCGTCCCCGCGAAGCCGCGGCCCTCCTCCTCTCGGGAGCTGCGCTGGGCGCCAGCTGGATTTTTCTGTTCCGCGCCTACCAGACGATCGGCGTCGGCGTATCCTCGCTGCTGTACTACTGCGGCCCCATCATTGTCATGGCGCTCTCCCCGCTCATCTTTGGCGAAAAGCTGACCGGCGGCAAAATCGCCGGCTTTGTCGCCGTCGCCTGCGGTGCTTTTCTCATTGCAGCGCAAGGTCTAGGCGGCAATATGCCCATTGCGGGCATCGTCTGTGGAATCGCCTCGGCCTTCTGCTATGCATTGATGGTCATCGCTAGCAAGGGTGCGCCGCACATCGAGGGCCTCGAGAACTCCACGCTCCAGGTGTGCGCCGCCTTTGTGACCGCACTGGTCCTCACGCTCATCACGCAGGGCGCTCCCTCATTCCTGTCCGCCGGTATCGCCGCCAGTATTGATTGGCGCGCCGTCGCTATGCTCGGCGTCGTCAACACCGGCATCGGTTGCCTGCTCTGCTTTAGCGCCGTCGCCAAGCTGCCCGTCCAGACCGTCGCTGTCGTCGGCTACCTCGAGCCGCTTTCGGCGGTCGTGTTCTCGGCCGCCCTTTTGGGTGAAGCCATAACACCGGTCCGCCTGATGGGCGCCGCGCTTATCATCGGCGGCGCGATTTTTTGCGAACTCGCCGGCAAACGCGCAAACGCCAAGGCTGGCATCGCCCAGACAGCACGTGCTTAAAAGCCCCTGCTTTGAAATGCTACCTGCGTAGATAAATAATCCCCAGCTGAGGATTATTGTCTAAAATAACCCGATGTGCCAAACTGCTCTTATATGTATAAAGATGGCATAAAGGTCTACTGCTCTTGGCAGAGGCCGGATGTCCAAGGGAGTCCACGTGGCACACAACAAACTGGAGGCAAACCTCCAAGACCAGCGCGGGCAAGGCGGGCACGGAGCCATCCCCCTCTCCGCTGGCATGCTGCTCGTAACGCTCGGCGTCGTCTATGGCGACATCGGCACGAGCCCCATGTACACCATGAAATCAATCGTCGCCAACAACGGCGGCATCGGTACCGTCAGCGAGGACATGATCCTGGGCGCGCTTTCGCTCGTCATCTGGACCATGACGCTCGTGACCACGGTCAAGTACGTGGTAATCGCCATGAAGGCCGACAACCACAACGAAGGCGGCATCTTCGCCCTGTTCAGCCTCGTACGCAAGGTGGCACCATGGCTGATTCTGCCCGCCATGATCGGCGGCGCGGCGCTGCTCGCCGACGGCATCCTCACCCCCGCCGTCACGGTCACCACAGCCATCGAGGGTCTGCGCACCATCGAATGGGGCCATGCGCTGCTGGGCGACGGCCAGACCAACGTCATCATCATCACCATCATCATTATCTGCGGCCTATTTGCCATGCAGCGCGCCGGCACCTCGTCAATCGGCAAGCTCTTCGGCCCGCTCATGACGCTGTGGTTCCTGTTCCTGGCAGGCGCCGGTCTGTTCAACATGCTCGGCAACCTGTCCATCTTGCGCGCGCTCAACCCCATCCGCGGCATTATGTTCCTGTACTCGCCCATCAACCATTCGGGCATTATGGTGCTCGGCTTTGTCTTCCTGTCGACAACCGGTGCCGAGGCACTCTACTCGGACATGGGCCACGTGGGCAAGGCAAACATCTATGCATCCTGGCCATTTGTTAAGGCGGCCCTTATCCTCAACTATCTGGGTCAGGGAGCTTGGCTACTCGCCAATAACTCCAACCCCCAGATGCTCGCGATGGATATCGTCAACCCGTTCTATATGATGCTCCCCGAGCCCCTACGCCCCTTTGCCATCGTGCTTTCGGCCGTGGCGGCCATCATCGCCTCACAGGCGCTCATCACCGGCTCGTTCTCGCTGGTATCCGAGGCAACGCGCCTCAACCTTATGCCGCACCTGCGCATCCACTACCCCAGCGACACCAAGGGCCAGCTCTATATTCCACTCGTCAACAACATCATGTGGGTCGGCTGCATCTTCATTGTGCTGCTGTTCCAGAACTCCGAGCGCATGGAGAGCGCCTACGGCCTCGCCATTACTGTGACCATGCTTATGACCACCACGCTGCTGACGAGCTATATCGCCGGCATCCTCAAGCACAAGCTGGGCGCCTGCGTCTTCGCCCTGCTCTTCGGTGCCATTGAGCTGTGCTTCTTCGCCTCGTGCCTCACCATGTTCTTTGACGGCGGCTACGTAATGATCTTCTTGGCCTCGCTGCTGTTTGGCCTTATGTACGTGTGGCGCCGCGGCACCGCCATCGAGCGCACGCAGACGATCCTGCTGCCCGTCTCCAAGTACATCGACCAGCTCAACCGCCTGCGCAACGACGAGACCTACCCCGTGCTCGCCGACAATCTGGTGTTCCTCACCAACAGCCCCGATCCGCTCACGCTCGACCGCGACGTGCTCTATTCCATCCTGGACAAACATCCCAAGCGCGCCAAGGCATACTGGTTCATCAACGTGCACGTTACCGATGAACCCTATACGCACGAGTATTCCGTCGAGACCTTTGGCACGGACTTTTTGTTCCGCGTGCGCCTGGACTTGGGCTTTAAGGTCAACCAGCGCGTTAATGCCTACCTGCGCCAAATCGTCGGCGACTTGATGGCATCGGGCGAGCTGCCGCCGCAGCATCACACCTACTCTATCTACGAGACACGCGGCAACGTGGGCGACTTCCGCTTTTGCATGCTGCGCAAGATGCTTGCCCCCGAAACGGACATCAACCGCAACGACCATCGCGTCATGGCCATCAAGTACGCCGTCCGCCGCGCCTGCGGAAGCCCGGCACGCTGGTACGGTCTCGAGAACTCGGCCATCATCATTGAGTACGTACCGCTCTTTGCCCGCATGCGCCCGGCCGTCAAACTTGTGCGCACCCAGGTGCCGCTCGAGGTTCAGATCGAAGAGGCCGAGGAAATGGAGGTCGACATCTTCTCGGACGACTTGGTCAACGGCAACGAGGCCGGCAAGAGCATGAACGTCGATCCCACCGAGCTGCTCGAGAGCGTCGCCGATACGCCCGAACAGCAACTCGACGGACTCGAGAGCACCCAGTTCAACGACGCCAACTTCTAACACGCCACCAGCCATTGACGACAACGGCCTCGCATCTCATAAGAGGTGCGAGGCCGTTTTATGTCGCAACGGACCAGTGAGCTACGAACGACGCGGCTCGGGAACCACGAGCCTATCGGGGCTCGCGCCCTCGGCATCCATCAGGCTCACGCAACGAATCGACGGATCCCCATACATCGCGTAGTAATAATTGCCCGTGCGCGCGCTAAAGCATCCGGTATAGATAGTCTTCTCGAACTTGCCATCGCCCATCCTGGACGCCCCCTCAATCATCACCACGCCCTCGAGCGAGCGGAACATGCGAACGACGTTTTCGGTCTCGCTCTCCTTTTGCGGGTAATTGGCGTTGAGGTACGCTGCCTTTACAAAACGGCTCGGCGAATAGCAGTCGCCGGGAATGCCGCGCATGCCGGCACCGGCTCCATAGGGCTTAAGCTCGGCGCCACGCCACGTCGCCGTCTGCGGAAAATCGCTTGTGGCGGTGATATAAGTGCGTAGGTTTTCCATATGCCACGGGAAGGTGGGCTGATTGGCAAGGGTGTCGACCGGATCGTCGTATACATGCAGGCCGTCAGCCATCATCTCGACCACGATGCTACGCTGGCTGTCGCCGATAATCCAATGGAGCAGCGACACGCCCAGCCCCTCTCCGGCAGATTTGGCGACAATCACCGTGTCGCGCAGCGCGGCCTCGACCTCATCGACCGTCGAGAACGTCGCTGCCACCCACAGGGGAAACTCATAGGCCGCGATATTGGTCTTGCCGTCGACAGGGTCCTCGGCATACTCGGCATAACCCGGGAAATTGAGACCCGCCACGGCGAGGCCCGCATCGTTGCCGCAGTCGAAGAACATAGGGTAGTTCTTGTAATCGATGCACATACCGATCACCGCGTGTGCCGCTGTCGTGTCGTCGATAAACGAATACGGAATGTGAAACCCGCGCGGCATCACGCGAACCTGTTGGCCGTAGTCAAAGCTCCAGTCGAGGTTGCGGCCCAGATACATGTTGCCGGAATTATCGGTAAATCGAATGCTCGTACACATAGCGCCTCCTAGCTTTACGTTCTTGCTAAGTTCATTGTCACCAAACAAAAAGGCGCTAAACACAAAAGCCCGGACATGACAACAATGTCACGCCCGGACCAAAAACGACGAAGTGCGGTGCTGTGGTCACCTTAGACAAGCTTGCCAAGACAGTGATCGATCATATGCTGGATCATCTGCGCCTCGAAGCCCACAAAGTCCTGCTTGCGCTCGCGCATCTTGCCGTCGACGATCTGGTCAAAGGCAACCTTGCACTTGATGTAGCGCGTGGACTTGGTGATCTCGTCGTGCGTCAGGCAGCTCTCCTCCATCTTGCTGGCGCCCAGGCCAAACACCAGACGCGGGTTGTAGAGCACGTGGGGCTCGCCGGCATCGTCCAAGTAGACGCAAACCTTCTTGGTAACGCCAATCTGGTTAGCGGCAAGGCAGCCGGCATCGTCGAGCGACTTGATGGTATCGATCAGGTCCTGAGCAACCGACTCGTCCTCGACGGTCGCAACCTCGCAACGCTGGGACAGGATAGCCTCGTCGTGGCAGAGCTCTTTAATCATACGTTCCTCCATAGGGGTCGTTGTAACCGCTTAAGTATACGGTACCTACACATTTTCATGCGAATAATACCGTCCGTCTGCTACAAAGCGCCGAACTTCAACACGCGAGGAACATCAACCTTTCAAAGGCGATATAGTAGGTGAGTTCGTGTCAATCGGCCTAAACTCGGGGCCGAACAAGGAAAGGGTATGCATGGACGAACTATTTCACGTCAGTGAGCGCAAGTCCACAATCGGGACCGAACTTCGCGCTGGACTGACAACATTCCTGGCGATGGCCTACATCATCGCCGTCAACCCCGCAGTGCTCTCGGGCGCTGGCATCGATGCGGGAGCGCTCGCCTGCGCCACCTGCCTGGGCGCCGGCATCATGACCATCTGCATGGGCATCTTCGCCAACCGCCCGCTCGCCTGCGCGTCGGGCCTGGGCATCAACGCCATGATCGCGGGCATCACCACCACCATGTGCGGCGGTGACTGGCACGTTGCCATGAGCGTTATCTTCCTCGAAGGTATCGTCATCTTGCTGCTCGTCCTTTGCGGCCTGCGCGAGGCCATCATGGATGCCATCCCCGTGGTCCTGCGCCACGCCATCTCGGTGGGTCTGGGTCTGTTTATCGCCATGATCGGCCTGTGCGACGCCGGCATCATCACCGCTGGCGCCGGTACGCTCGTCGGCTTGGGCGACATCACCTCCCCCACCTTTATCGTCGGCATCATCTCCATCGTCGTGACGGTTGCCCTGGCTTCCCGCAACGTGCCGGGCTCGCTGCTCATCGGCATCATCGTTGCCGTTATCGCCGGTATCCCGCTGGGCGTCACTCATGCGCCCGAGGGCCTCATCGCACCGCTCGACTTCTCGACCTTTGGCGCCCCGTTTGCCAGCACCGCCGATGGCAACATGGCCATCGTGAAGGTTCTGACCGACCCGATGCTGCTCGTCGTGGCCTTCTCGCTGCTCATGAGTGACTTCTTCGACACCATGGGCACCGCGATGGCCGTCGCCAAGCAGGGCGAGTTCCTGACCGAGGACGGCAATGTCGAGGACATCCGTCCCATCCTGGTCGTCGACTCCGTGGCCGCTGCTGCCGGTGGCTTTATGGGCGTCTCCTCCATCACCACTTTCGTCGAGTCCACGTCCGGCGCTGCCGACGGTGGCCGCACGGGTCTCACCTCCGTCACCACCGGCGTGCTGTTCATCCTCGCCGCGTTCTTCTCCCCCATCGTCACCATCGTTTCCAGCGCCGCCACCTGCGGTGCTCTGGTCTACGTCGGCTACCTCATGATGAGCGAGGCCTCCGAGATCGACTGGTCCGACGTGTCGCAGGGTTTCCCGGCGTTCATGATTGTCGCCGGCGTGCCCTTCACTTACTCCATCTCTGCCGGCATTGGCCTGGGCTTTATCGCCTACGTGATCGTCGCGCTCTTTAAGGGCGAGGCCTCCAAGATCAAGCCGCTCATGTGGATCGCAGCCCTTGCCTTCCTCGTCTACTTCTTTGTAGCGTAGGCGCAAGATTCGCAATACCAAACAGCAAAGCGCGGAGTCGCATCGAGCGGCTCCGCGCTTTGCTTTTAAAGCCAGGCACCACACGGACACGCGATGTATTGCTTCGCAAGTTTTGGACGTTTTGCTCTCCAAACGGCACTACCGACGGCTACATCCTGCAGATATGCTGGATGTAGCCGCATAGGCCCTATGAGGATGGGAGTAACCATGGCCGCCTTGTTCACGACCCCCAAGCGCAATGACAAAACCTCTGGAGCCCATTTTGTCGAGCCCGACCTGCGCCGTCGCACGCTGCTCGCGCACGGCAGCTGGCGCCGCGTGACGCGCCGCATCGTCGTGGGTGCCGTGTGCGCGCTCACGGTGAGCTCGCTGCTCATGCCGAGCGTCTCGCTCGCGGCGGAGTGGGTGGACGTCGATGGCGTCCGCCACGAAGCGGCCGCGGGGCCCGCGGGAGACGCCGCCGGCACCTGGTCATGGGACGGCGCCGATGATATGAAGCTCAACGGCTACAACGGCGGTGCGATCGAGGCAGCGGGCAAGCTCAACGTGAGCTACGAGGGCAACAACACCGTCGCTAACGACGACGGCCGCGGCATCAAGGTTAAGGATGGCGCGAACGAGAACGCCGAGCTTAATATTCAGGGCGACGCGTCCAGCACGCTCAACGTGGCATCTTCTCGTGACGCCATCACTTCCGTCGACAACATCAACATCGACGGCGCTGGCACTGTCAACGCCACGAGCACCGAGCACGATGCCATCGATGCCGGGGGCGATGTCACCATCAAGGGCTCGGGAAACGTTAACGCCACGGGCGATTCGGATGGCATCAGGGCCGACGGCAACATCACGATCGACAACAGCGGAACCGTCACCGCCAAGGCCACCGAGGATCAGGGTATCGATGCTAACGAGAACCTCATCATAAAGGGCGGCGGCAAGGTAGAGGCAAGCTCTATCAAAGACAATGCGATTTGGGCCGACGGCAACATCGAGATCTCGGATGGCAGCCAGGTCAAGGCAAGTTCCGAGGAAGACGCCGCCATCGACGGTAAAAACAGCCTCACGGTCACGAACGCTTCCCTCAACGCAAGTGGCGTTGGGTATGGCATCTATGTCTACAAGGGCATCACGCTCGATGGCGCGACCGTGACGGCCCGCGCAAGCTCAGATGGCGGGGAAGTCAGCGCACTCTTCACCGATGAGGACGACATCGTCATCAAGAACGGCTCGACTGTGGATGCGCTCGCAGAAGGCAGGTTCTCGGTTGCAATCTCCACCAGTAATTTCTACTCCGGCGAAGCGGGTGGCCATACCTACATCAGCGACTCCGTTGTCAAGGCCATAGCCCGCTATGCCGAGACCGGCGGCGACGGCCCCGGCCACTACAGTGCAGGCCAGGATGGCGAAACTAACCCTCAGCCCCGAGGCATGAACATCGGCATCTTTGCTCAGACCAAGGAGGGCATCACGCCCGCAACCATTTCGATTCTCCGCAGCAAGGTCACGGCCGAGGGAGACACGGCGGCAATCTTCGCCCTTGCCATGAGCGCGGATGGTAAGGCGATTGGCACCATCGAAATCGAAGGAGCCACCATCCAGACGCCTGAAGGCGGCAAGGTCATTGACTATCGCAACAAGGAAGAACTCAGCGACGGCATCGTCTACGAGGCGGGTCAAACCATCGGCACGGGCGACGCTGTGATCGACTCCCCCTATAACGAAGCTGTCGCCAAGAGCACGGTCATCGCGCCTCCCGAAGAGACCAAACCCGGGGAAAAGCCCGGCGAGACCAAGCCGGGTTCCAAGTCTAAGAGCGCGAAGACAGCCAAGACCGTTGCAGTTGCAGCCACGGGAGCCAAGATCGCCGGCAAACTCGCAGCGACCGGCGACGCCTCGAGCGCAGCCATCGTGGCAGCCGCCCTTGCGGGAACAGCCGCCATCGCCGCGGGCGCCGTGGTGAGCCGCAAGCGCTCATAGACGCCCTTCATACACGAACCGACACTTTTAAAGCCGCCTAGTCCGCGCACCGTTTAGCAACGCCACCGCCGAGCTCCCCTCCGGCGGTGGCGTTTCCTGTTTGCACTCGTATGGTGCACACGCGAGCGGAGTCGCAACAGGCGGCTCCGCGCTTTGTGATTAATGCCCGACAACGCGTAGGTGCGCAGCTTATTCCTCTTCCGGATTTTGGACATTTTGCCCTCCAAACGGCACTACCGCCGGCAACATCCAGCAGATACGCTGAACCTAGCCGTATAGGCCCTATGAGAACGGGAGCAACCATGGCAGCCTTGTTCACGACCCCCAAACGCAATGACGCTACCGCCGGAACCCATGTTGCCGAACCCGACGTTCGCCGTCGCATAGGACTCGCGCACGGCAGCTGGCGCCGCGTGACGCGCCGCATCGTCGCGGGCGCCGTGTGCGCGCTCACGGTGAGCTCGCTGCTCATGCCGAGCGTCTCGCTCGCGGCGGAATGGGTCAAGGTCGGCGAAACCAAATACAACGCCGGCACTGCGGCGGGCGACGAGACCGGCACCTGGTCGTGGGACGGCGCCGACGACTTGAAGCTCAACAACTATAACGGCGGCGAGATCCAGGCCGCAGGCAAGCTCAACGTGAATTACTCGGGAACCAACATCGTCACTGCCGAATGGATCGAAAGCATCAACGTTTCTCATGGCACTAACGAGAATGCCGAGCTCAATATCCAAGGCGACGCGGGCAGCACGCTCAGCGTGACATCTACTGAGGACGCTATCCTCTCCACGGGTAATATCAACATCGACGGAGCCGGATCCGTCAACGCCACGAGC
>CAJLPX010000037.1 GCA_905208635.1 uncultured Collinsella sp. | reverse complement strand
AAATGGCGGAGGAGGAGGGATTCGAACCCTCGTGACCTTATACAGGCCAAACGGTTTTCGAGACCGCCGCATTCAACCACTCTGCCACCCCTCCGCGTGGGGTAAAAACAAAGCAGGCTCGAAGGCCTGCTTTGGAATTAACTGGCGGAGAGTCAGGGATTTGAACCCTGGAGACGCTTTTGACGCCTACACGATTTCCAATCGTGCTCCTTCGGCCACTCGGACAACTCTCCGTTAAATGCGAAAGTCAGTATACACGAGGAATCGCAAAGTGCAAACAGAAAAGTTGGCATTTTTTGAATCGCTTGGCTTCGTGACGGGATCGAGAAGGTCAAAAACGGGCTCTGACCAGCATGGCTGCATACAACAAATTGTTCAAAATAGGTATTTATAGACGACGTGGCAGCAATTTTAAAAATATTTGAACGGTGTTGTGAGCCACTGGTATGCATTTTGCGACCACAGCCTTGCAATGGCTGACCTGCAGTTTGATTTGGTTTGTCCCCGCAGCGCCGTATCTTGTCCACAGTTCCGTCAAGCTTTTGGTCAGCATTTGGTTGGAATGCGCATGAAACGTCGTGTGAGTATGGGCATATGTGGAGGTCATGAGGTTGTAGCTGCATATTCTTGCAGCCTAGGAGGTTGAAAGATATTATTACCAAGTCTTTTCCTGCTTCAGGCGCACCTTCACGACCTGAAGCCACATTTGCCCAGAGGAGGTGACAATATGAAGGCTTATGAACTGCTGTTCTTTGTTGACCCGTCGCTCGACCCCGAGACTCGTCTCGCTGTTATGAAGCGTATCGATACCACGATCGCTGAGGGCGCTGGCAAGGTCGACTCCGTTGACGAGTGGGGCAAGCGCAAGCTCGCCTACGAGATCAACGACCTCACCGATGGTGACTACACCCTCATCAACTTCCACGCAGATCCTACCCAGATCGCCGAGCTTGATCGCGTCCTGCGCATCACCGACGCTGTGGTCCGCCACATGATCGTCCGTCGCGACGACCAGGAGTAAGACTGTCGTTTTGGACTGGGCTTGTGCCCCAAGAGGAAGTAGTGAGTTATGAGCATCAATCGAGTGAACATCACCGGTAACCTCACCCGCGATCCCGAGCTGCGCGCCACCGCCGGCGGAACCCAGGTTCTGTCCTTTGGCGTCGCCGTGAACGATCGTCGCCGCAACGCGCAGACTGGCGAGTGGGAGGACTATCCCAACTTTGTCGACTGCACCATGTTCGGCACCCGCGCCGAGGCCGTGAGCCGTTTCCTGGCAAAGGGAAACAAGGTCGCGATCGAGGGCAAGCTGCGCTACAGCTCTTGGGAGCGCGACGGCCAGCGCCGGAGCAAGCTTGAGGTCATCGTCGATGAGATCGAGTTTATGAGCTCCCGTGGTGGCCAGGGTGGCTACGACCAGGGCGGTTACGCCCCCGCAGCTCCCGCGCCCGCAGCACGTCCTGCCGCACCGGTGGCTACGCCGCCCGCGGTCGACGTCTACGATGAGGACATCCCGTTCTAAGGGTTGTTCACCTATTTTTGAGTGAGAGGCGGCTTCGGTTCGCCGAAGTTGCCAAATGAAAGGTATTTTGACATGGCTAATGATTTTTCTGCACGTCAGCCGCGTCGTAAGTACTGCCAGTTCTGCAAGGAGAACACTGAGTTCATCGACTATAAGGACACTCAGCTTCTCCGTAAGTACATGACCGACCGTGGCAAGATCAAGCCCCGTCGCGTCACTGGCGCTTGCACGCAGCATCAGCATGACATCGCCAACGCCATCAAGCGCGCCCGCGAGATGGCCCTCCTGCCGTACACCGTCCCCGTGGTTTCCTCTCGTGGCAACCGCGACCGCGGCTAAGAAGGGAGACGCATCATGAAGGTTATTCTTCTCGATGAGATCAAGGGCAAGGGCGGCGAGGGTGACGTCGTAGAGGTCGCTCAGGGTTACGCTGAGAACTTCCTGTTCCCCAAGAAGCTCGCTGTTGCCGCCACCAAGGGCAACCTCAAGCAGCTTGACGAGCGTCGCAACAACATCGCTAAGCGCGAGGCCGTTCGTCTGGCTACCGCCAACGAGACCAAGGCTGCTTTCGAGGGCAAGACGGTCACCGTTGACGTCAAGGTCGGCGACGAGGGCATCCTCTTTGGCTCCGTTACCGCCGCTATGATCGCTGACGCCATCAAGGCTCAGCTCGGTATGGACATCGACCGCAAGCGCGTCGAGCTCGGTAAGCCCATCAAGGTTGCCGGTGCCCACACCGTTGCCATCTCGCTGTACCGCGAGATCAAGGCCGAGGTTGTCGTTCTCGTCGGCGTTACCGCCGAGGAGCTCGCTGCCGAGGCTGAGGTCGAGGAGGCCGCTGAGGTCGCCGAGGCCGAGACCGCCGAGGTCGAGACTGAGGCTGCTGCCGAGTAGCATTTGCTGCAACGCAACAATCTTGTTCTAAGAAGGGCGCTCTGGGAAACCAGGGCGCCCTTTTGTTTTTTGCGCTGAGTGAGTGTCATGGTGAACGTTGCGTCGAAGTCCTATATACAGGACCGTTCATCCGTTTGGTTCGGTGATGATTGGCGGCGCGCGGCGCGTTTTGGGACCGTGGCTGATACTATGGATGCTCGCAAGCGATATGAATGAGGATGCTCATGGCATATGACGATAGGGAGACCGGGCTGACGGTTGAGGACCGCGGCTCCAAGTTGGGTCTTCCCCAAAACCAAGATGCAGAGGCCAATGTACTGGCCGCTATGCTGCTATCGCCCGAGGTGGTCGAAGAGGCCCAGGTCGAGCTGCAGCCCGATGACTTCTACCGGCCCATTCATAAGACCATCTATACCGCGATGGTCGATATGTACAACAGCCGCATTCCCATCGACTCCATCTCGCTGATCGATTACCTGCGAAGCATCAACAAGCTTGATGCCGTGGGCGGCGAGGCCTACATTTTGGAGTTGATGGGTCAGACCCTGTCGCTCGTCAACTGGCAGCACCATGCCGCTATCGTTCGCCGCGATTCGATGCTGCGTGAGCTGATCGGCGCCACCAACGAGATCAACGCGCTGGCCTATAACGCTCCCACCGATACCAAAGAGGTCGTGGAGCTGGCCGAGAGCAAGTTGCTCAAGGTCACGGCGCGCGAGGTCAAGTCGAGCTACAAGACGCTGACCGAGTTTATGGTCGAGGCCTATAACGAGGCCGAGGAAGTGTGCCAGGCAGGCGGCCAGGCTGCGGGCGTGCCCACGGGCTTCCCGTCGCTCGACCGCATGCTCATGGGTTTTCGCGAGGGCCAGCTCATCATCATCGGCGCCCGCCCTGCTGTGGGTAAGACGTCGTTCGCCCTGAATCTGGCGCTCAACGCTGCCGCGGCCGGTTATACCGTCGGCTTCTTCTCGCTGGAGATGTCGGGCAAGGAAATTGCCCAGCGTCTGATTTGCGCCTACGCCATGATTTCGATCAGTGACTTCCGCATGGGCCGCATTAGCCCCGAGCAGTGGGCCAATATCAACGAGGCCACGCAGACCTTGTCCAAGCTCGATATTCTGATTGACGATACGCCCGGCACCACAGTGACCGAGATTCGCGCCAAGAGCCGCCGCATGCTCCACAACAAGGAGAAGGCCATCATCATCCTGGACTACCTGCAGCTGGTGAGTCCTCCGCCGGGACGCCGCTCCGAGAGCCGTACCGTCGAGGTCTCCGAGATGTCGCGTGGTCTGAAGATCATGGCCAAGGAACTCAAGATCCCGCTCATCGCGCTGTCGCAGCTCTCGCGTCAGGTCGAATCCCGTACCGGCAAGCGCCCGCAGCTTTCCGACCTTCGTGAATCGGGCTCCATCGAGCAGGACGCCGATATCGTTATGTTCTTGGACCGCTCCGCCGATGAGGCCGAAGCCTCGCGCGACGATCGACCCGACGAGGGCGTTACGCGTATCGTCGTGGCCAAGAACCGTTCGGGCCCGATCGGCGACGTCGACCTGATGTTCCTGCCGGCATCCACCAAGTTCTATGAGCTTGATGGGGCACATGCCGAGGAGTAGGACAGGCGCCCGTTGCACGGGTATACTGGGAATGTTTTGTGCTTCTGCGTGCCGGCGTGGCGCGTAGACAGTCCATGAATGTAAGGAGTAAACATGCCGTCAACCGTTTTGGTCGGTGCCCAGTGGGGCGATGAGGGCAAGGGTAAGATTTGCGACCTGGTCGCCGGCGACTTCGATGCCGTCGTGCGCTACTCGGGCGGCAACAACGCCGGTCACACCATCGTCGTCAACGGCAAGAAGTACGGCCTGCACCAGGTGCCCTCCGGCATCATGTATTCCGACCACGTGTCGGTGATCGGTAACGGCTGCGTCGTCAACCCCAAGGTTGTCCTTGAGGAGATCGACATGTTCGAGGCCGACGGCATCACCACCAAGAACCTCAAGATTAGCGGCAACGCGCATGTCATCATGCCGTACCACATCGATCTGGATGGCGCCTTTGAGCAGAAGCTCGGCAAGAAGAACATCGGTACCACCAAGCAAGGCATCGGTCCGTGCTACCAGGACAAGATGGCCCGCATCGGCCTGCGCATGCAGGACATGCTGGACGAGGCACTGTTCCGCGACAAGCTGGAGACCGCTCTTGCCCGCGTGAACCCCGAGCTTGAGCTCATCTACAACCTGCCCACCTACACCGTGGACCAGATTTGCGACGAGTATCTGCCCATGGCCGAGCGCCTGCGCCCCTACATCACCGAGACGAGCTTGCTGCTCAACAACATGATCGATGAGGGCAAGGACCTGCTGTTTGAGGGCGCCCAGGCGACGCTGCTCGACATCGATCACGGCACCTATCCGTACGTGACGTCTTCCAACTGCACCGCCGGCGGCGCCATTACCGGTTCTGGCGTGGGCATGAAGAACGTCGACCGCGTGCTGGGCGTCATGAAGGCCTATATCACCCGCGTCGGTTCGGGCCCCATGCCCACCGAGCTTTCCTATGAGTCCGAGGCCGGTCGCACGCTGACCGAGGAGGGCTATGAGTACGGCGTGACCACCGGTCGTCGCCGCCGCTGTGGTTGGTTTGACGGCCCCATCGCCAACTATGCCTCGCGCGTTAACGGTCTCACCGATATCGCCCTGACCAAGCTCGACGTGCTTTCGGCCTTCGACACCATTAAGGTGTGCGTTGCCTATGACGTCGATGGCGAGCGCTACACGAGCGTGCCCGAGCACCAGGTGCGCTTTGAGCACGCCAAGCCCATCTACGAGGAGCTTCCTGGCTGGAAGTGCGATATCACCGGCTGCCGCAGCTTTGATGAGCTGCCGCAGGAGGCTCAGGACTACGTGGCGTTTATCGAAGATCTGGCACACACCCGCGTGACGTTCATTGGCGTCGGCGCCGGTCGCGAGCAGATCATCAACCGATTCTGGAAGTAATCGGTTTATACGGTTATTGCGATATACCCCTTTGCAGCCCGGACGGGCGGCCGAGGGGTATATTTGCTTGCAAAGGGCTCGCGCGGAGCGGGCCGTTCATCCATAGAGGAGGCACCCTTGAAGGCGGACACTCAAACCATCGACATCCTGTTGTTGGGCAGCGGCGGCCGTGAGCATGCTTTGGCAGCTAAACTCGCAGCATCACCGCGCGCCGGCAAGCTCTACATCGCGCCGGGTAACGGCGGCACCGCGAGCTGCGGCGAGAACGTTGTTCTCGACGACTGCGATCCTGCGGCCGTGGCGGCGTTTGCGCAGAGCCACGGATGCGGACTCGTGGTAATTGGCCCCGAGGCTCCGCTCGTGGCGGGCGTGGCCGACGCCGTGCGCGCGGCGGGTATTCCCTGCTTTGGCCCGGGTGCCGAGGGTGCCCAGATGGAGGGCTCTAAGCTGTTCTCAAAGCAGCTCATGGAGCGTGCCGGTATTCCGACGGCAGCCTATGGCTCGTTTACCGACGAGGCCTCGGCTCTTGCCTATGTGCGCGAGCAGGGTGCTCCGCTGGTCGTCAAGGCCGACGGCCTTGCCGCGGGCAAGGGTGTTATCGTGGCAACCGAGCTTACGCAGGCCGAGGAAGCCGTGCGTGAGTGCTTTGGCGGCACCTTTGGCGATGCCGGCAATACCGTGGTCATCGAGGAGATGCTGACCGGCCCCGAGTGCTCGCTGCTGGCCTTTACCGACGGCAAGACCGTGCGTCCCATGGCCACCTCGCAGGATCACAAGCGTGCGCTCGAGGGCGACAAGGGCCCCAACACCGGTGGCATGGGCGTCTACAGCCCGGTACCCATCGTGACCGACGAGGAGCACGCCACGATGGTGAAGGTCATGGAGCAGACCGTGGCCGAGCTTGCTGCCGAGGGCATCGACTACCGCGGCTGCCTGTATGGCGGCTTTATGCTTACCCCCGCCGGCCCCAAGGTGCTGGAGTTCAACGCCCGCTTTGGTGATCCCGAGACGCAGGTCGTGCTCCCGCGCCTTAAGAACGACCTAGTCGAGGTCATGCTGGCCTGCGCCAACTGCGAGCTCGATCAGATTGAACTCGACTGGCGCGACGAGTGGGCCGTGGCCGTTGTCCTGACGAGCGCGGGCTACCCCGGCAGCTACGAGAAAGGCAAGGTCATCACCGGTATCGAGGATGCCGAGGCTATGGAGAACGTGACCGTATACCATGCCGGCACCGCCGTGGTGGATGGCCAGCTTGTGACCAACGGCGGCCGTGTGCTTGCCGTGACCGCGCTGGGCGATACGTTTGAGAACGCTCGCAACCTTGCCTACGAGGCCTGCGAGAAGATTGATTTTGAGGGCAAGACCCTGCGCCACGACATTGGCCTGCGTGCGCTGCGCGGCCGCGACGCCTGGGATGCCTAAAATCCGAGAGGAATGAGACGGATGGACGAGAAGAACGAAGAACTCGTGGACGCACAGATCGTCGAGGAGGACAGCCGCATGTATGGGCACGCCGAGGGCGAGCCTGGTGGCGAGGTCGCTGACGAGCCGGCGCTGGTGCTGGGCGACGACGACCCGCACGATGCCGAGCTGCACGAGAAGATTCTTTCGGAGGAGTGCGCCTGGAAGGGCAAGATCCTCGACGTCCACCGTCTTGAGGTTGAGCTGCCCAACGGTCGCCGCAGCGCCCGCGATATCGTTCGCCATCCGGGTGCGGCGGCCGTTGTGGCGCTGACCGAGAGCGGCAAGATCGTACTGGTGCGTCAGTACCGCACCGCCATCGACCGCGTGACGGTCGAGATTCCCGCCGGCAAGCTCGATCCAGGCGAGGATCCGCTCGATTGCGCCAAGCGCGAACTGCATGAGGAGACGGGCTTTAGGGCTGGTCGCATTCGCTTTTTGACGTCGATTGTCACGTCCTGCGGTTTTTGCGACGAGATCATTCACATCTACTTGGCTACCAAGCTCGAGTTTGATGTGCCCAACCCCGATGATGATGAGTTCGTCAACGTTGACCTGGTGCCGCTGCACGAGCTGATTGACGCCGTGCTCGACGGCAAGATCGAAGACGCCAAGACCGTCGTAGGCGCGCTTGCCTGCGATAGCATCGCGCATCGCCTTGGGGGCGCGGAGCTCTAGGTTGCGCGGTTTTACCAAACCGCGTAACGAGTCGACGCTGCAAACGCCCCTAAGCGGCAATCTGCCTTTCAATCGTCGCTCGCGTACCGAAGTACGCGTCGCTCCTCTTTCAAGGCACCTTGCTCGCTTAGGGACGTTTTCGCTGACGCTGCCAGAACATCGGCGTTATGCTTGTTGGGACGCTTTGTTTTCAGCCTGACCGGTTCAACCGGATTTCTCACGCTATTTATTTCTCTTCGAGGATTGCATGTTTAAAAGGTTTCTCTCGTATTACGAGCCCCAGATGGGGCTTTTTGTTGCCGATACTGTTTGCGCTCTGGTGCTTGCTGCCATTGACCTTGCGTTTCCTATTATTCTGCGCAATTTGACCGGTGGGCTCTTTACTCAGGGTCAGGCTGTCATTATGCAGGCGCTCGGCATGATTGCGGTGGGCTTGGTGCTGATGTATGCCGTCCGCTGCGCCTGCCGCTATTTTGTGAGCTATTGGGGTCACGTGATGGGCGCGCGTATGGAGTCCAAAATGCGCGAGGACCTGTTTGACCAGTATGAGCGCTTTAGCTTTGCGTACTTTGACTGCAACAGCTCGGGCGACATGATGAGCCGCGTGGTCAACGACCTGTTCGATATCTGCGAGGCGGCGCACCACGTGCCCGAGTGGATCATCATCTGCGGCATCGAGATTATCGGCTCGTTTGTGATCCTCTTTACCATCGCCCCGGTGCTGGCGCTTGCCATGGCTGCGGTGACAGCAGCGTTTTCGGTCATCATGTTTTGGCAGAACATGCGCATGCGCGAGGTCTTTAGCGACAACCGCAAAAAGATCAGCGGCATCAATGCGCAGCTGCAGGATTCGCTGGCGGGCATGCGCGTGGTCAAGAGCTTTGCCAATGAGGAGACCGAGCGCTCTAAGTTCCGCGCCTCCAACAATCGCTATCTTTCGTCCAAGGAGAACATGTATCACGCCATGGGCGTCTATACTGCGACGTATGGCCTGCTCTCGGGTGTGCTCTATGTGATCGTGGTACTGCTGGGCGGCTGGCTGGTCGCCCAGGGACAGCTGCAGGCGGTCGATATGGCGACCTTTGCACTCTATATTTCGCTGTTCTGCACGCCGCTCGAGACACTCGTCAATTCGGCCGAAACGTATCAGAAGGCCATCGCCGGCTTTAAGCGCATGGACGAGGTACTCTCGACCGCGCCGGATATCCAGGACAAGCCGGGCGCCATGGATCTGCAGGTGACCGCCGGCGCCGTGGATTATCACGACGTGTGCTTTAACTACGAGGATGTTGAGCTGGGCGAGGGCGATGCCGACGAGCGTCCCGTTATCGACCATATGGATCTGTCCATCAAGCCCGGGCAGACCATCGCTTTGGTTGGCCCTTCGGGCGGTGGCAAGTCCACGACCTGTTCGCTGCTGCCGCGCTTTTACGACGTTGCCGCTGGGTCCATTAGCATCGACGGTCAGGACGTGCGCGATGTGACGCAGCAGAGCCTGCGCCGCGCTATCGGCCTGGTGCAGCAGGATGTCTACCTGTTTGACGGAACAATCGGCGAGAACATCGCCTACGGCAAGCCGGGCGCCACGGCAGAAGAGATCGCCGAGGCCGCCCGTCGTGCCAACATCGATGCCTTTATCGAGTCGCTTCCACAGGGCTATGACACGGTCGTGGGCGAGCGCGGCAGCCGTCTTTCGGGCGGACAGAAACAGCGCGTTGCCATCGCGCGCGTGTTTCTCAAGAACCCCAAGATCCTGATTTTGGACGAGGCGACGAGTGCTTTGGATAACGAGAGCGAGGAGGCGGTGCAGGAGTCACTCGAAGAGCTGGCACGCGGCCGTACCACAATCATCATCGCCCATCGTCTTTCGACCATTAAGCATGCCGATGAGATTGCGACCGTTGAGCATGGTCGCGTTGTGGAGCGTGGCACGCACGAGGAGCTTCTCGCCCGTGGCGGCACCTATGCCCGTTACTATCGAATGCAGTTCGAAGGTGCGCGTGCGCACGAGCTCGACTGATTGATATGACAGGAAGTTTATGGCTGACAAGAACCCTTTGACTCCGGAAGAAGTGACGGAGTTATTCTCCGAAATCGATGCATCCGGCGTCTTGGATCCCACGCTTGCCAAAAAGCGAACCGAGCGCATGCGTGAGAAGGAGGCTGCGGCCAAGCGCGGTGACAAAGCGGCGCTAGCGCAGCTGCGCAGCGAGGACCGCGCGAGCCAGGCAAAACATATCGACCCGCTGTCCGAGGACGATCCTTCGGGCTCGCAGGTGAGCCATACCATTACGAAGACCGCGATGGCCGTAGTCATTGGTATTTTGGTGCTGATCGTGGGCATGCAGATCGGCTACGGCGTGATGCGTCGTCTGAACACCGCCAACCTGTCCGAGAGCGTTTCGGTGGATACCGTTTCGACGGCGCTGAAGGGCGGCCTTGAGTGGGGCAACGGCTTTACGCAGTTCCCACTCGACTTTACCGTCGATGAAGCCGATGAGCGTACGGGCACGGTTGAGGTGACGGTGTTGGACACGTCGTCTGCCAACGAGCTCGAGCTGCTGTCCAACGGGCAGATCCAGGCCGCGGCGCTTGCGACCAACGCCCTGCTCAACGACAAGATTGACCGCGTGGTGTATAACGTTCACGCCTATATCGACGAGAATAGCAACATTCAGCACGATTCCTTTTTTGGCATGTTCCCCGCGCGGGGTCATCAGAGCGCCATTTTGACGTTTGTGTGGACCAAGAGCTCATCCAACGCCACGAGTATCGACTGGAAGATGCGCATCGTAAGCATGGACGACACCATTGCCGAGCGCATTCAAAAACAGGTGAACTCGGTGTCGTCGTTGATTGAGGACCCGGTGGTGAGCCAGACCAAGATTGACGAGGAAAAGGCCGAACGTGAC
This sequence comes from uncultured Collinsella sp., assembly GCA_905208635.1. Classification (GTDB taxonomy): domain Bacteria; phylum Actinomycetota; class Coriobacteriia; order Coriobacteriales; family Coriobacteriaceae; genus Collinsella. The sequence goes on along the minus strand of CAJLPX010000037.1, from coordinate 5,134 downwards.
TTGGAGCATCGTCTGCATGGCCGCGAGATTTTCCGCGGCGGCAAGCCCGATCGCTCACCGTCCGATCTGCTGGAACAGGACAAGAAAAAGTAAGACGCCGTCATCCCGCGTGAGCCACAAGCCCCGCGGGATGATTTTTCTGGGACGGGGATTAAATAATCATTATGCATAGAAAGTCATAATTATCATTTCGTAAACAATTTGATGAAATTAACGCCATGAGGCATGCTTGCGGTTACAATACCGCGAGGCCTAACTACACACCTTTAAGCCGGTCCTGTGAGACCGGGAAGGAGAATTATGGCGAACAACCATACCGCGGGCGCTGCCGCCCGCACCTTCGCGCCCAGCGAGCTTTGCCAGCATATGCTGGCCAAAACCAGCAAGGGCACCTGCGGTCCCTGTATCCTGTATCTTGAGGATGGGACCATTTTTTATGGACGTGCATGCGGCGCCGAGGGCACCGCGACCGGCGAAGTCTGCTTCAACACCTCGCTCGAGGGCTACTTTGAGGTCATGACCGACCCGAGTTATGCCGGCCAAATTGTAACCATGACCTATCCGCAGATCGGCAATTACGGTATCGACGAGACCGATGTCCAGTCGGCCTTCCCTGGCGACGCCGTGCGCCCTGCGAGCGCTCCGGCTATGCGCGGCATGATCGTTCGCGACATGTGCGCCACGCCTTCTAACTGGCGCTCGGCCGTCAGCGTGCCGGAGTACCTGCGCGCTCACGGCATCGTCGCTATCGAGGGTGTCGACACCCGCGCTCTGGTGCGCCATCTGCGCGACAATGGTTCCAAAATGGGCATTATCTCGACCGAGATCTTCGACGTCGACGAGCTTGCCGAGCGTCTGGCCGCAGCGCCCACGCTGGTAGGCGAGAACCTGGTCAAGACCGTAAGTTGCCCCGCGCCTCACGAGTTTGTGGCCGCCGACCTGCCTGCCACGCATGACTTTGCGCTTGCGGTTGCCGCTCCTGCCCGTCACAAAGTGGTCGCCTACGACTGCGGTGTGAAGCGCGGCATTCTGGAGGGGCTGGTCCGCGCCGGCTGCGACCTTACCGTCGTGCCGTGGGATACTCCCGCCCAGCAGGTGCTCGAGATGAATCCCGATGGCGTCTTTTTGTCCAACGGCCCCGGCGACCCCGACGCCGTGGTGGAGACCTACGAGCAGGTGCAGCAGCTGATCGGCAAGGTGCCGGTCTTTGGTATTTGCCTAGGTCACCAGATGATCAGCTTGGCCTGCGGCGCCCAAATGGAAAAGCTTAAATTCGGTCACCGTGGCGGTAACCAGCCGGTTATGAATCTGGTGAGCCGTCGCGTGGAGATCACCGCGCAAAACCACGGCTTTGGCCTGCTGTTCCCCAGTCTGGGCAAACTGATTCCGGAGCTTTCCGGCGGCGAAACCGAGCATGCGGCCGATGGCGACCTGCGCGCCTGGGTGCGTCGCGGCATCGCGCCGGTCGTGATGAACGAGCGCTTTGGTCGCATTCGCCTGACACATGTGAACCTCAACGACGGCACCGCCGAGGGCATCCAGCTGCTCGACGCCCCGTGCTTCTCGGTCCAATACCACCCCGAGGCTTCGCCCGGCCCCACCGATGCCCACTATCTCTTTACCGCCTTTACGCGACTCATGGACGGCGAGGAGAACTACCTGGACATCGACACCGCGAAGGACCGCCTCGCCGGCTGGAATTTCGCCGAGTCCGAGAACGCTGCGACCGAGGAGAACTAACATGCCTAAACGTACTGACATCAAGCGCATCCTCGTTATTGGTTCGGGCCCCATCGTTATCGGTCAGGCCTGCGAGTTCGACTACTCCGGCGCCCAGGCCTGCAAGGTGCTCAAGGAGGATGGCTTTGAGGTCATCCTGGTCAACTCCAATCCGGCGACCATCATGACCGACCCGGGCTTGGCTGACCGCACCTATGTTGAGCCTATCACCGCCGAGTTTATCGAGCGCGTGATCAAGAAAGAGCACCCGGACGCGCTGCTGCCCACGCTGGGCGGCCAGACCGGTCTGAACGCCGCCGTCGAGCTGGCAAAGGACGGCACGCTCGACAAGTACGGCGTCGAGATGATCGGTTGCGACCTGGCCGCCATCGAGCGCGGCGAGGACCGCAAGCTCTTTAACGAGGCCATGGCCGAGATCGGCCTGGAGGTCGCGCGCTCGGGCTACGCCTATAGCGTGGCTGACGCCGAGGCCATCGCCGAGCGCGTGGGCTATCCCTGCGTGCTGCGTCCGAGCTTTACCCTCGGCGGTGCCGGCGGCGGCATCGCGCATACCCATGAGGAGCTCGTCTCTATCGTGAGCCAGGGCCTCGAGCTTTCGCCTGCCCACGAGGTGCTGGTCGAGGAGTCCATCGAGGGCTGGAAAGAGTACGAGATGGAGGTCATGCGCGACCACGCCGGCAACGGCATCATCGTGTGCTCCATCGAGAACCTCGATCCCATGGGCGTGCATACCGGCGACTCCATCACGGTGGCACCGGCGCAGACCCTCTCCGACCTTGAGTATCAGCGCATGCGTGTCGCCTCGCTCGCCATCTTGGAAAAGATCGGCGTCGAGACCGGCGGCTCCAACGTGCAGTTTGCCGTGAACCCCCAGACCGGCCGTCTGATCGTCATCGAGATGAACCCGCGCGTGAGCCGCTCGTCCGCACTGGCCTCCAAGGCCACGGGTTTCCCCATCGCCAAGGCCGCCGCGCGCCTGGCCGTTGGCTATACGCTCGACGAAATCGTCAACGACATCACCAAGGCAACGCCCGCCTGCTTTGAGCCCACGATTGACTACTGCGTGGTCAAGGTGCCGCGCTTTGCCTTCGAGAAGTTCAAGGGTACCGACCCCACGCTCACCACGCGCATGAAGGCCGTGGGCGAGATCATGGCGATCGGCCGCACCTTTGAGGAGGCCTTTGGCAAGGCCATGCGCTCGCTGGAGGACGGACATCAGGGCATTTGCGCCGGTGGCAAGGAGGGTGCCGACAAGCTGAGCGACGACGAGCTCGCTCAGGCCGTGGCAACCCCGACCGAGCACCGCATCTTCTTTGTGGTCGAGGCCCTGCGCCGTGGCTGGGACATCGCCCGCATCCATGCCATCTGCGGTATCGATCCGTGGTACCTCAACCGTATCAACGACATGGTGCAGGTCCAGGAGAGCATCCGCGGCCTGCGCGTGGAGGATATCGACGCCGACGCGATGCGCCTGCTCAAGCAGTACGGCACGAGCGACGCCGAGATTGCCGCGCTGACCGGCTCCGATGAGCGCTTTGTGCGCGCTTACCGCAAGGGCCTGGGCGTGGTTCCCAGCATGAAGACGGTCGATACCTGCGCGGCCGAGTTCTCGAGCGCCACGGAGTACCACTACAAGACGTACGAGAACATCTACCGCACGAGCCCGGATGCCAAGAAGTGCGTGGCTCCCGACGAGACCACGCCGGCGGACAAGCCCAAGGCGATGATCCTGGGCGCCGGCCCCAACCGCATTGGCCAGGGTATCGAGTTCGATTACTGCTGCGTGCACGCGAGCTACGCGCTGGCGGCTCGCGGCTTCGAGACCATCATGGTCAACTGCAATCCCGAGACCGTCTCGACCGACTATGACACGTCCGACCGTCTGTACTTTGAGCCGCTCACCTACGAGGACGTCATGGACGTTATCGATGTCGAGCGCCCCGACGGCGTCGTGGTGACGCTCGGCGGCCAGACCCCGCTTAAGCTGGCGCGCATGCTCGAGGAGAGCGGCGTCAACATTATGGGCACAAAGCCCGACGCCATCGATTTTGCCGAGGACCGCGAGCGCTTTGCCGTCCTACTCGACAAGCTGGGCATTATGTACCCGCCGGCGGGTCAGGCCACCTCGTTTGAGGAGGCCGAGGCCGTGGCCGCGCACATCGGCTACCCGCTGCTGGTGCGTCCGAGCTACGTGCTGGGCGGCCGCGGCATGATGATCGCCTACGATGCCGAGCATCTGCGCGATTACATGGCAGAGGCTGCGCGCATCAGCCCCGACTACCCGGTGTATCTGGACCGCTTCCTGGAGGGCGCAATCGAGTCCGATGTCGACGCCCTGTGCGATGGCGAAGAGGTATACATCGGCGGCATCCTGGAGCATATCGAGGAAGCCGGTATTCACTCCGGCGACTCCGCGACCTGCATCCCGCCGTTCAGCTTTAGCGAGAGCCTGCAGGCGAAGCTCCGCGAGACCACGCGCCGCATCGCGATGGCGCTGGGAGTCCGCGGTCTGGTCAACGTGCAATATGCCATCAAGGGCGAGACCGTCTACGTGATCGAGGCCAACCCGCGCGCCAGCCGTACCGTGCCGTTTATCTCCAAGGCCACCGGTGTGCCGCTGGCCAAATGCGCGGCGCGCATCATGGCAGGCGATTCCATCGCGAGCTTGGGCCTGCCGAGCGACGAACGTCAGCTGGACTGGTTCTGCATGAAGGAAGCCGTCATGCCCTGGGGTCGTTTCCCGGGCGCCGACGTCATCCTGGGGCCCGAGATGAAGTCGACGGGCGAGGTCATGGGTATCGCCAAGAGCTACCCCGAGGCATACGCCAAGACGCAGCTGGCAATCGACTACAAGCTGCCCGATCCGAGTTGCGGCAAGGTGTTCATTAGCGTGTGCGACCGCGACAAGCGCCACATCCTTTCGGTCGCCCGTATCCTGCGCTATCTGGGCTTTGACATCTGCTCTACCGAGGGTACGGCGCGCGTGCTGCGCGGCGGCAACGTGACGTGCGAAGTCGTGGAGAAGATCAGCGGCCCGCACGACGGCGAGTGCCCCAACATCGGCGACCTCATCGCCGATGGCAAGATTGCGGTAATCATCAACACGCCGTACGGTCCGGGCTCGCGTGGCGATGGCTACCTGCTGCGTACCGAGGCCGTGCGCCGCGGCGTGACCTGCGTGACGGCGATGTCTGCGGCCAACACGTACGTGAGCGCCATCGAGGCCGTGCGCGAGGACCAGCAAGGTCACGGCAGCGCCAACGACATGGGCATGGACGTCATCGCCCTGCAGGACCTGCCACAGCACACGGTGTAATGTGACCTGGTCGGCCGGGGCGGCAGCCGGACACTTTCTCTCGGAAACTGGGCTTCGCGAAGTTTTCCGAGAGAAAGG
>CAJLPX010000036.1 GCA_905208635.1 uncultured Collinsella sp. | reverse complement strand
GGCGGCTGATCCGGTCCGACCGGGCCGCGCGGCAAGGAGATATATTGCCAGACCGCGAAGCCCTGTGGGTCGTCAATTCCACTCTTCACAAGTCCTACACAACATATCGCTTTCTATAGGTAATAGAAAGACTGGTGCGGATCTTCCGCACATATCAGATGATGACCCTTTGGTTCAGGAATATATAGAGATCGGTCACCTATATGTGTTTATCTACCCGCGCTTTTAGCAATGTAAACCGCGCTTCAGATAAAAAGAGGGAGTGCCGCGCACAACGCGACACTCCCCTAGCGATTCAAGAGAATCTATTAGGCCTCGAGAGCCTTCTTGGCGATGGTAGCCAGCTCGTTGAAGGACTCGATGTCCTCGTAAGCCATCTGAGCCAGGACTTTGCGGTCGAGCTCGATGCCGGCAACCTTCAGGCCGTGCATGAACTGAGAGTAAGAGATGTCGTTCAGGCGAGCAGCAGCGTTGATACGGGTGATCCAGAGAGAACGGATCTCGCGCTTCTTGTTGCGGCGATCACGATACTGATACTGCAGGGAGTGCTGGACCTGCTCTTTAGCATGCTTGTAAGTACGCGAAGCGGCACCGTAGTAACCCTTCGCACGGTGCATAACGGTACGGCGCTTCTTCTTGGCGGCAACAGCGCGCTTAATACGTGCCATGTTCTATCAACTCCTAGACGGTAAAACGAAAAACGGGAACGCGAACTTAGGCGAGACGCGACTTGATGACCTTGCGGTCGGCAGCGGCGATCTCGGTCTCCTGACGGAAGCCACGCTTACGCTTGGTGGACTTCTTGCTCAGGATGTGGCTCTTGAAAGCCTTGGCGCGCATAAGCTTGCCGGTACCAGTCTTGCGGAAACGCTTCTTGGTGCCGCTGTGGGACTTCATCTTAGGCATGAAATACTCCTTAATCGGTTACAGAACACTAGTTACTTGCTATCGCTTGCCGCTTTATCCTCATCGAAGGCGCCCTTAATCGGGGCGAGCAGCATAAGCATGTTACGGCCTTCCATCTTAGGCTTGGACTCGACCGTAGCGTAAGGCTTGAGATCCTCGGCGAGACGCTCGAGAACGTTAAGGCCCTGCTCCGGGTGAGCCATCTCACGGCCGCGGAACATGATGGTGATCTTAACGCGTGCGCCCTTCTTGAGGAAACGCAGAACGTGGCCCTTCTTGGTCTCGTAGTCGCCAACGTCGATCTTGGGTCGGAACTTCATTTCCTTGACCTCGACCTTGGACTGGTTCTTACGAGCAGCCTTGGCCTTCATGGCCTGCTGGTACTTGAACTTACCGTAGTCCATGACCTTGCAGACCGGCGGCTCCGCGTTGGGAGCGATCTCGACCAGGTCGAGACCCTGATCGTCGGCGACGCGCTGGGCATCGCGGATGGCGAACAGGCCGAGCTGAGAGCCATCGACGCCAATCAAACGACACGAAGATGCAGTGATCTCGTCGTTGATGCGGGTGTCATCAGACTTAGCTATTTTCCCTACCTCCATTCATAAAAAAATAACCCGGCGCTTCTCAGCAACCAGGTCGTACACATAGACTTCCTCGATTTGAGGAAGGGAATCTAAGTTGTATGACCAGTCAGCTGCTCATTGGCGCCAAAAGGTGGGAACCCTCAGGTTCCTCTTTAGGGCATTGCGGGAACAACGCCTTGCGAATAATAACACGTACAGCGCGTTATCACATTACGTACACGAAAAAGGGACCTTGACCCCCTTGAACACTCGCTTGCATGTATGGTGCTCGAGACGAGACTCGAAGGGCCTTCGCTTCGCGAAGCCCCGGGCTTCGGGCGCGTGGCGCCCTCGCCACGCTCCGCTACAAACAGGCCACAGGCCTGTTTGCTTAACGCTTCGCGCGCTCACGCGAGTTCGGCACGAAAAAGGGGGCCGCAACCCCCTTGAACGCTCGCTTGCATGAATGGTGCCCGAGGCGAGACTCGAACTCGCACGTTGTTGCCAACGGTGGATTTTGAGTCCACTGCGTCTGCCAATTCCGCCACTCGGGCACGCAATGCGTGAGTTAGTTTATCACAGCTTTCTACCGATTAGTCCGAAAATGGAACTTCGAGCATTTCGATGAGTTCGACCGTGCGGAGCATCTCGCGCCAACGGCATCCGCGACCGTCGACCGAAGCCTCACCCATCTGGTTATCGTAAGGGTCCTCGCGCATGCCGTCGAAAGAGGGCTCAAACTCTGCCTGGAATCGATTGTTGGCCACCATACGCCACGGGTCGAGATTGCCAAAGTAGTGACGGCGGCGCCACTCCTCCCCCATCCTGCGAGCAGAAGATCCAAATGACACGTCGGCGTTGAGCCAACCGGTCTGCGGCGTATAGAACTCTGCCCAGTCGTGCGACCCCACCGAATCGGGCGCAACATACAGGCCGCTCTGCCAACGGGCAGGCACGCCCGCGATACGGCACATGGTGATAAACGTGAGCGCCATAACGCCGCAATCGCCGCGGAGCGAATGCGCGCAGTCATCGGCAATAGATCCCAAAAGCAAGTACGGCGGCTGATAGCGATAGTCGATATGCTGCGTCAGGTAATCATAGATAGCACGGGCGCGATCGAGCGGATCCTCGAGTCCGTCAACAACACTGGCCGTCAGCTGCTGCAGATACGGCGTAAATGCAATGTGCGGACGGTCCTCGGAAATATCCTCGGGCAGAGGCGCGTCCATACGCGGGTGAACCGGAAGTGTGCCACCGTAGACATCACAATAAGCAGCATCGATGTGATAACGATAGGTCACCGAAAATAAGTGCTCGCTCGAGGAAGACCACGAGGCGGTACGCGCCGAAGCATTCGCGGGAGCAACAGCGCCCTCCGGCGTCATGTCGAGAATCTCGACCCGAGACTGCTGACGGCAGGCAGCCGCGACGGGAAGCCAAGCGCAAACGGTCTCCCCTTCCAGAGCGCCGGGGACAGACACGGACGCTTTAAGCGTAATGACGCGAGCCAATCCGTTTTGCGACTCCATCTCCTTGAGCATCTCGTTGCGCAGTGCTACTCCGTCCGTAGAATCGGGCCGCATGCCGGGAACCTCTTTGGGATATACGCGAAGCGAATCGAGGAAGTTGTCGAGAACGAACAGTTCGCCATCGATAAAGCGCCAGTCAATACGCTTACGATTAATCAGGTCATCAAACTGCTCTTCGGTAAACTCTGGCCACTCCTCGCGAATCATCGCAATAGCCTGATCGCGCGACACCGAAAAATGAAGCGGCGTCTCGAGCATGCGATACCGCTCGGCACGAACACAAGCAGCCAGCGAAGGCTCGGGGTTCTGCTCCAAAAGGCGATCGCAGGCAGCAACAGCCTGCGTCAAATACCCCGCATCCTTAAGACGAAGAATCTCGGGCGGTAGCCCAATATCGAGATGGCGAAAATCATCACAGCAGACATCAACAGAGCAACCAACAGGACCTTCGTCAATAACCTTCCCATCCGAAGGCAGCACATTAATAACAGCCATACCAAAACTCCAAGTCACTAGAACGCTTGAAGCCCATTGTAGCGAGATAAAAAGAAAGCCCCAACAAGGGAGCCATCAACACCGCTGAACGGTAACCATATAACTAAAATCAGACCAGTAACCCTGTAGCAAGTTAACAAAGGAGGCCCCGTTTCCCCGGAGCTGTTTCCGTCGCGCGACTTCTGGCAAAGCCAGTAGCCATCTTAATTCAGACTCGTAACCCTGCGGCGTTAAACGAAGGAAGCCCCGTCCCCCGGAGCTGTTTTCTTGGCGCGACTTCTGGCAAAGCCAGGTGAGCGCAAAGGAAACAGTGTAGGGGGACGGGGCTTCCGGCGGGAAGTTTAGCGACGCTTACGCCTTGTTGACGGAGCCAAACTCCTCCATGAGCTCCTTGGTGCGGGCAACGATGTTGTCGCGACCAGGCTTGAGGAGCTTGCGGGGGTCAAAGCCCTTGCCCTGCTGATCCTTGCCAGCCTCGATGTACTCGCGGACGCCCTTGGCGAAGACGAGCTGCAGGTCGGTGTTGACGTTGATCTTGGAGATGCCCAGGGAGATGGCCTTCTTGATCTGATCCTCGGGGATGCCGGTGCCACCGTGCAGGACGAGGGGCAGGTCGCCGGTCTGGGCCTTGATCTCGCCCAGACGCTCGAAGGAAAGGCCAGCCCAGTCGGCGGGGTACACGCCGTGGATGTTGCCAATACCGCAGGCGAGGAAGTCGACGCCCAGGTCAGCGATCTGCTTGCACTCAGCAGGATCAGCGAGCTCGCCGCTGGAGGTCACACCGTCCTCGGTGCCGCCGATGCCGCCGACCTCGGCCTCGATGGACATGCCCTTGGAGTGGGCAAGCTCAACGAGCTCCTTGGTGCGGTCGAGGTTAAGCTGGAAGGTCTCCTCGTGAGAGCCGTCATACATGATGGACGTGAAGCCGGCCTCGATGCACTTGAAGCAGTCCTCGTAAGAACCGTGATCGAGGTGAAGGGCGACGGGAACGGTAACGCCCGTGGCCTCGACGGCAGCCTTGACCATGTCGGCGCAGACCTTGAAACCGCCCATCCACTTAGCGGCACCAGCGGTGCACTGAAGGATCAGCGGAGACTTGGCCTCCTCGGCGGCCTGGAGAATAGCCAGGGTCCACTCGAGGTTGTTGGTGTTGAAGGCACCGAGACCGTACTTGCCGGCCTCAGCCTTCTTGAGCATGTCTGCTGCGTTGACGAGCATAAAAGAAACCTCCTGTAAGGTTGCTCCGATAACGCCTGAGATTTTACCACGGCGTACCCGAGCATAAACGTTCGTTTGTTCACGAATATCGTCCAAACAGACTTTTTTTGACCGTTTGCCCTACGGAATTGACCCGTTGGGGAAAAATAGCTTGACGTTTGGACGCTTCTCGTGCTTCAAAAGCCGACTATTAAGCTACATCCGCATGAAAGGGTTCTGCATGAGCTCGCGTGCCATGGTGGTCGAATCGCCATGACCGGTTAGGCAAACGGTATCGGGCGGGAGAAGCCGGGCGAGCTTGGAGAGCGAGCGCAGAATCGCCGCCTCGTCTCCTCCAGAAAGATCGGTGCGGCCGTGCCCGCCCGGAAACAGGGTGTCGCCCACAAAGGCAATGTCCCCCTGCTCGGTGACAGCAAACAAGACGATCCCGCCCGGCGTATGCCCTGGCGTCTCGATCACCTGCAGGCAGATATCGCCCACCTCGATAGCATCGCCCTCGGCGAGCAGGCGCGTCGGCTCACCCGGATCGGGCGTCTCGATGCCCCACATAGCTCGCTGTTCCTCGATATTCGCATGCGGCACCGCCACATCCTTAGCACACAGCTCATACTGGCAGCCCTCACCAGCGGTGGTTCGCACGCCGGCAACACCACCAACATGATCGGCATGGCCATGAGTGCATACGGCGCCAAGCACGTGTACGCCGGGGTGTTCGGCTCGAATATGCTCCACCAAGCGCTCGCCTTCCCATGCGGGGTCGATAATCACGCACTCATTGTCCGAAATGACAGCATAGCTATTGGTCTGAATGGGACCGTTTACGAGCGTCTCGATCTCGACCGATCCCTTGGGGGTTAAATCCAAGGACACAGCACTCATGTCCTTCTCCTCTCTATAGAACTCGAGGCATCAAACGATGCCTCGAGCATAGCGAATATCGATAATGTGGCACGTTCGTCGCGACTAAACGCGGCGCTTAAGCTGGGCTCCACCCTCGCCGGGCATCAGGCGGCGCGCGTCGTAGACCGAGTCAACGCTGCTGATAGAGGCCAGCAGCGGATCCAGACCACTCGCGTCCGAGATCTCGACCATAAAGCGCAGGGTTGCAATACCCTCGCGGTTGGTCGACGTAGCGGCAGAAAGGATATTGCCGCCCGCATCGCCAATGGCAATGGTGACGTCCTTGAGCAGGCCCATGCGGTCCAGGCACTCGACCACGATCTCGACCTGGAAGAGGGTGTCGGCAGCGCCGTCCCACTCCACATCGATCATGCGCTCGGGATGTTCCATAAGACCCTTGACGTTGGGGCAATTGGCGCGATGCACCGAAACGCCGCGGCCGCGCGTGATGAAGCCCACAATATCGTCGCCCGTCACAGGGTTGCAACAATGCGCCAGACGAACCAGCAAGCCGCTGTTACTCTCGCCCTTGACGATAATGCCGTTGCTGGCGCTCTTGCCGCGCTTTTGCGGCTTGCGGTTGGAGCCGCGGGCAGGCTGCTTAACAACTTCGGCGATTGCCTCGGCCTTGGTGAGCTGTTCCTCGGGTTTGGGGTCCAAGATTTGCTCGACCTTATTGCCCACGGCACGTGGGGCGACTTTACCCGCACCAACGGCGGCAAACAGGTCCTCGAGCTGCTTGTAGTTAAACTGCTCCGCCACGGTGTTGAGCGCACGCGTGGACCGCGGCGTAGAGATGCCGTACCCGCGCTTGCGCAGGTCCTTGGCCAGTATATCGCGGCCGGCAGCAGCGTCATCGTCTTTGGTCGCGGCGGCGAAGTAACGGCGGATCTTTGACTTGGCCGAAGGTGTCTTAACGATCTTGAGCCAATCACGCGACGGCTTAGAGCTCTTGTTGGTCAGGATCTCGACACGGTCACCCGTCTTGATCTCGTGCGTAAGCGGCGCCACCGCACCGTTGATCTTGGCGCCGACGCAGTGGTTGCCGACCTCGGTATGAACGGCGTAGGCAAAGTCGAGCGGTGTAGAGCCTGCACGAAGCGCCATGACCTCGCCCTTGGGCGTAAAGACAAAAATCTCCTGGTCAAACAAGTCGACCTTCAGCGAGTGCAGGTATTCCTTGGCATCGGTGATCTCGTCAGACGCCGCCCAGTCGAGTGAGTGCTTGAGCCAGTTAATCTGATCATCCAGACGCTGGGCATCATTGGTCTTTGAGGCAGACGATCCGCCCGACTTCTTATAGAGCCAGTGGGCGGCAATGCCGTACTCGGCCTGCTCATGCATCTCGTAGGTTCGAATCTGAATCTCGAGCGGACGAGCCGTGGGTCCGATAACCGTCGTGTGAAGCGATTGGTAGTTATTGACCTTGGGCATGGCGATATAGTCTTTAAAGCGACCGGGCATGGGGTGCCACAGCGTATGCACCGCACCGAGCGTGGAATAGCAATCGCGCACCGAATGGGTGATGACGCGCAGCGCCACCAGGTCGTAAATCTCGGAGAACTCCTTGCCCTTGCGCTTCATCTTTTGATAGATAGACCAATAGTGCTTGGAACGGCCGTTGATCTGAAAGCCCTCCAGGCCAATGCGGTTGAGCTCATCGGTGAGCGTCTTGATAGTCTCGGCCAGATAGCGCTCGCGAACCTCGCGCGACTCGGCTACCATGCGCGAGATGCGCTGGTAGGCATCGGGCTCCAGGTAAAAGAAGGACAGGTCCTCGAGTTCCCACTTGATAGAGCTCATGCCCAGACGGTCGGCCAAGGGCGCGTATACGTCCATGGTCTCGCGGGCCTTAAACAGGCGACGGTCCTCGCGAAGGGCCGCCAGCGTACGCATGTTATGCAGGCGGTCGGCAAGCTTGACGATAATGACGCGGATGTCCTTGGACATGGCAAGGAACATCTTGCGCAGCGTGAGGGCCTGCTTCTCGTCCATGCTGTCGACTTCGATGTTGGTAAGCTTGGTCACGCCATCGACGAGCTCGGCCACCGTATCGCCAAACAGGCCGGAAACATCGGCAAGCGAGGTCTCGGTATCCTCGACGGTATCGTGCAACAGCGCGGCGCACACCACATCGCAGTCCATCTTGAGATCGGCCAAAATGATGGCCACCTCGACGGGATGGTTGATGTACATCTCACCCGAGCGGCGCTTTTGGTTGCAGTGCTTCTCGGCAGCAAAGCAATAGGCCTGCTCCACCTTAGAGAAGTCGTCCTCATTCATATATTTGAGGCACAGGCGCTCTAGCTTGTCGTAGCTGTCCGCCATAATCTCGGGCGGCAGCTCATCGGCATGCTTATAGTGCTCCATCTCCGAAAACGGCTGGAGGGTGGAATCATGGGCGGTACGGGCTGCGGCATCCATCGAGGTCCCCTTCCCCTAGGCCCGCGGTACGATCGGGCGGTTAACTTTGGCTAGCATATCAGAAGCGCACGAATCGAGCGCCCAGCTCCGGAAAGCCGAGAACTCCATGCGCGAGCGCAAGCCCTCCAAATAGCGAATTGACCTGCTCAATTGCACGCGGCCAGGGTTTTCGGCCATCGCGATGCGACGCGTATCGTCAAACCCCGAAACGCGACAGAAACCGAGCTCTTCGAAGATTCCCAGGCCGCTTTCCACCGAGCGCTCGTCGACCGGCGTGCGAGCATCGATGGCAAGGCACATCTGCGCAATGTCGATATCGCTTGCGCAGAATGAATCGTCCCCCGTCTTGCCACGGTTGGAGCGCCACATGGTCTGCAGCGCTCGATAGAGCGTGACAAGCTCATCGCGCTCGGGCGCGTAACAGTCGAGTAGGCGCTCGTTAATGCGAGCGTCACGCGACGAATAGAGCAGGTGAATCACGGCAGGTTGGCCGTCGCGACCGGCGCGTCCGCTCATCTGGTTGAACTCGATGGCGCCAAAGGGCATGTGGTAGAGCACGACATGGCGGATATCGGGCAAGTTCACGCCCTCACCAAAGGCAGAGGTCGAAACGATGCAACTGAGGTTTCCGTCACGAAACGCTTCCTCTACGCGGCGGCGATCGGAACGCGCGAGCCCGGCGTTATAGAACGCGATATGGGTCGCACAGTCTGGCACGCGTTTGCGCAACGTCTTGGCGAGCGCCACGGACTGGTCGCGCGAATTGACGTAAATGACGGTCTTCTCCCCCGTCGCCACGATCGACACCAAACGATTCTCGCGGCTCGCAAGGTCGCGGTCGTCCTCGAGCTGCAGGTTCTCGCGCACCGTCTCGTCGACCACCGTGCGAGTAATCGGCAGCATGCGGGCAAGCTCGGCCACGACCGGAGCCGTCGCGGTGGCCGTCGCAGCCATAACAACCGGGTCGCCCAGGGCTTTGAGGATATCGGGCATGTCGAGATAGGCGCTGCGGTCGCCGCCCTTGGCAAGGCCGGCGTGGTGCGCCTCATCGATAACGACAAAGCCGATGCGGCCCGAACGCGCGAAGCGGTCACGGTGGATAGATAGGAACTCGGGCGTCGTGAGCACGATACCGGTGCGGCCCGAAGCTAGGCCGGCGAACACATCATCGCGTGCGGCCTCCACGGTCTCGCCGGTCAGCACGCCAACGCCAATGCCAAGCGCTGCCATCGTCGACGAGAGGTGATAGGCCTGGTCGGCAACAAGCGCACGCAGCGGATAGACAAAGATGCTCGCACGTCCGCGAAGGACAGCCTCGCGCGCAGCATGTACATGGAAGATGAGAGACTTGCCGCGGCCCGTTCCCATAACGGCCAAGACGCTCTGGTGGTCGGCCAAGGCATCGAGCGCCTCAACCTGCGCGCGGTGCGGCTGGTTCGATCCGATAAAGCTATGGATAAGCGAGCGCGTGAGCTCGGTATAGGAAAGCTGGGCGAGCGTCTCGCGCTTACGCGACTCCAGGCGCAGGCCGGAATCCGCCGGCTGCACGCCACGACGAAGCTCGCATGCCGGATCGTCGACGCTGGGCAGCGTGGTATCGCGGACCAGAACATCCTTGATCATGAGCTTGGGCTTCACACGCCCCTGCCAATGCTCGGCAACGGCCTCGAACACCAAGTCGACAGCGCTATCGCAGTTGATGAGCTTATCGATTTGCGGCACGCGGAACATAATGGCCGGCACACTCGCGGCGCCATCGGTCGCCACAAAGCGCATGTGCTCGCCGGTTTTGCCCACCACGGCGCGGTCGCACATCGTCACGCCCTCGGCAGCCAGCAGCGGCACCTTGTTGCCCTGGCCAAACGGCTCAAGACGGGAGATCTGCTCGATGGTCTCGATATTCAGCTCGGAAAGGTCGACGGTGGCGGCGACCTCGTCGGTGTCTTCAAAGTCCTCGGCGGGAAGCTCCGATAGCACGGCGGAAAGGCGGCGGCGGAACTCATCGAGCTTGGATGCCTCGATGGTCACACCCACCGCACCGGCATGTCCGCCGCGACGAATCAGCAGGTCGGAACAACGCTCGACGGCGTCGAACAGGTTGACCTTGCCCACCGAGCGACCCGATCCGCGCGCAACGCCGTCCTCAATCGAGAAGAGCAGCGCCGGCACGTGATAACGGTTGGTCAGGCGGCTCGCTACGATACCCTTGACGCCCTCGTGCCAGCCCTCGCCACCCACGACGATTGCGCGACCGCCGTCATAGGTCTCCTCGACCTTTGCCATGGCGTCGCGTGTGAGCTCCGCCTCGATCTCGCGGCGCTGACGGTTGATTTCCTCGAGCTCGGCTGCCAGTGCACTTGCCTCGATAGGATCGCGGGCAAGCAGCAGGTCGAGCGCCAGCTTGGGATCAGCCATGCGGCCGGCAGCATTCAGACGAGGGATGAGCGAAAACGACAGGCCGTCGGCCGTAATGGTAGAAAGGTCGGCCTTGGCAAGTGCGGCAAGCGCGATATAGCCGGGACGGGCCGTCACGCGCATCTGTTGGATGCCCTCGGCGACCAGTGCGCGATTCTCGGGCGTGAGCGGCATCATGTCGGACACGGTGCCCAGCGCCGCGACCTCGATCAGCGAACGCCAATACGACGGCTTGCCCAAACGCTCGCCCAGGACCTGCACCAGCTTGAGCGCCACACCGGCACCGGCAAGCTCGCGCGAGGGACCCTCGTCCTCGAGCTTGGGGTCGGTCAGGGGCACGCCCTGCGGCACCTGGTCGGACGGCTCGTGATGGTCCGTGACCACCAAATCGATCCCCAGGCTCTCCAGATAGGAGACCTCCTCCTTGGCGGCAATGCCGTTATCGACGGTCACGATCAGGTTGGGTTGGGCGAGCTCGTTGACGCGGTCGAGCGCCGCACGCGACAGGCCGTAGCCCTCGTCAAAGCGATGCGGAATAAACGGCGTGACGTTGGCGCCAAACGAACGTAGCGCCTCGGTCAACAGACAAGTCGACGTAATGCCGTCGACGTCAAAATCGCCAAAGACCGCGATGTGCTCGTGGTTGCGAATAGCGCGCTCGACGCGGTCGGCAACGACCGCCATGCCCGGAATAATGAGTGGGTCGGCCCAGTCGCGATCGAGCGAAGGCGTCAAAAACAGCTGGCCTTCCTCGATGGATGTTATGCCGTGCGCAACCATAATGCGCGCCACCAGCCCGGGTATGCCCAGGCCAGCCGAAAGCTCCTTTTCGAGCTCGGGGTTTTGCCGAGCGACTGCCCAGCGATGCGTCGTCTTAAGCGATGACATAGGCGCCCACCCCCGATAGGGGCAGGTCGCCGCGATACCTCTCACGGTTCATAGCGATGAGTCCTCTGTGTATACCCGCTTCGGCAGGCAGATCTGTTGAACGGATTTATTATACCGTGCAGCGCGGACGCACAACGTCCAGCACGCCGCGGTTTCGATAAACGAGGGCGGTAATACCCTCGAAATAATCGAGCGTTTCTGACGCACGGACGCATGCGAGCGTCTAGCATATCCATTCAAAACGGATTCACGAGCAAAGGGAGTCACAAGAGCATATGAAGCAATGGGTTGGACTGGGCAAGTTTCTTGCGGGGCACATGCAGGTCATCGTTCCGATTTGCGTGACGCTCGGCGTGCTCTTTCCCCGGCAGATCGGCGTGCTCAAGCCCATCGTTCCCGCCCTGTTTGCCTTTATGACGTTCCAAGGTGCGCTCAGCAACACCTTTCACCAGGTGGCCGAGGTGTTCCGCCGTCCCCTACATTTGATTTTGGCGTTATTTGTCTCGGCCGTGCTCATCCCCATCGCGGCGTATGCCATGAGCTCACTGTTCTTTGGTTCCAACCCAAACCTTGTCTGCGGCATCGCGCTCGAGTACAGCGTACCCGTGGCAGTCACCGCCTTTATGTGGATTAGCATGTTCGGCGGCAACGGCCCGCTCGCGCTCACCATCATCCTGACGTCCTCGGTCATCTCGCCCGTGACGATTCCGCTCACGCTGAAGCTCCTGCTGGGTGCCACCGTCGCAATCGATGTTCCGGGCATGATGCAGAACACGGCCTTTATGATCGCCATCCCTGCCGTGTTCGGCATCGTGATCAACGAGCTCACGCGCGGATGGGGACATGAGAAACTCTCCCCCGCGCTTTCGCCCGCCTGCAAGTTCATGATGATGGGGGTCATCGCGTCCAACTCCACCGCCATGAGCGAGTACGTGTTGCACATGAATGTTGAGCGCTTGGAAGTCGCCCTCTTTATTTTGGTCTTCGCCATCAGCGGCTTTGTCGTCGGTTTTCTGGTCGCCCGTGCGTTGCACCTGCCGTATAGCGAGACGACCACCATGTGCTTTACCTGCGGCATGCGTAACATCTCTTCGGGCGCCGTCATCGCCACGCAGTACTTTCCAGGCGAAGTCGTGTTTCCCGTCATGTGCGGAACGCTGTTTCAGCAGGTGCTCGCCTCGGTTATCGGACATCTCTTTGAGCGACTGACCGGCGAGGAGCGCGCCGCCCAACGCAAGCGCGTCGAGGCCGGCCGCGACGCCATGGGACGCTAGACCGTCCGCGTTACGCGGGTGTTAGTCTTGCTATACGAGCGTTTCCAGATGCGCACGCAGGCGATCAGCATCGATATCGAGCGTGGTCTCGGCATTAACCTGGGCCAAACGATAGCCGACAAAGTAGGGCGAAACCACCCAACGCGGAAGCGCCTTGGCAATGGTCCGGCCGTCCATGTGGTAGAAGAACAAGTTGTACGACTCCGCGCGGCCGCCGTGGTGCTCGTGCAGGATATAGCGCAGGGCCACCTGAATCGCATCGGCAAACAGGTCCGCTTCGGCTTGGTCGCGGGCGTCGTCGCTGGCGGCGATTCCCTGTGGAGCCGAGACGTTGACCTCAAAGAATCCCATAATCGGTTCGGTTGAGATGTTGACCGAGATTCTCCCCTGCTGCCAGACAGCGATGCCTTCAAAGTTGGCTAAGGTCAGCGCCGCATAGCCGTCCTCCTGTTCCAAGCCCACAATCTGCATGTGTGGATGGACGAGGCTGCCGCCCGAAAGCGGACCTTTGTTCTTATACATGAGTACACTGCGGTACTGCTGGGAATCGATCATCTGCTGCCAACAGCCCAGAGCAAACCGCATCACATGGTGGAGTTCATCCGGCTCATAGGTCACCAAGTCGGCATCGTGATCTGCCGATTCAATCAACACGGTTTGACGGGTGGCGCGCAAGGTCTTGAACCTATTCTCGAGCCAGATGCAGTCACCATCGCGCTGGATGATGTTGGCGAGCCCCTCCGTGTCACAAAAGGGGCACGCGGTGCCAGGGCGACGATTATCGTCGGGCTTACCGCTCGCCTGCTGGACGTCAAATACCAGCGCCACGGGTTATACCTCCAGCGGCACGATCTTGGTGCCATGGAGTTCGGAGACGCCCAGTGCCGCCGCCACGGTATCGCGATTGGCCGTGGAAATGCCGCCACCGGGAAGAATGGTCAGGCGGTCGCCCGCATACTCGACAAGACGCGACAGGTGCTCCAGGTTGTCCTCGATCGGCGTTCCGGCAGCACCACCATGCGTCAGGATGCGCGTGATGCCGCAGTCGGCGAGTGTGTCAATGGCATCGAGCTGAGCCTCGAGCGAGAGCTGGTCAAAGGCCATGTGGAAGGTGATATCGATGGCCCCGCGCTTGCACTCCTCGGTCGCGCAGCCCGTAGCCATCACGAGGGCGCCGAGGGTGAGCTCGTCGAGCGCCCAGCCGCCGGCACAGGGCTTGCAGCAGCCAAAGACCAGGCCGTCAACGCCGGCGCTCACGGCAAGACCCAAGTCCATCTCCATCATGCGCAGCTCGTCCTGGTTGTAGTGAAAGTCACCGCCACGCGGGCGAATCATGCACATCACTCGCGCGTCATGCTCGTGAGCATAGCTGACCGTAGTGCTGATAACGCCGGCCGAGGGCGTGGTACCACCGACGGCAAGGTTGTCGCACAACTCGATGCGCTTAGCACCGGCATCGATAGCCGCCGGCACACGCTCAAAGCTCTCGGCACAAAACTCGTACAGCATAGATAGCCCCCAGGAGACATTTCGATTTCCACACGGCATTGTCGCACGTTAAATAGCAACCCGCACGATGGAACAAAACCTTGACAAGGAGTGTCCCAAAGTGCCGGCACATAAGGAACGTCCCCAGGTGCCACCTTGAGCGATGGGTACTCATTTAAGTACGTCCCCAATGAGTACCCGCAGGGGACAGACAGACCGGACTCCCTATACGACAACTGTTGACATCATATACTATGTGTCATATAGTAGGTGTTACACAGTATACTACGAAAGGAGGTGTGCGGATGGAGGCACAGATGAAGCGCGGCTTCCTCGAGGCCTGCGTGCTCGCGGCCGTCTCGGGCGAGGAATCCTACGGCTATCAGATCGTGAAGGACGTGCCCGCGAGTATGGGGCTCACGGAATCCACGCTCTATCCGTTGCTCAAGCGCCTGGAGAAGGCGGGCTGCATCACCGCGCGCTCCGCCGAGCACAACGGGCGGCTGCGGAGGTACTACCGCATCACGGACGCCGGGCGCGAGCGTATCGCCGAGTTCCTCGCCGAATGGCCATCCGTGCAGGAGATCTACCGTTACGTGGAGGGGGCGCACCATGACGCGCGATGAGTTCTTGAACCGGCTGGGCGAGCTTCTGGCCTGCCTGCCGGCAGATCAGGTAAAGGAAACGCAGGAGTTCTACGCGGAGGCCATCGCCGACCGTATGGAGGACGGCATGACGGAGGCCGAGGCTGTGGCCGCCATGGGCACGCCCGGTGAGGTCGCCGAGGCAACGCTCGACGAACTGCCCGCCGTGCCGCGCGCGATCGCGAGGACCAAGCGCAAGAGCACGGCACTTCTATGGGCGCTCGCCATCGTGGGCTCTCCGGTATGGATTCCGCTGCTGCTCGCGTTCGTCGCCGTTGCCGCTGCAGTCTACATCTGTATTTGGGTTCTTGCGCTCTGCGTGTGGATCGTGGCCGCGGCATTCGGGGGCGCGGGCCTGGTAGGGCTCCTGTTCGCCGTGGACGGCATCATTATCGGGCATGTTCCGTACGTTTTGGCCTCGATGGGAATGGGATTCGCTTCCATCGGTGTGGCGCTCCTCACGGGAGCCGGCGCCTGGACGGCGTCCAAGCAGATCGCGCGCCTCTCTGCCCTTTGGGCGAAGAAAGCCGTTTCGCCCTTCTGGAAAGATCGAGGCAATAAGAGCCGCATGGGCGCCGAAGCGGCGCCGCTCACGGCATAGGAAGGAGTGCAAACATGTCCAGCGTAAAAAGGATTTACCTTGCCGTAGCGGGTGGGCTTGTTGCCACGGGGCTCGTCCTGGCTGCTATCGGATTTGTGGCCTCCGGCTTTAACCTCGCTGTGCTCAACACGCAGATCGACCTGCGCGATGACACCATCATTCTGGGTGGTGTTGAAATAGACGACCCGACAGGGCTTCCACTCATCGAGCAGCTTGCCGAGGTCGGCGAGATCCATATTGGATCTGCAACGACTGGTTCGTCTTCTCCTCGCAAATGATCGAGCTCGTAGCAGCCGTCCCCCCCCCTTCGGGCGCACCACGACGGGCATGAGCACGCCGCGCTCGGAGCCTTTTTGCGAGACCTTCCGTCACGCTCTTCCTGCGTGGTGAACCGGTCATCGACCGACGAGAGGCTGATGGGAATCTCTCGACTTCGGGCCAATCCCGCTCACCGATCTGGTCTTCCTTCGTGATGCGCACATAAGCGAGCAGACACCGCGCAGTGCTTCAGCGCGGCCGCACTTCCACGTCTATGACGGAGGTGCCCGGCGGCGTCTTGGCAATCCCCTTGTTTGCAGGCGTTAGCGCGTGGGGATCGCCCACTCGGGGGTCGAGGCCGCCGAGGACGGCGGCGAACCTCGCGGTGTCATTCGACATCGCGAGGTTCCCGGACCATGACCACCTGGCCTCGTACCGCGGCATAGCCCCAAGGGTGAGGAGCTTCGGCACGTCGATCAGGGCGCCCGCGCAGCGTCGGCCGGTCCGCCGTTCGGCAGAACGGCGGAAGTCCCTAGCCGCCCAGGTAAGCCTTGCGGACGTTGTCGTCGTGCAGGAGCTCTTGACC
>CAJLPX010000035.1 GCA_905208635.1 uncultured Collinsella sp. | reverse complement strand
GGGCTGAAGGGCATAGGATATATCTACCTCTGTATATGACGATCTTTATCTGATCAACGGCATGCGGTCCTGCGGCTCATTGAACCGCAGGACCGTGTTTCGTTTGGGCTTTATTATGATATATGAGTACAAGCTGAGTCGGATATTGCCGACGAGGACCGCGCCGCCATCGAGGAACATACGCAGGTCATCTGCTAGCGAGCGCTGCGGGCTAGACCAGGCGGGCGTAGTCCTGTGACTGGTGAAAGACGTGGGCGATATAGATTGTTTCGTGCTCAAACTTGTAAAGGCACACGTAGTTGTTGACGGGAAACGATCGGTAATTGCGTGCCGCCAGCTCTTGCATGTGCGAGAGGGGACGTAAAAGCGGCTGCTCGCGAAGCAGGTCAAGCTGATATTCAAACTCAGCGACAAAATTGCCTGCTGCACGCGGATTCTTGAGGATTTGAGCAAGGTATCCGACAATACTCTCGTACTCATATCGCGCGCTTTTGAGGATTACGACGTTATAGGTCATATTTGTCTCGTATCGAAGCCGCGAAGGATTCGTAGTCGCTGTAGTCGCCTTGCGATATTTCGTCTTCTGCCATCATCATGCGAGACAGCAGTTTTGCCTTGGCGATTTCTTCTTGCATGAGGCGATACTGGTCGCTGCTGATGCAGTGCATGGCCTCGTAGCCGTTCTTAGTTACGGTGACGTCGCGCTCAGACTCAACAAGCGTGGTGAATGCAGCAGTGTCCTTCATATCTCGGACGGGCACACAAGCTGACATGGGTACCTCCTTTGCGTTGGGACACAATTGTACCACGGTATATTAAAACGTCGGCGTCGTCGAATTATCTCAATCTGTAATAGTTGGGAGTAGAAAACCGGGTTAGATGTTACAGATCGAGATATTCTGCTTCGGGCTACCCGTTTGTCTCGATCTGTAACAGGTAGGGCCAGAATACTCGGTTACGTGTTACAGATCGAGATCTTCAAGTTCGGGCCGCTCGTTTGTCTCGATCTGTAACAGGTAGGACCGAAAACCCCTGCTAGATGTCACAGATCGAGACAAACGGTCTGCTCGGGCCGAGCCAAAACAAAAAGGCCGCATGCGAACCGGTTTGGGATTCGTATGCGGCCGACAGGGAGTATGCGGCGGAAACTAGGCCATGAGCAGGCCGGTCTCCGCGACGTTCTTGTACCAGTACGCGCTGGCCTTGGGATAGCGCTTCTGGGTCTCAAAGTCGATGTAGAACAGGCCGTAACGTTTGTTATAGCCGTTGGTCCAGGAGAACTGGTCCTGCAGCGACCACACAAAGTAGCCGTCGACGTTCACGCCGCCGTCGATTGCCTTGAGGATCCACGCGAGATGCTGGCGCATATAGTCGATGCGAGGGGCGTCGTCGATAAAGCCGTTCTCAAAGTCGTCCTTATAGCCCATGCCGTTCTCGGTGATGTAGATCTTCTTGTAGTTGGGGTAATCGTTCTTAATGCGGAGCAGCAGGTCGTAGAGGCCCTCGGGATAGATGATCCAATCCCAGTCGGTGGTGGGTACGCCTTCGCGTACGCATGACTCGCCCACGCCCTTGAGGAACCAGCGCGAGGAGCCCTTGTCGCCGGTGCCATTGTGGTTGATGTCGTTTTCGCCCTCGGCGGCACGCAGGAACTGGCACTTGTAGGTGTTGACGCCCAGGCAATCGTTGTAGGGGAGCGCAGCGGTCAGCGCGACGATGTCCTCGTCGCGGACGTCGAGCTCGCCGCCGGCGATATGGGCCAGCTTGGTCGCAGCCTCCATGGTGTCGGCTGCATAGTGGCCGCGGAAGGTGGCGTCGAGTACCCAACGGTTGTTGATGACGTCGGCCATGCGAGCTGCCTCGCAGTCGGCGGCGTTGTTGGGGTCGAGGGGATACTTGGGCTCCAGGTTCTGGACAATGCCGATCTCGCCCTCAAAGCCGCCCTCATGGAAGGCGACGACAGCCTTGGCGTGGGCCACCATCATGTTGTGCATGAGCTGGAAGGCCTTGTCCAGGCGGTACTTCTCGCCGTGCGGCCAGTTGCCGACGATAAAGCTGCCCTCGGCGGTTGCGGGAATCTCGTTAAAGGTAAACCAGTGCTTGACCTCGGTGAACTCGGCAAAGCAGAACTTGGCGTACTCGACAAAGGCGTCGATCGTCGTGCGCGTCAGGAAACCCTCGCCGCCGTTCTGGTAAAAGGCCTCGGGCGTATCAAAGTGATCGAGCGTGACATAGGGGATAACGCCGGCTTTGTTGCAGGTGGCGAAAAGCTCGTGATAGAAAGCGACGCCCTCGGGGTTAATCTCGCCGGTTCCGTTGGGGAAGATACGGCTCCAAGCGATGGAGACACGGATACCGTTGATGCCGAAGCGCTGGCACAGGTCGATATCGACCGGGTACTTGTTGTAGAAATCGCTTGCGGGATCGGGGGAGAAGCGACCCTGGGCTGCCAGGAAATCGTCCCAGGGTACTTTGCCCTTGCCGTGCGTACGGGTCTCGCCCTCAACCTGGTAAGCGGCGGTGGCGCCGCCAAACACAAAGCCGTCGGGGAACTGCATGGGGTTGGTCATGAGTCATCCTTTCTGTGGAATACGAATAGGGAGAGGTGCCCGAACTGGGGATCCGGGCACCAACAGGGGGAGGAACTAGTCGAGGTTCTCGCGGAGCCACTTGATGGCGCCGGCGGGGTCGCGGGTAAGGTCGATATATTCCTTGCCGCGCGGGGCGAGCAGCTTAATGCCCAGACGGTCGGTATCGGCCTTCATGTCGTTGTAGTAGCTACGAACCTGCGGGGCAAGCACGATAACGTCGTACTGATCCATGATGGCAGTGTGCTGGCCATAAGCGCCGGCAGAGGAGGCGATGTTCTCTCCGGTCTGCGCGGCACCTTCCTTGATGGCGTTGGCAAGCATGGCAGAGGTGCCGGCGCCGGCGCACAGGACGAGGACCTTCAGGCCATCGACATCCTTCTTAGCGGATGCGTCGGCGGCGGGCTCGGGCTGTTCGGCGACAGGCTTGCTGTCGGTGGCGGCAACGGTCGTCTCGACGGAAGCGGTAGTCTGCTCGACAGCGGGCGCAGAGGCGTTGGCGGCGATGGCGTCAGCACCATCAGACTCGAGACCCAGCTCGGCGGCGCGCTCGGCCTCCTGGTCGCAGAGCAGCTTATCGTATGCCTTCAAGAACGGCAGGTAGATGATGGCGTCCAGCAAGATGATAATCGCGACAAATACCAGGGCGATAAGCTGGAAGTTCGTGGTGATGAAGATGCCGATGGGGGCAGGGGTAGCCCAAGGCACCACGAAGGAGAAGCCGTTCATGCCCACGTTATCGATAAAGAACTTGGCAACACTCACGTTGACGCAGCCGGCGGCAACAAAGGGGATGAGCATGTAGGGGTTAAGGATCATCGGGGCGCCAAAGAGCAGCGGTTCGTTGACGGCGAAGGCAACAGGAACAATCGAGGCCTTACCGACGGCTTTGAGCTGCTTGGACTTCATAAAGAGAATCAGCAGAAGCGGCACGATGAACGTGGCGCCGGTGCCGCCGAACTCGCCCACGAGCGACATGTTAAAGGTGAGGGAGTGGGCGGGGTGACCACCGGCCAGCAGAACCTGCAGGTTCTCGGCCTGGTTGGCAAGACGGATGGGGTCGATGCCCGGCTGGACGATCGAGGGGCCGTGGACGCCGATGAACCAGAAGAACGCGGTGGCAGCCTGGATAAGGATAAGGCCGGGATAGGTTTCGGCAGCGGTAAAGAGCGGGGAGAGCAGTTTGATAAGCAGCTCGGAGAACGGAACGCCCATGAGGTTGCGCACGACGACATCGATGATGCCGCAGATGATGACGGCGCCGCCAAAGGGGATAATGTCGCGGAAGTTCTGAGCGATGGCGCCCGGGACCTCCTTGGGCAGCTTAATGGTCAGATCGCGCGAGACGCAGAACTTATAGACCCACACGGTAATGAACGCGGCGATATAGGCCGAGAACAGACCGCGCGTACCCATGCTGGTGCAGTCGAAGACAGAAAGCTCGGAGCCGTTGAACTTGGTGGTGAACTGCGTAACGGCGAGCAAAAGCATGCTGCACTGGGCGGCCACCATGGTGGAGCCGTCGTTGAGCACCTTGCCGGCGGGCATGCGACGGTTCATGGATGCCGTGAAGTTCTTGGCAGTGGTGCCGGCAACCATAATGCCCATGACGCCCATGGTGAAGTTGTACAGCTTATTGCACCAGTCGATGAGCGGCTGGGGCAACGTGATGCCGACCACGCCGGGAAGCGTGGCGATCAGCAGGAAGATCGAAGAGGTGAGGACGATGGGCATGCACCCAAGAAATCCGTCCTTGATGGCCTGGAGGTAGATGTTCCTCGAGATCTTCTCAAAGAACGGTTGATGCTTTTCGAGCATCTTTACGATGGCGTCCATAGAGCTCCTTTGCTGCTCGATGCGCGATGCATGTGGATGGAACTGGTCGTCGATGGATGGTCAGGACTGCCCGGAAACCTTCCTGCTTGAGGAAGGCATTGCGAAATGACAACGTTGTCATTTCGTTAATGACAACGTAAGACATTTTTGGAAGAGCAACAAGGATATACGGGTGAGCGGTCGATATTGTTCGGTAAACGGTTGATTTATCAGTCAGGCAGGTAGTGTATGCTAGAACGCAAAAAACAAGCGATGCAAAACCGACTGGAGAAGTAGTGGCAACGATGGACAAGAAAAACGTCTCGATGAACGATGTGGCAGTTGCCGCGGGCGTTTCTCTTAAGACGGTGTCGCGCGTGATCAACGAGCCCGATAGCGTGCGCGAGTCGACGCGCGATAGGGTCCATGCCGCCATGGAGGCGCTTGGGTTCCGGGCGAACTTTGCCGCGCGTTCACTCAAGTTGGGCCGTTACGGGTGCATCGGCGTGGTGCTGTTCCACTTGTCGGGCGGCAATGTGGACATGATCGACGGTATCGCCGATGCCGCCGAAGAGCGAGGCTTTGCGCTCACGATGATCAAAAAGCGGGCGGGGGAGAAGATGACCCTTGCCGAAGCGGCACGTAGGATGTCGCAGCTTCCCGTCGACGGCATGATTTTCAACCTGCGTCAGATGGTCGATGACTTTGATACCTTTGAGGCGCCGAAAGACCTCAAGACGGTGATTATTACGCCGATGGAGCATCCTACCTGCTCCACCGTCAGTGACGACCAAGAGGGCGGCGCGCACATGGCGTGCGAGTACTTCTTGAATCACGGGCACAAGAACGTGTACTTCGTCTCTGGTAAGAAAGAGTCGCTGTCGAGCCAGTGCCGTATGAAAGGTTGGCGTGCGGCGCTCGAGGCGCGTGGCATTGAGCCGCCCGAGCCTCTGCAAGGCGATTGGAATGCGGATAGTGGTTATGCCGCGGGCCTTGTGCTTGCCGATAAACCCGATTGCACGGCGGTCCTCGCTGCTAACGACTGCATGGCAAACGGCGTGATGATGGCCTTGCGCGACAAGGGGCTGAACGTGCCCGACGATGTGTCCGTGATTGGCTTTGATGACGAGCTTTACAAGACGATTCCCAACTCGATTCTGACGTCGGTAAAGTTTCGCCACCGCGAGCTGGGCATCCGTGCGCTCAACGAGGTCGTTGCAGGCCTGGAAGCCCCGAGCTCCAGAAGCCGCACGCTCGTCTCGGGCGTGTTGGTCGAGCGCTCCAGCGTAAAGGACCTGCGGATGTAGACGTGCTCGGCTCGTTCATCTTAATCTGTAACAGCTAGGACCGAAAATCCCTGCTAGATGTTACAGATCGAGATTTTTCGGCTCGGCCTATTCCGTTTGTCTCGATCTGTAACAGGTAGGAGCGAAATAACCCGCTAGTTGTTACAGATTTAGATTGAGGGAACTGCCCCGTGCATTCATCTCGATCTGTAACAACTAGACGCCCAAAACCGGTTTTAGTGTTACAGATTTAGACAATTCGGCCCGGCCCGCCCTGTTTATCTCGATCTGTAACAGTTAGGACTGGAAAGCTCGGCTAGATGTTACAGATCGAGACAAACGGCTCCTGACCAGCCCAAAAACAAAAAGACCGGGGGCGGCGCGCCGTGTGACGTGCCGCCCCCGGCTGAGAAATGGGGACAAGTTATGTGAGCGGGGCAACCCCGCCAGCCACTAGTCCAGACGACGGGTCTGCGCCACGTGCTTGTACCAGTAGGCGCTTGCCTTGGGCGTGCGCTTCTGGGTTTCAAAGTCTACGTAGAAGAAGCCATAACGCTTGTTGTAGCCATTGGTCCAGGAGAACTGATCCTGCAGGCTCCACAGGAAGTAGCCGCCCACGTTGACGCCCACTTCCATGGCCTTGAGCAGCCAGCGCAGGTGCTGCTCGATGTAGTCGATGCGCGGCTGGTCGTCCACAAAACCGTCCTTGTAGGGGTCCTTGTAGCCCATGCCGTTCTCGGTGATGAAGATCTGCTTGTAGTTGGGGTAGCGCTGCTTAATGTAGGCGAGCAGATCGAACAGGCCCTCGGGATAGATAATCCAGTCCCAGTCGGTGGTGGGGATGCCGGGCTTGTTCACATGCTCGCCAATACCCTTAACGCGCCAGCGGCCGGTGCCTTTCTCGCCCGTACCGTTGTGGTGCAGGTCGTTCTCGCCGTCGTAAGCCTTGAGGAAGCGGCACTGGTAGTTGTTGACACCCAGGTAATCGTTGTAGAGCGCAGCCTCGCGCATGATTTCCAGATCGTCGTCCAGGATCTCGATGGCGCCGCCCGAGACGGCAGCCAGGCGGTTGGCGCACTCGAGGGTGTCGGGAGCATAGTCCCCGCGGAAGGTGGCGTCGAGCAAGAACTGGTTCTGCAGCACGTGCTCGTTATTGGCGGCCTTGATGTCGGCGGGTTCGTTCTCGTTGAGCGGATACTTAAACTCCAGCGATTGAATGACGCCGATCTTGCCCCTAAAACCGCCGTTGTGGAAGGCCAGCACGGCCTTGGCGTGGGCGAGCATCATGTTGTGCTCGCATTGGAAGGCCTCGGCCAGATGAGCTTTGACGCCGCCGGGGAAGGTGCCCTCGATGTAGGTGTTGGAGGCGTCGGCCCAGATCTCGTTAAAGGTGAACCAGTAGGTCACCTGGTCGGCGTACTCCTTAAAGCAGAAGGTGGCAAAGTCCACAAAGGCATCGATGGTCTCGCGGTTGAGGAAGTCGCCCTTCTCAAAGAGGGGAAGCGGCGTATCGAAGTGATGCAGCGTGACGAACGGCTCAACATGGTGCTTATGGCACTCGGCGAAGAGATCGTGGTAGAACTGGACGCCCTCGGGGTTGATTTCGCCGGTGCCGTTGGGGAAGATGCGGCTCCAGGCAATGGAGAGGCGAATGCCGTTGATACCGAACTCCTCGCACAGCTCCAAGTCGACAGGGTACTGGTTGTAGAAGTCCGAAGCGGGGTCGGGGGAGAAACGGCCTTGGGCTTCCAGAAAGTCGTCCCAGGCAACCTTGCCCTTACCGTGAGTGCGGGTCTCGCCCTCTACCTGGTAGGCAGCGGTGGCGCCGCCAAAGACAAAGCCCTCGGGAAACTGCGCGGGCGGGTTGGTGACGCTAGCAGGATTAACGGACATGATGAAATATCCAATCGTCTAAATCGAAGTGCCAGCCGGCTGTTGATGGTCGGCTGGCTCTGAGCGTTACTTACTTCGAGAGTTGCTCACTTACGAAGGCGAGAGACTTGTCGCCGTTCTGGGAGAGCTCGATGTACTGCTTACCGCGGCAGGCGACGCACTTGTTGCCCACGCGCTCGCAATCCTTCTGCAGGTCGCCCAGGTAGCTGGCTGCCTGCGGGGCCAGGACGACCAGGTCAAAGTCGGGGAGCATGTCGACGTGGTTGCCATAGGCCTCGGCAGCGGTCTCAAGATTGATGCCGCGCTCCTTGGCAGCCTTGGCCAGTGCGTTGGCGAGCAGGCCCGAGGTACCGCCGCCCTGGCAGAGCACGAGCACGCGCTTGCCGTTGAGGTCGCTGGCGGTCGTTGCCTCGGCAGCGGGTGCTGCAGAAGCGGCAGGGGAGTCGACCTTCACGGCCTCGGCAGCAGCGCCGGCGGCAACGCTCTTGGCGTCAGCCTTGCCCTGGAAGGCATCGTTGAGCTTGGCGGCCTTCTCGGCGTTCTTGGCGGCGAGCTCCTCCTGGGAGATCTCGGCCTCCTCGGCGCACTTCTGGGCGTCATAGGCACGGAAGAACGGGTAGTACAGGACAAAGTCGACGACCAAGATGAGGGCGAGCATCACAAAGGCGAGCGGCTGGAAGCCCAAGCCCATGATGGTGCCGATGGGGCCGGGGACGGTCCAGGGCAGGGTGTACATAAAGCCGTTCATGCCCAAGAAGTCGATAAAGATCTTGAGGATCCAGATGTTGGCGATCGGGGCAAAAACAAACGGGACAAAGAAGACGGGGTTGAGCACGATAGGCGCGGCGAACAGCAGCGGCTCGTTGACGGCAAAGCACACGGGAACGATGGCTGCCTTACCGACGGCGCGCATCTCCTGAGACTTGGCCAGGAAGCAGAACATAAAGACCAGGACGAGCGTGGCGCCGGTGCCGCCCATGCAGACGACGAAGTACTGGGCACCCTGGGTCAGGACAGCGGAAGCGTGCTGGCCAGCCTGGAACGCAGCCAGGTTGTCGGTCATGTTGGCAACGAGGGCGGCGGCGATGGCGGGCTCGACGATCGAGGGACCGTGGACGCCGACGAACCAGAACAGGCTCATGGCGCCGTAGATCACAGCGAGGCCGATGTAGCCGTCGGCAGCGGTGAACAGGGGCTGGAACACCTGGATGACGCCCTGGGCAAAGCAAAAACCAAAAGCAGCGCGAAAGACGATGTCAAAGACCCAAAAGACGGTGATGCAGACGGAGAAGGGGATGATGTCCTTAAAGGTCTGCGAGATGTTGGGCGGAACCTGCTCGGGCATCTTGACGGTGATGTTGCGCTTAATGAAGAACTTGTAGATGATGCCGGTCACAAACGCAGCGATGAAGGCAGTCAGCAGGCCCTTGGAACCAAGATAGGTGGTGTTGAAGCCGCTGGCGGCGTCCGTGGCGATCGTGTCGCTCGAAAGGAGCAAGAAGCCGATGATGGCCGCGCACATGCACGAGATAAAGTTGATCTGGTTGTTCTTGGGCAGATCACGGTTCTGGGCGTCGGCGAAGTGCTTGGCCGTGGTGGCGGCGCAGGCGATGGCCAGGATGCCCATGGAGTAGTTGTAACACTTCCACAGGGCGTTGTTGATGTCATCGGGCCAGTAGAAACCCCAGATGTTGGGGACCGAGGCTACCAGGCAGAAGATGGACGAGAAGATGATGATGGGGATGACGGAGATAAAGCCGTCGCGGATCGCCTTGAGGTACTTGTTGCGGGCGATCGCGTTGAAAAAGGGTTGGCCCTTTTCGATGATGGCGATGAGTTGCTCCATGCAATGCTCCTAAGAGTCGGTGGGTTAGCAACGATGGTAGCTTTTGGCGTTTGGTTGCCAAAATGTTGACGTTGCCATTTTGCGACACAAAAAAAGACGCGAACTGATGGTTCCTGTGCCTGCGAACCGTCGATTCCTTATGCGTAAACGTTTGAGCCGCCCGGTGGCTCTGTGTTTGCACAATGGCAACGTTAACATTTGGACTACAAAAGCCGTTCGGGGAAGCAAAAATGTCGGTGAACGGTAGGTTTTGGGTGGTGAGCGTATGGCGGAGGAGGCGTTAGATATACTTAAAGACGTTTCATTTGACTGCGTAGGGTGCCACCAATGGCATCGTTGACATAGAAAGATCGACCTATGGCCGCTGTTAAAAAATCGGTATCCGTCAAAGACGTGGCACGTCTCGCGGGCGTCTCGGAGCAGACGGTCTCGCGCACCGTGCACGATTCGCCCAGCGTGCGCCCCGAGACCAAGGAGCGCGTGCGTGCCGCCATGCGCGAGCTGGGGTATCGACCCAATTTTGCCGGTCGATCGCTGCGTCGCGGCAAGTTTAAGACCGTCGGCGTTGCCATGTTCAACATTACCGGCACCGGCAACCTCGACCGTATGGAGGGCTTTGCCGCTGCGGCCGACAAACACGGCTATGCCATCACTCTCACTAAAGTAGACGGGCATCCGTATACCCTCGAGAGCGCATCGTCGCGCATGAGCGCGCTGCCGGTGGATGGCATGGTTGTGATCATGAATCGCATGCCGGCGGACTTTGGCACCTTTGAGCCGCTGCCCGGCATGCAGACGGTGCTCGTTACCATGCTGGAGCACCCGCTCTGTTCAACGGTCGATAACGACCAGTTCGATTGCTCGCGCCAGGTGGTCGAGTACTTGTTGGAGCAGGGGCACAAGACCGTGCACTTTATCTCATGCCCCGAGCGCTCGCTTTCGGGCATGCAGCGCGAGGAGGGCTGGCGCGAGACATTGCGTGCGCATGGTATTGAGCCGCCGCGACTCGTCCGTGGCGATTGGACGGCACAGAGCGGATATGCCGCCGGTCAGGCTCTGGCGGACGATCCGACCTGTACGGCCATTTATGCTTCCAACGACGCCATGGCCTACGGCTGCATTCACGGGCTCGAGTCGCGCGGGAAGCGCGTGCCCGAGGACGTAAGCGTGGTGGGTGTTGACGATAGTTTGGGCGATATCGTGCCCGATCGTCGCCTGACTACGGTGCGCTTTGACAACAAGCGCGTCGGCATGTGGGCGGTCGACAAGATTGCCGGCGCCGAGGGCGCTGCACCCGGTGTGGAGCACATGCTGTTTCCGGGTGTGCTCGTCGAGGGCGATACGGTGCGCTATGTACGCTAGGGTGCGGACCTGTTTGGGTTGCCGCTAATTGTGTTCGAGAATGTTCAGATTGGTTTAAAAACCGTTCACGGGCGAAAAGCAACCGTTCATAGCTCGAAATTACGTTTTGCGCTGTTCTTTTTTGTTTGAATGTTAATGTTCCTGCCATACACAGCGCAGCGCGTATGCCCGGACGCGATGCTCTCCGTTGGTTCATATGTGAAAGGAACGCAATATGGCAACCAAAGAAGAAATCTCGATGGTTGGATTCGAGATTGTCGCATACGCGGGCGACGCCCAGACCGATCTGCTTGCAGCGCTCGATGCTGCTCGCGAGGGTGATTTTGAGAAGGCCGAGCAGCTGCACAAGGATGCCAGCGATGCACTTATCGGCGCCCACGACACGCAGACCAAGCTGCTTTCGCAGGAGGCCGGCGGCGGCGAGATGGAGATGACCTTCATCATGGCTCACGCTCAGGATACTCTCATGACCACCATGATCCTGGAGAAGCAGACCCGCTTTACCATCGATGCCTATAAGCGCATCGCCGCACTCGAGGCTAAGCTCGCCTAACGAGCTCTCACAACCAAGTCCCCTTCCAAAAGCTCTGCCGCTACCCGCGGCAGGGCTTTTTCTGTTTACCCGGCACTTGGGGACGTTCCTTATCTGCCGGCAGTTTGGGACACTCCTGCCATGCATTCGATCCTTTGAGGATGGAAGAAACCGGGTCATTAGGTTTGCTGCGGTGCCGACTCGGTCTGTCGGTTACAAAACTATGCCGGTTTACTACGATGAATCGCATTCTTTCAACTATGGAAAGAACAGCGTTATCAAAGCCGCAGGTAGAAAGCTTGTCATTTTCTGCTAATAGCAAATGTGGTCGGTCCTATCGGTTTTATCGTAGTAAACCGGCATAGTTTTGAAATGGCACTATTCGACTAGCAGCGTTATGGAGCTTCTGCACGCCCTCCCGTTCGGTTTTTTGCTGGGTGGGTATACTTCCATCCGCAATACAGACCGGACTGAGGAGGTATCCAAATGCCGGATAACGGGTCAATACAAAAAAGAGATGCGCGCGAGATGGCTCATGGGCGTCCTGTCCAGATAACCGAGCACACGACGGTAACCGAGCTGCAGCCCAGCCTGTCCGATGTCGTGTGCGCAAACAAAAAGCTGCAGATTGGCTTTATCGTTGCACTCGTGGTACTGGCGCTGCTGTCGGGCTTTGTGGCTCGTCCGCATTTTGCCGATACCAAAACATGGGACTCCACCATCGAGGTCATCGATCAAAAGAAAGGCAACGTACTGGCGCTCACGACCTCGTGCGTGGCGCTGTCTGCGGGCATTACCGCGCTGCCGGGTGATACGGGAACGCCGGTTGCCGAGCAGCTCGCGCAGCTTTCGAGTAACTTGGGCATCGTGCTTGCCGTGCTCTACCTCGAGAAATACCTGCTGACCATTTTGTGGTCGGTTGGCCTGGGCATCCTGATCCCGTTTGCGCTGGTACTCTTTGCGGTGTCGCTCGGCATTCACGGGCGCTGGAGCACGAGCGCCGTCCTGCGCCGCGTGGCGACTCGCGTGCTGGTGGTTGCCGTGATCGGCATGGCGCTTGTGCCCGCGAGCGTATGGGTGTCGCAAAAGGTCGATGAGACGTATCAGGTGAGTATCGAGCAGACAGAGCAAAAGGCGACTGAAGCGAGCAAGGCGAGCTCCACAAAGAGCGAGAAGAAATCCGAGACCACGGAAAACAAGAATGTGCTTGAGCAGCTGACCGATGGGGCATCGAGTTTACTCACATCGGTGACCGACAGTGCCAAGTCGATGACCGATAAGGTGGTGCAACAGGTGACCGATCTGATCGAAGGCGTCATCGTGATGATCGTGACCTCGTGCGTTATCCCGTTGCTGGTGCTCGCGGCGTTTCTGTGGCTGGGGCACACGCTGCTGGGGATCGATATTTCTGGCCCGGCGAACTATTTGACGGGCCGTTTTCTGAGGGCTCCGTCCAAACATGCCAAGAAGAGCGGACAGTCTGAGTAGGCGGCAAAGCGATCCTTGGAAGACCAACCGTAAGAAGGGGCGGCCGAGACACGTTCTCGGCCGCCCTTTTGTTTGTTGAACACATGGTCGCTACGTCTGCGCCGGGCTCAAACGGTCTGCAATCAACCGTGAACGGTATTTGTTCAAAAAAGAACAAAGATAAACAAATAATGGTTGCAGTCGCTGTTCGAATGTGTTCAAATAAACATGAACAGTGAAGAACCGCACATTCAGATGCCCGGACCTGAACGCGATTCAACACTTCCAAACAGAAACTACGCACCTGCGTATCTCTCAAGGAGGATGTCATGAGGGTTGTAATCGCTTCCGATGCCGACGGTATGTCGATGAAGGAGTCCATCAAGGAGATGCTCATCGCCGACGGTCACGAGGTCGTCGACTATTCCGAGACCCCTGCCGCGGACTTTGTCGATTCCGCGACCGCCGTTGCCAAGGACCTGCTGGAGCACAAGGATTCCCAGGGCTTCGCATTCGATAAGTACGGCGTCGGCTCCTATATGGCCGCCGTCAAGATCAAGGGCATGGTCGTCGCCAACATTTCCGACGAGCGTTCCGCCTACATGACCCGCGAGCACAACGGCTCGCGCATGGTCACCATGGGCCCGGGCGTTGTGGGCACCGAGGTCGCCAAGAAGATCGCCCGCGAGTTCCTGCGCGCCCAGTACGCCGGCGGCCGTCACCAGATCCGTGTCGACATGCTCAACAAGATGGCCTAACGAGAGCCACCGAGAACTCGAACTTCTACCTCAACTTGTGAATTCAGACGAAAGGACGTTCTGATGAAGAAGACCATCGCAATCGGTTGCGACCATATCGTTACGGACGAGAAGATCTATCTGGCCGACCGCTTGGAGCAGGCTGGCTACAAGGTGCTCGACTGTGGCACCTACAGCCACACCCGTACGCACTATCCCATCTACGGTAAGGCCGTGGGCGAGGCTGTTGCCAGCGGCAAGGCCGACTTTGGCGTGGCCCTGTGCGGCACCGGCATCGGCATTACCAACGCCGTCAACAAGGTCCCCGGCGCTCGCTGTGCCCTGGTCCGCGACATGACCTCTGCCCTGTATGCCCGTCGCGAGCTCAACGCCAACATCGTGGGCTTTGGCGGCAAGATTACCGGCGAGTTCCTGATGGCCGACATCATGCTTGCCTTCCTGGAGGAGCCCTACGAGAAGACCCCCGAGCACGATGCCCTAATCGCCAAGATCGACGCTTGCAATAAGGCCGATGCCGAGGCTCAGGCTGACCCGCACTTCTTTGACGAGTTCCTCGAGAAGTGGGACCGCGGCGAATACCACGACTAGTGGGGTTACGCGGTTTTGCCAAACCGCGTAACGGGTCGACGCTGCGAAGCCATCTGGCGGGCAATCTGCCGCTCAGCTTCGACGGCATGACCAGAAGGTCAATGCCGTCTCGCTTCACGGCACCTTGCCTCGCCAGCTGGCTTCTCGCTGATGTCTGAGTGACCTGTGGGGTTACCGCTGTTGTTGCGAAGATTTCTGATACGGCAAGCTGCTCCGATAACACGTTTGCTTGCTTGGCTTGAGTGCTTCGTTTTGGCGGTACCCGGCATTCTGTAGCTTTTCAATTGACGGCTCGCGTTTCTGTGAGGGGGCGCGGGCCGGTTTTCTATCAGCCCTATTGACTCGGCGGGCTGGCGTACGAAAGGGAAGGCTCCTATGGAGTTTGTTCTTGATAACGGTTCTGTTCGTGTGACACTGAGCACGGCTGGCGGATCGTTCACTTCGATTAAAGCCAACGGTCGCGAGTACCTGTGGCAGGGCGATCCTTCGGTCTGGTCGGGCCAGGCGCCCATTTGCTTTCCGATTTGCGGCGGCCTTCGTAACGGTCGCGCGATGACCATGGGCGGCCGCGAGGTCAAGCTTGCCCGCCACGGCTTTGCCCGCAAGCAGGAGTGGAAGCTCGAGGAGCAGGGTGACAACATGGTTGCGCTGAGCCTAAGCTCTGCCGACCACGCCGAGCTGCTCGAGCAGTATCCGTATCCGTTTAAGATTGTTGCTCGTTACACGATCGATTCGGAAAAGGTGGCCGTGTCGTACGAGGTGACCAATGAGGGCACCGAGGACATGCCGTTTTTTGTGGGTGGCCACCCCGGCTTTAAGTGCCCGCTCGACGAGGACGAGTCCTATGACGACTATGAGCTTCGTTTTGATCAGCGTGAGGCCGCCGAGCTCTGTACTGCCGTTCCCTCGACGGGCCTGATTGATGTCGAGCATCGCAGCAAGAACCCCATGATCGGTCAGAACCTGCCGCTGACCCACGAACTCTTCGACTTCGCGGAGACCATCTTTGACGTGCTCGACAGTCGCGTGGTTACGCTGACCAAGAAAACCGAGGACAAGGGCGTGCGCCTGACGTTCCCTGATATGCCATACCTGATTGTGTGGAGCAAGCCCGAGGGCGACTTTGTGGCCGTGGAACCGTGGGGCGGCCTGTCCACCTGCTCCGACGAGGACGATATTCTGGAGCACAAGCGTGGCTGCCTGGTTGCCAAGCCGGGGGAGACCGTCACTCGCGGTTTTGAGATCGAGATCCTTTAACGAGCTATCGTATGTTTGGGGCT
Organism: uncultured Collinsella sp.; assembly: GCA_905208635.1. GTDB lineage: Bacteria > Actinomycetota > Coriobacteriia > Coriobacteriales > Coriobacteriaceae > Collinsella. The sequence continues at coordinate 1,058 of CAJLPX010000035.1, read as the reverse complement.
GCGCGTGTCGTGCCCCGGAAACAGGAGTTCAACATGATTCTGACCGTTACCATGAACCCGTCGATCGATACGCGCTATCAACTCGACAAGCTGATTATCGACGACGTGAACCGCGTGACGCCCGAAAAGACCGCTGGCGGCAAGGGCCTCAACGTGAGCCGCGTGCTGCTGCAGCTGGGAGACGACGTGCTCGCGACTGGTCTGCTTGGCGGCCACATGGGTGCCTATATGGCCGAGCTTATGGATGCCGACGGCGTCAAGAACGACTTTGTGCCCATCGCCGGTGAGACGCGCATTTGCCTGAATATTCTGCACGAGGGTAATCAGACCGAGCTGCTGGAGAGCGGCCCGCAGATCGCTCCTGCCGAGCTCGATGCCTTTACGGCCAAGCTTGCCGAGCTTGCAGCCAAGGCGGATGTCGTGACGCTTTCGGGTTCGCTGCCGCGTGGCGTGGACGCCGGCTACTACGCCAAGCTCGTCAAGATCGCCGAGGAGGCGGGCGCCAAGGTGCTGCTCGACACCTCGGGTGCATCGCTGGAGGCTGCGCTGGAGTCCGACGCTAAGCCTGAGCTCGTAAAACCCAACCTGACCGAGATTAACGGCCTGCTGGGCACGTCCTTTACGACCGATGATGTCGATGCCCTGCGCGAGGCGCTTGCCGCCGATGACCGCTTTGCCGGTATCCCCTGGGTTGTCGTTTCGATGGGGGCTGCCGGTTCGGTGGGCTTCCATGAGGGCCGCGCGTTCCGCGCCAAGACGCCCGCGATTGCGGCTGTGAACGCGACGGGTTCCGGCGACTCGACCATCGCCGGCTTTGCGCATGCCATTGCTGCTGGTGCCGACGATGTCACGGTGCTCAAGACCGCCAATACCTGCGGCAAGCTTAACGCCATGGATCCCAAGACCGGCCACCTGGTCATGGACCGCTGGGACGAGATCTACAACAACGTTGTCGTGACTGAACTGTAGAGTTACGGCGTTTTACCAAACACCGTAACCAGCCGACGCTGCAAACCCGCCAGAGCGGCAATCTGCCTTTCAACTTCGGCGGCATGACC
>CAJLPX010000034.1 GCA_905208635.1 uncultured Collinsella sp. | reverse complement strand
GTACCTGACCTGCAAACTTCTGGTCGGGACGACTGGATTCGAACCAGCGACCCCTTGACCCCCAGTCAAGTGCGCTACCAAGCTGCGCCACGTCCCGAAGCTTTTGTTTGTTGCTCTGCTCTCGCTCGCAACAGGGAGTATATTAACCCGAAACTTTGGCCTTGCGCAAGAACTTTTTTAAATATTTTTGAGCAAGTCCAAAATTGTATCCGCGAGCTGGGGTTTTGTTAGTACGGGAAGTTCCTGTGTACCCGCTGTGCTCACAATCCAGGCCTTGTTGGTATCGGTTCCAAAGCCCGAATCGGCGCGCGAGACATCGTTGGCGATGATTGCATCGCAGCCCTTGCGGGCAAGTTTGCGCTCAGCGTACTCCACGACGTTATCGGTCTCGGCTGCAAATCCGATCACACGGCGCTCGCCCTTCTGGCGCGAGAGCTCAGCCAAAATATCGACCGTCTCGACCAGTTCGATGCGATCCAAGCGCTCGTTGGCCTTTTTGAGCTTATGGTCGGCAGGGGCCGCGGGTGTGTAGTCGGCGACGGCGGCCGCGCAAATGGCCGCATCGGCCGTCTGAAAGGCGTTTAACGCCGCCTGCAGCATCTCTGCGGCGGTCTGCACGCGCACGCACTCCACGCCGTGGGGAACATCGAGCGACGTCGGTCCCAGCACGAGCGTGACCGCAGCGCCGCGGCGTACGGCCTCCCCTGCTAGGGCGATGCCCATCTTGCCCGACGACCGATTGCCAATGAAGCGCACGGGGTCGATCGGCTCATGTGTAGGGCCGGCCGTGATCACGATGCGCTTGCCCGCAAGGTCCTGAGGCGCGGGGTAGAGCACCTCGCAGATGGCTTCGACGATGTCCTCGGGCTCGCTCATGCGCCCCGTGTCCACATCGCCGCAGGCGAGGTAGCCGCTACCCGGACCCACAACATGGACACCGCGTTCGCGCAGCGTGGCCATGTTGGCCTGCGTGGCCGGCGCCTTCCACATGCCATTGTTCATGGCCGGCGCGATCACAATGGGTCGCGGCGTGGCGAGCAGCGTCGTGGAGATGAGGTCATCGGCAATGCCGTTGGCCATCTTGGCGATGATATTGGCCGTCGCGGGTGCTACGACCACCAGGTCGGGCTCCTGCGCGAGCGAAATGTGGTGGATGGGGTCGGAGGGGTCGTCGAACAGACCCACTGCGACCGGCTCATTGGTGAGCGCGCGGAAGGTGAGCGGGCCCACAAACTCGGTGGCATGCTCGCTCATAACGACCTTGACGCGTGCGCCGCGCTTTTGCAGCAGACGCACGATATTGCACGACTTATAGGCGGCGATCCCGCCGGTAATGCCCAGCAGGATCGTTTTTCCCTCAAGTAGCATTGAATTGTTGGGTGCCGCCGTCATCGTTAGGCTTCCTTGCTAGGGAGCACGAGCAGGCGGTGGCAGTACGGGCAGTGCGTAATCTCACTGCCGTCATGGTTGAGGTCGCTCATGGACGACGCCTGCAGCGCGGTGTGGCAGACCGTGGGGATGTTGCCCTGAATGGTTTCGACGGCCAGGCCACGGAACTGCTTGAGCAGACGCTCGTAGTCGGTGAGAACGTCGGCCGGCAGCGTGGCAGCAAGCGCGGTGCGCTCCTTAGCGGCGGCGTCAATCTGAGCCTGCAGGTCGGCAGCCTTGGCGCGGGCGGCCTTGGTATCGGCCTTCACGCCCTCCTCGAACTTGGCGATGATGGCCTGCGCGCGGGCCTCGCGGTCGAGCGCCTCTTTGTGGGCGACAACGACATCCTTGCGGGTGTGCTCAATCTTGTCCAGACGCTTGGCCAGGGTGGCGAGCTCGTTTTCCAGGTCCTGAACCTCGCGGTAGTCGGAGCCGTCGACGTGGCGCTTCTTGGCAGCCTCGATGGCGTTGTTGGTCTGAATCTCGGTGGTATTGAGATTGTCGAGCTCAATGTCCAGATCCTTGCGCTGGGCGTAGAGCTTGGTCATCTCGGACTTGAGCTTCACATAGGTCTTGCGCTTGGAAGCGAGCTCCTTGAGCTCCGGCATATTGGCAAGTTCACTCTTGTTGCGGGCGAGCTCCAAATCGATCTGTTGCAGCTTGAGTAGCGTAGCGCCGGCGCTCATAAGTTCTCTCCTTTTGTCACAGTCCACCATTGGCAAGGGTTCAGTATTTTAATCGCATGACGGGGGTCGACCCCGGCGTCAACTGCAGAGTTCATCAATATATCAACGAACGGCTCCTCGGAGCGGTCGTGGCCGAGCAAGATCACCGGTAGCCCACGCAAGGCAAGGTCCTGCGCCACGTGATAGCCTGCCTCGCCCGTCACGACAACATCCGCACCGGCGGCGATGGCAAGTTCGCCAAAGTCACCGAGGGAGCCGCCCAGAATGGCGACGGTGCGGCACGAGCGCTCGGCATCGCCCCATACACGCGGGTCGCTTCCGAAGGCCGTGGCAGCACGGGCGGCAAGATCGCGCAGCGTGCACGGGTCGTTGAGCGTCGCAAGCGCGCCAAGGCCGGTCGACTCGGGGTCGTCTACGTGCTCCAGCGAGCTCACGGGCACGGCGTCCAGCAGCTCACTTAGGCAGGCACGCGCCTCGTGCGAGCGGTCCAGATTGGTGTGGAGCGAAATAATGCTCACGCCGCAGCGGGCAGCCTCGTAGAGGGCCGCGCTGCACTGGGGTCGTGTGGCATCCGCCGGACAAAAGGCCTCGGGTGCCTTGATGTATATGGGATGATGCGTCAGCAGCACGTTGGCGCCGGCTTCTTGGGCGCGGCGAACGTTAGCCACGGTCGCATCGAGTGCGCAGGCAACGCCGGTGATCTCCGCGGCCGGATCGCCAACGGAGAGTCCTACGTGATCCCAGCCCTCGGCGTCCGCCTTGGGATAGCGTGCCAGCAGCGCGCGCTCAAGCTCGGCGACGATCATGCGGCACCCACGATCGAGAGCAGCGTCCGGGCGAACTCGTCCAGATCGCTCGGATTCACGCGGTCATCAAAGGAAATGCGCAGTGCTCCCAATGCCTGCTCGCGACCGATGCCCATCGCGCTCAAAACGTGGCTCGGGTCCATGCTGCCGCTCGAGCAGGCAGAGCCGGCCGAAACCTCAAAGCCGGCGGCGTCGAGCTTGACGATGAGCTCCTCGGAGTCCATGCCGTCGACGTAGATCGAAACCATACCCGGCAGACGGTCGACCTGCTCGTAGTCGCCCATGGTGGCATGAATGCGTGGATGGGCCGTAAGCGTGGCGTAGAGTTTGTCGGAAAGGGCTTGCAGCTTTTCGCGCTCCTGAGCCACTTGGGGCACCAGCGTGCGGGCAGCAGCGGCAAAGGCTAGCTGCGTGCGCAGGTCCTGCGTGCCGGCGCGACGTCCGGCTTCCTGTCCGCCGCCAAAGATGCGGGGGCGCAGTGGCGTGCGGGTCTTAACGTAGAGCGCGCCGGATGCCACAGGACCGCCAATTTTGTGGGCCGCGACGGACATAGCATCGACGCCCAGCTCGGTGACATCGAGTGGAATGTGCAGATAGCCCTGGATGGCATCGGTGTGAAACAAGGCGCCGGCAGCATGTGCGGCAGCGGCCAGCTCGCGGATGGGCTGCACCACGCCGGTCTCGTTGTTGGCGACCATAATGCTCACGAGCGCCACGTCGTCGCCGAGCAGCTCGACAAGCGTGGCAGGCTCAACGTAGCCCGCGCGGCAGGGCTGCACCAGGTCGACGGTAAAGCCGGCGGCACGCAGCAGCGGCAGGTTGTCCAGAATCGAATCGTGCTCGATGGCCGAAACGATGACACGGTCGCGCTTGCGATCGCGCTGGCGAGCGCCCTCGGCAAGACCGAGCAGTGCCAGCTGGTTGGCCTCGGTGCCGCCGTTGGTCAGGATGATCTCGGACGGGCGAACGCGCGCGCCAAAGCTGCGTGCGATCTCGCGACGGGCGACTTCCAGGCGTGCAGCGGCCTTGCGGCCAAGCGAGTGCAGCGAGTTGGGGTTGACGCCGGCAAGCTCGCTGTCGTCATATTCGCGCTGCGCAAGGCGCGCCTCGGCGCGCATGGGCGTCGAGGCGGCATAGTCAAGATTCACGGGTATGCGGTTTTGACCTGCGGTCATAAGGGTTTATGCCTCCTGTGCGGCCTCGTTGCCCAACTTCTGCAGTAGCGCAACCTCGGCGGCGGGATCTTCGGACTTAAATACGGCGGAGCCGGCTACGAGCACGTTGGCGCCGGCCTTGACGACCTCGGCGATGTTCTTGGAAGAAATGCCGCCGTCGACCTCGATCAGGGGCGACACGCCGTGGCGCTCGCACATGGCCTTGAGCTCGTGCAGTTTGGCGATGGTGCCCGGGATAAAGCTCTGGCCGCCAAAACCGGGGTTCACGCTCATCAGCAGCACGATATCGACGACCTCGATGATGCTCTCGAGCACGCAAACGGACGTTGCGGGGTTGAGCACCACGCCGGCCTTGACGCCGCGCTGCTGCAGGTGCGTGAGCGTGCGGTGCAGGTGCGTAGAGGCCTCGTAGTGCACGGTAATCATATCGGCGCCGGCATCGGCATACCAATCGACGGTCTCGTCGGGGTTCGAAACCATGAGGTGAGCGTCGACCGGCACGTCGGTGGAGCGCTTGACGGCCTTGAGGATGTCGACGCCAAAGGTGAGATTGCCGGTAAAGTGACCGTCCATGACGTCGAAGTGCACATAGTCGGCACCGGCGATCTTGTCGAGGTCGCCCTTGAGGTTGGCCATGTCGGCCGAAAGGACGGACGGAGCGATTTTAATGGTACCCATGGTAGTAGCCTTTCTGCGCTAGTCGTTGAGCCCGTAGAACTCTTGCGATGGGACGCGGTCAGTGAGAATCTCGAGCGCCCTATCCAAAGTAACACCGTTGTAGAGCGTTTGCTCCACGGCAAAGGTGAGCGGAATGTCTACGCCCAGTGAACGGGCGAGCTCGCTCACGCTGCGGGCCGCGACGGCGCCCTCCACCACCATATGCGTGCGTGCCTGGTACTCTTCGAGCGACACGCTATGAGCGAACTCGTAGCCAAAGGTGCGGTTGCGCGAATGCTCCGAAGTGCAGGTGGCGATAAGGTCGCCCATGCCGGCAAGCCCCATGCAGGTCATGGCCTGGCCGCCGCGGGCGTGCACCAGGCGGCTGATTTCGGCCAGACCGCGCGTCATGATGAGGGCGAGCGTGTTATCGCCCGCGCCCGAGCCGGCGGAGATGCCGCACACGATGGCGATAACGTTTTTCATGGCGCCGCAGACCTCGACGCCCGTCATGTCCTGCGAAAGATAGATGCGGAAGGCCGTGGATAGAAGCAGGTCCTTAAAGGTCTCCCCTATCTGAGGGTCTTCGCTGGCGATGACGGCGGCCGAAAGCCCGCCGCGGCAGATTTCCTCGGCATGGTTGGGGCCCGAGAGCGCCGCCACGCGCGCCTCGTTGCCGATCTCGCTGGCGATGACCTCGCTCATGAGTAGGCCGGACTCGGGCTCAATGCCCTTGGTGAGGCACAGCACCGGGGTGTCGGCGGCGATAAAGGGCGCGGCCTGGTGGCACACGTTGCGAAGGTGCGTGGACGGCACGGCAAAGATGATGGCCTCGACGCCGTCGAGCGCCTGGGCCAAGTCCGTCGTGGCGACAACGTTTTCCGGCAGCACGTAGTCCACCAGATAGCGGGGATTACGGTGCTCGCCGTTAATGCCGGCGGCCGTCTGCTCGCTGTGGGCCCACATGGTCACGCGCTCGGCGCGCGCGGCGGCAAGGCCGGCGACAGCGGTTCCCCAGGAGCCGGAGCCAATCAGCGCAACATTCATGACTCTCTCCTACTTATCGTCGGGCTCGGTGACGCGCTTGGTAAACGAGAGCTTGGACTCCTTACCGCACGTGAGCTTTTTGATGTTCGCGCGATGGGCCCACACCACGGTGATGCCGATCATCGCCATGCAGAACTTGAGACCCAGGCTGCTGTACGGAAAGACCGCGCAGGCAGCGATAGGAAGACCGATGGCGGCGGCAAGCGAGCCCACCGACACATACTTGGTGATGGCGACGGCCACGATAAACATGCCCAACAGCGACAGGCCAATGGGCCAGTACCAGGCAAGAATCACGCCCAAGCCCACGGCGATACCCTTGCCGCCATGGAAGTTGAGATAGGGAGAAAAGATGTGGCCCCACACGGCCGCCAGGCAGATGACGCCGAGCATCCAGTCGCCGGGGGCTCCGGGCGCCATGATGCTCGGCGGAAAACCATAGCCCATATCGGCGATAAGCGGACGCGCGATGACAACACAGATGGCGCCCTTAAGGCAGTCGAGCAGTAGCGTGAGCGCGGCCACCTTGGGGCCGGCCACGCGCAGTGCATTGGTAGTGCCGATGTTGCCGGAACCCGCCTTGCGAATGTCCGTGTGGTTGAACACACGGCCCAGGATCAGGCCAAACGGAATCGCTCCGATAAAGAACGACACCACGGCGCAGATGGCGGTCAGCAGAATCGGACTATGCATCCTTTTGCTCCTTCTTCCTAAAGAAGAGTCGAATGGGCGTGCCGGCAAAATCGAAGGTCGAACGCATGCGGTTTTCGACATAGCGCTGGTAGGTGTCGTTGACCAGGTCGCCGTGGTTGACGAAGAACGTGAACGTGGGCGGGTTGATGCCCGTCTGGGTCACGTAGTGCATGCGCAGGCGGCGCTTGCCGTCCACCACGGTGTGGCCAAACTCGCGCAGGTCGGTGAGGAACGTGTTGAGGCGCGAGGTGGTGATCTTTTGCGAACGCGTCTTCTCGGCAGCGTCGACCATGGCCCAGATCTTCTCCACGCTGCGGCCGGTGAGGGCCGAGATGCGCAGGTACTGGGCCCAGGGAGCCATGACGCCCAGACGGCGGTCGACGGTTTCCATGCAGGCCTCGCGCTTGCGGTCGTCGTCGAGCAGATCCCACTTGTTGAGCAGCACGACGATGGCGCAGCCGCGCTCAATGGCCAAGCCCATGACCTTCTGGTCCTGCTCGGTAACGCCCACGGAGGCGTCGACGACGAGCAGTGCCACGTCGGCGCGATCGATGGCGCGCAGGCCGCGGACCATGGAGTAGTACTCGATGTTCTCGTACACGGTGCTCTTCTTGCGAATGCCCGCGGTGTCGACCATGCGGTAGTGCTTGCCGTCGCGCTCGACGACGGTATCGATGGCGTCGCGCGTGGTGCCGGCAATGTTGGACACGATAGAGCGGTCAGCGCCCAGGATACGGTTGAACAGCGACGACTTGCCGGCATTGGGGCGGCCGATGATGGCGACGTTCAGCGCATCGGGGAACTCGTCGGCGACCTCGTCCTCTTCCTCGGGGAGCAGGGCCACGATGTCGTCGAGCAGGTCACCCGTGCCATGGCCGTGCAGGGCCGAGAGCGGCGTGGGCTCACCGATGCCGAGCGAATAGAACTCCCAGATGTTGTCGTTCTCGCGATCGGGGTTATCGAGCTTGTTCACCAGCAGAAAGACCGGCTTGTCCGAGCGCTTGAGCATGCGGGCGACCGACTCATCCTCCTCGGTGACACCGGTGCGGCCGTCGACCACAAACAGGATGACGGCCGCTTCCTCGGCGGCGGCGAGCGCCTGGTCGCGGATGGACGTGGCAAAGACGTCGTCGCTCTTGAGCGGCTCGATGCCGCCCGTGTCGACGATGGTGAACTCGCGGCCGTTCCAATCGGCCGTGTGATACGAGCGGTCGCGCGTGACGCCGCGGGACTCGTGGACGATGGCGTCCGAGGTCTGGGCCAGGCGGTTGACGAGCGTGGACTTGCCCACGTTGGGGCGTCCGACGACGGCGACGATAGGTTTCATCTGCTCTCCTTTAATGGGTAGGGTCAGCGGAATTAGTAGAGTCGGCAGGCACAATGCCAAGGATGTGCTCCAGGGTATCGAGCAGCTCATGCGGCATGGTCGACACCACATGAACCTCGGCGCCGCGACTGGTAAGGCTTGCGAGTAAATCGTCACGATGATACTCGTCAAGCGTCATGCCGTCAGCGTTGAACATGAGCTTAGGCACAAAGAGCATAACCCCCGACAGGTCTTGCGGCAGCTGCTCCAGGATGTCGCTCGCGACGATGAGGCCGGTCACGTCCACGTTGCCGCCAAAGTAGCGGTTCTTGATGGCCGTGACGGTGCCGGCAAGGCCGTGCGGCGATTCCACAAAGCGCGCGACCGTATCGCGCGCGCTGGCGCCCGAGAGGCACAGCAAGCGCTGACCACGGGCGGCGATTCCCTCGCGAACGCGGGTCAGGCGCTCGGCATCGGCGGCGATCACATCGTCGGTCTCGTCCAGATAGGAGCGAATCATGCCGATGCCGTCATAGTACTGCGGGTAGCCGTCGTAAAAGTCTGCCTCGGGCGGCTCGATGCCGGCGTCCAGATAGAACTCGTCGCTCATCTGGAAGGTGTGGCGGCCAAAGCGCTCGAAGGCACGGTCCTGAAAGGGCCGGATCATGGCAATGGTTTCGCGCGCGAGCTCGGGCTTATCGCTGTAGGACCAGCTAAAACGGTTTTGGTGCTTGGTAAAGCCGAGCGGCACGATGCCCAGGCTGGTGATCTGCTCATGTTCCTCGCAGTAGCGCAGGGTCTTTTCCAGCTCCTCGCCGTCGTTCATGCCGGGGCACAACACGATCTGCGCGTGAATCTCGATGCCGGCTGCCATGATGGCCTCGAGCACGTCCATGCCGCGCTGGGCGTTGCGGCCCATCATGCGGCGGCGAATATCGGGGCTCACGGCGTGGACCGACACGTTCATCGGACTCATGTTGCGGTCGATGACGTTTTGCACGTCCTCGTCGGAAAGGTTCGTGAGCGTGACAAAGTTGCCCTGCAAAAAGCTTAGGCGGTAGTCATCATCGCGAATGTAGAGCGTGGAGCGGCCACCCTTGGGCAGCATCGTCATAAAGCAGAACACGCAGGCGTTGACGCAGGTACGCATGCCGTCAAAGATGGGGCCATCGAACTCAAGGCCCCAATCCTCGCCGGGAAAGCGATCGAGCTCCACGGGGGTGACGGTGCCGTCGCGCGGGTCGAAAACCTCCAACTCGACGGCGTCTTCGTCGGCTTCCCAGAGCCATACGATCATATCGGTCAGCCGCTCGCCGTTGACTGTGAGCACGCGCATGCCCGGCTCGATACCCACGTCCCATGCGGGCGATTCGGGACGCACGTTCTTAACGAGCGCGCCCTCACCCGGCTCGGGGTCGCGGCTGCGCCCGTAATCGGCCACCTCGGCGGCGTATGCGGGTACGGTCTGGTCCATGATTAGCGGCAAAGCTCCTTGATGCGCGCAACGGCGCGTTCGATGTGTTCTTGCGGGGTGGAGGCTCCGGCAGTGATGCCGATATGGCGCGCGTCGGCAAACCATGCGGCCTCGAGCTCGGAAGCTTCCTCGATGTGATGCGTGTGCTCACAGGCATCAGCGCAGATCTGCGCCAGGCGACGCGTGTTGCCCGAATTTTTGCCGCCCACGACGACCATGCAATCACAGCGGCTGGCGAGGGTTGAAGCCGCCTGCTGACGCTCGCTCGTGGCGGCGCAAATGGTGTTGATCACGCGCAGTTCCTGCACGCGCGGGGTGATGGAGGCCACGACTTCGGCCAGGTTCTGCGCGGTCTGTGTGGTCTGCACAACCAGACCCACCTTGCCCTTGAGTGGCAGCGCGTCCGCATCGGCAGCACAACTCACGACTTGAGCGTCATCACCAGCGTGGCCAAGAATGCCCTCGACCTCGGGGTGACCCGGCTCGCCCACGACGATCACGCGGTAGCCCTCGCGCACTAAGCGCTCGGCAGCCAAATGGACCTTCTTCACGTAGGGGCAGGTGGCGTCGACCACGTCGAGACCACGCTCGCGAGCGGCATCGATGACCTGCGGCACCACACCGTGGGCGCGAATGATCACGGTGCCCGAAGCAGCGTCGTCCAAGGTGTCTGCCAGACCAACGCCCGCCTCGGCGAGCTCGCGCACCACGATGGGGTTATGGATGAGCGGGCCCAGGGTGTGGACCTGAGTGCTCTCCCCTGCCTGCGGCGCGGCGGCCAGCGCCATGTCGAGCGCGCGCTGTACGCCGTAGCAGGTGCCCGCGTGGGCAGCGATCTCGATGGTGGGGACGACCTCCTCAGCGGCGGCCGCAGCGGTATTCATAACGTTCTCACCCATGGCTAGAACCTGCCCGGGTGCTCGGCGCACAGGTCGTCGCGCATGGCGTAAACGCGACTCATGGCCTCGGACTCAAACCATGCCAGGCGCTCCTTGCGCTTGAGCTCGACCGGAGCATCGGATAGCGAGATGGCCTTACCGGCACGGATCCAGCACTTCTTGGGGCGCATGAGCTTTTTGCCTTTGGGCGTGATGTCGGACCAGCCACAAATGGCGAGCGGGTTGACGGGTGCCTTACCCATCTGGGCGATGAGCGCAAAGCCGCCATGGACCTCGGGCTTGATCTCGCGCGAGCGGATGCGCGTGCCCTCGGGGAAGATCAGGACGTCCTCACCGCGCTGCAGTGCATGCTGGGCGGCACGCAGACACTTCATGTCGGCGGTGCCACGCTCGACGGGAATGCCACCCACGCGGCTAAAGGCCCAGCGCACAATCTTGCTCTTGGCGAACTCGGACTTAAAGATGGGGCGCACATGGCGGCCGCCAAAGAACAGTGCCGTCTCCACTGCCAGCAACTCGGCCATCGAGGTGTGGTTGCAGATGACCACGCTGCCGCGGCCTTCCTGGCGCTCAAACAGCAGGTCGACGTCTTCGACCTTCCAGCGCCACATGAGCTTGGAGAAGACCCACAGGATGCCCATGACTACGGCGACAGTGCCGCGGATGAGCGCAGGGAACTCGGCGTAGGGGGCGTTGTAGTAATCCTCGGGCGTCTGCTTAAACAGGCGCATAGGCTACCTCCTTTGGTTGATGAGGTCCTCGATAATGCGGACGACCTCGTCGATGGTGTGGGCGGTGGAGTCGACGTGCACGGCGTCCTCGGCGGGCACGAGCGGTGCGACCTCGCGGCTGCTGTCGAGCTTGTCGCGCTGCTTGAGGGCATCGAGGGTCTCATCGACCTCGGCCTCGAGCTGCTCTGTGCTGAGCGGCTGAGCGTCGTTTTGGTGACGCTGAAGCACGCGGCGGCGGGCGCGCTCACGCGGGTCGGCGGTTAGAAACACCTTGACCTGCGCGTTGGGGAACACGACGGTGCCGATGTCGCGACCCTCGGCAACGATGTCGCGGTCCTCGGCGGCGCGGCGCTGGTGGATGAGCATGGCGGCGCGCACGCCCGGATAGGCCGAGACCTTGGACACGTTGGCGTCCACCTGCGGGGTGCGGATGGCAGACGATGCGTCCGCACCGTCGATGGTCAGGCGCGTGTCCTCGCCGGTGCCGTTGGTAAAGCGGATCTCGATCTGCTCGGCGAGGGCGTCGATGGCTGCCTCGTCGTCCAGATCGATGCCGCGGTCGAGCGCGGCGAAGGTGACAGCGCGATACATAGCGCCCGTGTCGAGCTTGTTAAAGCCCAGCTGGCGGGCGATCTCCTTGGCGATGGTGGACTTGCCGGAACCGGCGGGGCCGTCGATGGCGACGATCATGCAATACTTCCTTTCGGTAGTTGACGTGCTGGTATGGGACGCGGACGCTAGGGCTTGGCGGACTGGTTAGCTCGTGTAGCGCTCGCGGTAGGTGTTGCGCTTGGGCGCGGAGCCGTGGCTGCCGTGGTGGCGCGTGCGGCTTGCGGTGTTGGTCGCGGGCGCGGCGGCGCGCTTGGAGGCGGCCTGCTTAGGCGGGATGCCTCCGGCCTTGAGGATCTGCACCTCGCGGTCGGTGAGCTCGCGCCACGAGCCCTTGGCCACGTCCTTGAGCTCCAGGCCGGCAAAGTTACAGCGGTGCAGACGGATCACCGGATGGTGGATCTTGCTCAGCATGCGCTTGACCTGGTTCTTGCGGCCCTCGCGGATGATGACCTCCACGGCGGTGGTGCCGGGCTTTACGCCCTGCGGAGCCACGGCCTCGGCCTCGCGCGCGTTGATGACGCGGCAGATCGCCGGCTGGCATAGGCCGTCGTCGAGCTCGATGCCGCGACGGAGTGGCTCCAAGTCGCGATCGGTCAGGTGGCCATCCACGAGCGCCTGGTAGGTCTTGTAGACGTGCTTGCTAGGGTGCAGCAGATCCTGCGACAGGTCGCCGTCGGTGGTAAAGAGCAAAAGGCCCGTGGTGTCGCGGTCAAGGCGACCCACCGGGAAGAGCCCCGGAAAGCGGTCGCGCGGGACCAGGTCGGCCACGCAGGGGCGCTCCTGCGGATCGCTCATGGTGGTGAGGTAGCCGGTCGGCTTGTAGAGCATCAGGTACACGGCGCCCTGGTTGAGCTTGACAGGCATGCCGTCGACCTCGATATGGTCGCGATCGACGTCGACCTTGGTGCCCAGTTCGGTCGCGACCTGGCCGTTGACGGTCACGCGGCCGGCGGTCATCAGGTCCTCCGAGCCGCGGCGGCTCGCCACGCCCGCGCGCGCTAAAAAGCGCTGTAGGCGCATCGTGTGTGGGTAGACGGGCTGGGCATCGGTCGCGGGCGCGCCCGCGACGCCGGCGGTGCGCGTCTCCCCTACTTCGTTAGTCCTCGTCATGCAAATCCTCCGAGGTCTCGTCGACGACCAGGGTCTCCAAGTCCTCGACTGCCTCAACATCTTCAACATCGGTATCGAGCAGTTCGCGCTCTTCGTCCAGGTCCTCGGCCTGCTCCTCGAGCGTGGACTGAATACTGCGGCCGCTCAGGCGCTCGCGGATAAACTGGCGGGACTGCTCGTCGGGGGCAAACTGTTCCAGATCGGGCAAGTCACGGGTGGAGCGCAGGCCGAACTTTTCCAAGAAGGCATTGGTCGTGCCGTAGATGATGGCCTGACCGCGCTCGGGGTCGCGACCGAGCTCGCGCACCAGACCCTTGTCCACGAGCGACGCGATGACGCCGTCGGAGTTGACGCCGCGAATGCCCTTGACCACCTCGCGCGTGACGGGCTGGTGGTAGGCGATGACGGCTAGGGTCTCGAGCGCCGCCTGCGAAAGCTTTTGCGTGTCCCAGCTCAGCACATAGGCCTCGACCACATCGTGGTAGGCGGGGTGGGTAAACAGGCGCCAGCCACCAGCGACCTCGCGCAGCTGAAAGCCGCGATTGGCCTCCTCGTACTCAACCTTAAGCTCGGCCAACAGCGACGCGCACTCGCCGGGGGCGATATCCAGCGCACCTGCCAGCGCGGGCGCGCTGACGGGGTCGCTCGACACCAGCAGCAGCGCCTCGAGGGCGCCTTTGAGGCTGTTTGCCTCCAGCGTGGAAAGGGTTGACATGGTTGCCGCTCCTATTCGGTGAGCTCGGGGCCCTTGCCGGGCACGTATGCCTCGGCGCCCTCGACGCGGTTGATTTGAATGGTTCCAAAAATCTCGTCCTGGCTCAGCGTGAGCGAGCCGCGTTTGGCAAGCTCGAGCATAGCCAGGAAGGTGACGACGAGCTGCTCGGTGGTGGCGTCGCCGTCCAGCAGCTCGCGGAAGGTGCAGGTTTGGTGCGCCATGGTAAAGCGGTCGACCGAGGCCACCGTCAGGTCGAGCGGCACGCGATGCGGTGCCACGTGCTCGGCTTCCAGCAGGAAGGTCTGGCGCTTGCCGTCCAGGTCGGCGCAGATAACGGCCAGGCCGCGCAGGGTGATGCCGGCCAAGTAGTCGGGCATAAGGCCCAAAAACTCGGGGTCGGGGCCGGCCACGCGCGGATGCATGCGGCTCTCGGCCTGCATGCGCGCGCCAAGGGCCGCCGCCGCGCCTTTAAACTGCTTGTAGGCGATCAAGCGCTGGATCAGGACCTCGCGCAGGGCATCACCGTCGAGAGCACTGAGTTCCTCGAGGTCTTCGTCGTCCTCGTAATCGTCGTCGGTGTTGCGCGGTGCCTCCTGGGGCACCAGCGAGGCGGCCTTAATGTCCAGAAGGGTTGCCGCGACCAGCAAGAAGTCGCTCGCCACGTCTAGGTCCAGCGCCTCGATGCGCTCGGCTTCGGCAAGGTATTGCTCGGCCACCTCGCTAATGGAGATAGCGCCGATATCTACTTTTTGGCGAGTTACCAGCTGCAGCAGCAGGTCGAACGGTCCGCTGTAGACCTGCGTCGACACGCGATACGACATCTTCGACCTCCTTTGACGGCGCCTTCGCGGCGCGGTTTGGGTGCATGTTGCGACCGTTTTGCACGGTCGACCTGTAAGTTTACCCTAGATGCCAGCGATTGCGAAGTCGAGCAGCCGCTCAGCCAGCGGATACACGGTAACGTCGAAATAGCGGCCGATCACATCGATGCCGGTCCACATAGGCAGCAGATACAGCACGATGATGAGTATGGGCATGGCGTATTGCTGCAGATGGTAGTAGTTGGTGAGCGCCTTGCCTTTGAGGAATGGGACGATGATCGACGAGCCATCGAGCGGCGGGATAGGGATGAGGTTAAAGAACGCGAGCGACAGGTTGACCACGATAAACGTGGCACCGAAGTTCATGATTTGGGACGCCACGGCAAAGGACATGCTTGCGTAGAGGTTGCCATACGCTGCGTGCATGAGGGCGGCCGCGAGGCACGCGAGCGCGATGTTCGATGCGGGACCGGCCGCGCTCACCAGGACCTCGTCGCGCTTGGGGTGCTTGAGGTTGTTGAGGTAGACGGGCACGGGCTTGGCGAAGGCGAACACCGGGCCGCCGGCCGCAAGCATCAGCAGCGGAAGGATGATGGTGCCAAACGGGTCGATATGGTTGAGCGGATTGAGCGACACGCGACCGCGCGAACGCGCCGTCTTGTCGCCGAGCGCCCAGGCCGCGGCGGCGTGCGCGCTCTCGTGGATGACGATACCCACGATGACGGCAACGGCGCTGGCGAGCAGGTTCATGAGGTAGCTGCTGGACATGGCGCTCCCCTAGCGGACGCGGCGCGAGGCGCGCGTGAGCAGGTAGTCGATCACAAACAAAATGACGGCGACGATGGCGTAATCCAGGCGGAACACACCGCCAAAGGGCGACGTGATGACGCCATAGCCGGCGATGGCGCTCGGCAGTGCGCGCGAAAGCTCAACGACAAAGCCCACGATCTGTAGCTTGGCGGTGAGGCCGCTAAAGCACAGCAGCACGGTCATCGCGCTCATAAAGATGCCGCAGATGCGACAGACGATGGCAATGATGCTCATTGCCACGGCAGCGGCCTTACGAGAGTTCACGCGCGGTCTCCTCTTCAATCTGGGTGGAAAGCTCGAGCCATTCGTCCTCGAGCTTGGGCAGCTCCTGCTTAAGCCCGTTATATTCCCCCAGCGCGGCGTTGAACTTGTCCTGATCGGCGTAAAGCTCTTCGCTTGCCATCAATTCCATAAGCTCGTCATAGCGGGCGCGCTTTTTGTCGAGCTCGGCCTCAATCTTCTTGAGCTGGTTGCGCACGCCTTTGAGCTTTTTGTTGAGCGCGGCGCGGGCCTGGGCCTCGGCGCGCTTTTGCTCCTTGGTCTTTTTGCCCTCGGCCGGTTTAGGCGTCGCGGCGGGGGTGTCGGCCTGGGCGGCGCTGGCTTTGGTGGACTTGACCGCCGCAGGCGCGCTCTCCGTGGACGCCTCGGCGGCGGCGCGGGCTGCGAGGTCCTCGCGCTTGTAGAGGTAGTAGTCGTAGTCGCCGTCGTAGACCGTGACTTTACCATCGCGGATATCGATGACGCGGTTGGCCACGGCGCGCACCAGGTGCTCGTCGTGGCTGATCAGAACGATGGTGCCGGGGAAGTTTTGCAGGGCGTTCTCGAGCATGTCCACCGAGTCGATGTCCAGGTGGTTGGTGGGCTCGTCCAGGCACAGGAGCGCCTCGGGGGCCACGAGCATCTTGGCCAGGGCCAGACGCGCTTTTTCGCCGCCGGAGAGGACGCGTACCTGCTTTTCGATTGCGTCGTTGTCGCTAAACAGGAAGGCTCCCAGCAGGCTGCGCTGCTGCGGCACGGTCCACTTGGGCGTGACGGTGTCGATTTCTTGCAGGACGGTGTTGGACTCGGTCATGCCTTCGAGCGCGTGCTGGGCGTAGTAGGCCACGCCCACGTTGGTGCCCAGATCGCGGGTACCGGTAGTGGGCGGCTCAAGGCCGGCGAGGATCTTCATGAGGGTGGACTTGCCGGCGCCGTTGGGGCCGACGAGCGCCACGTGCTCGCCGCGGTAGAGTTTGAGGTCGATATCGCTGTAGATGTGCTTGTCGCCGTAGGACTTGGACACGCCCTCCAGGCCCACGACCATGTCGCCCGAGCGCGGCGGGTCGGGGAACTTAAAGTCGATGTGCTTGTGGCCCTCGGGCAGGATGACGAGCTCTTTTTTGATCTGCTCGATCTTGCGGATGCGCTCCTGGGCCTGGGCGGCCTTGGTGGGCTTGTAGCGGAACTTGTCGACGAAGACCTGCATGTGGGCGATATCGCGCTCCTGGGCTGCACGCTTGGCGCGCATCTGCTCCAGGTTGTCCTCGCGCTGCTTGAGGTAGCTGCTGTAGTTGCCGGTGTAGGTGGTTACGCGGCGGTTTTCGAGCGCGGCGACGTGGTCGACGCAGGCGTCCATGAAGGCGCGGTCGTGGCTGACGATGAGGACGGCGCCGTCGTAGTTCGCGATAAAGCCGCGCAGCCACTGGACGCTTTCGAGGTCCAGGTGGTTGGTGGGCTCGTCCAGAAGGAGCAGGTCGGGATGGCGCAAGAAGAGCTTGGCCAACGCGATGCGCATCTGCCAGCCGCCCGAGAACTCGGAGCACGGGCGCTCAAAGTCGGTGACCTTAAAGCCCAGGCCGGACAGGATCTTGCGGGCGTTGCTTTCGAGCTCGTAGCCGCCCAGATGCTCAAAGCGGTCCTGGACCTGGCCGTACTCGTTGAGGAGGGCGTCGACGTTCTTGCCCTGCTCGGAGAGCTCGGTGATCTGGGCCTGCAGCTCGTTGGCGCGCTCGCCCATGCGGCGGATTTCCTTGGCGGCGGCCATGACCTCGGCGAGGATGGTGGTGTCCTTGTGCTCCAGGTTGGTTTCCTGCTCTAGGTAGCCCACCTGGCAGTCTTTTGCGTACTGGACCTGGCCGGCGTCGGGGCTGTCGATGCCCATGATGATTTTGAGCATGGTGGTTTTGCCGGCGCCGTTGGGTCCGACGAGCGCAAAACGCTCGCCGGGGTTGATCTGGAAGGACGCGCCGCTAAAGAGGATGCGCGCGCCGAAGCTTTTTTCGATCTTGTCGACCAGGAGGATCATGGTGCCGCCTTTGACCTTGTGTGCCTATATGAAAAAAGGCCCCAACTTGCGTTGGAGCCTCATTCAATGCTCGGGTGGAGACGAGGGGGATCGAACCCCTGACCTCTTGACTGCCAGTCAAGCGCTCTCCCAGCTGAGCTACGCCCCCGTGCGA
>CAJLPX010000033.1 GCA_905208635.1 uncultured Collinsella sp. | reverse complement strand
GCGCCGTCTCTAACTGGGATATCGCCGGCAAGCGCCAGCTCAACTCCACGAGCGACACCAACCGTTACTACATCATGCGCAACCGAGGCTTCCTCGCTCGCTATATGCAGATCTACGGTGACTACCACCCCATGCTGTTCCGCCTGGGCAATGCCGCGACCTTCTGCAAGGAATTCATTCGTCTGGCAGCAGTCGACAAATGCTTTAAGACCGGTATTCCGGCGCTGCGCCGCGGCATGAAGGACGCCCGCAAGATCGTTAAGGATCCCAACTGGAAGCCCATGCCGCCCCTGAAGGACGCCGAGTAGTAAAGGGCTTTCGCCCGCCGCTACAGTCGTTGACACACCACGGACACACGCTGACCGTCAAAACCAAAGCCCCAACGCATGCGCCCGACGGCGGGGCGCGGCACGCGGATATCATCGATGCCGTCGCGCTCTATGTCGAGCAGCGCCTGAACCGCCAACAGTTCCAGGCCCAGGGCATCGACGCCAGGGTCGTACAACATGTTGACCGTAATGAGCGGTCGCTCATCGAGCATGCCGAGCGTGTCGGCCACGTCAAACACCCGACCGGTGGGAATCACCTGGATATCCCAGCGATCCGAGACGCCACTTCGCTTGGAGCTGGGATTGCAATAGCCGGGCAGTCCAAAGCAGAGCCCCTGAAGCGCCAGATGATAGGCTGTCGGCATATCTGATTGGCCCACATCGATGCCCAGATCGCCGATAGCACAGCTCAAAGCTTGCTTTACGGTGTCCTCGTCTCCTCGACACAGCCCGTCATGGAACGAGTCGATAACTCCAACGTCCTCAACGGCGCACTCAAACCATTCCAGAATTACAAGACGGAGCGCCTGACGCACTTCGTTATTAGGCAGACGCAGGGAACGAAGGCACGCGCCGTCCTCCGAATGCCCCGTCATATCCGTCGTAAGGAATCCAGACAGATACAGCGCAGTCCAGATATCTTCGGGCTTGGCGGCATCGACCTCCTCGGCATGCATATGCACTGGCGCCTCAATAAACCCATGCGGCTCAACCAAATCGAACAATGTGGACAGGCGAATGAGATTCCAGTCGCCGACGCATGCGCCCAGACGGTCGGCGTAACAATACAGATCCGCCCGAACGGGCGCGACGCAATCGCGATGTGCGTAGTCCACCACGCGCTCCGGGCTCGAGCAATAAAAACCACCAAACAGATAGCCCTCGAGCCACTCACGCGCGTCATCCAGACAGCCGTTGCGACCGATGCAATCCAGCAGCACTTGGACTTCGTCGTCCGAAAAACCGAACCATCGATCACACCAACTCGACAACGGTGTCGCCGACCGATAGGAAACCCCACGTTGGGACAACGCAAACTCGGCAGGACCGGGGCGCTCGCCCATAAGACACGTCAATCGCAACGAGTTGCCGGCGTCGGCAATGGTGTCGAACAACATTCGGCTGAGCGACTCGAGGGAATCCACGCTACCGTCGTCCTTAGCGTCCAAACGCTTTGGACATACCGCGTCGTAGTCGTCTATCAGAAGAACAACCTGCTCATCGAAAGCTGTCTGGAGCAGTTTAATAAGCACGCCAAGCGCCGCATCGATCTCCTTATCGCTGGCCACCCCACGCGCCGCCCTCTTGATAAGACGAACCTCACGTCTTGACAGATCAGGCGCGGCAAGCAGCGGCAGCAATCGGGCGCACTCGTGCGCGACAGCGCTGCGAATAGCTGCCGCAGCATCGGCGTCGCGCCTCGCAGCGGCAGCTGAAAAATCGAGCATGATGACGGGATAGCACGCGTACTCATCACGAAAGCGACCGCCGCCCGCCTGCCAAATCTGGGTGCCGACGAACGGGCTTCGATCCGGCCGTTGATCAGGTCGTTCCAAATAGCATTTGAGCATCGATAGGTTCATGCTCTTGCCAAAACCCTTGGGCCGACAACAAAGCGCAACAGGCGCTTCGCTGTCCAATATATCGGCAATAACCATAGTCTTATCGACGAGTAAACACCGATTGATTGCATCGGAAAAGTCGTGTGCATCAACCGGTAGAGCTGCGCTATCCGCATGATTGAGCAACCGTGCACCAAACGCATGAGTAAAACCACAATTCACCTGTTCAGACACCGTAAACTCTCCTTCTAACGCAGCACGATGCCCATTGTAGCGAGCGGGTAGAGCGCAACAATATCGACATGCAAACGTTTCGGGCAGCGGTAGCAACAGACCCCCGAGGGGGCATAACAAATCGTTGCACAACAAAAAAAGGGGGGCCGATGCCGCCGCACCGGACCCCGTCCCAAACTCTTATAGAAAACGATCTGGAAGATTACTCCTCCAAGCCGTCCTCCCCAGAAGCCTTCTTCTGCTGATCGAGTTTATGCTTACCGCTCACAATAGACGTGGCGCCCAGCGTGGCCAAGCTTGCACTGGCAAGGCTCGCCATCACAATCAAATCGCCCGTCTTGGGCATATTGCCGCCAGATGACTTGGTAGTTGTGGTCGTCGTGGTTGTAGTGGTCACCGTCTTGGAGTCATTTTGCTCTTGGCTCTGGTTGTCGGTGTTGCCCTTACCGCCGTCCTCGCCCTGCTGCTTTCCGTCCTCGGTCTTGTCCTTGTTCTCGTCCTTCTCCTCAGATTCAGACTTCTTATCCTCGTCCTTCTTCTGACCGGACTTGTCGCCCTTCTCATCAGAGCTAGGACCCTTATCGGATTCAGCCTTTTCGGAAGCCTTGCCCTTGGAGTCGCCCTTTGCGGCCTCGGTCTTTTCCGTGGAAACCTGATCAGAGTTGTCCTTGTTCTGGGTCGAGCCATTATTGACGCCAGCCATCAGCGAAGAGCCCAGCGTAGAACCAAGCTGCACGGAGAAAGAAGGCTTCTTGTCCGGCGAAGCAACGGGGGCGTCCGGCACCTTATTCGAGTCGTCCTTGGAAGCATCGGAATCAGGTGTTGCATCAGAGCCAGAGCCGTTGTTAGAGCCGGTGTCAGCGGACGAATCGCTCGAGCCGGTGGATGAGTTAGAGGTGCCAGCACCGGTCGAACCAGAAGCGTCGCTGTCCGTATTGCCGGCAGAGCTTGAAGACGAATCGCCCGCAGCAGAGCCGTTCGAATCGGAGCCGTTCGAGGTAGAGCCGTCGTTGGTAGTACCACCAGCAGAACCATCACCGTCAGTATCGGTCGAGGGCGCATCCATCCTGTCATCGTTGGCATCGTCACTCGAGTCGTCATTCGAATCAGGTGTCGGCGAGGGTGCCGGCGTAGGCTCGGGCTGCACGGGCGTCGCAGCGGCAGCCTCATCCTCGGCGATATAAGCCAAGCAGTCCTTCAGCTCGTTGCGGTAGCGGTTCTTCCAGCCCTCATGATACTGGGGCTGGCTCGAATACTTGGTCGCCACGTTATTGACCACGCTGTTGGAAAGCGCCGTCACAAACTCGCGATCACTCATACCGTTAGAAAGATTCGCCCAGCGGAAAAAGTCCCTGCAGCCACCGGTGCCGCACATGTTGGTGATGCTCCACACCATGCCCTTGACGCAGTCGGCGCGGCCCGAAATATCAATGCCCAAGCCGCTCTTGAGCCACGCCTCGGTCACCGCATAGTACGAGTTATACGCATAGGCATCTTGAAGTGCTGAGAACTCAACAGGATCGGTGTTGTACGCACCTTGGAAGGCCTCCTGCGCAATACGGCCCAGCTCGGTGAGCTGGCCGTTCTCGTACATGGCATTGCTCGTGTTGGAAATCTCGCTGCCGCGATCAATCGCATCCTTGAGCATGCTGTATTTTTCGGGGTTGTAGTTGTAGGCCTGCTTCATAAACGGAATGAGCGACCATCGACGGTCGAACTGGTAATAGCCCAGCGCGTTATAGCCGTCGCCATACGAAAAGCCCTGGTTATAGTTGCCATGGCTCTCGTACTTGGTAAAGTACTTCATCTCGGGGGTCACGTTAACAAACGAAACGCCCTGGACCGACCTCAGCACGCCCGAGAAGGACTGCTGGGTATAGAGACCCTTATCAATATCGGTGGCATCCGAGGCAACGCCCGGCGTGGGCTCCTCGGCGACGGCGGGCGCGGGTGCGGTAACGGCGCCAAACGAAAGCGCCAGCGTCAGGCCCGCGACAATCGCAGAATGCTTGGGCTGCATAAGATCCTCCCTGCATTGGTATAGTTAAAGTGCAGTTTGCAAAGATAAAAATAAGTATTGCAGCTCACCCGTTGTTGCACAACAACCTCTCGGTAAACGGCAACAACCCTCCGCGAAAACTTAAGGAATTAAACAAACTGGTCGTCGGGCGCCATCAGAAGCTCGCCGTATCGCTCCATCAGCCCGTCCCTCAACTGACAAAAAGCGGGAATATATACGTTCAAGATGCGCTGAATCAAATCTTGAGCGAGCTTGTTGTCATAGATATGGACGTTCGTATTGCGGTCTTTGAGCATATCTAGCCAGGCCGCCTCATCAATAAAGTCGTAGAATCGGTAGGACTCCTTCAAGATGGCACGAGGAGACCCCGACGCGGCAAGCGTGGCGCCCTCATACTCGAGCAGACGCTTAAGGAGCTTCCAGCTCAGTTCAAATTGAAGATTGAACTTATTAATCAAACCACTCTGAACAAAATCATTGTTGAGATCCTGATTGGGCGCATCCTCAAGATTCGCCAAGGCGCTGACAAAGTTCTCATATTTTTTCATACAGAATCACACCATCCCTGGCAATTTCATCGAGCAATTGACGCGATAAGGACTCGTCGAGATTGACGACATCTACATCTAAAAGAGTATCAAGACGCTCCTCGATCAAATATGACAACCGGCCGAAATCCCGGCAACCTGCTACGGCGATGTCAATATCGCTCTTAGGCAAGTTGTCACCTCGAGCGCGGGAACCAAACAGCACAACCTTCTCGGCGTCACATTCCCGAGCAAAAACTTCAATTTGCTTATACACCTTGTCGAGAGATGTCATTTGCAGCCCTACAGCTTAATGTCAAAGTTGATCTCGGGGACGGCGGCCAGGTCGGCCAACGTCACGCCGTCGACGTACTTTTCGATCACGTCGTCCAGACCACGCCAGAACTTGACGGTCGAGCAAAGGTCGCTGCGGGTGCAGCTGTTGTCGATGCCATCGCACGCCACCGGGGCCGTGCTGCCCTCAACGGCACGCAGGATGTCGCCGGCACGCACCTCGGCCGGGTCCTTGGCCATCATGTAGCCGCCGCCCTTGCCGCGCACACTCTTAAGCAGGCCCGCCTTCATAAGCGGACGAACCAGCTGCTCCAAATACTTTTGCGAGATATGCTCGCGGTCGGCGACCTCGCGAAGGGCAATCTTGCCCTCGGCGTCACCAAGCGCCGCGATATAGATCATCAGTCGGAGGGCATAGCGGCCCTTGGAAGAAATGAGCATACCTACCCTCCCATCGCATCTGGGACAACATAACCAGGTTTGTTTGTCCCAAATCTTAAGTAAGTGGGACAAACACAACAGGTTATTTTGTCCCAGAATTTGAAAAGTCGAGTGGATTAGTCGGGTTTTCCCTTGACTAACGCCGAACCCATAGTAACTTTATTCCGAGAAGATTCCTAGGGTTTAGTACACCTATGAGTACACCATATACAGAGAGGGACAGCATGAGCGCAAATCCGCTGCTTTCCATCGAGGGTCTGACCGCCTCCGTGGACGAGAAGACCATCCTCCACAACGTCAACCTCAACGTCGCCGCCGGCGAGACCCACGTGCTGATGGGACCCAACGGCGCCGGCAAGTCTACCCTCGGCCACCTGGTCATGGGC
The DNA here is from genome assembly GCA_905208635.1 of uncultured Collinsella sp. Lineage (GTDB taxonomy): Bacteria > Actinomycetota > Coriobacteriia > Coriobacteriales > Coriobacteriaceae > Collinsella. Next base: position 11,816 of record CAJLPX010000033.1, on the reverse strand, counting down.
GACCCCGTCTACACCGTGCAGGACGGCCGCATCGTCTTTGACGGCCAGGACATCACCGAGCTCAGCACCGACAAGCGTTCGCGCGCCGGCCTGTTCCTGAGCTTCCAGGCCCCGGTCGAAATCCCTGGCGTGCCGCTATCGAGCTTCCTGCGTGCCAGCATCGCCGGCCGCCCCGGCCTGGAGATGAAGGGCAAGGAGTTCCGCCGCCGCGTGAAGGAGCTCGCGGCCGAGCTCAACATGGATACCGCCTACCTCAACCGCGAGCTGGGCGTAGGCTTCTCGGGCGGCGAGAAGAAGAAGGTCGAGATGCTCCAGCTTCTGCTGCTGCAGCCCAAGCTCGCCATCCTCGACGAGACCGACTCGGGCCTGGACGTCGACGCGCTTTCCACCGTCAGCCACGGCATGGACGCCTACCGCAAGAGCTGCGACGGCTCCATGCTCATCATCACGCACAACACGCGCATCTTGGAGCACCTGGATGTCGACCGCGTCCACGTTATGGTCAAGGGCCACATCGTGCGCGAGGACGACGCCTCGCTCATCCCCTGGATCGACAAGAACGGCTTTGAAACCTTCGAGCGCGAGGCCGCCGAGCAGCGCGCCCAGGCCGAGGCCGCCGCTGCCGGGCAGCAGGCGTAAAGGGGCGACGCAATGACCAAGAACCGCACCGAGGTCGCGGACATCGACCGCAGCCTCTACGACTTCACCTATGGCGAGGAGGGATTCGAGCGCCTGGACGCCGGCATTACGCCCGACATCGTGCGCGAGATCAGCGCCAAGAAGGACGAGCCACAGTGGATGCTTGACCTGCGCCTCAAGTCCCTCAAGATCTTCAACCGCTTCCCCGATCCGACGTGGGGCCCCTCCATCGAGGGCCTGGACATGGACAACATCGTCACCTATGTCAAGCCCAACACCGACCAAAAGCACGACTGGGAGTCGGTGCCCGACGACATCAAGAACACCTTTGAGCGCCTGGGCATCCCCGAGGCCGAGCGCAGCTATCTGGCGGGCGTCGGCGCGCAGTACGACTCCGAGCTGGTCTACCACAACATGCAGGATACGGCGTCCAAGATGGGCATCGTCTACTCCGGCATCGAGGAGGCCCTGCACGATCCGCAGTGGGAGCCGCTCATCCACGAGAAGTTTATGACGCTCATCCCGCCCACCGACCACAAGTTTGCGGCCCTGCACGGTGCCGTATGGTCGGGCGGCTCGTTTGTCTACGTGCCCAAGGGCACCAAGCTCGACTTCCCGTTGCAGAGCTACTTCCGCCTCAATGCCAAGGGTGCCGGCCAGTTTGAGCACACGCTCATCATCGTCGAGGACGATGCCGACCTGCACTTTATTGAGGGCTGCTCCGCGCCCAAGTACAACGTGGCCAACCTCCACGCCGGCGCCGTCGAGCTCTTTGTTGGCAAGCGTGCGCACCTGCGCTACTCGACCATCGAGAACTGGTCCAAGAACATGTACAACCTCAACACCAAGCGTGCGCGCGTGGACGAGGACGGCGACATCGAGTGGATCAGCGGCTCCTTCGGCAGCCACGTGGGCTACCTCTACCCCATGAGCGTGCTCAACGGCCGCCGGGCTCGCTCGAGCTTTACCGGTATCACCTTTGCCGGCGCCGGCCAGAACCTTGATACCGGCTGCAAGGTCGTACTTAACGCGCCCGATACCTCGGCAACGGTCGAGACCAAGGGCATCTCCAAGAGCGGCGGCATCCAGACCTTCCGAAGCTCCATCGTGGCCACGCCCAAGGCCGAGGGCTCCAAGGCAACCGTGAGCTGCCAGTCACTGATGCTCGACGACCAGAGCCGCTCCGACACCATCCCCGCCATGGACATCCGCGCCAAGAACGTCGACATCGGCCACGAGGCAACCATCGGCCGTATCGGCGACGACAAGGTGTTCTACCTGATGAGCCGCGGCATCTCGGAGGAAGAGGCCCGCACCATGATCGTCAACGGCTTTGCCAACCCGGTCTCCAAGGAGCTGCCGCTGGAGTACGCCGTCGAGATGAACAACCTAATCAAGCTCGAGATGGAAGGAGCGATCGGATAATGAAACAGGAAACCAACACCGCTGCCACCACGCTCGAGCAGGTCAACGCGATGCCCGCAGCAACCTGGGGCTGGCTCAAGATGAACCAGACCAAGCTCGAGCTTTCGAACGAACTTGCCGCCGCTCCCGCCGAGGCCGTTGAGGTCGAGGGCTTGGACGAGCAGCTTGCCGGCTCGGCCGACGCCTTCGACGCCGCCATGGACGCCATGGCCGAGCGCTTCCCCGAGCGCCGCGCCTCCGCCCCCGGCGACGCTGCCGACCGTGCCCGCATCACGCCCGAGACCGAGCTCGACGTGCCCGCCACCTCTGTCTACCAGGCCGGCGCCATCAAGCTCGAGGAGGAGCTCTCCCCTGCCGAGGCCTTCGAGACCGGCATGGGCGAGGCTGCCTATGCGTATCTGACCGAGCACGCCACCAAGCGCATCGTCATCGATGTTCCCGCCTACCAGCACGCCGCCGTTACCGTGCGCGTGAGTGGCGTCGACGCAGCGGCTGCGATTGCCGCCATCGACGTCGTCGCCCGCCCGCAGGCAACGCTCGACCTCGCCCTAGCCCTGGACTCCCCCGTTGCCGGCGAGGGCGTCGTGGGCTCCGTGCTGCGTGTGTGCGCCCACGAGTACGCCACCGTCAACGTGACCTGCACGCAGACACTCGACGACAGCTGGATCGCACTCGACGACACCGGCCTGTTCCTAGACGAGGGCGCGCGCGTCAACGTGCAGCACACTGTCCTGGGTGCCGGCGCCAGCGCCACCGGCCTTGCCGGCGACCTGCTGGGCGATACCGCCAAGGTGACCATCGATACCGATTACCTGGGCGCCCGCGAGCAGGTGCGCGACTTTAACTACGAGCTGCGCCACCGCGGTCGCAAGACCGAGTGCGAAATCGACGCCAACGGCGTGCTGACCGGCACGTCCAAGAAGGTCTACCGCGGCACCATCGACCTCGTGCACGGCTGCAAGGGTGCAACCGGCACCGAGCGCGAGACGGTGCTCTTGGCTAACAAGGGCGTCGACAACAAAACCGTTCCCGTCATCCTCTGCGACGAGGACGACGTCGCCGGCAACCACGGCGCCACCATCGGCCACGTCCGCGACGAGCAGCTGTTCTACCTCGCCTGCCGCGGCCTTGACCAAAACGCAGCCGAGGACCTGTTCATCCGCGCCAAGCTGGAGGACGCTGCGCTTTCCGCCACCGACGAGCGCACCCGCACCGCCGTCGTCCGCCTGGGCAACAACCTGATCGACAACTTTGAGGAGGAGCTCGCATGATCGATACCGAGCACGTTAAATGTGACACCTGTACCGCACCGGAGCCTATGGAGCTCGACGCCAGCGACGAGGCTTCGCGCGGCTGGCCCACCGTAGATATCGAGACCAACCCCTACAAGGGCCAGTTCCCGCTGTTCCAGCAGCACCCCGAGATCGCCTTCCTCGATAGCGCCGCCACCGCGCAGCGCCCTGCCTGTGTGCTCGACGCCGAACGCGACTTCTACCAGCGCATGAACGCCAACCCTCTGCGCGGCCTGTACTCGCTGTCCGTCGAGGCCACCGACGCCATCGCGAAGGTCCGCCAACAGATCGCCGACCTCATCGGCGCCCCCAACGCCAACGAGATCGTCTTCACCCGCAACACGAGCGAGTCGCTCAACCTGGTCGCCAAGAGCTTTGCGCCCACAGTGCTCGAACCGGGCGACGAGGTCGTCATCACCATCATGGAGCACCACTCCAACCTGATTCCGTGGCAGCAGGTCTGCCGCGGGACCGGTGCCAAGCTCGTCTACCTCTACCCCACCAAGACCGGCCAGCTCACGACCGAGGAGGTTCTGGCCAAGGTGGGCCCCAAGACCAAGATCCTGGCCGTGGGACAGGTCTCCAACGTGCTGGGCGTCGAGAACCCGGTCAAGAATCTCGGCAAGCTCGTGCACAAGTACGGCGGCTATCTGGTCGTCGACGGCGCACAGTCGCTGCCGCACATGCCAGTCAATGTGGCCGATCTGGGCGCCGACTTCTTTGCCTTTAGCGCGCACAAGGCCATGGGCCCCATGGGCATCGGCGTGCTGTGGGGCAAGATGGACCTGCTCAACGCCATGCCGCCCATGCTTACCGGCGGTGAGATGATCGACTCGGTTACTGAGCAGGACGCCGTCTGGGCTCCCGTCCCCGAGAAGTTCGAGGCCGGCACGCAGGACGCCGCCGGCATCTTCGCCACAGGCGCCGCCCTCGACTACCTCGTCAACACGGTGGGCTACGAAAACATCCAGGCACGCGAACAGGCACTCGTCCACTACCTGATGGGCGAGCTCATGCAGCTCGACTTTGTCCAGATCATCGGCTCAATCTATTGGGATAACCACCACGGCGTCGTGAGCTTTAATGTCAAGGGCATCCACCCGCACGATGTCGCGAGCATCATGGACATGGACGGCGTCTGCATCCGCGCCGGTCACCACTGCGCGCAGCCGCTGCTCACCTGGCTGGGCGTCGAGAACCTTGCCTGCTGCCGCGCCAGCGTGGCCTTCTACAACGACAAGGCCGACATCGACAAGTTCATCGCCGGCCTGCATCACGTTTGGAGCACATTCAATGGGTAATCTGTACACCTCCACCACATTTATGGAGCACAACTCGCACCCCGACTATAAGTACGAGATGGATGCTCCCACGCACGAGCACGACGGCATCAACCCTAGCTGCGGAGACGAGCTCACCTTGCAGCTGCGTGTCGAGAACAACGTGATCGAGGAGGCCTCCTTTACCGGTCACGGCTGCGCCATCAGCCAGGCCAGTGCCGACATCATGGCCGACCTCATCACCGGCGAGACCGTCGAGGAGGCTCGCCACCTGGCAGAGCTCTTCCTCGCCATGATCCGCGGCGAGAAGCTCTCCGAGGAGGACCTGGAAGATCTGGACGAGGCCGCCCAGCTCCAGGACATCTCGCACATGCCCGCCCGCGTCAAATGCGCCGAGCTCGCCTGGCGCACCCTCGACGGCATGCTCACGGGACAAAACAATCAGTAGTATTTGTCCCAAATCTTAAGAATTTTGTTGGCCGAATCGCTTGACAAGAGTGGTTCGGCCATTTTCTATTCCGAGCCCTCAGCCTGAGCATTCACCCGCGCATAAGCGCGCACGATACGAGAGACGGTACTCTTGCTGATTCCCGTATACCGTTCGATCTCGCGCACCGTGTAGCCGCCATCGTGCAGGGCGAAAATGATTCCGTCTCGCCGCGAGGGTGCTACGGTCTTGAGTTTGTTGAGCGGCACACCCAGGCGCTTCGCCATCTTGTCGGCAAACGCACGCCGCTCCCACTCTGTCTCATCCATATCGTGAATCACCGGATCGGAACCATCGGGCATTAACAGAGAATAATCCAGAAACCCCCTGACAGACTCAAAGAGCTCGAGCACACAAGAAGGGTCCGAAAATCCCCTCGTCATATCGTTGTCATACGCTCGCAGATACTCGGCAAAGCTGCTCCACGGATAGCGCTCGATCAGGGCGATACCCGCCTCCTGCGGATTAGCATGAATATAGCGAATGGCGGCCATTAGATAACGGTCGGTATCGAGCGAGCGCCGGTCAAAACGGTTCTGGAACAGATGGCCCGTGCGCCCCGTGCGTTTATTGAACCGACGAGCGTACGTCAAAAGCAGTCGTTGCATCGCCGCGCTCATCGTGTCCTCATAATCCGAGAGTACCAGATCCACGTGATTGCCCATAAGGCACCAGGCGATAACCGTCACGCCCGCCTCGCGGCAGCACTCGCGCATCAGCTCCAAAAACTCCCACCGGTCTTCATCGCCCTCAAAGATGAGCTGCTTGCCCGTACCGCGGGCACAAACATGGTAAAAGCCGGTAACCGTTCTCCAAACGCGCTGCATGGCGCTCCCTTCGCCTGGATCTGCTTGCCATCCAATACAACACGATTGAAGCGTGCCACCAAAACATTCACGCAAAACAATACACTCGCGCGGCCAAAGGCAGTAAACAGGCGGCGAACGGCACCGTTGCAACAGGTCAACCCCTGCAACGCTTGCAAGAGCTGACCAAAAGCTTGCCCAAGACGGGCCCCCTCTACGGAAGTTCGCGACCACAGAACATAGAGTTAAATCGCTTCAATTGAAAGTTCCGCGCTTCTCGCTACGAAAACTGAGCCGTTCGCCGAATATTCCGTGCATTTCGCGGTATTATAGGGGCTGCATGTCATGTCCCTTTCGAAGGGTCGCCCGGCAATCGCCAGCCACGACCCCCAGACGGGACGCCAACACGATAGAGAGGAGAGGCATGCAGTACTCACAGGAAGTGGAGAACATGTGCCCCGTTGCCAAGGGTGCATACCACGGCCCCGCACCCATCCCCGAGGAGGGCAAGTGGGTCCAGGCTAAGGAGATTTCCGACATCTCCGGTCTTACGCACGGTGTGGGTTGGTGCGCACCTCAGCAGGGCGCCTGCAAGCTCACGCTGAACGTCAAGGACGGCATCATCGAGGAGGCCCTCGTTGAGACCATCGGCTGCTCGGGCATGACCCACTCTGCCGCCATGGCTTCCGAGATCCTTCCCGGTAAGACCATCCTCGAGGCCCTCAACACCGACCTCGTCTGCGACGCCATCAACGTTGCTATGCGCGAGATCTTCCTGCAGATCGTTTACGGCCGCAGCCAGACCGCGTTCTCCGAGGGCGGCCTGCCCGTGGGCGCCTCCCTCGACGACCTCGGCAAGGGCCTTCGCTCTCAGGTCGGCACCATGTTCGGCACCAAGGCCAAGGGCGCTCGTTACCTCGAGCTCGCTCAGGGCTACGTCACCCGCATGGCTCTCAACGACAAGAACGAGATCATCGCGTTCGAGTTCCTGAACCTCGGTAAGTTCACCGACGCCGTCAAGGCCGGCAAGACCCCCGAGGAGGCCATCGCTGGCGCTATGGGCCACTATGGTCAGTGGGAGAACGCTGCCAAGTACATCGACCCGCGCACCGACGAGGAGACTCACTCCGTCGCCAGCGTGTTCCCGGTTCACGAGTAGAAAGGGAGGGAAATAACTATGACTGTTACGTTCGAAGGTTACGAGCGCCGCGCTGACAAGATCAACAAGTGCCTCGCCGACAACGGCATCGCCTCCCTCGAGGAAGCTCTGCAGATCTGCACCGACAAGGGCTTCAACCCGCGTGAGATCGTCAACAACACCCAGTCCATCGCCTTCCAGAACGCTGAGTGGGCCTACACCCTCGGCTGCGCTCTCGCTGTCAAGCGTGGCGCCAAGTCCGCTTCTGAGGCTGCCGCCATCATCGGCGAGGGCATCCAGGCCTTCACCGTTCCCGGCTCCGTCGCCGAGGACCGCAAGGTCGGTCTGGGCCACGGCAACCTGGGCGCTATGCTGCTCTCCGACGACACTGAGTGCTTCGCCTTCCTGGCCGGCCACGAGTCCTTCGCTGCCGCTGAGGGCGCTATCGGCCTGGCTCTGAACGCCAACAAGGCTCGCAAGAAGCCGCTGCGCGTTATCCTCAACGGTCTGGGCAAGGACGCTGCTCAGATCATCGCCCGCATCAACGGCTTCACCTACGTGAAGACCCAGTTCGACTACTACACGGGCGAGCTCAAGGTCGTCGAGACCATCCCCTACTCCGATGGTCCCCGCGCTGCCGTTAACTGCTACGGCTCCGACGACGTCCGCGAGGGCGTTGCCATCATGTGGCACGAGAACGTTGACATCTCGATCACCGGCAACTCCACCAACCCCACGCGCTTCCAGCACCCCGTCGCTGGCACCTACAAGAAGGAGCGCATCGAGGCTGGCAAGAAGTACTTCTCCGTCGCTTCTGGTGGCGGCACTGGCCGTACCCTGCACCCGGACAACATGGGCGCCGGCCCTGCCTCTTACGGCATGACCGACACCATGGGCCGTATGCACTCCGACGCCCAGTTCGCCGGTTCTTCCTCCGTGCCTGCGCACGTTGACATGATGGGTCTCATCGGCATGGGCAACAACCCCATGGTCGGTGCCACCGTCGCCTGCGCTGTCGCCGTCGAGGAGGCCCTCAAGGCCTAATCGCGCCCGCGCGATGCTCATATAGTTGAGCTTTAGAGCCGCTACCTTTCGAGGTAGCGGCTCTTTTTGTTTGCGCTATCGCAGGGTAGCGAATGCCGATATATCAGTTGGGGCGAAATACGAGATGTGACGAGATGAAACGTCAGAGCGTCCATGACGCCCACCTGTCATATGTGCCCTTTACCGATTTGCCGAGTCTTTGCGGCCCCATTACCGATCACCCGTGCGACAATGCGCCGGACGAGAAAGGAATCCGATGGAATCGACTGATGTACTGGTAATTGGATCTGGCATTGCGGGCCTTTGCGCCGCCATCGAAGCGGCGCGCACGGGTGCAACCGTCGCTGTGGCAAGCGCCGGCAAGACTATGAGTGGATCGAGTTTCTTCCCCGGAACCTGGGGCTTGGGGCTTATCGGACCCGTTAACGAAGACGACGAACAAGACCTCATCGACACCATCCAGACCGTTGGTGGCGGCGTCGCCGACCCCGAGCTTGTCCAGACGTTTGTCCACGGCATTCCCCAGGCAATTGAATGGCTCGATCAAGACCTGGGCGTTGAGCTCCAGCGTCCGCAAAGCGCTGAGAGCGCTCAGCAAAAGCAGTTTATCCCCTGCTTTGACCACAAGACGCGCATGTGGCGCGGCCTCACCCGCAAGCCCCTTGAGGACGCTCTAACGACCCGAATCGAGTCACTCGGCATTCGCCTGCTCCCCCGCCATGAGCTTATCGACCTTGTTGAGAACACGAACGGCAGAATCACCGGAACCGTGCTCTACGACCTTACCGAAAATCGAATCGTGCCCTTTGCTGCCAAGGCCACGATCATCGCAGCCGGTGGCACAGGCGGCCTGTTCGAGCGCAGCCTTACGTCGGCTGATGTGCTCAGCTCCTCGCAGGCCATCGCACTGGCGCACGGCGCATCGCTTACTAATATAGAATTCATGCAGATGATGCCCGGCTTCATCGAGCCCAAGCGCAACCTGGTCTTCAACGAGAAAACCTGGCGCTACGTACATGTAGACCAGCCGGTCGATATTGCCGACGGCAAGCTAAACGATCTGCTTGAGCAGCGCTCTGGATATGGTCCTTTCACCTCGCGCTTGGCCTCCCGCGCCATCGACCTCGTCATAGATCAGGCAGGTGCAGAGGGCCTGGCGCTCCACTACGACTTCCCCCGCGAGGACATCCCCGAGTTTGTGCAGACCTTTGCCACCTGGCTGCAAGACGAGCACGGCATCGCGCCGACCGACGAGATGCGCGTGGCGATGTATGCCCACGCCGCCAACGGCGGTATCAAAATCGACAAGACCGCGTACGCAGGCGTTGAGGGCCTCTACGCCTGCGGTGAGGCAACAGGCGGCATGCACGGCGCCGACCGCATCGGCGGCTTGTCGAGTGCCAATGGCATCGTGTTCGGGCGCATTGCGGGCGCATCGGCAGCCCAAGCAGCGCTGGACGCTCCTGAGGCGGCCGCACCGATGGATATCGCCCTCCCCCAGCATGGCATAGCTACAGCAGACGCCGAGCGCCTGACCCGCTGCCTCAAACGCACAATGAGTACCTACTGCATGATCAACAGGACCGAAGCGGGTCTATCCAAGGCCCTGCAACAGCTTGAAAGCCTGCAAGACGACGCAACGGCGCTGAGCAAGCCACACGCCAATGACAGCGAAATCGCAGCCCTCGCCCGCCTGCAATCGCAGATTCAACTAGCACAGGAAATGGTCAAAGCCATGCGCAAGCGAACCGAAAGTCTCGGATCGCACTATCGAGCGAATTAAACTGGACACCTATCTAAAGCAAAACACAACTAATCGATATCTATGGGCCCCGTGAACTCGAAGTGGCACGGGGCCCATTCGTGTCCGCACGGCAGCGTATCCTAATTCTGAATACAGAGCGGGCAAAGCCCGCATAGACAATAGGCCAGCGAGGAGGAGATATGGACAGTAGAGATATCGAGAAGTGGCGTGTCAAACTTGATAGCTACGCCAATGTGGAAGACGGCGTTGAGTATTGGCTCGCACGCGATTTAATGGAACCCATGGGGTACACTCGATGGGAGAACTTTGCCGAAGTTGTTAAGAGGGCAAAAGTCTCGTGCGAAACAAACAAAACTCCAGTTGATTCCCATTTTCGTGACACCACGAAAATGGTAACTGCCGGTGTCGCCGCTCGTGCGGTTAAAGACTACAAACTTACGCGCTATGCATGCTATTTAATCGCCCAGAACGGAGATTCAAACAAGCAAGAAATCGCGCTCGCCCAGGCATACTTCGCCGTGCAGACGCGCCGCCAAGAGCTCATAGAGCAGCGCTTCGCAGAGATTCAGCGCTTGCAGGCGCGCCACTCGCTATCTGATTCAGAGAAACAGCTCTCGGGTATTGCGTTCAAACGCGGCGTGGACTCCAAAGGATTCGCGATCATCAAGTCGAAGGGCGATGAAGCGTTATTCGGCGGCAGAAGCACGGCGGAAATGAAGCAACAGCTCGGCGTATCCAAGAGCTCGGCATTGGCGGACAGGCTAGCCGATGTTCTCATCAAAGCAAAGGACCTTACGAACTCGATGACGGCCTTCAACGCCGAGGAACACGACCTGTACGGTCTGGACCAGATCAAGCAAGAGCACGTCGAGAACAACACAAGCGTGCGTGGCAGCCTCATCGACCGCGGAATTGTACCCGAGAACCTACCGCCTGCCGAAGATACAAAGAAGCTCGAACGTCGCGTGAAAGCAGACGAGAAAAAGCTCAAGGAGGGTACAGACGGATTCACCGACCCCCAGGGCAGGCTCGACTTGTAAAGCGTCTGCGCCCTTACGGGTTCGGCCCCATGCGAGGTTAACAAAAAGCGACCAGCCTAAGCCAGCCGCTTTAACATGCTTTGGTGGGCCGTCAGGGGGTCAGCCTGCTTTGCAGGCGGCCGCTTCGGCGCTTTGCGCCTTGCGCGCTGCGCTGGTAAATGCTTACGCATTTCCTCAGCTCCGCGCCCTTTCGGATTCGACCCCATGCGAGGTCAACAAAAAAGACGGCCAACCGAAGTTGACCGTCTTAACAATCTTTGGTGGGCCGTCAGGGGGTCGAACCCTGGACCTTGGGATTAAGAGTCCCCTGCTCTACCAACTGAGCTAACGACCCAAAGCTAAAGTCCGTGGTGGCGGACTTTAGAGGAGATATCGTGTGGTGGGCCGTCAGGGGGTCGAACCCTGGACCTTGGGATTAAGAGTCCCCTGCTCTACCAACTGAGCTAACGACCCGATATCAACACGAAGCAAGAACTGGGGTGGGTAAAGGGACTCGAACCCTCGACCTACGGGACCACAACCCGTCGCTCTAGCCAACTGAGCTACACCCACCGTGTCCTGTGCGCTTCGCGCTCGACTATTATTGCAAGGAACGCCACGCGATGCAAGCCCCAATTTTCAAGAATTTTGAAAAGAGTTTTTCGAGACCATTTCAAGCAAATCCCATCGATTCCATAGGAGTAAACTTGCTCCACCCAATGCTCGAAAGGATAGGCATGAAAGAACTCTCCAACCGCACGGCGGCGTTTACCGATTCGGTCATCCGCCGCATGACGCGCATCTCCAACAAGTATGGTGCCGTCAACCTGTCTGGGGCTCCCAGGCCATGCGCGAGGCGCTTGCCACCAAGCAGGAGCACTTTATGGGCATGCCGATCAACCCCAACGAGAACATCGTGGT
>CAJLPX010000032.1 GCA_905208635.1 uncultured Collinsella sp. | reverse complement strand
CAACTCCGCCTTGGCCGCCCACGGCTGGGGCGCCGTCTACGGAACGGTGGAATAAGCCTCGAGGCCGACGATTTGGCCCATTTCCCGACCCTGGCGAGGCTTGTTTTAGGGCTTGCGGCCAAAAAAGGGCAAATATGAGTACTGTTACCTTTTTAGTAGCAGCGATTCTTGGCCGTAATCGGCAAATCTGGACTTGAAATTCCCTAATCACCGTCAGCTAGCGCCAAATTGGAAGTCGATGGTCACTCATTAACGTACAGTTCTTATAACTTTGTTCATTATTTTCCACACCTAAAATGAAACGCCGTTTATGACAGTACTCACAAACGGCGTTTTTTGACCACGGGGGCATCTGGCAGGGGGCCAGTAGCGCCCGGATCCGAGTTTCGAACGCATCCAAACCGGTTCTGGTGTCTTTTTTCGAGTTTTTACTCGCCCTTGGGCGCGGGGTGTTTGCAGACCACGCTCATGTAGATCATGCCGAGCACGGCAGCGGTGACCGAACCGGCAAGGATGGCGGCCTTGGCAGCCAGAACCTCAAACTGGGCCGTCGGGAAGGCAAGGCCGCTAATGAGGATCGACATGGTAAAGCCGATACCGCCCAGAATGCCCACGCCGGCAATCATGTGCCAGTTGACATTGTGCGGCAGCTCGGAAATCTTGAGCTTAACCAGGGCAAACGTCATGCCAAAGATACCGATCGGCTTGCCCAGCAGCATGCCAAAGTACACGCCGAGCGTCACCGGGTCGGTGAGCAGCGTGCTCATGTCCACGCCCACTAGGCGAACCTGCGCGTTCACGAACGCAAAGATCGGCAGGATCACAAAGTTGACCGGCGTGGAGATCAGGCGCTCCATGCGGATGAGCGGCGGGGTCACGCGGTGCATGACGCGCTCGACTTTGGTGGTCGAGACGGTAAAGTCGTGCTGGCCCAGGATGTGCGCCTCGTCGTCGTAGCGGTCATCGAGCAGCGGCAGGCACTCGCCCAACCAATCGGTGAGACTATCGAGTTTGACGCCGCACTTGGCCGGGATGGTAAAGGCCAAGATGACGCCAGCGAGCGTAGCGTGCACGCCGCTCTTGAACATGCAGAACCACAGCAGCAGACCCAGTACCGAATACGGGGCAAGGCGGTAATGCTGCGTCTTGTTAAGCCACACGAGCGCGCAGGTCACAAGCGCGGCGGCGCCCAACCAAAACGGATTGGGGCTCTGACCGTAGAAGATGGCGATTGCGGCGATGGATATGAGGTCGTCGGCGATAGCGAGCGTCGAGAAGAACACGCGCACGCCGTTGGGAACGCGATTGCCCAAAAGCGATAGCACGCCCAGCGCAAAGGCAATATCGGTTGCCATGGGGATGGCCCAACCGTTGCGGGCGCCGGCATGGTTAAAGATCAGGTAGATGCAGGCGGGAACGACGACGCCGCCCACGGCCGCCAGCATGGGAAGCATGGCCTGACGCGGATTCTTGAGCTCGCCGACCGTCATCTCGTACTTAAGCTCAATGCCCACAAGCAAAAAGAAGATCGCCATGAGGAAGTCGTTTACGAAAAGCTCGACGGTGAGGCCAGCCGTCAAATGCCCCAAGCCCACATACAGCGGGGTCTCCAAAAAGTGATGGATGGCCTCGTAGGCATCGGTATTGGCGCAGATAACGGCGGCAATGGCAGCTATCACCATGACGGCGGCGGAAATCGTGCCGTTCTCGGCGATGCGCTCCCAGATGTCGTGACGTTCAAAGCGCTTGCGCTCACGAACGTTGAACAGCTGCTCAGTTGCTGCCATGGGCGGCTCCTTTCACGGGAAAGCTCCCGTCTTAAAAAAGCACGGCCCGCCCAAGTGGCGGCGCCGCGCTCCGACGTATTACGCTTGCATCTAGCCTACCCTGCGCGACAAGCGCGCGAGCGTGGCCGAAAAGCGGAACCACAGGTTGAACATTATTTGCTCAACGGCACGGGAGCCCCTGTCCAAGAAAAGGCATGGCTCCATGCACAAAAAACGACCGGAGCGCGGAGCTTCCGCGATCCGGTCGTCGGTGTTAGGTCAAAAACCTAGCAGGCGGCCATGATGGGGGCAGCGACCTGCTTCTTACGGGAGAGGACACCCGGCATCCAGACGCCGTCGTGCTCGTCGGCAATGCCCAGGCCCTTCTGAGCGGCCTCGGTCTCGCCCTCGAGCAGGACCTGCGAGCCCTCCTCCATGATGTCGGTGATGCACAGGACGATGCCGTCGGCATCCTTCTCGGCGGCATAGGCGCGCATGGCCTCGCGGATCTCGTCGATCATGCCGAGCGCACGGCTCTTGTCGACGGTCTCGTACTGACCGATGAGCAGCTTCTTGCCGGCGGGCTCGAACATCTTGATGTCGTTGCCGACCATCTCGGCAGCGGTGAAGGAGCCGGACGGACGGGTAAGGAAGACCTCCATGCCAAACTTGACCGGGTCGACGCCCACCTGCTCGCCGAGCTTGGCGGCGACAGCGCGGTCGACATCGGTGGTGGTGGGGCTCTTGAGCATGAGCGTGTCGGTCATCATGGCCGAGAGCAGCAGCTTGGCCTGGACGTCGGAAAGCTCAACGCCGAGCACGTCGGCGAGCTTGGTGACGATGGTGCAGCTGGAGCCCCAAGGCAGGCAGATGTAGTGCAGCGGGCCGGCGGTCTCGAAGTCGCCGATGCGGTGATGGTCGACGACGCCAAAGACCGTGGCGTCCTTAAGGCCGGCGACGGACTGGGCGGACTCGTTGTGGTCGGTGAGGACGACGAGCTGACCGGCCTCGACGGACTCGATCACGCGGGGCTCGGCAATGCCGGCGTCGGCGAGCAGCTTGGCGGACTCGGCCGGAAGCTGACCAAGGGCGCAGGCCTCGTAGGTGTTGCCGGCATACTCAACCTGGTTGAGCAGCTGGGACAGGACGACGGCGCTCATAATGGCGTCGTTATCGGGGTTCTGGTGACCAAAGACAAGAACGTTTGCCATGGATATCCTCCACTTGATATGTGTACTTGGACGTAGCTATGGTAGCACGCCGATGCCGAGCCTTCGCAGACGGAAGGGCCACGGCATATTTTGGGGCGCAGGCACGGGGGCCAAGGCTGTCCCTTTTGCACCTTGTTGGTGCAAAGTAACCTGTCCCCCTTGCACCAGCTATTTGCCGGCGGCGCGCAGGGCTACGTAGGCGGCACCGATGATGCCGGCGTCGTTTTCGAGCGAAGCGACCTTAATGGGCGTCTCGCGCGAGGCGGAAAGCGCGTACTGCTTAAAGTGCTCGCGAACCTTGTCGAGGTAGACATCGGCCGAGGCGGAGGCGCCGCCGCCGATGAGGAACATCTCGGGATCAACCACGTTGGCAATAAGCGCCAGGGCGCGGCCGAGATAGTCGGCCATGGTATCGGCAGCTGCCAGCGCGAGCTTGTCACCCTCGCGGCAGGCCTGGAACACGTCCTTGGAATCAGAAGGCCCGGTGAGCTCGATGGGCTCGACGCCCGCCTTCTTGCACTCGGCAAGGTAGTTACTCACCACGCCGGTGGCGCTGGAATACTGCTCCAGATGGCCATGGCCGCCACAGCCGCAGGTGCGCTCCTCAGCCGGGTTCAGGCACATGTGGCCAATCTCGCCGCCGGCACCCACAACGCCCGACACCACGTCGCCGTTGACGATAACGCCGCCACCCACGCCGGTACCAATGGTGACCATCACCACGTTCTGTACGCCCTTGGCAGAGCCGAGCCAGGCCTCGCCCATGGCAGCGGCGTTGGCATCGTTCTCGTATTTAACAACCGCGTCGGGGCAGTGCTCCTGAATGGCGACTCTTAGCTCGGGCAGGTTAATGGCAATGTTGGCCTTGACCTTGGCATCGCCCGATGCCGGGATGGGGCACGGAACGGCCAGGCCAATACCCGCCACAAAGGCGCGCGGAATCTGGGCCTTGGCGACCACCTGGTCGATAGCCTCGGTCACCGCGGCAAAGCCCGCGGCGTCAACGATAGGCGGCGTGGGCACGCTGGCCTTGGCCAGCAGGTTACCGTCCTCGTCGAACAGGCCCTCCTTAACCGAAGTGCCGCCGACGTCGATGCCGATGTAATACTGCTTAGGTTCCATGGGAGCCCGCCTTTCTCGTTTAAACATTGCCTGTATGGTACCGCTCCCAAGGCAAAAACCTGCCAAAAAGGGACAGGTTTGTTTTGGCAGGTTTTATCTGGGGAAGCGCGAATGGTCACTCAATAGATCGCGCAAGACCTTCCCCAAATATAAAGGCGCCGGGAGGCGGAGACTCCCGGCGCCCGTCAAAGGGACTATGTTGTCTGTCGGACCGCACGGTCCTTCGCGGCGATAACGCTGACTAGGCCTTAAGTGCCTGCAACTGTTTGTGAACCTCGATGAGCTCCGTCGCCATGACGCGCATGGTCTCGGTACCGGCCATCTGGTCCTCGGCATGCAGCAGAATCAACGGAGCCTCACCGTTACGCTCGCCGTTGGCCTCCTTCTTCAGAAGCCCCATGTGAACATCGTGGCCACCGTTATAGGCCTCGTCGCCCTGCTTGATAAGCTCCTCGGCGGCGTCAAAATCGCCCTCCTTGGCCTTTTGCACGGCATTGATGTACATGCTCTTGGCGGTACCGACGTAGCTGATGATCTCAAAGCAGGTAATCTGCAGTTCGTTCATATCCTCCATGCGGAGCACCTAGCCCATCACGCTGACGCAGTGGTCGATGATGCCGGCAGCGTTCATGCGGCCGTAGTCGACCATGTTGATGACCTCGACCGGGAAACGACCGGTGGCCTCCTTCTCAAAATCGCCCTTGGTGTAGCCGATCTGCGGACCAAGCAGCAACATGTCGCACTCGCCCAGGTGATCGTGGGCCTCGTTCATGGGACGAGCCTCGACCTCAATATCCAGACCACGGTTTGCAACCTCGGCCTGCATCTTCTGGACCAGCAGGCTCGTGGACATACCGGCATTGCAGCAGAGCATGATCTTCTTCATGGTTTCCTCCTTATAACTGCGCGGCGCGCAGACGACGACTGGTTTTATTCCTTGCGGCTATTGTGCCCACCCCCTGCATCTTTACACAAGGGAGAGAGCCGCGGGCACCGGCACCGCGTACCGGTGCCCGCAACGGTGAAAGGGACGAACGTTAGGCGTTCTACTCGGCGAGAGCCTCCTGCTTGGCGATTGCCTTCTCGGAAATCTTCATAAAGGGCAGGTAGACGGCCATGCCAATGACAATCTCGAGAGCCTGCCACACGCCGGCGCGCCAGTCAAAGCCCGTAGCGAGCAGGGCATTGATGACGGGAGGCATAGTCCAGGGCACCTGGGCGATGCAGGGGCTGATGATGCCTGCGCAGGTAAGGCCATAGGTGATGCCGATGAACAGGTCGGGAAGGAGGACGAACGGGATCATGAGCGGCAGGTTGTACACGATGGGGTAACCGTAGATAACCGGCTCGTTGATGTTGAACAGACCAGGCAGGATAGCCATCTTGGAAACGGTCTCGGAAGCCTTGTTCTTGGAGAACAGGAGCGTGTCGAGCAGGAGCATGAGGGTGCAGCCCGAGCCGCCGATGAGGGCGAAGCTGTTAACGATCTGCATGTTCATGTAGTGATCGGGCTGGATGGTGCCACCGGCGGCAAAGGTAGCCATGTTGTCGACGATGAGCATGGTCAGGATCGGCTCGACGGTAGCGCCAGAGATGGTGGACTGGTGAATACCGACGCAGAACAGCAGGTTAGCAAGGGTGTAGATGAGGATAACAGCCCACGGACCGGCGTTCATGATGCTCTTGAGCGGGTTGGAGATGCACGTGGAGATGATGGCGCACAGATCGGTGCCGGCGCACACGGCAAGCAGAGCTGCGGCAAGAGCGAAGATCGAGAGGTTGAGCAGCATCGGGATCATGACGTTGAAGGAGTTGGAAACCGCGGGGGGCACGCCCTCGCCCAGCTTAACCTTGAGCTTCTCGATGCCAGAAATCTTGATGAAGAGCGAGACGGAAAGCAGGGCGATGATAATAGCCGAGAACAGACCGTTGGTGCCGGTGTTGGCGGTCGAAAGGGCGCCCGTGACCTCGGCGGAGGTGATCTTGTCGGTAAGCAGCGGGCTCGTGGCGGCAAGCGTGGCGGTGATCTGCTGCGGCATCATGATGACGAAAGCAGAGATAGCGACGACCACGCAAGCGAGCGGGTTATCGAAACGCTTGTTCTTAGCGAGGCTGTAGCCAATCAATCCGGCCAAGATAATTGCAGAGACGTTGAGGGTGCCCAGCGTAATTGCCGAACCCCACGTCTGAAGGTTGGCAAGGCCCGCCGCATCGAGCGGGAACAGGGGGAACACGACGTTGTTGATAAGAACCGCGATACCCGCAAGGATATAGAGCGGCGTGATGGTCGCGAAGGCGTCACGCAGGGAACGCAGGTGAACCTGGTTTCCTACCTTCGCAGAGACCTCGGCAAACTTGTCGAGGAAGCTCTTTCCGTTGTCACTGGCCATGATTGCTCCTAACTTTCAAATCCGGCCTTTTCCTATGCGCACGGTGGTCTGTCGCCCTCTGCCACCAAATGTGCCATGTGTTGCGCGCAGCAGCGCGCGATCTGGGCGTTCGCCCGGTCGCTAATCAACCACGTGGGTCGTGGCGACCTGTTTGAGCCAGGCCGCCGACTTCTTAAGGCGGCGCTTGTAGCCTTCCATAAGGTCAACCTCGACAAAACCGTAACGGTTCTTAAAGGCATTAGCCCAAGACCAGTTATCGATGACGGCCCAGTAATGGTATCCGCGGCACTTGGCGCCCTCGGCAATTGCCTTGGCCACCCACTCCAGGTGCTGACGTACAAAGTCGACGCGGTAGTCATCCTGGATGGTTCCTTCGGCGTCACGGTTCTTGTATTCGTCCATGATGCCGATGCCGTTCTCGGAAACGAACCACTCAAGATCGGGGTAGTTCTTAGCGCAGTCCATGCCAAAGTCGTAGAGGCCCTGCGGGTAGATCTCCCAGCCGCGGCTCTCGTTCATAACGGCGTCGGGCCACACGTACTCGTCGGCAAAGTGCGGCAGACCGTACTGGTCGACCTTGCTCGCCGGAGCCTGAACACGCGTGGGGTGGTAGTAGTTGCAGCCGAGCCAGTCGACAACACCCTGCTTGAGAATCTCTTGATCGCCGGCACGGAACGGGAGCTTAACGCCGCCCTCGGCCAGGCTGTCGAGCACGTCAGCAGGAAGCTCACCCTTGGTAATGAGGTCGAGCCACCAGCGATTGTTGATACCGCTGGTCATACGCACGGCCTCGAGGTCTGCCTCGCTGGGGTTCTCCTTGGTATAGACCGGGGTAAAGCAGTTGATCATGCCGATCTTGGCATCGGCGCGAATAGCGCCCTCGTCATAGGCGCGACGATAGTTGGCCACGGCCAGCGCATGTGCCAGCGAGATGTGATACTGCACGGTGCGAGCGCGGCTATAGTCGTGGAGCTGCGGGAACCACACGCCCTCCTGATAGCGCTGCTCGGGCTCGACGATGGGCTCGTTAAAGGTAAACCAGTACTTAATCTCCTGGCCAAACTCGTGGAAGGCGACGTCGGCATAATGCGCGTAAGCCTCGACGACCTCACGGCTCTCCCAGCCGCCGCGGTTAAAGAGGTAGGTGGGCATGTCAAAGTGGTACAAGTTGACAAACGGCTCCAGGCCGGCCTCGCGAGAGGCACGGAACAACTCGTGATACCACGCGGCGCCTTCCTCGTTGAGGTTGCCGTCGGCATCGAGCAGACGGCTCCACTGGATGGAAGTGCGATAGGTATCCAGGCCCAAGTCCTTCAAAATGCGAAAGTCTTCCTGGTACTTGGCCATAAAGTCATTGCCGGCATAAGAGCCAACGCAGTTGTAGAACGAACCCAGATCCTGGATGGACCAGGTGTCCCACAAGTTCTCGAGCTTGCCGCCCTGGTTCCACTGACCCTCAGTCTGCGGGCCGGACATAGCGGCGCCAAAGAAGAAGTCACGGGGCAGCTGATACTGTGCCATCAAAGTCCTCGCTTTCGTGTCTTAGAGCTTCCGGTTGGAGACGGGTTTGCTTTGGCAGGTTATCCGGCGCGGGCGCACACCGGTCATACCGATATCCAACCCGCCAAAACAAAACCGTCCCCAAACAGTACAAGGAAACGCCAATGCATCTCGCTTGTTGTCTGTAACTATAGCGCTCTAATTTTCTATGTAAAGCGTCTTTTTTATTTTTCTTTATCGAACTTCTTTCATGAAGGCCATATGGATGCTTTTTAAGTAGGTATACTTTCTAAATATCGACGCAAATATGAAGGGAGGATTGCATGATTCCCAAATACGAGGCGATAGCTGCAGATATCCGTCGAAGCATCGAGGACGGCGCACTTAAACCGGGCGATAAGTTGCCCACCGTCGTTGAGTTCTGTGAGCTCTATGGCGTTTCCAAAATCACCGTCAAACGAGCGATTGAGCAGATCACCGAAGAAGGCCTTATTACCAGCCGGCGCGGATCGGGCACCTACGTCAAGGACACGGCGGGGCTTCCCGGCCAGGTGTTTTTTCAAGGCAAGAACGACCGTGCCCAGGGCTTTTCGTATGAGCACCGCGGGGAAAAGGTGACCTCGGTGGTCTACGATTTCTCGATCGTCAATCCACCGGCAGAGGTTGCGACCCAGCTGGGAATGGCCGAGGATGACTTCGCCTATCACATCGTGCGCGTGCGCCAGGTCGACGAGAAGCCCATCGTCATCGAGTACACCTATATGCCGCTCGAACTGATCCCGGGCCTTAAAAAGAAGGACCTGTACGGATCGGTCTACGGCTTTATCCGCGAGCAATGCGGGCTGAAGATTTCGAGCTTCCATCGCACCATTCGCGCCGTCGCGGCAACTGAGGAAGAGGCTGAGCGCCTGGATACCAAACCCGGCTCTCCCCTGCTCGAACTC
The DNA here is from genome assembly GCA_905208635.1 of uncultured Collinsella sp. Classification (GTDB taxonomy): domain Bacteria; phylum Actinomycetota; class Coriobacteriia; order Coriobacteriales; family Coriobacteriaceae; genus Collinsella. Next base: position 9,700 of record CAJLPX010000032.1, on the reverse strand, counting down.
AACCAGATTGGCTTCTTGGATAGCGGCACCGCGTTTGAATATTCTATCTCGCACAACGTAGGCGACCGCTTTGAGCTGCACAACGTAACGCTGGCCTAGTTTCGTAATCCGGTGGGTGCCCGTTTTGAGCTCTCTTACGCGGCACCCGCACAACCTTATGGGAGTATGCACATGTCCGATTTGATTAAACTCACGCCAATCTTCCACGAGAAGATCTGGGGCGGCCGCCAGCTGGAGACCGTATTTGGTTACGACATTCCCGAGGGTCCCATCGGTGAGTGTTGGGCTATCTCGGCCCACCCCAACGGCGACTGCCAGATCGCGGAGGGCCCGTACGCCGGTCACACGCTTTCGTGGCTGTGGACCGAGCACCGCGAGCTCTTTGGTAACTGCGAGGGCAAGGAGTTCCCGCTGCTCATTAAGATTCTAGACGCCAAGGACGACCTTTCGATCCAGATCCATCCCAATGACGAGTACGCCGCCGAGCACGAGAACGGCAGCCTGGGCAAAACCGAGTGCTGGTATGTACTGGACTGCGAGCCCGGCGCCACGATCATCGTCGGACAGCGCGCGCACGACCGCGCCGAGGCCGCGCGTATGATCGAGGACGGCCGCTGGGACGACATGCTCAACGTGCTGCCGATTCACAAGGGCGACTTTTTCCAGATTGATTCCGGTACCGTGCACGCCATCAAGACCGGCACGCTCATTTTGGAGACGCAGCAGTCGAGCGACGTGACGTATCGCCTGTACGACTACGACCGTCCCGGCACCGACGGCAAACTGCGTCCCCTGCACATTGAGCAGAGCCTCGACTGCATCGACTTTGATGCTCAGGCTCCGACCGACGGCACCGTGACCGCGCCCGAAGTCGACGGCGTGACCGAGCTCGAGTCCAACTCCTGCTACACCGTCGATCGCGTGCGCGTCGACGGCAGCAAAACCCTCGACCAGCACTGGCCCTTCATATGCCTGTCGGTCATCGACGGCGAAGGCACCGTCTGCGGCGAGGCAGTCCATAAGGGAAGCCACCTGCTGGCCCCCAGCACCGTCACCTCCATCGACCTCGAAGGCAAAATGGAGCTAATCATCAGCCACCTCTAGGTCGCACCAACAACCCAAACGCAACAAGGGGCTCCCCCGTTCATCAACGGAGGAGCCCCTACTCGTATCTATTTATCAGCCCACCCGGCTCTCCAGATCAAAAAGCGGACGAGCAGAGCGACGATTGCAAGCTGCAGGCCAAAACGCCACAAGGAAGAGGGCGCGCCGGGGGCTTTGGTCGATCGCGAGTTCCGCACGAGCCGGAGAGCACTTAATGTGCTCTCCGTGCGAGCAGGACTGTCCGAGCAGGCGACCAAAGCCCCCGGCGCGCCCGGTCAACCTCGCAGTTAGGCATTCAGCTTGACGATTGGCGCAAAGCCCTTCATAAGCTTTTTGGTCTGGCCGGTCTTTTCGAATTGAACCTCGATCATGTCTCCGGCGACCGAGATCACGGTACCCGTGCCAAAGGTCTTGTGGCTCACGGTATCGCCCGCGGCAAAGTCCTGCGATGCGCTGGCACGATCGACCTTGCGCTCCACCGTCGGCGATACCTTGGACGACGGCTTTTTGGCTCGAGGTGCACCCGAACCAAAGGTCGAGGCAACACGGCCGGCATCGGGCGAGACCCCACGATGGCGCTCGGTCCCATAGCTGCTGCCGCCAAAGAAATCGTCGAAGCTCGATCCGCCGCGCGATCCGGAACCGCCGGTCGAGCGCGTATGCGAACCGAACACCTTGCCGCCATACATATCCGAGCCCATGCCCGAGCCAAAGGTGCCGTGACGGTCGCCGCGCTTCTCCCAGCCCGTGCCCTCAAAACCGGCAGAACCGATACCGCTAAACTCGATATCCTCAAACGGAATCTCGTTGAGGAAGCGAGAGCGCGGGTTGGCAGAGGTCGAGCCGTAGGTGCGACGCGTGGCCGCATAGGTCAGGAACAGGCGCTTACGGGCACGCGTGATGGCAACGTAGGCCAGGCGACGCTCCTCCTCGAGCTTGCCCGGGTCATCGCTGCCGCCAAAGTCGTGCACGTGCGGGAAGATACCCTCCTCCATGCCGGCCACGAACACCGCCGGGAACTCCAGGCCCTTGGCGGAGTGGATGGTCATCATGGTAATGGCATGCGTCTCGCCGGCCAGGGAATCCAAGTCGGAGCGCAGGGCCAGCCACTCCATGAGCGCCGGCAACGCCTTGCAAGTGAGCGGGCCATAGGTGCGCTCGATCTCGTCGGCATGTACAGCACCCGCCGGCAGCTCCGTCGGTGCGGCATAGGCGTTGCCCGCGATGGCGGCGGCCAAGGCATCCTGCGGCGAGAACGCCGGGGCGGCTAGGCTATCGAGCGGATTGGAGCCCGCGGCGTCACGAGCGCCGACAAGTGCCTCAAACGAGGATGCCGGAGCGGACGGCCCCGGCTCGGGCGCGAGCGCACTCACCACGACGGGCTCGGGCTCGGCACTGACAGGCACATCGGCAACACCGGCTGCACGCAGCTCTTCCAAGCTCTCGAGCGTGCCCTCGATATCCTCGTGCGTCTCCTCAAATTCGGCAGCGACGCCCAGGAATTCCTGGATGTTCTCGGCGCGGCTCTCGGACTCCATGGTGCCCTCGGCGCGGAACGCCTGCAGCAGGCCCGTCTTGTCGACAATCATCTCGACGACATCCTTGAGCTCGCCGTCCATGCGACGGCCCTCGCGCACCAGCGCCACAAAACTCGACAGGCCGTTGCGCACCTTGGCACTAAACATGCCCGTCTCGGCTGTTGCGATCTCGCAGGCCTGGAAGAACGAGCAACGGTTGTCGCGCGCCAGCTGCTCAATCTTTTGGATCGAAGTGGAGCCGATGCCGCGGCGCGGCGTGTTGATGACGCGCTTGACGCTCATCTCGTCGGCCGGGTTCACGATCATCTTGAGGTAGGCCATGACATCGCGGATCTCGGCGCGGTCGAAGAATCGCGTGCCGCCGACGATCTTGTAGGGCACGCCCGCGCGCAGGAACATATCTTCGAGGATACGCGACTGGGCGTTGGTGCGGTAGAACACGGCGATATCGTCGTAGCTCGTACCCTTGGCATGCAGCTTCTCGATCTCGCCGGCAATCCAGCGACCCTCGTCGCGCTCGTCGCTTGCCTGGAAAGCCTGAATCTTCTCGCCATCGCCCTCGGCCGTAAACAGGCGCTTGTCCTTGCGCTGCGAGTTGTGGCGAACAACGGCATTGGCGGCGCTCAGGATATGGCCCGTAGAGCGATAGTTCTGCTCCAGCTTGACGGTCTTGCAGTTTTTAAAGTCCTGCTCAAAGTCCAGGATGTTGGTGATGTCGGCGCCACGCCAGCTATAAATGGACTGGTCGTCGTCGCCCACGACCATAAGGTTTTGGTACTTGGCGGCCAGCAGGTTGGCGATCTCGTACTGGACGTGGTTGGTGTCCTGATACTCGTCGACGCTAATGTAGCGGAAGCGCTCTTGATACTTGTCGAGCACCTCGGGGCGGGTGCGCAGCAGCTCGAGCGTGCGCACAAGCAGGTCGTCGAAATCCATCGCGTTGGCGGCGCGCAGGCGGCGCTCCAGCTCCAAGTAGACCTGCGCGGCCTTTTTGTCATTGGGGCTGTCAGCGGATTTGAGCATGTCCTCGGGCCCGATCATGGCGTTTTTGGCCGAGCTGATCTTGCTGCGGATCATGTTGATGGGGAACTGCTTTTGCTCAATGCCGAGCGCCTGCATAATGTCGCGCACCATGCGCTTTGAGTCGTCGTCATCGTAGATGGTGAACTGACCGGTATAGCCCAGCAGGTCGGCGTCCTCGCGCAGCATGCGCACGCACATGGCATGGAAGGTGCACACCCACATGCCACGAGTGCCGCTTGGGATGAGTGCCGCCAGACGCTCGCGCATCTCGGCAGCGGCCTTGTTGGTAAACGTGATGGCAAGAACCTGCCAAGGCTTAACGCCCAGGTCGCCGAGCATATGAGCGATGCGGAAGGTCAGGACGCGGGTCTTGCCCGAGCCAGCACCGGCAAGGACCAGCAGCGGGCCCTCGGTGGTCAGGACCGCCTCGCGCTGGGCGGGGTTAAGGCTATCGATATCGACGAGCGGCTTGGCAGGTTTGGGCGCCGGAGCCGGGGCGTCGTAGATGTCGAGCGGAACGAGCTCGGGCTCCGGCGCAGCGGGGGCGGTGTATGCATCGAGCGGCACGGGTTCCGGCGCAGGCGGCACGGGTACCGCGGCGTTCTTTTCCCAGGGCAAGGGCTGGGTCATGGGCGACTCCTCATCTGACGGACGGCGCGCCTGCGGGCAGCGCCATAGTTTGAGCCGTACCAGTATACCGAGCCGCGCGGACACCGACGCAAATCACACCACGACTCCGTGCGCCACCGTCAGGCCCGCCCCAGCGGATTTGGCGCAATGGGGTCAGGTTACTTTGCACCAATCTATTGACAATCACGAAACCGCCGATGTCATGGCAGCAGCAGCGAGCGACGGTCAGGGCGAACAAATTGGCATGAAAAGGGGGCGGCATAGACCTTTTGGTCATGCCACCCTCTTTGAATGACAAGCTGTCGCTCTGGCCGCCGCGCAGCGTCGACTAAGTTAAAGGCCGAGCATCGGCTCCAGAACGAAGAAGTATGCGAGCACTACGATGCCCAGGATGATGCGGTAAACACCGAAGCACTTAAAGTCGTGACGGCGGACGAAGCCCATGAGCCACTTGATGGCGATGAGCGAAACCACAAAGGCAACAACGCAGCCCACGCCCAAGATGGCGATCTCGTTGGTGCCGAACGTGCCGCCCTTGATGAAGTACTTGACCAGCTTGAGCGCACTCGCGCCAAACATGACAGGGATGGCCAGGAAGAACGTGAACTTAGACGCCGCCGAGCGCGTGCAGCCCAAAAGCAGGCCGCCGATGATGGTAGAACCGGAGCGAGACGTACCAGGCACCAGCGAAAGTACCTGGAAGCAGCCGATACCCAGCGCAGTCTTCCAGCTGAGGTCCTCGAGCGTGGCGATGGAACCAAAGTCCAGATTCTCGTCATCGTCCTCATCCTCAGCGGTAGCCGTGGGGGGCGCCGCAAAGTGCGCACCGGCGGGACGTCCACCCGACACCACAGCACGCGAACCAAACGAACCGGCAACGGCCATTTCCTCGCGCTTGCTCGCGCGCCAGTTCTCGATCACGATAAACAGCACGCCGTACACAATGAGCGCCAGCGCCACGACGGGAGCGTTGTAGAAATGCTCCTCCATCCAGTCGTTGAGCGGCAGGCCGATCGCCGCCGCAGGAATGCAACCGAGCACAATCTTGCCCCACAGCACCCAGGTGTCGCGACGGCCCTCCTTGCCCTTGCTGGGCGAGAACGGGTTGAGCTCGTGGAAAAACAGCACGCAGACGGCCAGAATGGCGCCGAGCTGAATCACGACCAGGAACATATTCCAGAACGTCTCGCTCACGTTCATCTTGACGAACTCGTCCACCAAGATCATGTGGCCCGTCGACGAAACGGGCAGCCATTCGGTGATGCCCTCGACCAGGCCCATGAAGGCAGATTTTAGAAGCTCTATGATATCCAAAAGGACCCCCTCGTTAGACACCCGCCGATATTGTTCTGCGGACGGTACGGGCGATGTCCCATTATCAACCGTTGGCGGCACGCCTGCGCCTACCCTTACCAAAAAACTCGCCCGTTCACAGAATTGCGAGCGGTCAAACCCAAATCCTTGGGTATAACTGCAACAAGATAAAGTGTCCGGCGGCCACGCATCCGCGCCCGCCCGATGCACGAGCCCCACGCCCGTGCGATAGACCAAGGAGGAAACCATGAACGAGGGCTATACCAAGGTATTTGTTTCACTCGACGGTACTGAGCAGCAGGATTTTGTGCTCGCACGCGCCATCAAGGTCGCCGCGAACAACGGCGCCAAGCTGATCATCGGCCACGTTATCGATTCCACGGCGCTCGAGAGCGCCGGTTCCTATCCGGTCGATCTGGTCAACGGCCTAGAGGAGGCATTTAAGAACTCCATCGCCAAGCAGCTCGAAGAGGCCAAGGCCAACCCCGATATTCCCGAGGTCGAGGTCATGATTCGCGCCGGTCGTATTCGCGAGACGCTCAAGGACGAGATGCTCGACGTGGTCAAGCCCGACCTGGTGCTCTGCGGCGCTCGCGGCCTGTCCTCGATCAAGTATGCGCTTCTGGGCTCGATTTCGACGTTCCTGCTACGCAACACCGACTGCGACATTTTGGTCGTAAAGTAGCGTTGCTCCCACCGGCCGCGGGGCCTGCGGGGTTTCCACGGGCACGTCCTCGCCGCGTTGCGGCTGCGGGATGTGCCCTTAGGAAACCCCTCCCGGCCTCGCGGCCTTCGCAGCCTTACTTCAGCGAGTTGGCTGATAAAAGATGGCGTGCCGCCCCGTTTGGGGCGGCACGTTTTGTTTGGGCTGCACGTTTTTGTTTTGGGAGATCCATTTGAGCCTCATAGTTATGTTCACGTTCGGGAACATAACGCCAGTTGCCTTAGCTAAGTTCACGTTCGGGAACATAGCCGTCCGCAGCGCAAGACGGCCCGGCTACTCAAAGTATTGGAACTTGTTCGTCGAGAAGGCGAACGTTACGACAAAGCCTTCGCCGGAGTCGGATGCCGCCGTGACGTCGATGCCCATCTTGGAGCATAGGCGCGCCACCAGGTAGAGGCCGATGCCCGTTGCGCGCTTGGTGGCGCGGCCGTTGTCGCCGGTAAAACCCTTCTCGAACACGCGCGGCAGGTCGGCCGCGCTCACGCCACAGCCGTTGTCCGCGACGGTAAGCTCGATGCGCTCGCTTGCCTGACCCTCGTCCAACAGCGCACCCGAAAACACGATCTTCGCACCGTCCTCACACGCATATTTAATGCTGTTCTGAATGAGCTGGCCCAGAATAAACTCGAGCCACTTTTCGTCGGTAAAGACCTCAAAGTCGAGGTTCTCGCACACCAGCGCCACGTGTGCCGCGATGAGCTCACGCGCATTGGCCTTGATTGCGCCCGTCACCAGAGCCTTGAGGTTCCAACGTCGAATCAGGTAGTCCCGCTCCACGACTTCCGAGCGCGCGTAGTACAGCGCCTGGTCGATATAGCGCTCCACGCGAGCCAGCTCACGGCCCAGGTCATCCACGCGCGACAGGTCGTCTTCGCTGCCGTCCAGGTTTTCCAAAATCAGATGGGCTGCTGCCAGGGGCAGCTTGGCCTCGTGGACCCAGCTCTCGATATAGTCGCGGTAGTCATCGGTCTGGCGCCGGCCCTCCGCCACCTCATCGCATGCCGCCTTGCCCACCCGGCGCAAGACCTCGTACTCGAGCTCGCCCTCGGCATAGGTCGGGCATTGCACCATCTCCTGCACCCATGCGGGACTCTCGAGCTCCTCGGCCGCACGCTCCAGCTGGCGCAGAAAACGACGACGGCGCGCGTACTCGATCACGATGCCGAGCATACCAAAGATAAAGGACACACCAACCGCCACGACCACGATAGAAACGGGTGCGCCGGCGACCGTCAGCACAAAGCAGCTCAGCAGCACACCGCACGTCCACACGGCGACGGGAAGCAGCGCATCTTTAAAGAACTTGCCAAACGACATAGCCGGCCCCTAGACCGAATAGCCCTGGCCGCGGTGCGTCGTCAAATACCCCTTGATGCCGATTTTTTCGAGCGTGGTGCGCAGGCGGTTGATGTTGACGGTGAGCGTATTGTCGTCCACGAAGGCGTCGGAATCCCACAGGTCCTGCATGATGGCCGAGCGCGAGACGATCTTGCCCGCACGGCTCAGAAGCAGCGAGAGGATACGCAGCTCGTTTTTGGTGAGCTCGGTACTGGTGCCGGTTTGCATGTTGGTGACCATGGAGCGGGCGAGGTCGAGCTCCAGCCCCTTGTGGACGAGCGTGCTGCGCTCGCCCGCCGCCGCGGAGCGACGCAGCAAGGCATTGATGCGGGCCACGAGCACGCGCGCGCTGTAGGGCTTGGGAACAAAGTCGTCCGCGCCGAGCGTCATGGCCATGACCTCGTCAATCTCGGTCGTGCGCGAAGTGAGGACGATGATGGGAACCTCGGATTCGCGGCGAACCTCATGGCAGATATGCTGGCCGTCCTTGACGGGAAGCGTCAGGTCGAGCAGCACCAAGTCGGGCGCGGCGGCGAGAATATCGCGCGAAACATGCTCGAACGATTCGCAGGCCTCGACCTCAAAACCGGCACGGGCAAGGATGTCGGCAAGCTCGCGACGAATGGGTTCGTCGTCCTCAACGATATAGATCAGCGCCATGGATTCCGCTCCCCTCTTGGTTGTCTTGCCACCATTATGGCTGCGAAACTGCAGGTGCGCGCCACGCACGTCGCCAAGGTGACAGAACTGTTCGCGAGCGGGGGCGTTTTGTCCGCCTTACGCTCGCGACGGGAACGGGGACCAAAATGATTATTAAATCCCCGTCCCAGAATAATCATTTAGCGACGGGCGCGGAGCTTTTCGTAGCCGTCGGCGAAGAAGGTGACCATAGCAGCGTCCGCCTCGGCGACATCGGTATCGTCAGCGGGGACCACGCCGTGCTCGTCGCTCACCAGGAACAACGCGCCCTTAAGCTGCGCGGGAATGTCTACGCGCGTGACCGGGATGCCCTTGGTCTGGGCCAGCTGCTCAATGAGCGTCGCCGTGCCGCACAGACACTCGTCCGCCGGCGCCACAAAGGCAAGCTCGCCGTTATCGACGGCGGCGAGCAGCTCGGGCGCCACGCCGGTTTCGTCGGCCTCGGAGCGGGCCTCGGCGGAGCGGGCGCGTAGCGCCTTGGCCGACGTATCGGCTAGCGGCTCGTACTCCCCCACCGTCATGGCGGCGTTGCCGTTGACGTCGATCACCAGCATGAGCACGCCGTCGCGTGCGGTGTAATCGCCCTCGGCAAGCGACCACTCAACGTGCTGCTTGGCCCAGCTGAGCATGTTATGGGTAAGCGGCTCGCCCTGCACCAAGCGCTCGGACAGTGCGCGAATGTGGCGGTTGAGCATGGGCACCTTTTTATTGGACATGCGCCAACGGCAGACAAGCGCGGGCTTGTCGAGCGTAAACTTCTCGACCGCCTCCTGATTGGCGCAAAAGTCCTCGTACGCACGCTGATCCTCGGCATTGCCAAACAGCTCGGCATCATCAATCTGGGGCATGGTCATACCTTTCGTGTTAGTCATTCCGTCCTCTTATACCAAAAAGACGGCCCTCCAAACGGAGCGACCGTCTTTTGCAGAGATTATTTTGTCCCAAGGCGGAACTTAGTGGCGGAAATGCCTGGCGCCGGTAAAGACCATCGCAATACCATGCTCGTTGCAAGCCTGGATGCTCTCGTCGTCGCGCTTGGAGCCACCGGGCTGGATGATGCAGGTCACGCCGTGTGCAGCAAGCACGTCGACGTTGTCGCGGAACGGGAAGAACGCGTCGCTTGCACAGGCAAAGCCGCCCTTCTCCACGCCCTCGCGCTCGCAGAAGTCCTCGGCGCGCTCGCAGGCAAGCAGCGCAGAGTCAACGCGGTTAGGCTGACCCGGGCCCATGCCAATGCCGGCCTTGCCCTTGGAAACCAAGATGGCGTTGGACTTAACGCCCTTGCAGACCTTCCAGGCAAACTCGAGCTCGGCCATCTCGGCGTCGGTGG
>CAJLPX010000031.1 GCA_905208635.1 uncultured Collinsella sp. | reverse complement strand
ACCGCGGCGTCCACGGCACCAACGAGCGCATCACCCGCCGCGCCTACCTCCAGGGCGTACGCTTCCTCATCGCCCTGCTCCATACGCTCTAGAATCCGACAAAGGGACTCTCCCTTTGTCGGATTCCGTGCGGGTTATATGCAGGTTTGCCTGCGCACGCTATCATGTATGGGTTAGACCGCAACTATGTACCCCGTACGCGAAGGGATGCGCATGTATCTGAAGATCGACATGCTCTAGCTGGACTTACCCCCGCAATGGCGCCGTGCGCCCCATCAATTCTGCCGATTTTCACCTTCACGCATATAAAGGAGTCCCGTCATGCGCGACAAGCTCGAAAAGATCATCAAGGCCTACGAGGAGCTCGAGAAAAAGCTTTCCGACCCGGCCGTCGCCTCCGATATCAAGGAGTTCACGCGTCTCAACAAGGAGTACGCGCACCAGTCCGACCTCATCGCTGCCTCGCGCGAGTACATCGGCGCGCTCGATGACATCGAGGCCGCCAAGGAAATGCTCCACGATACTACCGATGCCGATGAGAAGGAGATGCTCCAGATGGACATCTCCGAAAACGAGGCCAAGCTTCCCCAGCTCGAGGAAGACATTAAGTACATGCTCATCCCGAGCGACCCCAACGACGACAAGAACACCATCGTCGAGATTCGCTCCGCCGCTGGTGGCGACGAGGCGGCCATCTTTGCCGGCGATCTGTACAAGATGTATCAGCGCTTCTGCGAGTCGCGCGGCTGGAAGACCACCGTGCTCGACTCCAGCCCCAGCGAGGCCGGCGGCTTTAAGTCCATCGAGTTCAAGGTCGAGGGCGACCGCGTCTACTCCGTCATGAAGTTCGAGTCCGGCGTGCACCGCGTCCAGCGCGTTCCCAAGACCGAGTCCCAGGGCCGTATCCAGACCTCCACGGCGACCGTCGCCGTACTTCCCGAGGCCGAGGAGATCGACGTCCAGATCAACCAGTCCGACCTGCGTATCGACACCTACTGCGCCTCCGGTCCTGGCGGTCAGTGCGTTAACACCACTTATTCCGCCGTGCGCATCACCCACCTGCCCACCAACACCGTGGTGCAGTCGCAGGAACAGCGCTCCCAGATCCAGAACCGCGAAGTCTGCATGCAGATGCTGCGCGCCCGTCTGTACGAGATGGAGCTCGAGAAGCAGCAGGCGGAGCTCGGTGCCGAGCGCCAGAGCCAGATCGGCCACGGCAACCGTTCCGAGAAGATCCGTACCTACAACCAGCCCCAGGACCGCGTGACCGATCACCGCATCGGCTTCAACTCCACCTACAACGGCGTCCTCCTGGGCGACCAGCTCGGCACCGTCATCGAGGCGCTCGCCGCCGCCGAGCGAGCCGAGAAGCTGGCACAGGCAGTCTAAGTTCCGCCGTTCTACCGAACGGCGGACCAGCCGACGCTGCGCGCCGTCCAGAGCGACAATTTGTCATTCAAAAGGCAAGGCATGACCAGAAGGTCTATGCCTTGCCTTTTTCATGCCAACTTGTTCGCTCTGGACGTCGCTCGCTGGCATTGCCAAAACATCGGCGTTTCCTTGGTTGTCAAATGATCCGTAGGGAGTCATTGGGGACATTGCTTTGAGATGTTATTCAGTCGGCTGTTATGGCATTTGAGCTGCTTACCTGCTTAAGGTAATTGACGGCATATATCTGCTATCGAAAATATTGCTCGAAAAATTGTCCAAGAAGTCGCGGGGCGATTTTTGATGGGTCGCGCGTCAAGTGATTTGGCAAGTTCTTGGTTAGATATTGGTCAGTTTTGGGGCAACCTTGCCAAAAGCTTGACGAATTCAAATTTAGACGTCAGCGAATGAACACTTTGAGCGAGCTCGGTGCAAAATTCTGGGCTGATTCTCGATAATCGCCTTCAATCGTCCCTTGTCGTGCGTCGCCCTCGCGTACAATCTGCTCCGACATTCGCGCGCCGCCCGGCGCATAAGAGGGGAGGACCCCATGGCAAACGAGATTTGGACCATCAAGCGTTGTCTCGAGTGGACCAAGGAGTACCTGGCCGAGCGCGGCGAGGAGCACCCCCGTCTTTCTGCCGAGTGGCTGCTGTGCGCCGCCACGGGCCTGGCGCGCATTGACCTATATATGCGTATGGACGAGACGCTTAACGCGGCCCAGCTCGAGACCATGCATGCGGCCGTCGTTCGTCGCGCCAAAGGCGAGCCGCTACAGTACATTACCGGCAGCACGCAGTTTCGCATGATTGACGTCGCGTGCGCTCCCGGTGTGCTCATTCCGCGCCCCGAAACCGAGATGCTCGTCGAGGAAGTCCTCAATTATCTGGATGCCGAGGTGCTGAGCCCCGAGGCTGCTGCCCGTCAGCGTGTTGAGCTGCCTTGGAACGATGAGGTCGAGGAGGCACGCAAGGCCGAGGCCGCGCTGGCAGACGAACGGGCGACTGCCGAGCGCCGTGCCGCTAACCTGACGGCTGCCGATGAGGCGGCGCTAGGCGGCGACGTACTGGGCAGCCGTGCCTATGCCGAGGAACTGGCCGATCGCGAGGCCGAGGAAGCCGCCGCGCAAGCAGCAGAAGCCGAAGCCGCGGAAGCCGCCGAGCCCGAGCTCGACGAATGCGGCATCGCCATCGAGGGTGCCGACCAGGAGACGGTTTCAGCTCAGGATGCCGCTGCGCCTGCCCCAGCCGAGCCCCGCACTGCCCGCGTTCTCGAGGTCGGCTGCGGCACGGGCTGCATTTCGCTCTCCCTTGCCTGGGAGCGCCGCGGCCACGTTACCTGCACTGCTACCGATATCGAGCCGCGCGCCATCGATCTGGCCACCAAAAACCGTGATGCGCTTGGCCTCACGTCCGACGAGGTCGCCTTCAGCCTCACAAACCTGGTGAGTTCCATTCCCCGCGAAGAGTGGGGCACCTTTGATGTGCTCGTCTCCAACCCACCTTACATCCCGACCGACGTCATGCGCTCGCTGCCGCATGAGGTCAAGGACTTTGAGCCCGATCTGGCGCTCGAGGGCGGTGCCGACGGTCTCGATATCTTCCGCCGCCTGCTCAACGCGGCGCCCTACATGCTGCGTGCCGGCGGCCTGTTTGCCTGCGAGCTCTACGAGGGCGCGCTCGACGCCGCGGCCGAGCTCTGTCGTCAAGCAGGCCTTTCGGACGTGCGTATCGTCCACGACCTCACCGATCGCCCCCGCATTGTCCGAGCCATCGTCACCGAGCCCAAGCAACGCCAGTAATATTTATTAACTGGTTAGCAAAAATTATAAAGTAGTTTATAATTAGGACGGCTGAAAGAGGTCGGCCCATGCAACCTCCTACCTTTCGGGAAATCATTGCCCTACTCAAGCACGATGGATTCGTGAAGGTCGCGCAAGTCGGTAGTCATGCTAAGTATGTTTCTGGTGACCGCGTTGTCACCGTGAACGGCTCTGGTGGTGATCGACCAAAGAAGGGCACGTGGGCAAGTATTCGTCGCCAAGCTGGATGGTAGTTGGAGGCAAAATGAGGCAGCGATTTACCTATGACTGCGTTCTCATAAAAGAAGACGATGGTTACTGCGCTAGCTTCCCGCAGATTCCCGGCGCCTTTGCCGATGGCGATACGCGCGAAGAAGCGATTGCCCATGCCACCGAGGCACTGATGGCGTTTTTGGCCGACGACCTCAACAACGGTTTGACTCCGGCAGGGTACGAACGCTCGGCCGAGGTCGTGGCCCTTTCAGTCGAAATCGACCACGAGGACGCTCGGGAAGCGGCGTGCCGAACATTTAAAGACGCAGCGCTGGACCTCAAAGTCTCCGCTCCGCGGATTACCGCGCTGGTCAAAGCCGGAAAGCTCGATGTTGAACTCGTCGACGGCCGTCGGATGATAACGATAGACAGCATCGAGCGTTACGCCGCCCAAGAACGTCACGCCGGCAGGCCAAAGAAGTTCGTCGCAGTCCAATAACCCCCTCACTTTCACCGACTACTAGAGCCGCTCACCAAACCAACATGCGCTCTGGGCAAATAGGTTGAACGTTTCGTGCGAGAATGCCCCACAGTAAACAAACTTGCACCAGAGCGTAAGGGGCTGGCATACACATGCAGACGGTCTATCGGGTATACGAGGGAACGCGCGAGCCGCATCGGCTTGCCGTCGAGCGCACGGCCGAGGTGCTCGGCCGCGGCGGCCTGGCTTTGATCCCGACCGAGACCGTCTACGGTGTCGCCGTGGCAGTCAACGCCTTCTCGGACGCCGTGCCCCAAGATACAAGCGAATTCCCATCGTGGCCGCGCGATCCGCAGGCTGCCGTCAATGGCGCCGCAGTTCCTGCGCTCGGCACCGGCTATCGCCGTATCTTCACTCTCAAGCAACGTGAACTCACGCAAACCGTCGCTTGGCTGGTCGATGGCGTCGAAGCACTCGACCGCTATGGCGTGGATATCCCGGAAGATGCCCGCATACTCGCGCGACGATGCTGGCCGGGAGCCCTGACTATCGTGGTCAAGGCAGCTCCCTGCGTGCCGACCTTTATGCGCGCTGCCGACGACACGGTGGCACTTCGCGCTTCGGCCTCGCCCGTGGTGCAGGCGCTCATTCGCGCCTGTGGCAGCCCCCTTGCCTGCACCAGCGCCAACACGCATGGCGCGCCCGCGCCGGCAAGTTTTATCACGGTGGAGGGTCGCATCCTGGAGGGGGTCGATGTTGCCGTCGACGCCGGTGAGACCCCGTGTCGCGACGCCTCGACCATCGTGTCGTTTCAGCACGGCGAGCTCCAGATCCTGCGCCAAGGCGCACTTCCCGCATCAGAGATCGAACGGGTCCTGTCCGACCCGATGCAATAGAAAGGTTTAAGCGATGTCGTTGAATCTGGGCAGCCTGGGCATGGAAGATGCCTCGTTTGACTTTGGCGGTTCCTACATCATGGCGCTCGACTGCGGCACCACCTCGGTACTTGCGACCATCGTCGACGAGTACGGCTGCATCGTCGCGCAGGCACGTCGCAGCGTCAAAACCAGCTTTCCGCGTCCCGGCTGGGTGGAGCAAGACCCCATGGCGGTCCTTGCTAGCCAGATCGCCGTCATGATGGAAGTCCAGTTTAAGAGTGGTATCCACTCCGACCGCATTGCCGCCATCGGCATCTCCAACCAGCGCGAGACCACGGTGGTCTGGGATCGCGTGAGCGGTCAGCCGATCTATAACGCTATCGTATGGCAGTGCCGCCGTACCGCACCTCTGATCGACGAGCTTGTCGAGCAGGGCGCAGAAGGGCTGGTGCGCTCCCGCACGGGACTCACGCTCGACCCGTATTTCTCGGCCTCCAAGGTGCAGTGGATTCTCGACAACGTCGACGGCGCACGCGAAAGCGCGGCGGCGGGCGACCTCATGTTTGGCACCATCGACACCTGGCTCATCTACAACCTCACCGGCGGCCAGGTCTTTGCCACCGACTACACCAATGCCAGCCGCACGGCACTCTTTAATATCCATACGCTCGATTGGGACGACGACCTGCTGGCACTCTTTGACGTTCCACGTTCCATGATGCCCGAGGTTCGCTGGAGCTCGGGCGACTACGGCCGCGTCGCGAGCGACATCATGACCAACATGCCGCCCATCATGGGCGTGGCGGGTGACCAACAGGCGTCGCTGTTCGGCCACTGCTGTTTCCGTCCCGGCCAGACCAAAAACACCTATGGCACGGGTTGCTTTATGCTCATGAACACCGGCGACGAGATCGTCGAATCCAAGAATGGCCTGGTCTCCACCATCGGTATCGCTGCGGACGGCAAAGTCAGCTATGCGCTCGAGGGCTCTATTTTTGCCGCCGGCTCAACCATGAACTGGCTTCGCAACAACATGGGCATCATCTCGAGCGTGAGCGAGTCGGCACAACTCGCTGCTTCGATTAGCGACAACGAGGGCTGCTACTTCGTTCCCGCCTTTGCGGGTTTGGGTGCTCCCTGGTGGGACCCGCATGCTCGCGGTATCGTGTGCGGTCTGACCGGCGCCTCGAGCCGTGCGACCATCGTACGTGCCGCCTGCGAATCCATGGCATATCAGAGCTACGACGTGCTGCGCGCCATGGAGCAGGACGTGGGGCTTTCGATTGAGCGCCTGTCTGTCGATGGCGGTGCCTCGCGCAACGAGTTCATCATGCAATTCCAGGCCGACCTGCTGGATATCCCCGTGCTGCAATGCGAGACGGTGGAGACCACGGCAATCGGTGCCGCGTACTTGGCGGGTCTTGCCGTCGGCTATTGGGAAGACCTGGAAGAGCTGGAGCAAAATGCCCAGATCGTTAGGACCTTCCTTCCCCACATGTCCGCCGAGCGCCGCGAGCAAAACCTTGCGGGCTGGCGTGATGCAGTCAGGCGCTCGCTCAGCACCTCACAGTAGGGCTGCGATGGGCTGCTCGATACAACAAACCGCTAAACTAATGCATGGCGTGCGGCGGCAACATTGCTGCGCGCCTTGTCAGCAAGGCCGTTTTGCGGCCGCAACGAAAGGGGCAATCAATCCATGACCGTCACCTACGATGCGTCCCGTGTGACGCTTGTCGATCACCCGCTCGTCCAGCACAAGCTGTCGATCCTGCGCGACAAAAACACCGGCACCAACCAGTTCCGCCAGCTCGTGCGCGAACTCGCGCTTTTTGACGGCTACGAGGCCATGCGCGACCTGCCTATGGAAGACGTCGAGGTCGAGACCCCCATCACTACCGCCACGTTCAAACAGCTTGCCGGCAAGAAACTCGCCATCGTGCCCATCCTGCGTGCGGGCCTTGGCATGGTCGACGGCATCCTCGACCTGGTGCCCTCCGCTCGCGTGGGTCACATCGGCATGGAGCGCGACGAGGTCACCCACGAGCCGCACGAGTATTACTGCAAGATGCCCAAGGATATCGACCAGCGCATCTGCCTGGTCGTCGACCCCATGCTTGCCACGGGCGGTTCGGCCGAGATGGCCATCAGCTACCTGCGCGAGCGCGGTGTCAAGGACATCCGCATGCTGTGCATCGTCGCGGCCCCCGAGGGCCTCAAGTCGCTGACCGAGAAGGACCCAGATGTGCATATCTATACCTGCGCCATCGACGACCATCTCAACGAGGCTGCCTACATCGTTCCCGGCCTCGGCGACGCCGGCGACCGCATCTACGGCACGCTCTAGTCGCTGGGCTAAACGGCCGCGGCTGCAAATACGAAGAAACGGTGCGCGCGGACGAACAAAAGGCGACCGCGCGCACTCCTGTTAACGGACGTTTTGCCCTGCAGGGTTCGAGAAAAACGTATTACCGTACCTGCGGCATAAAGAAGGTCTTAAGAAAACGAACAGGTGCGTATTAACCGATGCTTTTTCGGTTGTACTTTAGCGATTGGCTCGTACAATAGTCACCAATGTTTGGCGGGAACTGTTCTGTGAAGCGTTAAAAAGGAAAGTGAGGACGCCAGTGTTTCAGATAGCCGATCTGCTCGCTATCGTTGCAGGCGCCATCGCGGGCGCAATTGCCTTCCTTCCCTTTGTCTTTACGCTCAAGCCGGTTCTTGACGATAAACAGAATGCGGACATGCTCAAGGGTATGGTGAGTCTGGCGGTCTCGGCAATCGCCCTGCTCGTCTTTACCTTGGTTGTGTTTGTGTTGTTCGGAGAGGCATTTCGCATGTTCCTCCTGGGCGAGGCGATCGGCTTCGTGGCCTTTATGGCCGCCTGCGCGGTTCGTGTCGCCAAGGCGCTGCGAGATCCTCATGAGGTCGAAAGGTAAGTCGTGGAAATTTTTGAAAAGCTGCCTGATGAGATTAATCATCTGGTCAGCGAGTTCAGCTCCACCCCTGTCGTGGGCGATCTGAGCTGCGGCATCACGCAGTACTCGTTTTGGCTGATCGTCTCCACGATCGTGCTCCTGATCGTCCTGGCCGTGTTCAAGAAGAAGCAGACCCTGGTTCCCAAGGGCTTCTTCGTCAACGGTTTCGAGTACATCATCGAGTACGTCGAGAACGATATCGGCAAGGGTGTCGTGGGTGAGAACTGGAAGAAGCACTTCCCGTTCCTGTGCTCGCTTTTCCTGTTCATCCTGATCAATAACATGATCGGCCTGATTCCGGGAATGAAGCCCGGCACCGGCGCAATCGGCTCCACCGCCGCACTCGCCATTTTCGCCTTCGTGTACTTCATCTACTACGGATGCAAGGCTCACGGCGTGATCGGCTACATCAAGAGCCTCGCCCCGCAGGGCGTGAGCTTCCCGATGAACGTGCTCGTGTGGGTCGTCGAGCTTTTCTCGACCTTCCTGCGCCTCATCACGCTCGCCGTCCGTCTGTTCTGCAACATGTTCGCAGGACACGTGGTCATGGGCTCGTTCGCCATCATGGCGAGCATGTTCATGCAGCCGCTGCTTCAGCAGGTTTCCGCGGCCCACGCCGTTGGCGCCCTGCCTTCGCTGGCCTGGCTTGCCATCCTCATCCTGATCTATGCGATCGAGCTTGTGGTCGGCGCCATCCAGGCTTACGTCTTCACGGTCCTTACCGCCGTGTATGTCTCCGAGGCAGAGGAGGTCGCGGAGGAGGAGTAGTCTTCCGTTCGCGCCTTAAAGGTAAGGTAATTCGTTAAACCGCCGGTGCCCGTACCCATGGAGCCCGGCAGTTATAAAAAGGTTATCCTGCGTGAAATAAGACACGCACGACAAAGGAGGAATCGTGGGAGTTATCGGTTACGGTCTCGGTGTTATCGGCGCTGGTCTTGCTATCGGCCTGTCTGCTCTGGGTGCTACGGGTGCTATGGCCCGTCAGCCTGAGGTCCAGGGCCGCGTGTTCACCGTCTTCATTATGGGCTCCGCCTTCGGCGAGGCTCTGGCTCTGATCGGCTTCGTTGTCGCGCTGATCGTTAAATAGCACGGAGCGTCAAGTATGAATCTTTCATCCCAGAAGAGCGCGATCGCACTCTCCGCGTCCGCGGCCGCGCTGCTCATGCCGGTTTCCGCGTTCGCCGAGGACGGCGCTGCCGGTGCGGACATCCTCATCCCTAAGATGGCGGAGTTCATCCCGGCGCTTATCGCCTTCCTGATTATCTGGATCGTGCTGGCCAAGGTCGCCCTGCCGGGCATCATGAAAACCATGGAGGAGCGCGGCAAGAAGATCGAGGAGAGCCTCGACGAGGCCGAGAAGACCAAGCAGGAGGCTATCGCCAAGCGCGCTGAGTCCGACTCGATCGTCACCGACGCCCGTCGTCAGGCTGCCGACATCGTTCTCGAGGCCCGTAAGGACGCCGAGTCCGAGCGCGCCCGTATCATCGAGGCTGCTCACAAGGAGGCCGAGGAGATCATCGCCAAGGCCCATACGACCGTCGAGGACGAGCGCAAGTCCATTTACGCCGGTGCCGCGAGCTCCATCGCCGACCTGTCCGTTGCCGTCGCCACCAAGATCGTGGGCGAGGCACTCGAGGACGATGCCGAGCAGAAGAAGCTCATCGAGCGCTACATCCAGGAAGCAGGTAGCCTGAATGCCGACTAGCCGCTATCAGGACAAGGTGCTCGAGACCTACGCGCGCTCCCTTCTGGAAGCCGCTAAGGCCGAGAATCATGTGTTCGAGGACCTCGAGATGATCGAGCGCTTGGCTTCTGCCAGCCCCGAGATCATCGCCGTGCTCGACACCATGTCCAAGCGCGACCAGCTCGACCTTCTTCCCAAGGTGGCAGCTGCCTTTAAGTACGTTGCCGAGGAAGACGAGGATGTAGTGGGCGTGACCGTCACCACGGCGATCCCGCTCGACGACGAGCTGCGTCAAACCATCACTAAGAAATGCGAGCAGGACTTCGGCCGCAAGGTATTCCTTATCGAGCAGGTCGACCCGTCTATCGTGGGCGGCCTGGTGCTCGAGGCTCGCGGCGAGCGTCGTGACATTTCCGTCAAGACGCAGCTGCGCATCGCGCAGGAGACCCTCGCAAACTCTGCTAATTCGTACGGAGGTGAAGCCTAATGTCCGAAACCCTCAATGCCCAGGATATCGCCAAGAAACTGCAGGAGCAGCTCACGAGCCTCTCCGCGACGGTCGATACGCATGAGGTTTCAACGGTCGACGAGGTAGGCGACGGCATCGCGCGCGTCTCCGGCCTCAAGAGCGCCATGGCAGGCGAGCTTCTGGAGTTCAAGAGCTCCGATACCGGTGAGACCGTCTTCGGCCTTGCCCAGAACCTTGACCGTGACGAGGTCGGCGCCGTTCTGTTCGGTGCCGTCGACTCCATCAAGGAAGGCGACGAGTGCCGCACCACTGGCCGCATTATGGATATCCCCGTGAGCCGTGCCATGCTCGGCCGCGTCGTCAATCCGCTCGGCCAGCCCATCGACGGCCTGGGCGACATCGTCGCCACGCACCGTCGCCCCATCGAGTTCAAGGCTCCCGGCGTCATCGATCGTACCCCGGTGTGCGAGCCGGTTCAGACCGGTCTGCTCGCTATCGACTCCATGGTGCCTATTGGCCGCGGTCAGCGTGAGCTCATCATCGGCGACCGTAAGACCGGTAAGACCGCCATCGCCATCGACGCTATCCTCAACCAGCGCGGCAAGGGCATGGTCTGCATCTATGTCGCCATCGGCCAGAAGGCCTCCACGGTTGCCAACATCCGCGAGACCCTCGCTCAGCACGGTGCGCTCGACTACACCATCATCGTTTCGGCCACCGCTGCCGATTCCGCCCCTATGCAGTACATCGCGCCTATGGCCGGTGCCGCTATCGGCGAGTTCTTCATGTACAACGGCGAGGACGGCAAGCCCGCCAGCGAGACCAACCCCGGCGGCCACGTGCTCGTCGTCTACGACGACCTGTCCAAGCAGGCTGTGGCCTACCGTCAGATGTCGCTGACGCTGCATCGTCCGCCCGGACGCGAGGCCTATCCTGGCGACATCTTCTACCTGCACTCTCGTCTGCTCGAGCGTGCCGTCAAGATGTCCAAGAAGAACGGTTACGGCTCCATGACGGCTCTTCCGATCATCGAGACCCAGGACGGCGACGTCTCGGCCTACATTCCGACCAACGTCATTTCCATTACCGATGGTCAGATCTACCTGCAGTCCGAGCTCTTCTTCCAGGGTCAGCGCCCGGCAGTCGACGTGGGCATCTCCGTGTCCCGCGTCGGTGGCGATGCGCAGACCAAGGCTATGAAGCAGGTCGCCGGCAACCTCCGTCTGGACCTCGCTTCGTACCAGGAGCTCGCTGGCTTTACGCAGTTCGGCTCCGACCTCGACGAGGCTACTCAGAAGCAGCTGACCCATGGTGCTCGCATGACCGAGCTCCTGAAGCAGCCGCGTTACAAGCCGTTTGAGGTTGGCGAGCAGATCGTTACGCTGTTCGCTGGCAACGAGGGCTTCCTGGATGACTTGGAGATCGCCGACGTGCTGCCCTTCCGTGCCGAGCTCATCGAGTACATGGACAATGGCTTTGGTTCGCTGCTCGACAAGGTTCGCGCCAAGAAGATCGATGATGACACCAAGGCTGAGCTCTTGCGCGTCATCGGCGACTTCAAGCAGCAGTTCATGGCCAAGCACCATTCGGTTGTTTCTGGATCAGAGGAGAACTAAGCCCCATGGCCAACCTTCGCGACATTAAGAAGCGAATCTCCTCGGTTACCACGACCAAGCAGATCACGCGCACGATGGAGATGGTCTCTACGGCCAAGATCCGTCGTGCCCTCGATCGCTCCAAGCAGGCCGAGCCCTATAAGGAGGCGCTGACCGACGTCATGTTGACGGTCGCCGGCGACGCCTCCTGTTCGGGCACCGATCCCATGCTGCAGAAGCATGAGAGCGTCAAGCATGGCCTGATTGTCGTTATTGCCTCGGACCGCGGCCTTGCCGGCGGTTTCAATACGACGGTGGAGCGCACGGCCGAAAAGCTCGCCGCTTCTTGGGCGAACGACGGCATCGAGTGCGAGATCATCGCGTGCGGGCGTAAGCCGGCCACGTATTTCCGTGACCGCGCAAACGTTGTCATGCACTTTGAGGGCAACTCCTCTGAGCCCGATTTCAATCAGGCCCGCATGATCTCCTCTCATATCTGCGATGCGTATCGTGCCGGTGAGCTTGACCGTGTCGAGCTTGTCTACCACCACGCCAAGAACCGCGTGGATCAAGAGCTTCGCGTCGAGCATCTGTTGCCGCTCGACCCCGAGATGATCGCTATGGCCCACGGTCCGCGTAAGAACGAGACCGACGCCCCTAAGCGCATCTCGTCCACGTTCGAGTTCGTGCCCTCTCCCGAGCATGTTCTCGGCAAGCTTGTGCCGTCTTATATCCTGACGGTCATCTACCAGGCCCTGATCGATTCGGCGGCTGCCGAGCAGGGTGCACGCCGCAAGGCCATGCACTCCGCGACGGAAAACGCCACCGCGATCATCTCGACCCTTACCCGCACGTATAGTCGCGTGCGCCAGGCTTCGATCACGACCGAGATTAACGAGATCGTCGGCGGAGCCTCAGCATTGGAGGAACAGTAATGGCTAATAACACCGTAAAGCTTGCGGTCGAGGAAGCCACCAAGAAGACGACTGCCGGTGATGGTCGCATCGTGCGAATCATCGGCCCTGTCGTCGACGTCAAGTTTGACGGCGCGGTGCCCCCGATCTACAACGCGCTCACGGTCGAGGCCGAGACCCCGATCGGTCATCTGAGCACGATCCTCGAGGTCGAGAACCAGCTTCCGGGCGGCGTTGTCCGCACGGTCGCCATGTCCTCGACCGACGGCCTGCAGCGCGGCCTCATCGCCACCGATACCGGTGAGCCCATGAAGATGCCCGTTGGCCCCAAGACGCTCGGCCGAATTTGGAACGTCATGGGCAAGCCTGTCGACGGCAAGCCCATGCCTGAGGTGGAGGAGTTCTACCCCATCCACCATGCAGCGCCCCGTTTTGACGAGCTCACCACCAAGACCGAGATCTTCGAGACCGGCATCAAGGCCGTCGACCTGCTCGAGCCCTACATCCGTGGCGGAAAGACGGGCCTGTTCGGCGGCGCCGGCGTCGGCAAGACCGTTCTGATTCAGGAGCTCATCAACAACCTCGCCCAGGAGCACGGCGGCACCTCGGTGTTCACCGGCGTCGGCGAGCGTACCCGCGAGGGCACCGACCTGTTCCTCGAGATGAGCGAGTCTGGCGTTATCGACAAGACCTGCTTGGTCTATGGTCAGATGAACGAGCCGCCCGGAGCGCGTCTGCGCATCGGTCTGGCCGGCCTTACCACCGCTGAGTACTTCCGCGATCGCGGCCAGGACGTTCTGCTGTTCATCGACAACATCTTCCGCTTCTCCCAGGCAGGTTCCGAGGTTTCCGCACTGCTGGGCCGTATGCCGTCCGCCGTTGGTTACCAGCCCACGCTGGCAACCGAGATGGGCGACCTCCAGGAGCGTATTACCTCGACCAAGACGGGCTCCATTACCTCCGTCCAGGCTGTCTACGTCCCCGCAGACGACCTGACCGACCCGGCGCCTGCCACGACGTTTACGCACCTCGACGCCACCACGGTTCTTTCGCGTAGCATTTCGTCGCTTGGCCTGTTCCCGGCTATCGACCCGCTCGCATCTTCCTCCGACGCTCTCGATCCCTCGATCGTCGGCGAGGAGCACTACCGTGTCGCCGTCAAGGTCCAGGAGCTCCTGCAGGAGTACTCCGACCTTCAGGACATCATCGCCATTCTGGGTATGGACGAGCTGTCCGAGGAGCAGCGCCTTACGGTCAACCGTGCCCGTAAGATTCAGCAGTTCCTCTCGCAGTCCTTCCACGTCGCCGAGAAGTTCACCGGCAACCCCGGTGTCTACGTCCGCGTCGAGGATACCGTCCGCTCTTTCGCCGAGATTGTCGACGGCAAGGCCGATGACCTGCCCGAGCAGGCTTTCCGCTATGCTTCCACGATTGAGGACGTGCGCGAGCGCGCCCGCAAGATGGGGGAGAAGTAGGTTATGCGTATCCGCATCGTGTGCCCCGTGAGCTGCGCCTATGAGGGCGACGCTGCGTTTGTGTCGATTCCGTCCACGGATGGCGAGTTTGGCGTCCTGCCTGCTCACTCCAGCGAGATCTGCACGATCGACCGCGGTTACGTTCGCGTTTCCGATAAGGCCATGGGCACTGTCGACCACACGTTTGCCGTGGCCGGCGGCTATGCCCAGGTTGCGGACGATGTCGTGACCGTTCTCGCCGAGCGCGCTTGCGATTTGGCGACCGTCGATGCCGACAAGCTTAAAGCTGATATTCAAGGTTTTGAAGAGAAGCTGGGTAATTTGTCGGAGGATGATGCACGCCGCGCCTACCTCTATAATGAAATCGCATGGTGTAAGCTCAAGCTTGCCCAATAGTCAAACGATTTAGCGTTCGACCATTTGCGAACACATCATGCCCGGGATGGCCCAGCCACCCCGGGCATGCTTTTTGAAAGGGTAGACCTTGGATATTATCCGCGTTGAGGGTGGCCACGCCATCGGAGGCTCCGTGCCCGTCTCGGGCGCCAAGAACTCCGCGCTCAAACTCATGGCGGCAACGCTTCTGGCGCCGGGCAAGACGACGCTGCAGAACGTGCCCGATATTTCCGATGTCCACGTGATGGGCAAGGTGCTCAAGGGCATGGGCGCTACGATCGATGTTCTCGACGAGCACACGCTCGAGATTGATACCTCTCAGGTCGATTCATGGGAGGCCCCCTACGAGCTCGTTGCCAAGATGCGCGCTTCCACCGCCGTCATGGGGCCCCTGCTGGGCCGCTTCCATCGCGCCAAAATTGCCATGCCGGGCGGCTGCAACCTGGGTGCTCGTAAGATCGATATGCACATTCTTGGTCTTGAGGCCCTGGGCGTTGAGTTCGATACCGCCCACGGTTACATCAACGCTAATGCGCCCCAAGGTCTGCGCGGTACCACCGTCACGCTCGAGTTCGCCAGCGTCGGTGCGACCGAGAATCTCATCATGGCCTCTGTGCGCGCACAGGGCACCACGGTTATCGACAATGCCGCCCGCGAGCCCGAGATCGTCGATCTCGCTAACATGCTCAACGAGATGGGCGCCAAGATTGTTGGCGCCGGTACGCCCGTCGTGACTATCGAAGGCGTGGAAGAGCTCCATCCCGTTATCCATCGCGTGGTGGGCGACCGCATCGAGGCCGGTACCTTTATCGTCGCCGGTGCGTTGATGGCGGACGATCGCGGTGTCGATGTCACGGGCTTTTGCCCCATTCATTTGGGCATGGTGCTCAAGAAGATGGAGCTCATGGGTATCGACTGCGAGCGCGTCGAGGATGGCGTCCATGTGAACCGTGCCGAGCGTATCAAGCCGGTCGACATCCAGACGCTTCCGTTCCCCGGTTTCCCGACCGACATGCAGGCGCAGATTATGGTGCTCTCCGCCCTTGCCGACGGCAGTTCCGTTATTACCGAAAACATCTTCGAGAATCGCTTTATGTTTGCCTCTGAGCTGGTGCGCATGGGTGCCGACATTCGTATCGAGAGCCATCATGCCATGATTCATGGCGTCAAGGGCTTCTCGGGTGCACAGGTTACCTCGCCCGATCTGCGCGGCGGAGCGGCCCTCGTCGTAGCGGGCTTGATTGCCGACGGGACGACCGAGGTTTCGGCTATCCATCACATCAAGCGCGGCTACGAGCATTTTGTCGAAAAGCTGCAGGCGCTTGGCGCGCATGTCGAGCATGCTACCGTCCCCGATCCCGTCATCTACTAATACAGGTTGCCTATGTTTAATAAAAAGCCCCTCGCGGATACCACCACTCGAAGACCCTCAACTGGTGCGCAGGCCAAGATCTACAGTCGCGATAACGTGGCTCGTTATTCCGAGCGAGCTCGCCAACGTCGTCGTAGCCACACGATTCGTCACGTCGCGCTCATTGTCGTGCTTGGCGTGCTGCTGAGTGCCACTACCGCTGCCGGCCTGTGGTTTGCCACCATTATGGGCAAGCTCGGCGATTCTAATGTCATTACCGACAATCTGCGTCGGGTTCTGGTTGACACCGATGAGGCAAAGGATCCGTTCTACGTGCTGCTTCTTGGCACCGACGGCCGTCCGGGCGAGGATACGTATCGTGCCGACTCGATTATCCTGGCACGCATCGACCCCACGCAAAAGCAGGCGACGCTCATTTCCGTTCCGCGCGACACCAAGGTCGAGTACAAGGGCGAGACCATGAAGATCAACGCCTGCCATACCGTTGGCGGCGCCGAGGCCATGGTCGAGGCGGTCAACGAGCTGTGCGGTGTTCAGATTTCCCACTATGCCGAGGTCAGCTTCGACGGTATGCAGGCGCTGATTGATTCGGTTGGCGGTATCGACATTAACGCAACCGATGATGTTGACGACCCCGAGCACCTGGATATTAAGATTACCGCTGGCCAGCAGCATATGGACGGTGCCACCGCCCTTACCTATGCCCGCTGCCGCTACACCTATGCCGACGGCGATTACACGCGCATGCGCCACCAGCGTCAGGTGCTTGGCGCCCTTGCCAACCAGATTCTCAATAACTTCGATGCCACGAAGATCTTTGGCCTGGTTAATTCGCTGTCCGATATGCTCGTAACCGATATGAGCGTTCAGGATATCGTGGCTACGGTCAATGCCATGCGCGGTATGGATGTCGACGGTATCTACTCGGCCAACCTGCCCTCGTACGCCGACGACAGCACCATGATCGACGGTGTGAGCTACGTCTTTGTCTACGAGGACGAGCTCAAGGAAATGATGGAGCGCGTCGATGCCGGCAAGGATCCCAAGGGTCCCAACACCATGGGTCTTTCCGACGGTTCCAGCTCTACGATCGGTGACCTCAGCAACAACACGTCTGACGACTACGCAAACGGTACCGCAACCTCATCGGTCAGCTCTGACGATTCTGATGACTCAAGCGATTCGAGCGATTCGGACTACTACGAAGAGCCCACCGGTGACGGCAACGGCTACGAAGCCAATTATTAGGGTTACGCGGGCTTACCAGCCCGCGTAACCAGTTGACGCTGCAAACCCGCCAGAGCGGCAATCTGCCTTTCAACTTCGGCGGCATGATCAAAAGATCAATGCCGCCTCGTTTCAAGGCACCTTGCTCGCTCTGGCGAGTTTTCGCTGTCGTTGCCAAAACATCGGCGTTGCCTTGGTCCGGACTAGTCGTTGGGTAGTCATTGGGGACGTTTTTAAACGACTAGTCAAACAAGAACGTCCCCAATGACTACCCACAAAGCGAGAGTGGATGTCGTCATTTTGCGGCACTTGGGGACGTTCCTTTTGTGCCGGCAGTTTGGGACGCTCCTTGCGTTAAGAGGCTGGCGTGCGTCAACCTGTTCTCATTGCAGCAAAAAATCGCCCCGTTCTCGGTTGAGGACGGGGCGATTCGTCTTTTGGACTTGTGCAGCCAGGCTTATGCAAAGCGGGCGACGAGCTCCTGGAGCACGTCGGTCATCTTGACGAGCGAACTGACCGGGACGAACTCGTTGACGCCGTGGTAGCAATAGCCGCCGGTGGAAAGGTTGGGGCAGGGCAGACCGCGGAACGACAGCTGAGCGCCGTCGGTGCCGCCACGAATCGGCAGCACTTGGGGCTCAACGCCGCAGGCAAGGTAGGCTTCCTTGGCAACATCAATAAGCTCGGGATAGTCACGAACGATCTCGGCCATATTTCGATACTGCTGCTTAATCTCGACTGTCACGCGCTCCTCACTCAGACGCTGGTTGAGCATCGAGGCGGCGGCATCAATAAGGTCGAGTTTCTGCTGGAACTTGGCGGCATCGTGATCACGGACGATATAGCGCGCCGTGGCATGGTCGACCGTTGCCGAGACGCCCTCAAGGTGACAGAAGCCCTCGTAGCCCTCGGTGTATTCCGGACGCTGCTCGTAGGGGAGCAACGCGTTGAAGTCGCAGAACAGATTGCCTGCGTTGACCATACGGCCCTTGGCGTCGCCCGGGTGGATGGACTGGCCCTCAAAGCAGACGGTCGCCTCGGCGGCGTTAAAGCACTCCCACTCCAGCTCGCCGATGGGGCCGCCGTCGACCGTGTAGGCGTACTTGCAGCCAAAGGTATCGATATCCAGCAGCTCGGCTCCGTGGCCGATCTCCTCGTCAGGGCAGAAGCAAATGCCGAGTGCGGGATGGGGCAGAGAAGGGTCCTGAGCGATACGCGCGACAAGCGACATGATCTCGGCGACGCCTGCCTTGTCGTCCGCGCCCAGCAGCGTGGTGCCATCGCTGCAGACCAGGTCCTCACCCGCGAGGTCGTTCAGGGCGGGAAGCTTGGCGGTGCTCATGGCAACGGGCTTACCGTCAACCGTGCCGCAGACCAGGTCGCCGCCCTCGTAGTGTACGATGTGCGGCTTCACGCCGGCGCCCGGTGCAACTTCGGTGGTGTCGAGATGGGCGATCAGGCCCAGGGCGGGCTTGTCCTCAGCGCCCGCACTTGCGGGGATATGCGCGCAGACATAGGCATGCTCGGTCACGTGGGCATCTTCCGCACCAAGCTCGCGCAGCTCTTCAGCTAGCACGTTGGCAAGATCAAACTGAACGGCGCTCGAGGGTACCTGGTCGCAGTTTGCATCCTCGGACTGCGTGTTGATCTGGACGTAGCGCAAAAAGCGCTCGAGGACATCGGGGTTTGTGGTGGTGTTTTCCATAAAGATCGCTCCAATCTTGGTCGTCGTGTGCAACAAGAACTCTAGCACGGTATGCCACGGCATACCGCAACGCTTGGATGGGGTAGAATCAGCCATTGAATGCAGAAGGGACGGAAGATCATGGATACGACAAATAGCTCGCGCGAACTACATCTGACGGTGGCGAACGAAGACTACTTGGAGTGCATGGTTCGCATTGAAAGCGAAGAGGGGGAAACCAACGGCGTGCGATCGGTCGACATCGCGCAGCGCCTTGGCGTCTCCAAGGCATCGGTCAATAAAGCGGTTTCGGCGCTCAAGGCATCCGAGCTTGTCGAGCAATCGCACTATGGCAAGGTAGTCCTGACCGATCGCGGCCGCGAGGTTGGCACGGCTATCTGGTACCGTCATCGCCTCATCCGCACGTTTTTGGTTCAGGAGCTCGGTGTCGAATTTGAGCGAGCCGATTCCGAGGCCTGCATGATGGAGCATGCGCTATCCGAGGACACGATGAGCCGCTGGCTCGCCTATCTCGAAAAGCAGGGAATCAGCGTCGAGGAATAGCGGGATATATATGGATACGAGTTATTACAACCGCTTTGGTGCCGAGGAACTTACGCGCCGCTTGTCGAGCGAGACCTTGTTGGCGCAGGGCCCCATGGGCAGTGTTCTGTTGAGTGAGTACGATGCCGCCGACATTCCACCGGCGTTTTGGAATCTGGCGGAGCCGCAGACCGTTTCTCGTATCCATCGCTTGTATGTCGCCGCCGGCGCGCAGGTGCTCATTACCAACACCTTTCAGGCATCAAGCTATGCCCTCAAGCACGACCAGATTGCGCCGTCCGTGGCGGAGGTCAATCGCGGGGCCGTCGACGATGCTCGCCAGGCGCACCCTCAGCTGCTGCTGGGCTCGATGGGCCCGATCGGTATTGAGTGGTTTGCCGAGGACTCTGCCGAGTATCGTGAAATCCGCGGCATTGCGCGCGAACAGGCGCACGCCTTGCTCAATGCCGGCGTTGACGGTCTGCTGATCGAGACGGTGACGTCTATCCGTAATCTGCAGCCCATGCTTGCCGGCGCCCGAGATGCCGCCGACGGCATGCCTGTCCTGGTGAGTTTTGTCGTTGACGATAAAGGCGACCTGTTGGGCGATGGCCTCAACATCGAGGCAGCCGTTTTGTACGCCGAAAAACACGGCGCAAACTCGGTTGGTGTTAATTGCTGTTCGCTTGCGGCCGCGAACGCGGCGGTGCCCAGGATGGTTGCATCGGCGACTACTCCCGTCACGGTGCGTCCCAACGTGGGCGATCCGGTCCAGACTCAGGATGGCCCCGTATGGCACGAGAACCCAGAAGCTTTCGCGCGCGCATGCATCGAATGGAGACATGCCGGTGCCGCAATGGTGGGCAGTTGCTGTGGAACCACGGCAATCACTACGGCAGCGATGGCCGAGGCGCTCGATATATAAAGGTCGAAACCGCTCCATACGGGGCGGTTTTTTTATTGCTTGCACATCGGCGGTAGCATTTGCCCAAATGGTGAATGCCGGTTTTGGCAGGTTGCTGGGCGAGCGTTGCGGGTATACCCCATGCGTACCATGATCCAAACACTGTGAGGTGTCTGCGCGTGTGCGCGATAATTCATTTTGGAACTGACGGTTGGCGCGCCCGCGTCGACGACGACTTTACCGTCGACAACGTTGCCCGCATTGCCGATGCCGTCGGCGAGTTGTGGCAAAAGATCAATCCAGGCAAAACAGTATATATAGGGTTCGACACCCGGCCGCAGGCGCGCGAGTTTGCTGAGCTTGCGGCAGGCGTGCTTGCCGCTCACGGATTGGACGCAGTGCTCGCATCTCGGCCTGTTCCGACCCCCGCCCTTACGTGGGCGGCGGCGTATGACGGCGAGGCCTGCGGTGCGCTCATGGTGACGGGATCCCATCATCCGCAGGGGTATCTGTGCCTTAAGCTGCGCATGGGAGATGGCTCGACGGCCAATCAGGATGTCATCGAAGAGCTCGAAGAGACTATGGCCCCCGAGCCGATGGGGATCGAGGAACGCTATCGCACCGCGGATATTATTCCTGACTATATGCAGGCGGTGGCATCGTTTGTCGATGCCGAGGCCATTCGAGCCGCTCACCTGCGTGTGGTAGTTGACCCCATGGGCGGCGCGGCCCAGGGATATCTTGCCGACCTGCTGCGGGAGCTAGGCGTCGAGGTGCACGAGATTCATGCCGGACAGTCGTCCGATCAAGAGGACATTTGCCCCGACCCTGTTGAGCCGTGGGTGGACGCTTGCGAGCGTGCGGTTGTCGAGGACGGGGCGTGCGCAGGCCTGGTGACCGACGGCGATGCCGACCGTATCGGTGCGGTCGACGAACGCGGTAGATATATTCATCCGCATCAAATCATGGCGCTTGTTTTGGGCGACCTCGTTCAATTCCGCAATTTGGAGGGGCGTGTCGTCGTCAATCTCTCGTGCTCGACGCTCGTGCGTCGCATTGCCGAGGCGCTTGGCTGTCGTGTGACCGTTAAGCCGGTCGGTTTCAAATATATAGCTGCAGAGATGAAGAAGGGCGGCGTCCTCATGGGAGGCGAGGAGGCCGGCGGTATCGGCATCGCCGCGCATATGCCTGAGCGTGATGGAATCCTTGCTTGTCTGATTCTGTGTGAGCTTATGGCAAAGACGGGCGCGCCTTTGGGCGTTTTGGTCGATCAGCTCGAGGCCAGTTTTGGTAAGACGAGCTATGGGCGTCGCGATTTGCGCCTTGAGGCCGAAGACGCCGAATCGCTGCGAACGCTGCTTCCTGGCATGAATCCTAAATCGATTTGCGGCAAGGCGCCGCAGGCTGTAAGCCATATGGATGGTTTACGTTTGGCATTCGAGGATGACACCTGGCTGCTGATCCGCCCCAGCGGGACCGAACCGGTGGTTCGCGTATACGCCGAGGGGTTCTCGGTGGAGGAGCGCGATGAGTTGCTCGATGCCGGCTGTGCCTTGGCTAAGGGAGCCTATCAGCTTTAGCCATATGACGCTTCACTATAAAGAGGCCCTCGGTGAGCGGTAGAGAACGGCTGGCAAACGTAAGCAGGGTTTTAATATGTGTAGGAAATGTGTGCTCCCAGATTCCCGCCCCCGGCGCCCCTCCGGTCTGGCAATATATCTCCTTGCCGCGCGGC
>CAJLPX010000030.1 GCA_905208635.1 uncultured Collinsella sp. | reverse complement strand
TGCTGCTTGCCCGAGCCGGCATTCTGCTGCGGAGTTCCGGGCGCATACGATCCACCGCCCGAGCTCGAACCACCCGAGTAGGAATTGTTCTTGTTCGCGGCGGCCGCGGCAGCGGCGGCCTTCCTGGCAGCCTCCTCGGCCTGGGCGGCAGCGAGAATCTCGGAATCGCGTTGAGCCATGAGCTCCTTGACGTCGTCGGAAAGACCGTTCAGCACGGTCTGGACTTCTTGCTGCTTGGCCTGCATATCCTGCATCTGAGCCGTCTGCTGGTCCTTGAGTTTCTCCAGGTTGGCCTTTTGTGCTTCGAGCTCGGTCTTCTGCGCGTCGAGCTCAGCCTGAATCGTCTGGATATCCTCGATGGCATCGCGGTCGCTCTTGTTGATCTTCTCAACGTAATGCGCGTTGGCGACGAGTTCCTCAAACGAGCCAGAGGCCAGCAGCAGCGACAGGATATTCGTACCGCCGGACTTGTAGCTGGCGGCCACGCGATCGGAAAGGTCGTTGCGCTTCTTCTTGAGCTCGGCCTTCTTTTCATCGATCTGGGCCTGCGTGTCGTCAATCTTGCCCTGGACATTCTCGATGTCGTTGAGGGTCTGGGCATTCTTGTTGGCCAGCGCCGCATACTCATTTGCGATGCTGTCGAGTTGGGCCTGAACCTCGTCGAGTTGGGCCTGGGCGGCATTCAATTTATCGGTGGTTTCTTTGGAAGCCTCCGCCGCATGGGCGCGAGTGGGCAGACCAAAAAGAACTGCCGCAGAAGCGGCGCCGAACAGGGCCTTAAGGGCAGTGCGGCGCGAGAGCTCCTGGGAAAGGATGGAATCGCTGTTTGGTGACATATGTACTCCGTTACATGCTTATTTATATGTCGCTCAACTCATACATATTAGCGTACATATGGCGCGTCCCAACGATTTCCACGAACGGCAGGAAACTACAAGGTCGGCGGCTCGTAAGCAATTGTCAAATTTGAGGTAACAATTGAGCAAGCTCTTATATGAGTACGTTAACATAATCCTCTGCTTTTCCTACAGTGCACCATTTGGGCGTCCCCGCCTGCGCTATACTCCCCTCTAGAAGTGTTCCTGATTCGATAGGAGACTACATGTCCAAAGCACTCGACCCCAAAGACACCTGCGTCCTCGTTACCGGTGGCGCCGGCTTTATCGGCTCGCACACCGTCGTTCAGCTGCTCGAGGGTGGCTACCAGGTCGTCATCGTCGATGATCTCTCCAACTCCAGCGCCGTCGCCGTCGACCGCGTCAAGACCATCGTGGGCGACGAGGCCGCCAAGAACCTCACCTTCTACGAGGCCAACGTGCTCGACCGCGATGCGATGAACAAGATCTTCGATACCCATCAGATCGACCGTGTCATCCACTTTGCCGGCTTTAAGGCCGTCGGCGAGTCGGTGAGCAAGCCCGTCGAGTACTACCACAACAACATCGAGAACACCCTGGTGCTCATCGACGTCATGCGCAACCATGGTTGCAAGTCCATCATCTTCTCGAGCTCCTCGACCGTCTACGGCGACCCGGACAACCCGCCCGTCACCGAGGAAGACCCCAAGAAGCCCGCAACCAACCCCTATGGCTGGACCAAGTGGATGATCGAGCAGATCCTTATGGACGTCCACACCGCCGACCCCGAGTGGGACGTCGTGCTGCTCCGTTACTTCAACCCCATCGGCGCTCATCCGTCGGGCCTGATCGGCGAGGACCCCAAGGGCATCCCCAACAACCTGGTGCCCTATGTCGCCCAGGTCGCCGTGGGCAAGCTCGAGGCCGTTCAGGTCTTTGGCAACGACTACCCCACCCCCGACGGCACCGGCGTGCGCGACTACATCCACGTGTGCGATCTGGCCTCTGGTCACGTTGCCGCCCTTAACTGGATGAACGGCAAGACCGGCGTCGAGATCTTTAACCTGGGCACCGGCACCGGCACCTCGGTACTCGAGGTCGTCGCCGCCTTCTCCAAGGCTTGTGGCAAGGAGCTGCCCTACGTGATCCGCGAGCGCCGCGCCGGCGACATCGCTGCCAACTGGTGCGATGCCTCCAAGGCCGAGCGCATGATGGGCTGGAAGGCCCAGTACGACATCGCGGACATGTGCCGCGATAGCTGGAACTGGCAGAGCCACAACCCCAACGGCTTCGCCGACGCCGAGTAGCAAAAACCTACATACCGTTCTTGCCCCGATCTCACGTTGTGAGGTCGGGGCTTTTTTCATGGCATGTAGCCATTCGCCGAAAATCGACCAACTTTTTTATCTTGCCTGTACATGTTTAAACAACATGTTTTACAATAGGCGTATCGAATCAGAACATCGGAGGCGGACTGCACACCCATCGGCAGGCCGACCCCACAACAAGAAGGTTGGTGAGCGCATTCATGGAGCGTGCAAGCGGCGTCCTCATGCCCGTCTCATCTCTGCCCGGACCATACGGAATCGGCGGCTTTGGCTGGAATGCCTACGACTTCGTCGATTTTCTCGCCTCGTGCAAACAACATTACTGGCAGATTCTGCCCCTTACGACGACCAGCTATGGCGATTCGCCTTATCAGTCGTTCTCGGCCCGCGCAGGCAACCCCAACTTTATCGACTTTGCCGAGCTTATCGAGGCAGGGTATCTGGAGCAGCGCGATATCGATGGCGTGTATCTGGGATCCGACCCCAGCAATGTCGACTACGGTGCTATCTTTGGCGGCCGCCGTCAGATTCTCGACCGCGCCGCCGAGCGCTTTGCTGCCGACAAGCCGGCCGATTTCGATGACTTTATCCAGGCCAACGAGGACTGGCTCATCCCCTACTGTGAGTTCATGACCGTCAAAGAGGAGTGCGGTCTCAAGGCGTTTTGGGAGTGGCCCGCGGAGCTCCGAACCCGCGGCGAGGCTTCCGCCAAGGTCTGCGCCGACCATCCGGCGCGTATGCTCTACCACCAGATGACGCAGTACTTCTTCGATCGCCAGTGGAGCCGCCTCAAGGCCTATGCCAACGAGCGCGACATTCTCATCATCGGCGACCTGCCCATCTATGTCTCGCGTGACTCCGTCGAGATGTGGGCGACACCTGAGCTCTTTAAGATCGACGCCGCCGGCAATCCCGTGAGCGTCGCCGGCACGCCGCCCGACCAGTTCTCGGCCACCGGCCAGTACTGGGGCAACCCCATCTACGACTGGGACGCCATGGAGGCCGACGGCTTCTCCTGGTGGGAGGGCCGCATTCGCGCCGCCCTCGACATGTACGACGTCATCCGCCTGGATCACTTCCGCGGCTTCGAGGCCTATTGGGAGGTGCCGTTCTCCTCGCCTGATTCGTCCTACGGTTCGTGGACGCAGGGTCCCGGCCTCAAACTCTTCAAGACACTCGAGGAAAAGCTCGGCACGCTGCCCATCATCGCCGAGGACCTGGGCTTCCTCACCCCCGGCGTCATCGATATGCGCGACAACTCGGGCTTCCCCGGCATGAAGATCCTGCAGTTTGCCTTTGAGGGCACCAACTCGTACTACCTGCCGCACAACTACATTGCCAACACCGTCGCCTACGTGGGCACTCACGACAACGAGACGGCACGCGGCTGGTTTGAAGGAACGGCTACCCCGCGTCAGCGCGAGCAGACAGCCCTGTACACCCATCAGCAGGCCGGCGAACCCATCGCCGACGCGCTCAACCGAACCATCGCAGCCAGCGTGAGCGACACGTGCATCTACACCATGCAGGACCTGCTCAACTTGGGCAACGAGGCGCGCATCAACACCCCTGCCACGCTGGGCGGCAACTGGACCTGGCGCATGCTCGACGGCGCCATCACCCGCGAGCTCGAGCACAAACTCACCGACTGGACCGAGACCTACTTCCGCATCCCGTCGGAAGCCGAAATCGAGCTTCCTCAATAGGAGCTACCGCGCCCGACCCCTCCCCACCGTGCCGACGCGCTTGCTTACCCGCGCGAGGCCACCCCAATCCCCTCGCGCGGGATTCTTATGAATTGCAGACATGTAATCAACCCATTACAGGAGGAAACATGCCCCAAATTAACCTCATGGAACTCGCCGAGCAGTCTTTTGGCACCTCGCTCGAGCAGCTCGACGACCGTCGCATTTACAAGCTGCTGGTCAAACTCGTGCAGGAGCGCTCCGCCGCCTGCCCGCTCAACAACGGCAAGAAAAAGCTCTATTACATTTCCGCCGAATTTTTGATCGGCAAGCTGCTCATCAACAACATGATCGACCTCGGCATCTACGACGAGGTTAAGGACCAGCTCACCGCCACAGGCCACGACCTCAACAAGATCGAGGAGTTCGAGGTCGAGCCGTCGCTCGGCAACGGCGGCCTGGGCCGCCTGGCCGCATGCTTCCTGGATTCCATCGCCACGCTGGGCTTGACCGGCGATGGCGTGGGCCTCAACTATCACTACGGCCTGTTCCGTCAGCGCTTTGTCGACAACCAGCAGAAGGCCATCCCCGACGAGTGGCTCGGTGAGCAGGACATCCTAGTCGACGACGACCGCTCCTACACCGTCGAGTTCGGTGATTTTGCCGTTACCTCCAAGCTCGTCAACATCGACGTGCCCGGTTACGGCCAGCCCACCAAGAACCGTCTGCGCCTGTTCGACCTGGCGAGCGTCGACGACGGCCTGGTCCCCGGCAGCTCCATCGACTTCGACAAGACAGAGATCGCCAAGAACCTCACCTTGTTCCTCTACCCCGACGATTCCGACGAGCAGGGCCGCCTGCTTCGCATCTACCAGGAATACTTCATGGTGAGCAACGCCGCCCAGCTCCTGATCGACGAGGCCATCGAGCGCGGCAGCAACCTGCACGATCTGGCCGACTACGCCGTGGTCCAAATTAACGACACGCACCCCACCATGGTCATCCCCGAGCTCATTCGCTTGCTCACCACCGAGCATGGCATCGAGTTTGACGAGGCCGTGACCATCGTACGCTCCATGGTCGCCTACACTAACCACACGATTCTTGCCGAGGCGCTCGAGAAGTGGCCGCTCGTCAGCCTGCAGAAGGTCTCCCCTGCCATCGCCGACATTATCGTCAAGCTCGATGAGATCGCGAAGGCCGAGCACGATGACCCGCGCGTCGCCGTCATCGACGAATACGACACCGTCCACATGGCCCACATGGACATCCACTTTGGCTTCTCCATCAATGGCGTAGCCGCCCTCCACACCAAGATCTTGGAGGACACCGAGCTTCATCCGTTCTACGAGATCTATCCCGAGAAGTTCTCCAACAAGACCAACGGCATCACCTTCCGCCGTTGGATCCATGGAGCCAACCCCGCGCTCGCCAGCCTGCTCGACGATGTAATCGGCACCGACTGGCGCAGCACCGGCGATCTGAGCAAACTCGCCAAGTTCGCCGACGACAAGGACGTTCTTGAGCGCCTGGCCGCCACCAAGGTCGAGGCCAAGGCCATCATGCGCCAGTTCATGGCGCTCGAGCAGGGCGTGACCATTCCCTCCAACGCCATCATCGACGTCCAGGTCAAGCGCATCCACGAGTACAAGCGTCAGCAGATGCTCGCGCTCTACATCATCTGGAAGTACTTCGATATCAAGAACGGCAACAGGCCTAAGCACCCTGTCACCATCATCTTTGGCGGCAAGGCGGCGCCTGCCTACACTATCGCGCAGGACATCATCCATCTGATCCTGACGCTGTCGCAGTGGATTGCAAACGACCCCGACGTGGCTCCCTACCTGCAGGTTGTCATGATTGAGAACTACAACGTCACCGCCGCCGAGCGCGTGATCCCCGCCGCTGACATCTCCGAGCAGATCAGCCTGGCCTCCAAGGAGGCGAGCGGCACCTCCAACATGAAGTTCATGCTCAACGGCGCCCTAACCCTGTGCACGCTCGACGGTGCCAACGTGGAGATTGCCGAGCTCGTGGGCGACGAGAACATCTATACCTTTGGTGCCTCGTCCAAACAGGTCGAACAGCTCTACGCCGACGGCACCTACAACGCCGGTGCGCTCTACCGCAAGCCCGGAATTAAACTGCTGGTGGACTTCATCACCAACCCGGCCTTTATGGCAACCGGCAAGGCCGAGCGCCTGCAGCGCCTGCACGACGACATTAAGGGCAAGGACTGGTTTATGGCCCTGCTCGACATTGAGGAGTACATCCAGACCAAGGAGCGCGTGCTGGCCGACTACGAGGACCAGGACGCCTGGATGCGCAAGGCGCTCATCAATATCGCCAACGCCGGCACCTTCTC
This sequence comes from uncultured Collinsella sp., assembly GCA_905208635.1. Taxonomy (GTDB): domain Bacteria; phylum Actinomycetota; class Coriobacteriia; order Coriobacteriales; family Coriobacteriaceae; genus Collinsella. The sequence goes on along the minus strand of CAJLPX010000030.1, from coordinate 16,173 downwards.
GTCCGACCGTACGATCTCCCAGTACAACGACGAGATCTGGCACCTGAGCTAATTCGGTTTCATCGCCCATCCTCTTGAAAACGGAGCCACGGCAACGCGGCTCCGTTTTTTGTGCCCGCACGTTACCCTGTGATCCGACTCGGCCAAACAATCTCGATCCATAACAACTACTCAACCAAAACGGTCCCAGCTGTTACAGATTGAGACATACCGGCCCTCCCCTTGGGTTTATCTCAATCTGTAACATCTAGCAGGTGAAATTCGCCTTTGGTGTTACAGATTTAGATGAAATGGTTAGCTCAGCGGAACCGTCTCGATCTGTAACATCTAACGTCCGAAATCGGCCCTATCCGTTACAGATCGAGACAAACGACCGGTCAGACAGTCCCAACACAAAGAAAGGCTCCCCTCTCGCCCAGTGGACGGGAGGGGAGCCTTATATGTGACCGCGGCAAAAGGATGGCAATACCGCAGTCGCCCAAAGGAAGGGCCTGGTTGCACCGGGCCTAGATAAGGTTCTTGCCAGAGACCTTATCGAAGAGGTGGGTCGCGTTCTTCTCAAACTTGAACCAGATGGGGTCGCCCGCCTTGAGCGCGCCCTTGGCCTCAAGGTCGACAACGGGAATGATCAGGACGAACTGGCCATCGGGAGCGGTCACGTGGACATGCTCGGTCGAACCCATGAGCTCGGTCACCTCAACGGTGCCCTGGAGCGCACCCTCCTCGCCCTTTTCGGCAAGCAGAATCTGCTCGGGACGCACACCGGCCGTAATCTCCTTCACGTCGCCGCCGTCCCAGTTGAGGGCAAGCTGAGCGCAAGTCTCCGGGGCGAGCGCCACGTTCATATCCTCGGTCTTGACAGTAAAGCCGTTGCCCGAGCGCACCAGCTGGGCATCGAAGAAGTTCATCTGCGGCACGCCGATGAAGCCGGCGACGAAGATGTTCGCGGGATGGTTGAAGACCTCCTGCGGCGTGGCGATCTGCTGGACGACGCCGTCCTTCATGACCACGATGCGGTCGCCGAGGGTCATAGCCTCGGTCTGGTCGTGGGTAACGTAGATGAAGGTGCCCTTGATCTCGTGACGCAGCTTAATGAGCTCGGCGCGCATCTGGTTACGAAGCTTGGCATCCAGGTTGGACAGCGGCTCGTCCATCAGGAAGACCTTGGGGTCACGCACGATGGCGCGGCCGATGGCGACGCGCTGGCGCTGGCCGCCAGAGAGCGCCTTGGGCTTACGGTCGAGGTACTCGGTAATACCCAGGATCTCAGCAGCGGAGCGAACCTTACGGTCGATCTCGTCCTTGGGGACCTTCTTGAGCTCAAGCGTAAACGCCATGTTCTCGTACACCGTCATATTGGGGTACAGAGCATAGCTCTGGAACACCATGGCGATGTCGCGGTCCTTGGGCGCCACGTCGTTGACGCGCTTGCCGTCGATGAGCACGTCGCCGGAGGTGATGTCCTCTAGGCCGGCGACCATGCGCATCGTCGTGGACTTACCGCAGCCAGAGGGGCCAACGAGGACGATGAACTCCTGGTCGTGAACGGTGAGGTTGAAGTCCTCTACAGCGAGCACACCGTCCTCGGTAACCTTGAGGTTGTGCTTCTTCTCCTCGGTCTTCTTCTTTTTGCCAAAGAAGCCCTTCTTTTTTGACTCGTTGTTGGGATACACCTTCTGAACATGTTTGAGAACGATCTCGGCCATGTCTCTACCTTTCGATACGCGGCGCCGCGCTGAGGGGCGCCGCCAAAACTTGCAAAACAGTTACGGCATCAGCCCTTGACGGCACCTGCCACCACACCGTCGATGATGTACTTCTGGCAGAAGATGTACATGATGACGATGGGGATGACGACCATCATGATGCACGCCATCATGGGGCCGAGCTCGACGTGGCCATAGCCGCCACGGAAGTACTGGATCAAGATAGGAATGGTCTTGTACTTGGTGGAGTCGAGCGTAAGGTAGGGCAGCAGATAGTCGTTCCAGACCCACATGGTCTCAAGGATGCCGACCGAAAGATAGGTGGGCTTCATAATGGGAAGGACGATCTTAAAGAACACTTGGACCGGGTTGCAGCCGTCGATCATGGCCGCTTCCTCAATCTCGAGCGGGATGTTCTTGACGAAGCCGGCGAACATAAAGACCGCGAGGCCCGCGCCAAAACCAAGGTAGATGAAGCAGATGTTAAACGGCGTGTTAAAGCCGATGCGGTCCGCGAGGTTGGACAGCGTGAACATGAGCATCTGGAACGGTACGACCATCGAGAAGACGAACAGGTAATAGAAGAAGTTCGAGATCTTGCTGTTGACGCGCACCACGTACCAAGCGCACATGGAGCAGCACACCAGAATCAGCACGACCGACGTGACCGTGATGATAAGCGAGTACATAAACGCCGAGGCAAAGCCCTGCTCGTTCAGAGCGTGCACGTAGTTTGCGAGGCCGTTGAACGTCTCGGGCGTGAGCAGATCGAACGCCGTGGTGGTGCTGATTGCGGTCGCTTTCTTAAAGGAATTGAGCGCAATCATGAACACGGGGTAGATCCATGCGAGCGACAGGATCGTAAAGAAGATCGAGAGCGCGCGGTTGATAGCCTTATCGCGTTTCATTACTGCTGCACCTCCTTGGACCTCGTGGCCTTAAGCTGGATCATAGAAATAGCGACAACCAGGATGCAGAAGATAACTGCCTTGGCCTGACCGATGCCCTGCCATGCGATGCCAGCACGCGAATAGAACGTGTTGTAGATGTTCAGGGCGAGCATCTCGGTGGAGTGCGCCGGGGCGCCACCGGTAAGGGCAAGGTTCTGGTCGAACAGCTTAAAGCCGTTGGTGATGGACAGGAACAGGCAGATGGTGATGGTCGGCATCAGGTTGGGGATCTTAACCTTCCAAAACGTCTGCCATGCCGTAGCGCCATCGACCTTGGCGGCCTCAATGTAGTCAGACGGGATGGACTGCAGACCGGCGATGTAGATGATCATCATGTAGCCGACCTGTTGCCACAGGGTCAGGATGATAAGGCCCCAGAAGCCAGCGGCGGAGTTGAGGGCGATAAGCTGGGCACCCACGTTGGAGAGCAGGCAGTTGATCAGAATCTGCCAAATGTAACCCAGTACAATGCCGCCAATCAGGTTAGGCATAAAGAAAATCGTACGGAAGATGTTGGTGCCCTTGAGCGCCTTGCGAGTGAGCGCCTGCGCAATGGCCAGCGCGATCACGTTGATGAGCACCGTCGACAGGAAGGCAAACGCCACGGTAAAGAAGAACGACGTGGAGAACTGCGGATCGGACAGTGCGCGCACGTAGTTCTCGATACCGACAAAGTGCGCGTTATTGATGGTAATAAACTGGCAGAACGAGAGATAGAAACCCTGGATAAAGGGAATCACGAACCCGATCATAAACGCCAGGCACGTGGGCAGCATAAAGAGCGGCCACCAGCGTTTGAGTGCTTTGCCCATAGAAGGGTCCTTTCAATATGCAGGGGGCGGGCAAACCTACGTCTGCCCGCCCCCTGTCGCTAATCAGATAGCTTGGGCAGCAACTGCTTACTCGGAAGCAGCCTTCTCGGTCTTCCAGCCATCGACGAAGGCGTTCTTGACGCCGTCCCACTTGGTGTTGTCGGCAGCATAAGCGATGAGAGCCTGCTTGAGGTTCTTCTTCCACTCCTCAGAGGGGATGTAAACGAAGTCCCAAGCAACGGTCTTCTTGCCGTCCTTGGCCATAGCAACGGCCTGCTGCGAGAAGACGTTGGTGGTCTCCTTAGCGCTCTTGAACGGGGCGGTCAGACCCATCTTGTCAGCGATGATGCTGGTGGCGGTGTCAGAAGTGACGCACCAATACATGAAGTCCTCGGTGGCCTTCTGGGCATCCTCGGAAGCCTGGGAGCTGACGCACCAGTAGTTCTCGCCGCCGGAGCACAGGCCCTGGTTCTCCTCGCCGTCGACGCCGATGTAGATCGGCAGCATGCCGAGCTGGTCGTCGGTCATACCGGCCTTGGTGAGGTCGGCGTAGGCCCAAGAGCCGTTCTGGTAGAAAACGGCCTTACCGGTTGCGAACTCGTTGGTGGCGTCGTCACCGGTCTTGGAGGCAAGCTGCGAAGGATCGCAGGTGGAGTCGGTGATATACAGGTCGAAGATCTGCTTAAAGTTGTCGAGATACTCGCCCTTGATCTCGTCGTCCTCCTGGTTGTGCTCCTTCTCGAACTCGTAGTAGAGCGGGAGGTTGGCGAGGTGCGTGGTGTAGCGCCAGCTGGAGGAGTCATCCATGCCGGCGGAAGTGAAGGCACCGTCAACGCCGAGCTCGTCCTTGCGGGCCTGGATGTCATCGGCGCAAGCCTTCAGCTTGTCGAAGGAGTTGATGTCCTCGGCCTTGTAGCCGGCCTTCTCGAGGAGCTCCTTGTTGTAGATGATGCCGTAGCTCTCCTGAACCCAGTCGATACCCAGATCCTTGCCGTCGGACTGCAGCGCCAGGGAGTCGTCGATGAGCTCGCCGCGGAGCTTGGTGTCGGAAAGATCGGCGCAGTAGTCCTTCCAGTTCTTAAGGCCGGTGGGGCCGTTGACCTGGAACAGCGTCGGAGCGGAGCTCTTGGACATCTCGGACTTGAGCTTCTCCTCGTAGGTGTTGGAGGCGGCGGTCACGATCTTGACCTCGACGCCCTTCTCCTTCTTGTACGCCTTGGCGATCTCCTTCCACTCCTTGTCGACCTCGGGCTTGAACTGGAGGAAGTAGACCTCGGCAGCGTCACCAGAAGCAGAGGAGCCAGAGCCGGCAGAACCACCGCAGCCCACGAGGCCCAGACCAAGAACCGCAGCCGCGGAACCAGCAAAGCCCAGGAACTGCCTTCTGCTCATTTCGTTCTTCATTACAATCCACCCTTTCACACCGTGGCGGCACCCTTTGCCGCCGCCTTCGGAGATTGGCTCGGGGACTTTGCCCCTTTTGCTGACTTGTACAATACGCTATTTGGCTAGTTGTTTGAACAAGTATTACTAGAGCGGTAGAAAAACTTCGGTGAACGGTAATTTCGACTTGATACTTGACAAGTTTTGTATAAACAATTATTTGTTATCGAATGCAGAGAAAACGCCCGATCAAGCCGATGCATCGTCGGTTTGACCGGGCGTTTTCGCTTTGAGGGCATGAGTCTCGTCAGGCTGCGAGCTAGCCGGCTATCGCTTGGAATTGACGCGGTAATGGAAGATCTCGGGGTGTGTGCGGGCATGCGTGACCTCGAACAAGATGCCGTCCGAGGTGTACGACTGGCTCTCCATAACGGCGACGCAGTTGTACTTGCCAAGGTCCAGATAGCTGCAATCCTCATCGTTGGCGAGCTCGACACTCACCGTACGGCGGCTCGCCATCACTTTGATGCCGCGCTTGTGCTCCAGATAGCCGTAGATAGAATCCGCCGCGATCTCGGGGGTCAGGCCCTTGGCGATCGACGCCAAAAAGTAGCCGTGGTCCACTTGGCGCGCGCTGCCGTTGAGGCTTCGGACACGCACGACGCGAATCAGCTCCTCGCCCACCTTAAAGCCCAGGCGACGAGAGAGTTGCTCAGTGCAAATCAAGTGTTCAAAAGACTTGACCTCGGTCGATGCGACGGCATTGTTGCGTTTTGCGAACTCGCCAAACGACTCAACCTCTTCGAGTGCGCCCAGCATGTCGGTTTCGCCCTTAAGCCAAATAACGCGCACGCCCTTACCGTGTATAGGCTGCACAAACATCTGGTCGGCCAGCATGCTCAAGGCGCGTCGAACGGTATTGCGCGTGCAGCCAAACTCCGCGGTCAGCTCGGCTTCGGTTGGCAGCATCTCCTGAAACGCATAGGTCCCGTTGATGATGCGCGAACGGATCTCGCGGTAGATTCCTTCGTAAATCGCTTTTGGCATGATTTCACCTCTAATGAATATGTATGGCTAGGCACGATAGCATTTCTTAAAGTTGTTTAAACCGATTATCGGTAAAGCACGGATTATTTACCGTCGACGGTTCCCCCGAAACCCAAATCGGACCGAATCAAAACCGTCAATGCGGCAAGCAGCCAGTCCTCTACAATGAGTTCATTGTTTAAACGTTCTTGCTCGCACAGCATGTTGCATCCGGAAGGCATATTATGCTGCAGAAAATCCAACGTTTTGGCGGAGCCATGTTCGCGCCCGCCATGCTGTTTTCTATATCAGGCCTCATGGTCGGCATCTCCGCCCTCGCAACGACCGTGGATATCGTCGGCGACCTCGCCGTATACGGAACCCCCTGGTACGTTTTCTGGACCATCATCCAGCGCGGCTCGTGGACGGTCTTTAAGCGCCTTCCACTCCTTTTTGCCGTAGCGCTGCCTATCGGCCTTGCCCAAAAGCAACCGGCACGCTGCTGCCTCGAGGCGCTCGTAGCCTATTTTGCCTACTGTTTCTTTTTGAGCGAGATCATTAAGCTGAGCGGCGACAACCTTGGACTTAAGTACCCGTCGTCTTTAACCCCCGCCAGCGGCATCACCGTCATCGACGGCATCAAGACGCTCGACACCGGCATTATCGGCCCGCTGGCGGTGTCGGCAACCGTCGTCGCCATCCATGACCGCTTCTACGATGCCAAGGTTCCCGATTGGCTCGGCACCTTCTCGGGTTCCTCGCTGGTCTACCTCATCAGCTTTTTTGCCGTGTTTGCCCTTGCCGCCATCTCGGCCGCCATCGTGCCCTTCGCATACGCTGTGACCGAAACGCTGCGCCACGCACTTGCGGGCGTCGGCCCCTTCGGCGTGGGCATCTTTGTGTTTTTGGAGCGAGCGCTCGAGCCCATGGGGCTGCACCATCTGCTCTATATGCCCATCTATTACGACAATCTGGTCATTCACGACGGTATTTACGCCACGTGGACCAACCTGCTCCCCATTCTCTCCCATAGCACGCGCCCTTTAAATGAACTTGCGCCCTGGGCAGGTTTTACCGCCACCGGCTGGGGCAAGCTCTTTGGCCTTCCCGCCATCGCGGCAGCATTCTATTTCACCGCCAAACCCGAACGCCGCGCCGGCCTTAAGGTCATCCTTTTGCCCGCCATCGTCGCCTCGGTGGTCTGCGGCGTCACCGAGCCGCTCGAGTTTCTCTTTATGTTCACCTATCCCGGACTCTTTTTGCTCTACGCCGTCCTGTCCTCCTGCCTTGCCATGACCATGAACTTCTTTGGCATCGTCGGCATCTTCTCGGGCGGTCTCATGGAAATGACGGCCTTCAACTTCATCCCACTCATGCGAATGCATGCCGGCTCCTACCTTTTGGCGCTCGGTATCGGTCTTGCCTTTAGCCTCATTTTTTTTGTTAGTTTTCGAGCACTCATCTTGGTCTATGACCTTAAGACGCCGGGCCGCGAGGATCATGTCTCCAATCGCGCGGCAATCGATCGTTTAACGGGAAGCGGCTTTGCCAAAGAGCAATCTCCCAATGGCGAGGTCAGTATTCAATCCGATCAAGATCACGTCCTCGCCGAGCGGGTAATTCAGCTTTTAGGTGGTGTTGGCAATATCGTGGGCGCAACCAACTGCGCCACGCGCCTGCGCGTCGAGGTCGCAGACCCTTCCATCGTTGCAGATAATGCGTCGTTTGTCGCGGTGGGCGCCAAGGGCCTCATCATTACGGGCAAGACCGCCCAGGTGATTATTGGCATCTCCGTTCCCCGCGTTAAAGAGCATTTTGACCAGATCATGGGCCTCGAGCCGGGATTTGTGCCCACCACCTCGGCCTCCCCTGCCGCCAGCGCAGCCCATAAGCGCGGCGATATCTGCTTCTTCGATATCGACGGAACACTCGCCTGGCAAGACCCTCGAGTGGCACAAGAGCTTCCCGAGAGCGAGCGAGACCTCTCCCCCTATCCCAATGAAGCGGTCTCGCAAGCCATCCGTGATTTTGTCGCCAAGGGCAATATGGCGTTTATCTGCACAGGGCGCACGCTGAGCTGCATCCATCCAAAGCTGCTCGAGCTGCCCTGGACCGGCATCGTCTGCCTCGCGGGTGGCTATGTCGAACTTGAGGGACACGTGATTCGCGATTTGGCGATGACGCCCGGCATGCTGCAGCGCCTTGCTCCCATTCTTGAGCAATCGGACGAAGTGATTCGTTTTGAGGGACTCAATGGCGTCGTTCGCATGAGTGCCGATGCGCCCGACGCCCCCGGATACGCCCGCACCGTGGGCGATGCAATTACGCAGCTGCAACATTACAGCGCCTACAAGATCTTAATGTCCACGTCGCTTGCCAACCGCATCGCTCAGGATCAAGCGTTTGAGCCGCTGCTCTGCTTTAACGAGCTCGAGCTCGAAGTGACCGAGATTTCGCCTCGCGAATGCACCAAGCGCGAGGGTATCCAGTCCGTACTCGACGCCCTCGATCCCCACCACGGAACCGTATACGGCATCGGCGACGCCAGCAATGACGTCTCGCTGATGAACGCCGTCGACGTTGGCATCGCCATGGGCAACGCACCGGACTTCCTCAAGGAAAAGGCCGACTATGTCACCGACAGCATCGACCACGACGGCGTCGTCACCGCGCTCGAACACTTTGGGCTTATCTAGCCAAGCCCCTACCGCACTTGCGGCCGCATGGACCAATCGTCTTCAACCGCCGCGCTCGACGCCCTAATGTGGCAATATGTTGTCTGCATAATGCAACGATGCAACCTATCAAAGAATGCGAGAACCCGTGTCCAGTCCGTTTACCAGCTTTTTAGCCCAGCACTTTGACCAGATTAACGACTATCTGGCCACGTTCTTTGACGGACAGGCGACTTCCGCCGATATCGAGCGCTACCTGTATACCCCGCTCTCGGCATTTACGGCAAACGCTGGCAAGCGCCACCGCCCGCTCATCTGCATGCTCGCCGCCACGGCGGTAGGCGGCAGCTTTGAGAGCGCCCGCAGCGCAGCGGCGGCCATCGAGCACTTTCAGTCGGGCGCACTCATCCACGACGACATCGCCGACAACGGACAGATTCGTCGCGGCAAGCCCTGCATGCACCTTACCGAGGGCACCGGTCTTGCCATCAACTGCGGTGACCTGGCGCTCACCATGGTCACCAAGACGGTTCTCGACGACCCCACACTCAACGCAGACGTGAAGCTTCGCGTGCTCCACGAGCTTACCGAAATGATCGTCCGTACCATCGAGGGCCAGGCGCTCGACCTGGGCTGGGTCCGCGACGGGCGCTTTGACATTTCGGTCGACGATTATCTGGACATGGCGACGCACAAGACCGCGTACTACAGCGGAGCGACGCCGCTTGCCGCCGGAGCCATTATCGGCGGCGGCAGCGAAGAGCAGATTGAGGCACTGCGCGCCTTTGGGCTGCACACGGGCCTTGCCTTCCAGATTCAAGACGACCTGCTCAACTTGATCGGCACCAAGGAGGCCGCCAACAAGGACTTCCACACCGATATCACCGAGGGCAAGCGCACCCTCGTTGCCGTGCATGCCCTGTCAGACGAGCGCTATCACGACGAGATCGAGGCAATCCTTTCCTCGGGCACCGAGGACCCTGCGCAGCTCGCACGCGCCGTGGAGATCTTCCAGGAGACCGGCTCCATCGATTACGCCCACACCTATGCGCTCGACCTGACCGCTAAGGCCAAGGCCGCTATCGAAGGCGTCGAGCTCGACCCGCATGCGCGCGAGCTCTTCCTCTCAATGGCAGATTTCTTTGTGGAGCGTCTTAACTAGCGGGGGTCATAAAACCTGTGGGCAGCGAGTTTGGGTACAAGTTGCTACACTATTGAGTGCATGTTTATAAATTGTCTCGCGTTGTCTATCCGACACACGCTCAAAATAGTACGAATGGTACGCCGAAAGGGGTTCGTTCATGGAACCTATTACCACGGGCATGCAGGGAGCAGCCGTCGAGGACGTCCAGTCCCGCCTTCTGCAGCTCGGCTATACAATCGATGACGCCGAGGTTGTCGACAAGCGCTTTGGCACCACCACCGAGCAGGCCGTCAGCACCTTCAGGCTCGACAGCGGCCTTGCTGCCGGTCATGCCGTCGATATCCCCTGTTGGAGCGCCCTGGTCGACGCCTCGTATAAGCTGGGCGACCGCACCCTGTATCTGCGCATGCCCAATTTCCATGGCGCCGATGTGCAGGCCCTGCAGCGCGCTCTCAACGTTTTGGGCTTTGCCTGTGGCGAAGACGACGGCTACTTTGGTCCGCATACCGAGGCCGCCCTGCAGCAGTTCCAGGAAAATGTCGGCCTGTTTGCCGACGGCATGGCCTTCCAGGACACCTACGCCTACATCAACCGCCTGCACCATGTGTGGGAGGGCAAGCCCTCGGTCACCGAAGCCGAGTCCCGCATCGGTTTTGCTCGCGCCGCCAACGTGCTCGAGCGCTTCCAGATCGCCGTTATCGGTGAGGACCCCATCGCACGCAGCGTTGCTTCGCGCATGTGGAACATCGCCACGGCAACGACCGACAACAGCGGCATGATGCTCTGCGACTCCGAGGTCCCAACCGACGTTGACCTGGTGCTCGAGATCGCAAGCGACGAGCTGCCCGCCGACGCCGCGCCACGCGCCACGATTGCCCTCGCCGAGTGCCACAACCTGGCCCAGCGCATCCGCACCGCCAATGTCGCCGCGCAGCAGAAGCCGGCTCGCATTCGCATTGAGCTCACGGGCATGACGCGCTACAACGGCACCTTCACGGCCAGCGACGCGCAGACGCTCGCCGTACGCCTACTCGACGGCGTTTGCGATGCCCTCGCAGATTAGGTAAACTAGACGAGTTGCTTTTGGGCAACACCACACATTGGGACGTAGTTCAACGGTAGAACTCCGGTTTTTGGTGCCGGCTGTTGGGGGTTCGAATCCCTCCGTCCCAGCCATTAAAACTGAGCGCCCTAAGCCCATAACGGCCCAGGGCGCTTTCTTGTGGGCAAGCGGAGGAATTCGAACCCGCAAGGGTGCGGAGCTGAGGAAACGCGAAGCGTTTTCCAGCGCAGCACGCAAGGAGCGAAGCGACGCAGCGGGGCGCGGCCGCCGACCAGGCGGACGCGGAATCCCTCCGTCCCACACCAGCCAAGAGCCCCTCACGTCAAGCAAATCGAGCCAACGCCGCCAAGCGGAGGGATTCGAACCCGCAAGGGTGCGGAGCGACGCAGCGGGGCGCGGTCGCCGCAGGCAGACGCGGTGCCGGCACTTGGGGACGCTCCTGAGTGCCGGCATTATAGGAACGTCCCCAAGTGCCGGCTCGGGACTATTTTCGAGGACCCTCCGAAGGACTGTGGCCAAAAAACGGCAAATATGAGTACTGTTACCGTTGTAGCTACATTATTTTCGTTAATAAAAGAAGATCTTAATGAGATTTATTCGCATCAAGGTCTTCCTTTAATGAACACTTGAGGAGATACGGCAGCTTATCTGCTCGATCGACACGTCAAATCACCTTAAATGTGGTCAAAATTACTGCTACTAAAAGAGTATCAGTACTCATATTTGATGTTTTTTGGCCACGGCTCTTTATAGACACCCTGCACAGCGACGGTGGTAGATTTCGGAACGTGTCCGTCAGCCCCGTTCCGAAAAGCGAGCCGCCATCTACAAAGTGCCGTGTGGCCCCGGCCGGCCGGGCATTAAGTTTGTCGCGAGTTCCGCACGCAAAGAAGGCCACTTAATGTGGCCTTCGTCTTGCGCAGGACTGTAGAGCAGCAAACTTAATGCCCGGCCCGCCGGGGCCACACGTCCCTAATTGTTGAGCATGCGGTCGAAGCTTCCTGAGTCGCCATCCCGATAGTCGGCAGTCATCAGAATCTCCTGCGGAATGCGCCCGCCTTCACGTAGCACATTGCGGAACTGCACGCGCGTGACCATGGGCAGATCCTTGATCGTCGCCGCCAAGTTCTGCGGCACGCCCTGGTTGGCAGCCGCGGACTCGCACTCGCCGCCGGCCTTCACGCGACGCTTATGCTCGGCGAGCATGGCGCGGTACATGCCGGCATGCAGGCGAATCTCAACCACATTGGCATTGCGAGCCTGCTCGACGATGCGCGCGCCCTCGCGGTCGATATCGCCCACGTAGTAGACGTAGTTAAAGCGATAGCCGATCTCAGCCAGATAATCGTCCAGGGCATGCGAGACGCTCGCCTTGCATCCGCCGCCAAAAATCACGCCGCCCACCTTGATGCCAAAGAGCTTAGCGTGCTTGCGGCCGCGCAGGAGCTTGACGATCTCGTCATAGGTGTCCAGGTTCTCGACCATAATGAACGGCTTATCGGCGCCCAGCGTAAAGAAACCCGTAAAGTGCACGGGGCGGTTGGGGGCGACCTTAATCGCCTGCATGCTGATGCCCTTTTCGGTCATACGCCGAATTAGACGCTCGCCGTGCTTGCCGTCAAAAGCCTTCTCGTCGTTAAAAATCTGGTAGGCACGCTGGCGGCGCGAGGCAACCGGCGTATCGGCACCTCGGTTTTGCTCGATCCAAGCCTGGATGATTGCGATTTCCTCGGCAATCTTGCGGTTGGACATCTCGTTGTGCTGAGTGCGCTGCGGAGCCTTTTTGCCGTCCTTGCCCTCGACCTTTACGATCTGTGTCTGCTGCTCCTTGATCTTAGAGAGCGCCGTAGGCGTAGGGACAACTTTGAGCAGCTGCCTGCCTAAAACGCGGGCAAGGGCAAACGCCGATACCTCGCCGTGGACGGCCGACTCGGGCTGCTGGGCAGCAGCATCTGCTGCGGCAGACTCCGGCTTCTTCTGAGACCTGCGCTTAGAATCGCCTTGGGAATTGCGCTCGCGCTTCGGCATAGACGCCTGCTTCTGCGGACGATCGGACTTGCTCTCCTTCGCCGGCTGGCGCTTAGGCTGCCCCGAAGAAACCTCGGCCTTCGCATCCTCGTCCTGCGGCGTGGTCTTCTCGGCTGCAGTCTCGGCATGGGAACTGCGACCCCCGCGATGGCGACGGCGGCGAGGCCTGCTCGACGCGCCCTGCTCCGTCTGCCCATCAGTAGGCTGCTCGCCCTTGGCCTCGGCAGCAACCTCAAGCTGCGGCTCAACAGGCTTCTGCTCGCGAGCCGCCGGCTCAACGGTTTTCTCGGTTTGTTCGGCCTTCTCGGCCTGAGCGGTCGGAGCCGGCTCGCCCTTCTCCTGACGCCTTACGGGATACGCGCGCCTCGCAAAACCACGCCCGGGACGGCATGAACCCGGAGCCTTCTTGGCAGACTCCTCAACATCGTCTGCAACCTCGGAAGGCTCTTCAACCTCATGCGCGACATCCTGCTGCGCAGCCTTAAAGTGGGCACCACGGCGACGCTGGGGCTCCTGGGCCTCCACGGGCTTTTGCTCCTTCGCGGGCCTCTGCGACTCGGCAGCAACCTCGTTCTCAACAGCCTCGGCATCCGTCTCACCCTTTCGAGCAACGGCGCGACGGAAGCGCTCCTGCTGGGCGCGACGCTGCGCATCGCGCTTGCCACCCCCGCCAAAACCGCCGCGCCCTGCCTTGGCCGTAAAGGCACGCACGACGTTCTCATCGAGCAACTCATCGGTATCAACATGCTCACGCGGAGCAACTTCTTCCACAGCAGGCACGTCAGCGGAATCCTCGACGACAAAATCTTCGACGGACTCGGCAGGCTGCTCCTGGGCATCGCGGATCTCGACATTGATGGTATAGAACGCCGGGCGCCCGTTAATGCCGCTGCCCTCGATCTTGGTCACGATATTTGCCGCGATAAGCTCATCGCGCATCGCCTTGGTATCGCATTCCTTATCGACGGAGCGGAAAATCTGCGCCAGCGCGCTCGACTTAATCTTGAGCGCCTTGCGGCAGAGCAGGTCGTAGGCAACCAGCTTGGCGCGCTCGGCAGAAAGCGACGTCTGGCTGCTCAGACGCTCAGCCAGAGCATCGACATTGTTTTGATTATCGGAATATACCGTCTTGGCCACGGGGCCCCTTTCATATGCACACATATACGTTCATATGGTACAACGCACGAGCCTATCCACGCAAAACATCTGCGAGAACGCCCTTGCACCACCTGTTATCACAAGAAAAAAGACCGGGTCCGCTTGATTGCGGACCCGGTCTTTCCGAGTCAAATAGATGGGAGATTCAACCCGTCCGACCGACTAGGCCTTAGCGGCCTCGGCGTCGGCAGGAGCCTCAGCGGCAGCGGCACGACCGTACTCGGCCTTGCCCATCTCGGACCACTCGGGCTCCTCGTCGGGCATGGAGCCGGCCTCCTTGCCGAAGAACTCCTTGAGACAGTTGACGGCAACGATGAGGCCCAGGACCATCAGCAGGACGGCGAAAACGAGCTGCAGGCCCTTGGTGGCGGCGACGGAGACGGCGGCCGTGGTGGCGGTAGCCGGGATGGTGCCGAAGAAGCCGTAAGCCTGGACAGCGGTCATGCAGCCCATGGCGCTCTGGACCAGCGAGGTGAAGGTGCAGCAGAGCAGGAAGGCGACGGGCACGTAGAGCATCCAGCCCTTGCGGCCGGTGCACTTGCAGAACACGGCGAGGGTGATCATGGTCATGCCGCCGAGCAGCTGGTTGGAAGCACCAAAGAGCGGCCAGATGTTGGCATAGCCGCCAAAGGCGAGGGCGAGACCGGGAAGCAGGGTGACGACCGTGGCGAACCAGGGGTTGCCGAGAACCTTCATGTAGCCGGCCTTGGACTCGATGGCCAGGGCGTCGTTGGTCTGGGCAAAGAACTCGGAGAACGAGGTGCGGGCGATGCGGGCGACGGCATCGAGCGAGGTCAGGGCCAGAGCGGAGACGTTCATGGTCATGAAGACGGTAGCGAGCGTGCCGTCAACACCGAAGGCCTGCATACCGCGGGAGATACCAGCGGCGAAGATCTGGAACGGGGTAGAAGCGACGCCGGCGTTGAGGGCACCAGTGCCGGCGGTGTTCATATCGGAGAACATGATGCCGGCGACGATGATGGCAAGGATGCCGACGAAGGACTCGACGATCATAGCGCCATAACCGACCTTGACGGCGTCCTGCTCCTTCTCGACCTGCTTGGAGGAGGTACCAGAAGAAACGAGGCTGTGGAAGCCGGAGAGGGCACCGCAGGCAACGGAAACAAACAGGACCGGGAACATCATGCCAGAAGCGCTGGAGAAGCCGGTAAAGGCCGGAGCGGTGATGGTGGCCTGGCCGTTAACACCCAGGACGACGATACCGAGGACAGCGCAAACGATCATAACGATCATCATGATGGAAGTGAGGTAGTCACGCGGGGTCTTGAGCATCTGGATGGGCATAGCGCCAGCGAAGACCAGGTAGACCATGACGACGGCGAACCACTGGAACTTATCCAGGTAGACCGGGAACTGCATACCGACGGCAAACATGAGAACCATGAGGACCACGCCGGTGACGAACTCGGTAGCACCGGTGAGGTTGAACTTCTTCTGGGCCCAACCAAAGGCGATAGCGACGAAGGTGAACAGGATGGAGATGGTACCAGCGCAGCCGGCGGCATAGGACTTGGTGAAGTCGATGGCACCGGTAGCAGCACCAGAAGCGTCAACGGCCGGGGTGAACATGAACGTCTTGCAGACCATGTCGGTGAAGGCGGCGATGACGATGATGCAGAACAGCCAGCAGAACAGCAGGAACAGGCGACGGCCGGTCTTGCCGATGTACTTCTCGATGAGCTGAGCGAGCGACTTGCCGTTGTTCTTCATCGAAGCGTACAGAGCACCAAAGTCGTGGACGGCGCCAAAGAAGATGCCGCCGACGAGGACCCAGAGCACGACGGGCAGCCAGCCAAAGGCCATGGCGACGATCGTACCCGTGACAGGGCCAGCACCGCAGATCGAGCTGAACTGGTGCGAGAACGCGGTAAAGGCGGAGACGGGCGAGAAGCTCTTGCCGTCCTTCATGCGCTTGGCCGGCGTGAGGGCCTCTTTGTCAACGCCCCACTTGTTGGCCAGCCAGCGGCCGTAGCCCAGATAGCCGCAGGCGAGCACCGCCGCGGCCACAACCATGAGCAAAACTCCGTTCATTACATTTCCTCCTCTAAAAAGAACTTCTCAGACATAAAAAATGAGGGCCGTCGGTTGCGCTCGACGACCCTCATCTTCATCAGCCGCCCGTTATCGTACGGGCTAGCTGTATGTGCTAACCCGCATCAGATAATTACTACGCTGATAATGTTTAGCTGATGCGTGAACATGTCTAA
>CAJLPX010000029.1 GCA_905208635.1 uncultured Collinsella sp. | reverse complement strand
AGCACGCGGCTGTTAACCGCGCTGTTGTAGGTTCGAGTCCTACCCGGGGAGCCAGGTTGTAAAACCCGTCGCTTATGCGGCGGGTTTTTTCATGCCGCGACCACTTGACTCGAACGTTGCCATATCAACATTTCGTGTCGAGGATGTAATCCCGCGACCCACCACCTCAACATGGCGCGGTCGTTGTAGAATATTGCAATGATTGCTCCCACGAGATGGTGCCGCGAGCACCAGATAAGGAGATTCTTGTGTCTGAGACCATTAACGGCAGCCTGAGCGTCTCGAACGACGTTATTGCCGATATTGCCGGTTATGCCGCGATGACGTGCTATGGCGTTGTCGGTATGGCTGAGCAGCTCCAGGGCGCCGAGAGCGTGCGCCTGCTTGCCGGTCAGCGCCTCCGTAAGGGCGTGCTTGTCTCCGCTGACGAGAACGGCCTTACGGTCGATCTTCACGTCGTGCTCGAGAACGGCGTCAACATGAAGTCCGTCTGCCACAATCTTTCGAGCTCCGTTGCCTTCACTCTGCAGGAGATCGCCCAGATCGATCCCGCCAGCCTTAAGATCGGCATTCACATCGACGCGCTCAAGAGCCGTCTGAACTAGCATCCGAAAACGGAGATTCAAATACCCATGATTGCAAAGACCATTCGCACCTGTTTTCCGATCGCTGCGGCTGCCGTTTCCGACAAGGCCGAGGAGATCAACAAGCTCAACGTTTTCCCCGTACCCGACGGCGACACCGGTACCAACATGTCGCTCACGCTCGCTTCGGTGACCAAGGAGCTCTCTGCCCTTCCTGCCGACGCCGACATGGAGGCCATCGCCGGTGCCATCACCCATGGCTCCCTCATGGGTGCCCGTGGCAACTCCGGCGTCATCACCTCGCAGATTCTGCGTGGTGTGGCCGAGGGCCTTGTCTCTGCCGATGAGCCCATCACGTCCGCCAACATCGCCTATGCGTTCCGCCGAGCCGTCAAGGTTGCCTTCCAGGCAGTGCGTAAGCCCATCGAGGGTACGATCCTCACGGTGCTGCGCGATGTCTCGACCAAGGCCGACGAGTGCGAAAAGAAGAAGTTCTCGGCCGAGGACGCGCTCGATGCCATCGTTGTCGAGGCCTACCAGTCTGTCGCCCGCACGCCCGACCTGCTGCCGGTTCTGAAGGAGAACGGCGTGGTCGACTCCGGCGCCTTTGGCTTTGCCATCTTCCTGGAGAACTTCGTTGCCGCTGCGCTCGGCCGCAGTACTGTTGTCGAGGATTTCTCCGCCACGTTTGATTCTGCCGGCTCTGCCCGCGATGCAGCCCTCGGTCGCGTTGAGATCGAGGCCAACGATGACTGGGAGGGCTCGGAGTTCCGCTACTGCAACGAGTTCCTCTTTAAGGCCGACGCCCCGTTTGACGAGGACGAGTGCCTTAAATTCCTGGGCTCCATGGGTGACTGCGAGCTGCTCGTGGGTGCCTACCCCGACTACAAGATTCACGTGCACTCCAACACCCCCAATCTGGTGCTCGAGCACATGCTGCAGCTCGGTCAGATCTATGAGGTCTTTATCCACAACATGGAGATGGAGGCCCATGACCGTACCGCCAAGATCCACGAGGACCAGGAGAAGGCCGCCGAGCCCGCCAAGGCGCTGGGTTTTGTCGCCGTTGCCGCCGGTTCCGGCGAGGCCGACATCCTCAAGTCCCTCGGCGTCGACGTGATCGTGTCGGGTGGTCAGACCATGAACCCCTCGACTGCAGATCTGCTGGGCGCCGTTGACCAGGTCAACGCGACCTCGGTCATCATCCTGCCCAATAACGGCAACATCCGTATGGCTGCCGAGGCCGCTGCCTCCGCCTGCACCGACAAGAAGGTCGCCGTCGTTCCCACCAAGACCGTTCCGCAGGCCTTCTCCGCGCTGTTCGCGGTCCTGCCCGATTCCGAGCTCGAGGACGCCGTCGCCGCCATGGTCGATGCCATCAGCGAGGTTCGCGATGGCGAGGTCACCCGCGCCGTGCGCGATTCCAGCGCCTCTGACGGCTCGCCGATTCACTCCGGTGACGTCATGGGCATCATTGCCGGCTCCATCGACGTGGTCGGCTCCGACGTGAAGCAGGTCACGCTCGATTGCATCAACCGCATGCAGGAGGAAGAGGAGGGCGACGCGCTGACGATTCTGGCCGGCGAGGAACTGTCCGATGAGGCCTTCCAGGAGATTGTCGACGCTATCGAGGAGGCTCAGCCCGATCTGGAGATCGACGCCCATCGTGGCGAGCAGCCGCTCTATCCCGTGATCTTCTCGATCGAGTAGGCAACTGCCCATGTCCGAGCTGTGCTCCGTGCCGCGCGTCTCGGAGCGCTTTGCCCAGAGCAATGCACTCGACGAGGATATCGCGCGACTCAAATATGTTTCGGGTAAACGTGAGGAGGCCCTTCGCCGTCTGGGAATTCGGACGGTGGGGGACCTCCTTCTCCATATCCCTCATCGATACCTCGACTTTACCCGTTCGTGGTCCATCGAGATGGCACCCATCGGTACCGTGTGCACCATCATCGCCACGGTCGACCGTATCGTTCAAAAGCAGCCTCGCCCGCGTATGCAGGTGACCGAGGTCTCGCTTGTTGACGAGACGGGCGTGCTGCAGGTCGCCTTTTTCCGCCAGCCATGGATTGCCCAGCAGCTTAAGCAAGGCGACCGCCTGGCCATGATGGGCAAGGTCGAGTTTGCCTATGGTTTTAAGCAGATGGCCTCTCCGCATTTCGAAAAGCTCGAGGAGGGACGTGCCGCGGGAACTATCCTGCCGGTCCATTACGTGAGTGATGGCGTGAGCCAGGCGTGGATGCGCCGCATCGTTAGCGGCGCGCTCGAGGTCGTCGGCAATCCCTTTGATCCCATTCCGGCACGCTTACGCGTTAAGCGTCGCCTGATGAGCAATGCTCGTGCTCTTCGATCGATCCACTTTCCCTCGAGCATGGCTGAGCGCGACATCGCACGCCGGCGTCTTGCCTACGAGGAGTGCCTCTATCTGCAGCTGGCGCTGCGTCTGCGCAACGACGGTGGCCTGGTCGATGTGGTGCCCTATGCCCACACCGCGGGCGATCGTCTTGCCGCGCTCAAGCAGGCCCTGCCGTTTTCGCTGAGCGACGAGCAGGAGGCCGCGTTCCAAGACATCCTGCATGATATGTGCGATGGCGGGCGCGTGATGAACCGCCTGCTGCTGGGCGATGTCGGTACCGGCAAGACCGCTGTTGCCGCCTGCGCGCTGGCTGTGGCTGCCGATAGCGGCACGCAGGCCTGCGTTATGGCGCCCACGGGCGTGCTGGCGCGTCAATATGCCGATAATACCGGCCCCTTGCTTTCGCAGGCTGGCATGACCTGGGCGCTCCTGACGGGCGCCACGCCGGCGGCCGAGCGCGAGCGGATCCATGCGCAGCTGGAATCGGGCGAGCTCGATGTCCTCTTTGGCACCCACGCGGTGCTTTCGGATAACGTTGCGTTCAAGCATCTGTCGCTCGTGGTCATCGATGAGCAGCACCGGTTTGGCGTCGGCCAACGCAACGCCCTGCGTGCGAAGGGCCCTGGTGCCGATCTGCTCGTTATGACGGCAACGCCCATCCCACGCACGCTGGCGCTTTCGGTCTACGGCGATCTGGACACGAGCATCATCCGCCATCGGCCCGTCCCTGGCGCTGGCGTGACGACACGCGTGCTTACCGAGTCGAGCCGCGACCTTGCCTATGGCGCCATCCGCGAGGCGCATGAAAAGGGTCAGCAGGCCTACGTGATTTGTCCGCTCGTGGAGCCGAGTGACTCGGCCGATGATCTGGAGGACGTGCCCGGTATCGCCCGCGACGACGAGGGCCGCGTGACGGTCCCCGTGCCGCTGCACGATACGGCGACCGAGCTCGATCGCCTGCGTCTGGCGTTGCCGGGTCTTGCCATCGAGCGCCTTCACGGCCGCATGCCAGCGGGGGAGAAGGACCAGGTTATCGATGCCTTCAAGCGCGGCGAGATCGACGTGCTCGTCTCGACTACGGTGGTCGAGGTGGGCGTCGACGTGCCCAACGCCACCGTCATGGTCATCGAGAACGGTGAGCGCTTTGGGTTGGCGGCCCTGCACCAGCTGCGCGGCCGCGTGGGCCGCGGCAGCGTGTCGGGCACCTGCCTGGTCATGACGCACTCCAAGGGCAACGGCGGCGCTTCGGCGGCGCAAGACCGTCTCCAGTCGCTCGAAAAGACCTCGGACGGCTTTACGCTCGCCCAGATGGACCTTCGTCTGCGCCACGAGGGCGAAATCCTGGGGTACCGCCAGCATGGCGGTGTGACTCTGCGCTTTGTCGATCTGGATGCCGACGAGGAGCTGATCGAGTGGGCCCATTTGGACGCAGTCGAGCTCTTGCGGTATGCTTGCAACCTTGACTCCGTGGCGACGCGCCCCCTGCGCGATGCGGTCGCCATGCGATATCGACACATTTTTAAGGAGGTCAGCGGAGGATGAGAATCATCGGCGGCGAATGGCGCGGTCGTAAGATCGAGGAGCCCCGTGGTCGCGATGTCACCCGCCCCACGACCGATCGTGTGCGCGAGGCATGCGCATCTATGGTCATGTCGGCATTCGACTTCGATCTGGACGAGGTCCGCGTGCTGGACGCCTTTGGCGGCTCCGGCGCCTTAGGGTTAGAGATGCTCTCACGTGGTGCCCGCTCGCTCACGACGTTCGAGATCGAACGGAATGCCGCGCGGCTCATTACCAAGAATATCGAGTCGCTCTGCCGTGACCGTGCGCGTTGGCGCGTGGTAACGGGCGACATGCTGGCGAGCGCCTCGCGCGGTCGTGTGCCGGGCGGCCCCTTTGATCTGGTCCTGCTCGACCCGCCCTATGCTTTTGGTGCCGAGCCGGTCGAGATACTGCTGCAGAACCTGGCTCAGCAGGGTCTGCTTGCACCTGGCGCTTATACCCTGTTTGAGCATGCCGCCGCCGATGCGGGCGCGCATCCGGCAGGCTTTGAGATCGTGCGCGAGAAGCGCTACGGCATTACCTCGGTCGACCTGCTTCGTTGGGTCGGCGATGACGATTGTGAGGAAGATTGCACCGGCACCGATGCTCACAACAACGATGCCATGACGGTTCAGGAGAACGCCCATGAATGACACCATCAACCGCGTGATCGTCCCGGGCACCTTCGATCCCATCACGTTTGGCCATATCGACGTCATCCGCCGCGCCCGCCGCATCTTTCCCAGTGTGATCGTCGCTGTTGCCGAGTCGCAGGGTAAAAACGGTGTGGGTACCACGTTTATGCTCGATGAGCGCGTGGCGCTGGCCCGCGAGGCGCTCGGTGATATCGACGGCGTCGAGGTCCTGCCCTTTACCGGCCTCTTGGTCGACTTCGCTCGCGAGCAGGGGGCGGGGGCCGTGGTCAAGGGCCTGCGCGCCATGACCGACTTTGAGTACGAGCTGCAGCAGGCAGATCTCAACTATCGCTTGGATAACGAGCTGGAGTCCATCTTTGTCATGAGTGCGCCGCAGTACGGCTATATCTCGAGCTCGGTCGTTCGCCAGATCGCCTCACTCGGCAGCGATGTATCGACGTTTGTCCCGCCCAACGTGGTCGAAGCGCTCAGACATCGCTTTTCGTGACGTTTTTTATTGCCTGGTGGCATGTGGTAAACTAGCACGATGATATGTTACCTATGAAAGGAGACCGGATGCCGGGCGAGAATTTTCCTGGCGATAGGATCGTCAGCTTGGTCGATGAGCTCGAAGGGCTGATCGAGGAAGCCAAGCCGCCTTTCGGCAAGAACGCTCAGTTCAAGGTCATCGACGCCGACGTGTTCTTCAACATCCTCGACGAGATCCGCATGAGCTATCCCGAGGAGTGGCAGAAGTCCCGCCGTATCCTTAAGGAGCGCGAGGAGCTTATGGCTTCCGCCGCCGCTCAGGCCGATTCCATCATCGCCGACGCTCAGCAGCAGGCCCTCACCATTGCTGGTGAGCAGGAGATCGTCCGCTTAGCACAGCAGCAGGCCGACGACATCCGCGATCGTGCCCAGCAGTACGAGCGCGAGACGCGTTATGCTGCCGAGGACTACGCGGAGCAGGTCTTTACGCACCTGGAGGAGAACCTCAAGAGCCTGACCGGCACCGTTACCCGTTGCCGTCAGCAGCTCAACGAGGGTGCCGCCCAACAGAATGGTCAGTGGTAATGGCTGAGTTCCCGAGCGTTACCGTCGATCTTTCCGAGCAGCTCGAGTTTCCTGGTGATTCGTATCCGCTGACCGGTAAGGTCGATGTCGCCACCTACATGGTGGGCGAGAAGGAGTACCAGCTACAGGACGGCATCGACTACGACGTTGTCTTTACCAATGCCGGTACCGGTGTCTTGCTCACGGGCATGGTCCGCGCGCACGCCACCGGCGAGTGCGACCGTTGCCTGGAGCCCGCCTCGTTTGATATCGCCGGCGAGATCGAGGAGTTCTACCTCTTTGAGGAGCCCGAGGATCCCGAGGCCTACGAGGACGGCTACGAGCTCCTGGGTGAGGACCGCATCGTCGATCTGGGTGAGCCCATCAATGACGCGGTCGTTATGGACACGCCGTTTGTGGTGCTCTGCAAGCCCGATTGCCGCGGTCTGTGTCCCACTTGCGGTTGCAATCTCAACGTCGAGCAATGCGATTGCGCCGCCCAGGCAGAGGCAGAATGGGCTGCTGCCACGGAAAATCCATTTGCAGCATTGAAGAATCTCAAGCTCGATGAGTAAAACTGTGGTAGTATCGCTACTTGCGCGTAATCGCCACACTGGATAGTTCATAAGGAAGGTCACTATGCCCGTACCTAAACAAAAGCAGGGTCGTATCCGCACTCACACCCGTCGTTCCGCCAACATGAAGATCTCGGCTGCGGCTCAGTCCACGTGCCCCCGTTGCGGCGCTGTCAAGCTTCCGCACCACGTGTGCCCCAGCTGCGGTTTCTACAAGGACCGCGAGGTTATCGTTACCGAGTAACGGTATACTCTGGATGCGATGCCGTTCCAAATGGAACCACAATGGCCGGCTCAATGAGTCGGCCATTTTTGTATAAGGAGCATGTATATGAGTAACGTTCGCGTTTGTGTAGACGTTGTGGGCGGAGACGAGAAACCTCAGGTTGTTCTCGATGGTATCGAGGCTGCGCTTGCCGCCGATCCCGATATCGAGGTCTTGGCAGCTGGCCCCTCTGAAATCGTCAATCCCTTTGCTGCTTCCCATGCACGTGTTGAGGCCCTTGAGGCACCCGACGTTATCGCCATGGATGACGATCCTATTCGCGCCGTGATGACCAAGCGCAAGTCCTCGATCGTGCTTGCCTGCCGCGCCATCAAAAAGGGCAACGCGGACGCGTTCTTCTCCGCCGGCTCCACCGGCGCCATGACCGCTGCCGCGACCGCCTACGTCACACCGTTTAGATATATGGCCGAAGGCAAGAAGCAGCCGGTGCGCCCCTGTTTGACCAATGCGCTGCCCAATCGTGCCGGCGGCCTGACGGTGCTGTGCGACATGGGCGCCAACCCCGATGTCGAGGTGGACGACATGGTGCGTTTTGCCCAGATGGGTAGCGCTTATGCCCGCGTTGTCCTGGGCATCGAGCATCCTCGCGTGGGCTTGCTTGCCAATGGCACCGAGGACGAGAAGGGCTCCAACTTTACCAAGGCCTGCTTCCCGGCCATGAAAGCCGCCGTTCCCGGCTTTGTGGGTAACTGCGAAGGCACCGATCTTACGTCGGGCAATTTTGACGTCGTGGTCGCCGACGGCATGTCGGGCAACATTGCGCTCAAGGCCACCGAGGGCGCTGCCAAGTTTTTGTTGCAGGAGCTCAAGGGCGTCTTTATGTCTTCGCTTGGCACCAAGATCGCCGCGCTGCTCATTAAAAAGCAGATGCGTGAGATAAAGGCCAAGCTCTCTGGCGACGCCAAGGGCGGCGCGATTCTTTTGGGCCTGCGCGGCGTGGTTCTGATCGGCCATGGCGCCACCTCGGTCGAAGCTGTTAAAAACGGTACGCTTGCGGCGGCCGAAGCCGTGCGCGCCGGGCTGGTCGAGAATGTCGCCAACTCCATGGACGGCATCGTTTTGTAAGAGCGAGTTAGAGCGCTGTTATGTGCCTCGCGGCCTGCTTCGTGGGGTAGAATCAGAACCGTGTCTTGGTACCGCCCGGGCGGTACCATTCTTTTGGTATTCATGCACTATGAGAGGAAGCGCTATGGACCGCTCCGAAATCTTCGACAAGATCGCCGAGGTCGCTGCTGACGTTCTGGGCGTCGATGTTGCCGAAATTAGCGATGAGACCACCTTTGACGATCTCGATGCCAACTCGCTCGAGCGCCTGCAGCTGGTTACGGCTATCGAGGACGAGTTCAACCTCGAGATCGATGACGAGACTCTGCTCTCGCTCAACTCTGTCGCCGACGCCGTCGACGCGATTGAAAACGCCAGGGAGGCCTAGGTCTTGGCTTTGTCTGAACGACTTACGTGTGCCCAGGAAATTCTGGGCCACGAGTTCAATAATAAGGTGCTTCTGCGCGCGGCGCTTACGCATCCCTCGGCAGTCGAGGGCCAGCCGGTTTCTGCCAGCTATGAGCGCCTTGAGTTCTTGGGCGATTCCATTTTGGGCGCCGTCGTCGCCCGTTCGCTCTTTGAGTCCTATCCCGAGTTTGACGAGGGCAAGCTCACGCGCCTGAAGGTGTCGCTTGTCTCGGGCGCTACGCTATCCGAGGTGTCGCATGAGCTGGGCATCGACGACATCATCATCTTTGGTGCCTCCGAGACCGGTACCGGCGCGCGCGGCCTGCACTCGGCGCTCGAGAACGTCTACGAGTCGCTCGTGGGTGCGCTGTACCTGGATGCCGGCTGGGATGTTGCGGCGGACTTTATCCATCGTACGCTCAAACCGCACCTGGCCTCCGAGCGTGCCGAGCACCCCGCGAACCCCAAATCGTTCTTGCAGGAGTGCGTGCAAGCCGACGGTCACGAACCCCCGGCGTATAAGCTCGTTGGCTCCGAGGGCCCGGCGCATGCGCCCACCTTTACCGCCGTGGTGTTGATCGATGGTATTCGCCAGGGTCGCGGCTCCGGCTCCTCAAAGAAGGAAGCCGAGGGAGCCGCTGCACTTGAGGCACTTGACCGCATGGGCTACACCACCAACGGCGTGATTCTCAACAAGAAGCCTGTTTAAGCGAGGAACCGTGTATCTCAAGTCCCTCACGCTCAAAGGGTTCAAGTCGTTTGCCGACCGCGCCCATATGACGTTTGAGCCGGGCCTGACCGTCATCGTCGGTCCCAACGGCTCGGGAAAATCGAACATCTCTGACTCGATTCTGTGGGTCCTGGGCGAGCAGAGTGCCAAGCAGCTGCGCGGCCAGGCCATGGAGGATGTCATCTTCTCGGGCTCGTCAGCGCGCAAGCCGGTGGGTGTCGCCGAGGTCACGCTGGTGCTCGATAACTCGGACCATATGCTGCCCGTCGACTTTGACGAGGTCGCCATCACCCGTCGTATGTATCGCTCGGGCGAAAGCGAGTACCTCATCAACTCGAGTCCGTGCCGCCTGATGGACATTCAGGACATCCTGCACGATTCGGGCTTGGGCAAGGATACGCATTCCATCATCAGCCAGGGCAAGCTCGACGCCATTTTGCAGAGCCGCCCCGAGGAGCGCCGTGCCCTCATCGAGGAGGCCGCCGGCATCTCCAAGCACAAGCGCCGCAAGGAGCGTGCGCTCAGAAAGATTAAATCGATGGACGAGCACCTGACGCGTGCCCGCGACATCAATAAGGAAATTGCCCGTCAGCTGCGACCGCTGGAGCGTCAGGTCGATCGCGCGCGCAAGTATAAAGAGCTGTCCTCGCGCGCGAACGAGCTTACGCAGATGCTGGCCGTCGACGAGCTGCGTTCGCTGCAGTCGCAGTGGAACGACTTGGAGAGCCGCTCCAAGGAAGGTGCCGCCGAGCTGGAGCTTGCGCAGTACCGCTTGGGCGAAAAGGAACGCGAGCTCGAGAAGCTCCAGGTCATGCTCGAGGAAAAGGGCCTGTTTGTGGGCGATCTGGGCGAGCAGCGCCGCCATATGCAAGACGTGGTCGGCCGCATTAACTCCGATATGCGCCTGCTCGAGGAAAAGGGCCACAACATGGTGTCGCGCCTGTCCGACATGCGCGGCCAGATCTCGAGCTCCGAGCATCAGCGTCGTCGCGTGGTAGAGGAGCTCGAGGACGCGCGTGCGCAGCTTGAGGAAGTGACCGGCGCGCACATGCAGGCCCAGGAGGACGTTGACGCCGCCGGACCTGCCGCCGCCGAGCTCCACGAGCGGCGCGTGACGCTCGACAATCAGATTTCGCAGCTTACGCGTGAGCAACGCGATGTGCAGCGTGTGGCCGATAACGCGGCGCTCGAACTCGCCAAGGTGAAGGACTCGCTGAGCAACGCCGAGGTCGAGGACAACATGTATGCCTCGCGCCTGGAGCAGATCGATGACCAGCTCGAGGAAGTCACGGCCTCACTCGAGAGCCGTCGCGACCGCGCCGAGGAGCTTGAGGGTGCACTCGATCAGGCCCGTCAAGCCCAGATTGATGCGCGCGAGGCTACCGAGGTCGCCCGTGCAGCCCTTAAGGACTTGCGTGCCCGCGAGAGCGAGGCGCGCAACAAACTGTCCGAGGTGCGCTCGGAGCTTGCTAGCCAAAAGAAACTCGATGCCCGCATGGCCGACAGCTCGCCGCTCGTGAGCTGTCTGGTGGGTGTACTGGGCGACGATGTCTCGGGTCGTCTGGGCGACGTGCTCGAGGCCCCTCGTGAGCTCGAGGGCCTGGTGGAGCAGCTGCTTGCCGGCGATATCGATGCGCTGCTGTTCGACGATACGTCCGCGCTTGAGCGTGCCGGTCGTGCCGCTCTGGACCAGAAGAAGGCCTCGGGCGAGGCGCTGCTGGTGGCGCGCGGTGCGAGCGCCTCTGCTGCCGCTAAGGGCGCTGCCGGTTCCCGCCTGGTCGATCGCCTGTCCGTACGCGCCGGCTATGGCCCGGTTGTCGAGGCGCTGCTCGGCGGCTATTACGTTGTCGACGACTTGGCGGCTGCGCTGGCCGCGCCTGTCGTTGACGGCGTGACTTACGTGACCCCCGATGGCGCCCGCGTCGCCTGCGGCGGCCTGGTGCGTGTGGGCCTCGACGCCGGCGAGGCGTCGGGTGCCTTGGAGCGCAAACGTCGCATTCGCGAGCTGGAGGGCCTGGAGCCCGATCTGGCTGCTGTGTTTGAGCATGTGTCGGATCGGGTCGTCGAGGCCAATGCGGCCGTCGAAGAGGCGCGTGCCGCTGAGGGCGATGCCGCCGGCGAGATCGCCCGTCTTGAGGGCGAGCGCCGCTCGCTGCTCTCCGAGATTGGCCGCCTGGAGCAAAGCGCCAACAACGCCGAGGTCGAGCGCGTGCGCATCTCCAAGCGCCGCGAGCAGGCCGCCGAGGCCGTTCGCGCTGCGCGCCCGCGCGTGGACGAGCTCACCCGCTCGCGTGACGAGGCCCGAGCGCAGGCAAGCGATCTTGGCCTTCAGATTGCCGAAGCCAACGACGAACTCGACCGCGTTCGCCGTGACGATTCCGAGGCCGCCGGCAAGCTCGCCGATGCCAAGGTCCGCCTGGCCCAGACGAGCGAGCGCCTTCGTTCTCTGAAGGGCCGCGTGCCCGATCTGGAGCATCGCCTGGAGGGCATCGACCGCCGTATCCGCGGAACACGCCAGGCCTCGCGCTCACTCGAGCTGCTGCGCCTGCGCGTCGATCCCATGCACGAGCGCTATTCGGCCCTGCTGGAGCGCGCGTCGGATTGGGCAGCGCGTCTGCGTGACCAGGCCTCTCTGGAGGAGGCGGACTCCGCTTCGCTCAAGAAGACCATCGAGGATGCCAAGGCAGAGGTTGCCCGCGCTAAGGAGAAGGTCGATACCGCCACCGCCACGCAAAACGAGTTTAAGGTCGCGCGTGGCAAGCTCGAGGTGCAGGTAGAGGCCGCCATTAAGGCCATTACCGCCGATGGCAACACGGTACTCGAGGAAGCGCTCATGCTTCCCGCGCCCACGGACCGCGATGCCGCCGAGCGCGAGCTCAACCAGCTTGTGCGCCAGATCAACAACCTTGGTCCCGTGAACCAAGTTGCCATGGAGGAGTACGAGCAGCTCAAGCGCCGCGCCGATTACATCGAGGAGCAGCTGGCCGATCTGGAGAGCGCGCGTAAGGCGCTCACCAAGATCACGGTGGCTATTGATCGCAAGATGCGCAAGGCGTTCCTTGTGACGTTTGAGAAGGTCGACGCGAACTTCCGCGAGATCTTCGCTATGCTGTTCCCGGGTGGCCAGGCTCATCTGGAGATGACCGATCCTGAGCATCCGGCCGAGACGGGTATCGAGGTCGTGGCGCAGCCGCGCGGCAAGCGCATCACCAAGATGATGCTCATGTCGGGCGGCGAGAAGAGTCTGACGGCACTCGCCCTGCTCTTTGCCGTGTACCGCACGCGCACGGTGCCGTTCTATGTGCTGGACGAGGTCGAGGCGGCACTTGACGACGCCAACCTGTCCAAGCTCATCGGCGCGCTCGACGTGTTGCGTTCCGATACGCAGCTCTTGGTCATTTCGCATCAGCGCCGTACTATGGAGGACGCTGACGTTCTCTATGGCGTCTCGATGCAAGCCGACGGCGTCAGCCGCGTCGTCTCGCAAAAACTCGATCGCGAAACCGGAAAGGTCGTGAATGCATAATGGGATTCTTTGACGCTCTCTCGCGCGGACTTGAGCGCAGCCGCGAGGCCCTCAACGAGGTCTTCTACTTTGGCGGCGAGGTCGACGAGGACTTTTGGGAGGACCTTGAGGATACCCTCGTTATGGGTGACATGGGTGCCGAGGTCGCCATTCAGGTCTCCGATGATCTGCGCGAGACGGCCGCCAAGAAGAACCTCAAGACCGCCCCGCAGCTCCGTCGCGCCCTGGCTGAGCAGCTCGAGCAGCATTTTGTGCCCGCCGAGCGCGATCCGTTCTCCGACACGCCGAGCTGCGTGCTGTTTGTAGGCATTAACGGCGCCGGCAAGACCACGACGGTCGGCAAGATCGCGAGCGCCATGGCCGCCCGCGGCAAGAATGTCGTGATCGGTTCTGCCGATACCTTCCGCGCCGCCGCCATCGAGCAGCTCGATGTGTGGGGTCAGCGCGCCGGCGTCCCCGTCATCAAGCGCGATCGCGGCTCCGACCCGGCAAGTGTTTGCTACGACGTGCTCGATGAGGCCGATAAGCGCGGCAGCGACCTGGTGCTGATCGACACCGCCGGCCGCCTGCACACGAGTCCCGAGCTCATGCGCGAGCTTGCCAAAGTGGTTAACGTGACGCGTAAGCGCGCCGCCAATATGGCCGCCGGCCCCATGCCCGTCTCGGTCGTGCTCGTGATCGATGCCGCCACCGGCCAGAACGGTCTGAACCAGGCGCTCGAGTTTAACGAGGCGCTGGGTCTGGACGGTATCATCATGACGAAGCTCGACGGTACGGCAAAGGGCGGCATCGCCATGGCCGTGGCCGAGAAGCTCAAGCTCCCGATTCTGCGCGTGGGCGTGGGCGAGCAGGTCGATGACCTACAGGAGTTCAATGCCATAGATTTCTGCCGCGCCCTGGTGGGCGAGTCCAATTAAGGAGTGACTAGTGTTTGATTCTCTGAGCGATCGCCTCAATGACACATTTGACCGCCTGCGCGGCAAGGGTAAGCTGACCGAGGCCGACATCACCTCGGCCATGCGCGATATTCGCATGGCGCTGCTCGAAGCCGACGTCAACTTTAAGGTTGTCAAGGAGTTCGTCGCCAAGACCAAGGAGCGCTGCATGACCGCAGAGGTCATGGAGTCGCTGTCGCCGGCGCAAAACGTCGTCAAGATCGTGCTCGACGAGCTCACCGAGATGCTCGGCTCCACCGAGAGCAAGCTCGTCTTTAGCAACCGTATCCCCAACGTCATCATGCTCGTGGGCCTGCAGGGCTCCGGTAAGACCACGGCGGCCGTAAAGCTGGCCTACCTGCTCAAGAAGCAGGGCCGCTCGCCGCTGCTCGCCGCGTGCGACGTCTACCGTCCCGCCGCAGCCGACCAGCTAGCCACGCTTGGCGGAGAGATCGGCGTGCCGGTCTTCCGTGGCGACGGTGCACACCCGGTCGACATCGCCAAGGGCGCTATTCAGGAGGCCGTCGACCACCTGCGTGACGTGGTCATCGTCGATACCGCCGGTCGTTTGCAGATCGACGAGCAGATGATGCAGGAAGCCGTGGACATTAAGAAGGCCGTCAAGCCCGATCAGGTGCTGATGGTCGTCGATGCCATGACCGGCCAGGATATCGTCAACGTCGTCTCGACCTTCGCCGAGCGCACCGACTTTGACGGCGTGATCATCTCCAAGCTCGACGGCGATGCTCGTGGTGGCGGCGCGCTTTCCGTGCGCCAGGTGACCGGCAAGCCCATCAAGTTCGTGAGCATGGGCGAGAAGCCCGATTCGCTGGAGCCGTTCTACCCCGACCGTATGGCCAAGCGAATCTTGGGCATGGGCGACGTCGTCGGCATCATCGAGAAGGCCCAGGAGGCCGCCGATGCCGAGCAGCTCGAGGCCGCCGAGCGCATGCTGCGCGAGGGCTTTACCATGAACGACATGCTCGACCAGATGAAGGCCGTTAAGAAGATGGGCGGCATGAAGGGCATCCTGGGAATGCTTCCCGGTGGCCAGCGCGCGCTCAACCAGATGGGTGGAAACCTGGACGAGGGCATCTTTGACAAGAACGAGGCCATTATCATGTCGATGACCAAGGTGGAACGCCTGCGCCCCTCCATCATCAACGGCCAGCGCCGTGCTCGCATTGCCAAGGGCGCCGGCGTGACCCCCACCGAGGTCAATAGCCTTATGAAGCAGTGGGGCGAGATGAATAAGATGATGGGCCGCATGCGCACGATGGCCAATCAGGCGCAGGCCGGCGGCAAGAAGGGCAAGAAGGGCAAGAAGGGCAAAAAGATGCGCATGCCCAATATTCCCGGCCTGGATGCCATGGGTCTGGGCGGTATAGGCGGCATGGGTGGCCCCAAGTCCGACATGGACCTACTGCGCCAGATGGAAGCGCAGATGCGCAATAAGAAATAGAGCTGTAATTCCAGCTTGATATGGCAAAGGCCACTCGGAAGCTACCGGGTGGCCTTTGTTGTTGGCTTTGATAGTTGGGCTGCGTTCAGCGTCGCGCCCCGAGCTCGCGGTGCCGTGCCGCTAGTGGCAGCCGCAACCCTCGTGGCCCTTGTGCTCGTGATGGCCGTGGCAGCCGCAGGACTCGCCATGCTCATGGGCGTGCTCGTGGTCGTGACCATGGCAGTCGCAGGTGGCCTCGCCGGTCTGCGCGAGCGTGCCCGCGATAAGGGCCTCGACGCAGGCGTCGCAGCTGCCCTGGGCGCCCGCGTAGACCGTGATGCCGGCCTGGGTGAGCGCGTTGATGGCGCCGCCGCCGATACCGCCGCAGATGAGCGTGTCGACGCCGCCGTTGGCAAGCAGGCCCGCCAATGCGCCGTGACCGGTGCCGCCAGTGCCCACGACCTGTTCGTTGAGCACCTTGCCATCCTGGATGTCGTAGATCTTGAACTGCTCGCTGCGGCCAAAGTGCATAAAGATGCTGCCGTTGTCGTACGTCGTTGCCACCCTCATGGTGTCGATCTCCTTTGCTGGCCATACGGCCGTTGCCGTGGTAATGGGGGAGTACGCGATATTGCCGCCTTCGATGATGAGCGCCCGACCATTGACCAGCGCATTTGCCACCTTGCGATGCGCTCGGCTGCAAATTGCCGCCACCGTGGCGCGCGCGATGCCCATGTGCTTTGCGACGGCCTCCTGATTGAGGCCTTCCAGGTCGCATAGCCGCAGGACCTCGAGTTCGTCGACCGTCATGTCGATGGCCTCTCCGCTGGCAAGGCCATCGGGGGTAAAACCGCGATATTCGGGGATGATCCCGACGCGGCGCAATTTTTCACGTCTTCCCGCCATACACTCTCCATATCTGACATATGTCAACAATAGAATAACGACCGTGCGGATTTACGCAAGGAATTTCTGGCATATGTCAGAAAATGAGGGCTTATGTTAGGGCTGTGGGGCCGCTTGCGCCTGGGCTACAATGAATCTCGCTTATAGGCGACTGACAGGAGGGTCAATGAGCAAGGCTGATCAACAGTTTGTAGCCATGTGCCGCGATATTCTGGACCATGGCACCACCACCGAGGGCCAAAAGGTCCGCCCGGTGTGGGAGGACGGCACCCCTGCCTATACCATTAAAAACTTTGGCGTCACGGCACGCTACGACCTGCGTGAGGAGTTTCCGGCGCTTACCCTGCGTCGTACGGCCCTCAAATCTGCCATGGATGAGATCCTGTGGATCTATCAAAAGAAGTCCAATAACGTGCATGACCTCAACAGCCATATTTGGGATGAGTGGGCCGACGAGACTGGCTCCATCGGCAAGGCCTACGGGTATCAGATTGGGCAGAAGAGCCATTATGCCGAGGGTGACTTCGATCAGATGGATCGCGTGCTGTACGACCTTAAGAACACGCCGTACAGCCGCCGCATTATGACGAATACCTACGTGTTTAGCGACCTGTCCGAGATGCACCTGTATCCGTGCGCCTACAGCGTGACGTATAACGTGACGCAGCGCCCGCAGGATGATAAACCGACGCTCAACATGATTCTCAACCAGCGCAGCCAGGACATTTTGGCTGCGAACAACTGGAATGTGTGCCAGTACGCCATTTTGCTGATGATGGTCGCGCAGTCGGTCGATATGATTCCCGGCGAGTTGCTGCATGTGATTGCCGATGCCCACATTTACGACCGTCATGTCGATATCGTCCGCGAGCTTATCGAGCGTCCGCAGTTTGCCGCGCCTAAGGTAACGCTTAACCCCGATGTGTATGACTTCTATGCGTTTACGACCGACGACCTGATTGTCGAGGGCTATGAGCACGGCCCGCAGGTCAAGAACATCCCCATTGCGGTGTAGGTGACGTGCATGACGTGTAAGCTTTCTGCCATTGTCGCCGTGTGCGATGACTGGGGTATTGGGTGCGAGGGCGACATGGTGGTGTCCAACCGTGCCGACATGCGTCATTTTGTGGCGTGCACCAAAGGTTGCCCGGTTATTATGGGGCGCAAGACCCTGCTGAGTTTTCCCGGCGAACGGCCGCTCAAGAATCGTCGCAATATCGTGCTCACGCGCGACGAGGATTTTTCGCCCGAAGGTGTCGACGCGGTGCATAGTATCTGCGAGGCGCTCGCCGCGGTTGCCGATGAGCCCGTTGCCTGGGTGATCGGCGGCGGCGATGTCTATCGGCAGTTTTTGCCGTACTGCGTGGAGGCCGAGGTCACGCATAACCACTGCGTCCATCCCGTGGACACGTACTTTCCCGACTTGGACGCCGATCCCGCGTGGGAAGTTGCGCGGCGCGAAGGGGTTGCCACGATTGCCGCGGGCGAGGGTGACGAAGGCCTCGATTATGAGTTCGTGACGTATCGTCGCGTTGAGGCGTAAATCTCCTATTTGCCCACGGTATTATCGGGTTGGAATGATTGAGGGGCGGCGCTTGGCGTCGCCTCGTTTGATATAGATGCTGCTGTAAGAAGGGTGCGGGCTGGCTACTATGACTGATGCCGTTGAGGTGCTGCGAATCGATTCGCTCGAGGACGAGCGGCTCGATGCCTATGTGCGACTGACCGAGCGTGAGCTGCGCTGCGTACTGGAGCCGCAGAAGGGCATCTTTATCGCCGAGAGCGCCAAGGTCATCGAGCGTGCGGTGCGTGCCGGATACGAGCCGGTGAGCTTTCTTTTGGGTGAACGCTGGCTCGACCAGATGATGCCGCTGTTTGAGCGCTTGGTTGTGCGCGAGGGAGCGGGTCCGGTCCCGGTGTTCGTGGCCTCGATGGAGCTCATGGAGCAGTTGACGGGCTTTAACGTGACGCGCGGTACGCTCGCGGCGTTTCGTCGCCCGCGTCAGATTCCGGTCGATGAGTTCTTGGGTGGCGTTGTCGAGGCGGCGGGGGAGCGCCCTGTGCGCGTGTGCGTGCTCGAGGGCATTGTCGACCACACGAACGTGGGCGCGATTTTCCGCTCGGCTGCCGCGCTCAATGTCGACGGCATTCTGGTGAGCCCTACGTGCTGCGACCCGCTGTATCGTCGCTCGGCCCGCGTGAGCATGGGCACCGTGTTTCAAGTGCCGTGGACGCGTATTGGCAGTGAGGCTCGCGTGTGGCCACATGATGGCCTGGCCGCGCTTCATGATGCCGGTTTTTCGTGTGCCGCTATGGCGTTGACGGATGATTCCGTTTCGCTGGGCGATCCTGTGCTGCAGAAGATTGATCGCTTGGCGATTTTTATGGGTACCGAGGGTGCCGGCTTGGGCGCCAAGACCATTGCCGGCTGCGACCGAGCCGTGCGCATTCCGATGGCGCACGGGGTCGATTCGCTCAACGTGGCCGCGGCGAGCGCCGTCGCCTTTTGGCAGCTGTGCCCGCACGTGAGCAACGAGTACCACTACCAGCCGGGTTTGTATCACTAGGCAGATATTCCGCACCGCGCTCTGATTCGGGGTGTTTCGGTCGCCGCCAGTCGGTGCTAAGCTGGTTTTGGCTTTGGTTTTAAATTGCTGTTTTGTCGGTTGACGTGCGCTTTTGGGGAGGGCGTGTGGCTAAGAAATCTACGTCTATCGATGTAACGCAAGGTGTCATTTGGCAGCAATTGCTGTCGCTGTGCGTTCCCATCTTTTTTAGTTCGTTTTTTCAGCAGGCTTACACGCTTATCGGCACCTATATCGTCGGTCAGTTTGGCGACAAGCTTGCGCTTGGCGGCATTCAAGCCACGATGGTGCTCACCGAGCTCTGCATTGGTTTTTGCGTTGGCGTTGGCGCCGGTTGTGCCGTTATCACGGGTCAGTTTTTTGGCCAGCACGATAGCGAGCGTCTGAGCCGTTCGGTCCATACAGCCATGACGCTTGCTTTGGTGGGCGGCATCGTCGTTTCCATTCTTGGCATGGTTTTTGTCGAGCCCATGCTGGTGTTGATGAATACGCCGCACGAGCTACTTGCCGAGGGCGTTGCCTATGCTCGCTGTTATTTTGCCGCGATGGTTGCGGCACTGCTGCTTAATATGGGAACCGCACTGCTGCGTGCCGTGGGGGATACGCGCGGTCCCGCTGTGATCATTGCCTCTGGCTGCCTTGTTAACGTGGTGCTGGATATCATCTTTGTTGCTGTGTTGCATATGGAGGCGCTGGGCTGCGGCATCGCGGTAGCGCTGACCATTTGCTCCAATGCAACGATGATCGTGTTGCGCATGATGCGCGCTCCGGGTGCATGGCGTCTTTCGCTGTCTAAGCTCGGCATCGATCGCGGTATTTGTAAGAGTATGATCTCGTGCGGTCTGCCACTCGGTTTTCAATCGGCTGCCTATTCGATCTCGAACGTGCTGATCCAGATGTCGGTCAACTCGTTTGGTGCCGATGTCACCACGGCATGGGGTCTATCTGGGCGCCTGGATGGCATTATCTGGATGGTGACCGAGGCGCTCGGCGTGTCGATCACCACGTTCTCGGCGCAGAACTTTGGTGCGCGCAATTACGATCGCATGCGAAAGGGATACCACACGTCGCTCGTGCTGTCGTTTATGCTCATTGGTGGCCTGTCTGCCGTGCTGCTTGTGTTCTCGGGTCCGTTGTCGCGTTTGTTCATCGACGATGCCGCGATTTCGGCCTACACCACGACGATTCTTCATTTCATCGCGCCGTTCTACGCGATCTTCTCGATTATCGAAAACGCGTCTGGCTCCATTCGCGGCGCCGGCGTGAGCTTGCAGCCCATGCTGCTCACGATTTTTGGCACCGTCGTGCTCAGGGTGATCTGGGTGTTTGCGATTATGCCGTTCGATCCGTCGCTTGAGCACCTGCTGCTGGTTTACCCCGTAACCTGGCTCATCACGGCCACGATGTTTACCATCTACCACCACAGCGGCAACTGGCTCGGCCGCGCCACCGCCTAATGATCCGTTTTCCTCCGTCCCTTTCGGATCAATTAGTATTCGATGCCTTGGCGGGCTAGGAGGCCTTCGTCGAAGTAGTGTTTGACGGGGCGCATTTCGGTAACTAGGTCGGCAAGGTCGGCGAGGGGCAGCAGGCCGCGGCCGGTGAGCACGAGCTCCGTGGTGGTTGGTTTCATCGCGATCAACGCTTCGACATCTTCGCGCGCCACAAAGCCCCGTCGCATGGCCTCGCCGAGTTCATCCAAAATCAGAACGTCGACCTGTGATATCTGCTCGCGCGCCAGCTCCATGATCTGTGCGGCACAGGCTTCGGGCGTGTCGCGGTCGGCTTGTACGATGCGCAGACCTAAACGGGGCGCCGCATCATGCTCGGCGCAGTGCAGCTTCTTGGCAAACTGCAGCATAAGCACGTTAAGTCCATAGCCCCTGGCGCGCAGTGCAAGCCCCAGCGCAGCCGTCGTCTTGCCCTTGCCGTCGCCCGTGTAGATCTGAACCTTGCCGACTTCCAGTGATGCCATCTCTGTCCTTTCGTGCCCGGCGTCGGTTTATCGTCGCTCGGGTTGGGTATTCTAGAAAGCATTATCAACCCCAGTAGATGGAGTTCAAGCAGATGGAGATGGATGACAATAAACGTAGACGGAATATGATCCTCTACGTGCTCATCGCCTTCGTCGTCTACCTCGTGCTCTCGACCGTTCTGTTCCCCAACATCGGTCACACGCAGCAGATTACGAAGACCGATTACTCGACGTTTGTCAAAGCACTCGATAAGAAGAGTGTCGACAAGGTCGAGTACAACACGGACGATTACACGATTTATTACACCAAGAAGGGCGAGGACGAGAACATCGCCTACAAGACGACCGGTGTGCCAAACGATGCGGGCTTTACCGATCGCGTGCTTGAATCCGGCGCCTCGCTGGAATCTGTTGTCCCCGATAAAAACTCGGGTCTGATGACCTACTACCTGCTCACGCTCATCCTTCCCATGGCCATCTTCTTCCTCATCGGCTGGTGGCTCAACCGCCGCATGAAGAAGGCCATGGGTGATGACGGTCCGTCGATGAACTTTGGCGGCGGTGGTTTTGGCGGCGGCGGACTGGGCAAGTCCGGTGCTCGCGTTATCGCTTCCAAGGATGTGGGCGTGACCTTTAAGGACGTTGCTGGCCAGGAAGAGGCCAAGGAATCCCTTAAGGAGGTCGTCGACTTTCTGGAGAAGCCGCAGCGCTACGAGGAGATCGGCGCCAAGCTGCCGCGCGGTGCTCTTCTTGTCGGCCCTCCGGGTACCGGTAAGACCCTGCTTGCCAAGGCTGTGGCCGGCGAGGCGGGCGTGCCGTTCTTTAGCATTTCGGGCTCTGAGTTCGTCGAGATGTTTGTTGGCCGCGGCGCTGCTAAGGTGCGTGACCTGTTTAAGCAGGCCAAGGAAAAGGCCCCGTGTATCGTCTTTATCGATGAGATCGATACCATCGGTAAGAAGCGCGACGGCGGCGGCTTTAGCGGCAATGACGAGCGCGAGCAGACGCTCAACCAGCTGCTGACCGAGATGGACGGCTTCGATAACCACAAGGGCATTGTCGTTCTCGCTGCGACCAACCGTCCCGACAGTCTTGATCCGGCCCTGCTGCGCCCTGGCCGCTTCGACCGCCGCATCCCCGTTGAGCTGCCCGATCTGACCGGCCGTAAGAACATCCTTGAGTTGCATGCCAAGAGCGTGAAGACTCAGCCGCCGATCGACCTGACCGCGATTGCCCGCGCCACGCCCGGTGCCTCGGGCGCCGACCTGGCCAATATCATCAACGAGGGCGCGCTGCGTGCCGTCCGCGAGGGTCGCAAGCGCGCGACTCAGGATGACTTTGAGGAGTCGGTGGAGGTCGTCATCGCCGGCCAGCAGCGTAAGTCCACGGTTCTGTCCGACCACGAGAAACAGGTCGTGTCCTATCACGAGATCGGCCATGCCATCGTTGCCGCCCGCCAGAAGGGTTCTGCGCCGGTTACCAAGATCACCATCGTGCCGCGTACGAGCGGTGCTCTGGGCTACACCATGCAGGTCGAGGAGGATGAGCGCTTCCTGACCACGCGCCAGGAAGTCCTGGACAAGCTCGCTGTCTATTGTTCTGGCCGTGCAGCCGAGGAGCTTATCTTTGGCGAGATGACGACCGGTGCCGCCAACGATATCGAGCAGGCCACCAAGCTCGCCCGCAACATGGTGACGCGCTTTGGCATGTCCGATGAGTTTGGCATGATGGCGCTCGGTACCGTTCAGAATGCGTACCTCAACCAGGATACGTCGCTCACCTGCGCCCCCGGTACGGCCGAACGCGTGGACGCGATTGTCGCCAAGCTGATCGAGGATGCGCACGACCGCGCTCTGCAGATCCTCAAGGAGAACAAGTTTAAGCTCCATGAGCTGGCTCGTTATCTGTACAAGAAGGAGACGATCACGGGCGAGGAGTTCATGAATCTCCTCACGCGCGAGAATCCGCTGATGCCGAAGCAGCAGTAATACTGGTTGCGCAGTGTCTATCGCCCCATTTGAGTGTCCATCTCAAATGGGGCGTTTTGCGTGGGGAGAGTTGAATATGAAAATCGTGGTAAGTGCCTGCTTGATGGGCGAGAGCTGCAAGTATAACGGGCTCGATAACTACCATCGCGAGCTGGTCGAAGCGTGCGAATGCACGGGGACCGAGGTACTCTTGGTGTGCCCTGAGGTCTTTGGCGGCCTGCCCACGCCGCGCAAGCCGTCCGAGATTGTGAACGGCGAGGTCCGTACCTGCGAGGGCATCTCGGTCGATCGCGAGTTTCGCCTGGGTGCCCAACGTGCGCTCGATATGTGCGAACAGGCGGGCGGCCCGTCCGAGATCGCTGCGTGCGTCTTGCAGGACCGTAGCCCCTCGTGCGGTGCGAGTCGCGTCTACGATGGCACCTTTAGCGGTACGCTCACCGCGGGCAACGGTGTTTTTGTCGATCTGCTGCTGCGTCACGGGTACCGTGTGATTCCGGCTAGCGAGTTCGATCCCAGCATGCTGGAACATTGTCCATAGCATTCGAACCCAACACTTCCTCACGGGTGACCGTTTTGGCATCATCCGTGAAGTTGAT
>CAJLPX010000028.1 GCA_905208635.1 uncultured Collinsella sp. | reverse complement strand
CGGCACAGGTCGTTCACATCGCGACCGACCGAAGGACGGCTGGGGTCGACGCGGCCAAAGCGCTCATCGTACATACGACCAATGGAAGTGCCCGAAGCGACAGACTCAAGATGGCCGGAACGCCCGCAGGCGCAGGGAATGCCGGCGGCAGCCGAGCACTCGATGTGGCCCATATGGCCAGCAGCACCATGGAAGCCCTGCATTACGCGGCCGTTCTCGACATATGCGCCGCCGATGCCCGTGCCGATGCCCAGACACAAGACGGAGAACTTGCCCTTACCGACGCCCCAGTGGGCCTCGCCCAGAGCATGAGCCTGCACGTCGCCCACAACGGCAACGGGAAGACCAAGGTCCTCGCGCAGACGCGGCCCCAACTGAACACCGGACCAGCCGGGCATAATCTCATTGGCATACGCGATGGCGCCCGTCTTGGGATCGACGACGCCGGCGGCACCGATACCGACACCGAGGACCTCGACATCGGGATTCGCCTCAAGAGCGGCCTTGATGGACGCCTCGATACGCTGGAAGACAGCCTCGCCGCCCTCCTGGGCCTCGGTAGGAACCTCGGCCTCAAATACGGGATGGGGCACGCTGCCGTCAGCCGGATACTCCATAATGGCAGTCGCAATCTTGGTGCCGCCGATATCGACGGAGCAAACGTACTTGTTCTCCATGTCGCTCTCCTTAGGAGATAAAAACAACTACAGGAAATGCGCCGTCAGGCTAGCCGTCACAGCGCAGTAAAGGTTATCCAGGTGCCCGAGATCGCCGAGAAACCGTGTGGCCATTGACCTAATGGGTCATGGCCACACGGTTGAACGGCGAGGTCGGGTGCCTGGGAAAGCTTTACAGGAGACCGTTGTCCTGGAGGACCTTCTTAATCGCCTCGACGTTCTCGCCGGTCATGGCCTTCACCGGGCGCGGCATGGTCGGGCTGTCGAAGATGCCCATGAGATTCATAGCGGTCTTGAAGGCACCAACGCCGCCGGCATAGCCCTGAACGCCCGAGGTGACATCCCAGATGTGGGAGATCTCGTTGAGGCGATCCTGCTCGGCCTTGACGGTAGCCCAGTCGCCGGCCTGAGCGGCCTTCCACTGACGCACGTAGCCCTCGGGCTCAACGTTGGCGAGACCCGGGACGGAACCGTCGGCGCCACCGAGGTAGGCGCCGTCGACGACAACCTCGTGACCGGTGAGGATACTCATCGGATGACCGTTCTTCTCGTTCTCCTGAACGAGGTAGCGGAACGAGATGTCATCACCCGAGGAATCCTTGACGCCAGCAAGGACGCCCTCGGCGCCGAGCTTGGCAAGGAGCTTCCAGGGGAGCTTGGTGTGAACGCAGACGGGAATGTCATAGGCAAAGATGGGCAGGTCGAGCTCCTCGTGCAGGATGCGGAAGTGCTCCTCGACCTCGGTCATGCCCTGCAGGGCATAGAACGGGCAGGTGGCGACAAGCGCATCGGCGCCCAGCTCCTGAGCGACCTTACCGTGCTCGATCATGCGCTCGGTCTCGGTATCGATGATGCCGACCAGGACGGGCACGCGATGGTCGACGATACGAACGGCCTCGGCAATGATCTGGCGACGACGCTCATCGGTGGAGAAAACGACCTCGCCCGAAGAGCCCAGGAAGAACAGGCCATCGACGCCGGCATCGATCATGCGGTTGATGCTGCGCTCAAAGGAGGCAACGTCGAGCTGGTGATCTTCGGTATCGGGAACAACGACGGGAGGGATAACGCCGGTGAATTTCTGAGTTGCCACAAGAATCTCCTTAGTTGTCTGGCGGGCGGCCCTATGCCACCCACTCTTGTTGGCAGTGTCCAGGCCGTCTAGGCCAAAGAACACGGGTAGAACGTTTGGTTAAAAAAGTCGATGACTTCGTTTTCGAACGCATTGATGCGCTCATGAGCGTATTTGGCATAGATGATATGCCTCCGGTCACACTCAAGACCGTTGAATACGGCAAACTGGCCCTTGGGATCGCTCACGGCATCCATGAGCGATGTGCCCATGAGCACCGATCCACGCACCCGAGACGACAACGCCTCGAGGCCACCGGGAATTGGATTGGCAACCGCCGTGCAGGCGAGGCCCCGCTCGTCCAGAGCAGAAACCGCCAGCGCGACTCCGCCGCCAAGGCCCTCGCCCCATGCAAAGATGCGGTCGGGGTCCACGCCATCAAGATTGCGCGCCACCTTCGCCATCGCGCAACCCCAACGGACGCGCTTGACAAAAGCAGGAGAGGCAATCCCCTGCTGCAGCTCGCTGGATCCAATCGCCTCATCGTCCAGCGCAAGCACGGCATATCCCATGGCCGCAAACCTCGTCATGTGATGCCATCCCCGCACGGGTCGGTCGATGTCGTGAAACATCAGACATAGCGGCACAAGCTCGGATGCTCGGGCGCGACCGGCAGGCTCAATCAAGCGTGCGTGGACCACATCGCCACCAAGCTCAAAGGAAACCTCGGAGTAGCGGGCATACGGATTGGCGAAATCGATCGCCGTAATACTCGGCCCGCAAACCTCAAGGTCCGAAGCGGCTATCTCTAATTCGGAAACATCCGCAGAAGCATCACCGCGCCAATCCCGGAAATCAGCGAGCCTTGACGAGACCGTTCCGGGAATCCCCACAAGGTCGGAGACAATCAGCTCATTGACATTGCTCTCGCACTTAGACATAAGCCTCCCCTCCCTTGCAGAAAAACGGAATGATCAGATCGTCAAAATCCTGAATCTCCTCGTGGCCAAAGCCTTCAAAGAACTCATGACGCTTTTCACAGGTCAGGTTGTTATAGACCGCAAACTGCGTCGCTGGCGGACAGACGGTATCGGCTGTGCCGGTGCCAAACAGCACGGGGCATTTGACCATGGGGGCAAAGTTCTTGGAATCGAAGTACGCCAGCTTGGCATAGGCTTCCTCGATACGAGTCGAGTCCTCGTCAAACCAACGCGACCAATAGCGCAGACCCTCGTAGGCAATATCGTCGGCATCCAGATCCCAAACCAGGCG
Organism: uncultured Collinsella sp.; assembly: GCA_905208635.1. GTDB lineage: Bacteria > Actinomycetota > Coriobacteriia > Coriobacteriales > Coriobacteriaceae > Collinsella. The sequence continues at coordinate 23,856 of CAJLPX010000028.1, read as the reverse complement.
GAAGTCCGATAAGAAGGGATAGAGGATAGCCGCGCGGTCAACCAAATCGCTATTGAGCGCGCAGGTTGCAATACCCAAACCGCCGCCCTGCGATGCGCCGTTCACAAATACGCGGGTAAGATCGATGCCCTCGAGCTCGCGAACGATGCGGCACAGGATGCGAATATCTTGGTGCAAGCGGACATAGTAGAGGTTAGCCGGGTCGCCGTCGATACCGGCGACGATATGGCCCGCGACCGTCGTGCCCTCAAATCCACCAATGTCCTCGGAGGGACCTCCTTGGCCGGGGCAGTCGAGGGCGATGAGTGCCATGCCCATGCCCGCAAACGACGCCTGCTCAAACCAGCTGCGGCTTGCACCCGGATATCCATGGAACTGAAGTACCAATGGCACGGGCTCGTCCGAGACGGGTTTAAGGTACTTGGCATGCAGGCGAGCGCCACACATGCCGGTATACCAGAGGTCGAAAAGCTGGCAGGTCACGGCATCGGAGACCGATGCCGTCTCGATCGCATAGTCAAGCCCGACGGCGTCGGCCTCAGCCATGCGATCCTTCCAAAAGAGATCGAAATCTGATGGACGGGGCATGGCGCCTCGATATTCACCAAATTGATGTTGTAGCTCCTGAGCACTTGGCATGGCTCGTGAACCCAACCTTTCGAAATCGCAACGGAGGTGCGCCCGGCAAGGGAACCGGGCGCACGGGAGGGAAAGCGAGACTACTCGCCGAGCTTGGGATGCAGCAGCGACGGCGCAGCGCCGAGCAGCATCTTGGTGTAAGGATCCTGCGGGTGCTGGAAGACCTGCTTGGCCTCGCCCTGCTCGACGATCTTGCCGCCATTCATAACGATGATGTCGTCAGAGATATAGCGGACCGTCTGAATGTCATGGCTGATGAACACCATGGCCAGGCCGAGCTCCTTCTTAAGGTCGGTCAGCAGGTTCAGAATCTGCGCGCGGACCGAAACGTCCAGAGCCGAGGTGGGCTCGTCGGCGATGATGGCATCGGGGTTCAGCGACAGGGCACGGGCAATTGCGACGCGCTGGCGCTGGCCGCCCGAAAGCTGGCCGGGAAGAACCTCGGCGGCGGAGCTGGGCAGGCCAGTGAGCTCCAGGAGTTCCTTGACGCGCTTCTCCTGTTCGGCCTCGGTGCCCAGATTGTGGACGCGCATGGGATCGAGCAGCTGCTCGCGAACGACCATGCGGGGGTTGAGCGCCGTGGCCGGGTTCTGGAACACGACCGAGATGACGCGACCCATGTGGCGACGGTCCTCGGCGGTACGCTTGGTTACGTCCTTGCCCTTAAAGTAGACCTTGCCGCTCGTGGGGGCCTGCAGGCCGCACATGACGTTGGCGGTGGTGGACTTACCGCAACCGGACTCGCCGACGATGCCGATCGTCTGACCGGGCATGAGCCTAATCGTTACACCCTGGACGGCGTGAACCAGGTTGGGGTGCAGAATCGAGCCGGTACGGGTCCTAAAGGTGACGTGGACGTCATCAAGGAAGATGATCGGCTCGACGCCGTTGACTGCGGTCTCGCTCATCTACATCACCTCCGCGTGAGGGGTCAAACCATTTGCCTTGAGCACCTCGTCGGGGAGCTCGGAATAGAAGTGCTCGGTGCCGGGCACGCGCTTGAAGACCGGACGGGTATCCAGGCCAATACGCGGATGGCTCGAGCGGGGCGCGAAGCGATCGCCCTTGGGGAAATCGCGCGGGCTCGGAACGGCGCCGGGCACCTGATGCAGACGGCCCGAACCGCTCTCGATGGACAGAACGGAGCCCAGAAGACCGCGGGTGTACTCGTGAATCGGGTTGGTGAGCAGCTCCTTGGTGGGCGCTTGCTCGATAACCTGACCGGCGTACATAACCGTGATGTTATGGGCGACCTCGGCGACCAGCGCCAGGTCGTGCGAGACGAAGATCATGGCAAAGCCGAGCTTGGCCTGAAGGTCGTTGAGCAGCTTGATGACCTGCTTCTGGACGGTAACGTCCAGAGCGGTCGTGGGCTCGTCGCAGATGACCAGCTTGGGGTCGCGGGTAAGGGCCATAGCGATCAGGACACGCTGACGCTGGCCACCGGAAAGCTCGTGCGGGTAGCTCTCGAGCGTACGCTTGGGATCGAGGCCCACGAGCTCCAGGAGCTCCTCGGCGCTACGGGTGCCGCCACGCTTGGTGAGCTGCTTCATCTGGGCGGAAATGAGCATGGAGGGGTTAAGCGAGGACAGGGCGTCCTGATAGACCATAGCGATATCGGTACCGCGCAGGCCGAACCACTCCTTCTTGCTCATCTTGAGCAGGTCGCGGCCCTCCCAGAGAACCTCGCCGGAAAGGTGCTCGTCCTCATCGGTCAGGCCCATGATGGCCAGCGTGGTGATGGACTTACCGCAACCGGACTCGCCCACCAGGCCCATGGTCTGACCAGGACGGACGTCAAAGTTGACATGGTCGACGACGTTAATATCACCGTGATGCTCAAACTGGATGCAGAAGTCACGGACCGAGAGAATCGGTTCGACAGACTCGTCGGGCACATGGCGATCGTCACGCTTGAGCTCAACATCGCGCAGGGCGCCAAGGCGAGCGGAGAGGGACTGAGCCTGCTCCTTGTAGGCGCGAACGGGGTCGGAGACCAGCAGGTCGGCCTCGCGACGCTTGGAGGAATCGGTAGGATCCAGGGCAGCGGAGGGAGCAGCGGCCATGGCGTCGGTAATGCCCTCGGAGAGGATGTTGAGCGCCAGGCAGGTGATCATGATGGCCAGGCCCGGGAACAGCGCCTGCCACCAACGGCCGGCGAGCACGCCGCCGCGGGCGTCGGCGAGGATGTTGCCCCAGGTAGCGGTGGGCTCCTGGATACCAGCGCCGATGAAGGTCAGCGACGCCTCGAAGATGATGGCGTCGGCGACCAGGGTAACGGTGAAGACCATGATCGGGGCGATGCAGTTACGCAGAACATGCTTGATCAAAATCCACGGAGCCTTGGCGCCGGAAACGATGACCGCGCGGACATAGTCCTCGCCGTACTCGGACACGATGTTGGCGCGCACGATACGGGCAATCTGCGGAGTGTACATAAAGCCGATGGCGAAGATGATCGACGGCACGGAGTTACCCAAGATGGAGACGAAGACGGCCGCGAGGGCGATGCCCGGGATGGACATGATGATGTCCAGGATACGCATGATCGTCTCGGAAACGGCCTTGCGCGAAACCGCTGCAAGGGCGCCCACGACCGAGCCGCAGACCAGAGCCATGGCAGTGGCGCCAAAGCCGATAATCAGCGAGTAACGACCACCGTAGAGCATACGCGACAGAATGTCGCGACCCTTATCGTCGGTACCGAAGATAAATCCGTTGCCGGGAGCCTGGCGAGCCGTAAAGATCTCGACCGGGCTATAGGGGGCAAGAAGGGGCGCCAGAATCGCAGTCAGGGCGACCAGCACCAGCACGACGGCTGCAATCTTAGAAGACAGCGTCATCTTCTTCCAGCCACCGAGCTTGAGCCCCTTAGAGGCAGCCTTCTCGAGCTGCTCGGTTTGCTTCTCTCGAATCTTTACCATAATCTACACCGTCCTGATGCGCGGGTTGATGAGCAGGTAGAGCATGTCAACCACGATGTTGATGATGATGAAGGCAAGAGCAACGACGATGACGACGCCCTGAACCAGGTTCGCCTCGTTGCCCTGAACGCCCTGCAGAATCGCGGTGCCCATGCCGGGGAGGTTGAAGATAACCTCGATGACGACGGCGCCGCCCATGAGGTAACCGATCTTAAGACCGAGGGTGGTGACCGGGGTGATCAGCGCATTGCGAAGAACGTTGATGCCGACGACGACCTTCTCGGGAACGCCGGCGCCGCGAGCCATACGGACATAATCCTTGTCGAGCTCCTCGACCATGGCGGTACGCACGATACGAGTCATCTGGCCCGTCAGCGGAAATGCCAAGGCGATAGCGGGCATGATCATACGTCCCAGATAGCCAACCGGATTCGTGGTGAAGTGAGGCAGAGCACCCGATGCCGGGAGCACCTTAAGGTAGGAAGAGAACAGCAGGATCAACAGAACGGCAAGCCAGAACGACGGGGTTGCCAAGCCGGCGATGGAAAAGACGCGGATCACTTGGTCCGGCCATTTGTCGCGATACAGTGCCGCGATGACGCCGAGCAAAAACGAAACGACCGCACCGATGGCAAGACCGATGAAGGTCAGCTGCATCGTGACGGGCAGGGCCGTGGAGATGCGCTTGGCAACGGAGTTGCGAGCAGCACCATAGGTGCCCATGTCGCCATGGATCAAATCGCCCATATAGCGCACGTAGCGCACAGGCCAGGGGTCGTCCAGACCATACTTCTCATGGTACTCGGCAACCGCCTCGGGCGAGGCACCGTCACCCAACGCCGTGTAGGCGGGGTCGGTCTTGGAGAACGACATAAGGAAGAACACCAGGACGGTGACGCCCAATGCCATGATCGGCAGCGCCACAAGACGCCTTCCAATCAAACGTAGCAAGTTGTTCACGTTCTCTCCCCTTTCTTTTGTCGGTAGGACCAACTGGTATATGAGTACGGATACTCATTACAAGACCCGAGCGACATCGAGGTCGCCCGGGTCTTTGTTTCAACTATGAGGATACAGTCCCAACGACCGACATCCTGCATACAGACTCAAGCGAGTCTTACGCCTTGACGGTCGCAACGCCCCTGAAGGACATGCTCGTCGTACCGATGCCCTTGAAGCCATCGAGGGCCTCGCCGTTGGGCGCAGTGGACGGATCGTCCCAGGAAGCGGAGACGGTCTTGACGTGGACAACGGGGTACAGAACGGCGTTGTCGGCAATGATGTCGAAGCACTCGTTCCACTTCTTCTGCTGCTCATCGCCCTCAGCGGCAAGAGCCTCGTCCATGAGACCGTGGAGCTTCTGCCACTCAGCGGACTCCTTCCACGGGCAACGGGTCTGCATCCAGACGTTGTCGCCGTACCACCAGTTGAGCAGCAGGTCGGGGTCGGCGCCGAAGCAGGAAGGATCGCCAGGGGCAAGGAGGATATCGTAGGCCTCGCCGCCGTCGATGGCAGCGTAGGTGGCCGGCGAGGTATCGGTCTGGATGGTCACATCGAAGCCGAGAGCGTCGAGGTCATTCTTGACCTGGGCGGCCATGCCCTTAATCTGCTCGTTGTCGGTGGTGCGCAGGGTGATGGCACCCGGGGTGATGCCAGACTCCTCGATGAGCTTCTTAGCCTTCTTGGCGTCGGTCTTGTACACCGTGGAAGCCTCATGATAGTTGGTGAAGCTCTTGGGCAGGTAGCAGCTGGCAGCGGTGGCAAGGCCGGCGAAGGTGTTGCTGACCATCTTCTCGGTGTCGAGCGCATACATGACAGCCTGACGGACCTTGACGTTGTTCCAAGGCTCCTTGGCGACGTTGAACATGATGAAGCGGGTGCCGAAACCCTGAACGTTATCGATCTTGCAGCCGGCGCTCTCGAGCTGGTCGACGGCGTCAGCGGTAACGAGCTCCATAACGAGCGTGGAGCCCTCCTGCTGAGCGGTAACGCGAGCGGTGGGGTCGGTCAGGATGCTGTACTGGATCTTCTTATCCTCGGCAGCATACTCACCGTTGTACTCGGGGTTGGGAACCAGGGTGATCTCGGTATCGGAGATAGAGTCGTACATCCAGGGGCCGGAGCCGATCGGCTGCTTGGCGCGATCCTCCTCGGTCTGGGTGGCCGGGGTAACGCGGACGATGGCCAGACGATCCTTGAGCAGGGAGAAGTTGGGGACCTTGGTCTTGACCGTCACGGTGCTGGCGTCCTTGGCCTCGATGGACTCGAAGGGCTGGAAGAACGGAGCATAGGTAGCGGAAGCGGCGCAAGCGGTGTAGGAGGCAACGACATCGTCAGCGGTGACCTCGGTGCCATCGGAGAACTTGGCGCCCTTGCGGATGGTGACCTCGAAAGTGGTGTCGTCCACAGACTTGGGATCGTCGGTGGCGAGCTCTTTGAAGGTGCTGTAGTCGTGGTAATCGATGCCGTAGAGGCCCTCGACGACGTGCCAGTTAGCACCCAGGCCCACAGCGGAGCCGGTGCTGGCGGGATCGAAGCTGGACGGAGCGTAAGCGGAACCAGCGGTGATCACGCCGCCGCCACGGTTGGCGGAATCGGTGGAACCGGAAGCAGAACCCTCGTCGCTAGAGCTGCCACCGCAGCCGGTGAGACCAAGCCCTGCGACAGCAGCGACGCTGCCGGTGAGGCCGAGGAACGAACGCCTGGACATACCCTTGTTGATGATGGCCATGTCTTCTCCTATCAATAGAGAATCTTACCCGGGAGCGCCTAGACGTGCCCCCGCGCAACTTGCGGACGATATATACCTTACCTACCGACGAACCCAACTGAGGTGCCGCGCTCGGCGACCGATACATACATACGCTTGAACGGTATTTGCTACCGTTCACCGAATTCATTGACAAACGATTCGCCAGACAGTATGTATCGACGAGGTGAGATATCAGTCTTCGTCAACCCGCAGGATAGCAGGGTTGTTCACCATGGCTAGTCAAACGTTTTAGCGTTAATTAAACCCGAAATCGGCTGGTAATCGCCGTGAAATAAATGATTGAAAATCACGCAATCATGTATATCAGTTGTTTAGAGGCGTGTTTAGTTTTCGGATTGCTTTGCCGCCGCCTCGGCGCGCTCGGCATTCCATGCAACGAGCGCCTCGTGAACCGCTTTGGCGACATCGGCAGGAATGCCTCGAACTTCCGCGATCTCTTGCTCGCTCGCCGCGCGCAAACGCTTCATCGAGCCAAAATGGCGCATAAGGGCACGTTTTCTGGTGGGTCCCACGCCTGGAACGTCATCGAGTACCGAAACCGTCATGGCTTTATCGCGCAATTCGCGATGGAACGTGATGGCAAAACGGTGCGATTCATCGCGCACCTGTTTAATTAGATAGAGCGACGCGGACCCGGTCGGCAGCACGATGGGAGTCTCGTCCCAAGGCACGAAAACCTCCTCATCGGCCTTTGCCAAGCCACAAACTGGTATATCGAGCCCAAGAGCCTCAAGTTGCTTGATCGCAGCGGTCAATTGCGGCTTACCGCCATCGACAACGAGCAAATCGGGGCGCGAGCCAAAGCGCTCGTCGGCCATGCGCTCGGGAGCATAACGTCGTCCCAAAACCTCGGACATCGACACGAAGTCGTTTGCCTCGTCCAATTCGGCCTGAATTTTAAAACGACGATACCGACTCTTGTCGGCGCGCCCGTTGGTAAACACCACCATCGAGGCGACCGTAAAGGTGCCATGCAGTGTAGAGATATCGAAGCACTCGATACGCAACGGCGGCGATGGCAGCGCCAACGCACTTTCGAGCTCCAGGAGCGCTTGATTGGTGCGGTCGTCAGCGTACCCCGTTCGCATCATGTAGCGTATGAGGGCATGGCGCGCATTTTTGGATGCCATATCGAGCAGACGGTGCTTTTCGCCACGCTGCGGCCTATGGAGATGGCAGGAACGCTCACGCTTGCCCGCAAGCCACTCCCCCAGCGCTTCCGCATCCTCAAGCTCGACGGAAAGGTTGACCTCAGCTGGAATATCAGCCGTCTCGTCGTAATAGCGCTTAAGAAAGCCCGACTGGAGCTCTTCCTCGTCAACATCAAGACCCTTGTCGAGAATGAACTCGCAGGTGCGAACTGTTCGGCCCTCGCGAACGACGAAGACGCAAGCGGCGGAGATGGTCTCCTCGCGATAGAAACCGATGACATCCATATCGACACTGGAGGGAAAAACGACTTGCTGACGATCGTCCAGACCCCTGATGACCTCCAAACGACGTTTGACGCGTGCCGCGCGCTCAAAGTCGAGCGCCTCAGCGGCATCCGTCATCTCGGAGGTCAGCTCATCGACGACATCCTTGCGATGGCCCGACAAAAAGCGCTCGACACGCTTGACGTTCTTGGCATAGTCTGCCGGGGAAATCGCGCCGACACACGCACCCGGGCCACGCCCGACATGGTAGTCAAAGCAGGGGCGCCCGTTTTGCGCGCAAATCATATTGACGATGTCTTCCTCGCCCTTGTGGGACTCGACGATACGGCGACAACGACGCCACTCCGCACAGGATGCGGAGCAGATGGGGATAACCTTGCGCAGCGTATCTATCGTCTCACGTGCCGCGCGGCTATCGGTATAAGGTCCAAAATAGCGCGTTCCCGGCTTATGACGCTCACGCGTGTATTTGATAGCGGGATACAGGTCGCCCTTTGTAATGGCGATAAAGGGGTAGCTCTTGTCATCCTTGAGGTCGACGTTAAAGTACGGATGGTACTGACCAATCAAATTGCGCTCGAGCACCAACGCCTCGTGCTCGGTCTCCACCACGATATAGTCAAAGCTCGCCACCAGCTGCATCATCAGCGGGATCTTCTGGCGCTCGTCCTGCAGCGTAACGTACTGACGCATACGGGCGCGCAGGTTTTTCGCCTTGCCCACGTAGATGACATCGCCCTTGGCGTCTTTCCAAAGGTAGCAGCCGGGCTGCGTGGGAACGCGCGAAACCTGCTCGGCAAGCGTTGGAATGTTGTCGTGACCGGCCACGCGCACCTACTTGCGACGAATCAGCGCCGAGACCTCGGGCATCTTAAGGACGACGGCAAGGCCAAAGGTAACAGCAAGCGAGACGACACCCGCAACGCAAACGTAGCCAAGAGTAATCAGAATCGAGCCGCCAAGTGCCCCGACAAAGTGCTCAAGCGCCCACATGACGCCGGCGCCTGCGGCAGCACCCAGGCCACCGAGCAAAAGGCCAAAGAAACCGCCATGCAGGATAGATTTAACCTGAAGACCACGCAGACGACGACGCAGCCACCACAGCGAGCAACCGACCAAGATCACGTAGTCGACGACATACGAAAGCGCGATTGCCGGCATACCGAAGCCCAGCACAACGCCAAACAGCAGAACCGAGCCGGCCTGGCCGATGGCGGAATACAGACAATAGCGGCTATAGGGCTTCATGTCGAGCAAGGCAGAGAAGCTCTTCTGCATCAGCACGACCACGCCGTAGAGCGGCAGGGAAAGTGCCAGGTAGATAAGGAACTCCGACACCAGCGCCACACCGGATTCATCGAACTTGCCGGCACAGTAAATCATGTTGAGCGGACGCGCGAAGACAATCAGGTACAGCGCAAACGGAATCAGGAAGAACAGCATCTGGGCGACGCCACGCGAAATGCCCGTGCGAACGCTGTCGTAATCCTTCTCCTGTGCGTCGTGAGAGAGCTCGGTATAGAGCGCCGTCGAAAGCGAGGCGGCAATCAGCGCGTAGGGCAGCGTGTACCACAGGCGCGCATAGGCGATGACGGAAGGGCCAGTCTCGGGCTGGACCACCAGCGCGGCAGCGTTGGTGATAGAAGTCGAGACAAACATGCACACCGTGGCGAGCAGCGTCGGGATACCGAGCGCAATCGTCTGGCGCAGCGCGGGGTCCTTAAAGTCGATATGGATATGGGGATGCACGCCGTGCTTGCCAAGCGCGGGAATCTGACATGCCATCTGAACAAAGACACCGAGGGTCGTACCGGCCGCAATCAAGATGATGCCGGCACGTTCGCCAAACTGTGCGGACACGGGCGCAAAACCCATAAAGCTCGCAATGACGATCACATTGTTGAGGACCGGGGCAAACGTCGACCAGAAGTAGTCGCGGTGTGCGTTGAGAACGCCCGAGAACACCGAACCCAAACCATAAAACAGAATCTGGATGGCAAAGAAACGGAACATGAACGCAGCGGTATCCATGCTGCCGCCGTCACCCGAAAGGAACGATTGCGTCCAGATAAAGCCCGGGGCGAACACGGTCCCCAGCAACGAAATGCCACCCAGCACCAAAAGCAGAATGCCGAGCAGGTTGCCCACGTACTCGTTCGAGGCCTCGCGACCCTGCTCACGCCTCACGCCCATGTACACGGGCAAAAACGCCGTCACGAGCATGCCGCCCATCACGAGTTCGTAGAGCATATTGGGCAGGTTGTTGGCGACCTGATAGGAGGACGAGAGTAGCGACATGCCGATAGCGGCCGCCATTGCCCACGTGCGGATAAAACCAGTGACGCGAGACACGATGGTCAGGATGGTCATAAGCCCGGCGGAACGACCAACCGTGGAGTAGTCCGACGAGCCCATGTCGTCAGTGTCATCTCGCGATGAAGAAGCTTCGGATGAGGGTGTCTGAGGCGCAGATTCTTCTGCAAAATGAGCTCCGCGCTTCAATTCTTCCTGCGGCATCGCTCAGTCCTCTCTCGTAATCGCGGCAACTGTCGCCCCGCAAAATGCAATTAAATCATCAGGTGCAAGCTCGAGCTGATAACCACGCTTGCCTCCCGAAATAAAAATGGTATCCCAAAGGACACATGTCTCATCAATGAGCGTCCGGTAGCGTTTTTTCATACCGACCGGACTGCAGCCGCCGCGAACGTAGCCAGTCGCCGCAAGCAAATCCTTCACATGCATCATGGCCAAGGACTTCTCCCCCGCGGCACGCGCGGCGGACTTTAGATCGAGCTCGTCGGCAACAGGGATGCAGCACACGACGTGGTCGTTGGACGGCGTCACGCAGACCAAGGTCTTAAATCCTTGACCGGGCTCCTCGCCAAGCTGCTCCGAAATCGCGACCCCCAGGCCCGCCGACTCATCACCATCGTCTTCGTACGTATGTAGAACATAGGAAATGCCGGCGCTTTCCAGCTCGCGCATCGCATTGGTTTTTGGCGTCTTTACAGCCTTTGCCATGGCATATCCTTTCCCTCGCATTCGGACGCAAGGATTAAGTATATGTCCAATTCGGCTGCATACGTCACTTCGACACAGCAAGCGCCATCGAATCACAAGGAGTCGACGGCGCCCATAAACTGAATCGCCTATTTATTGAGCATCAAGTTGAGCCTGACGCTCCCGGTCACGCCTGAGCAACGGCGCCAAAAACTTGCCCGTATAACTCTGCGGACAGTCCGCAACCTGCTCCGGTGTGCCCGAAACCACGACGGTTCCGCCGCCGTTACCGCCCTCGGGGCCTATATCGATCAGACGGTCGGCAACCTTGATGACATCAAGGTTGTGTTCAATCACCAGCACCGTGTTGCCCGCATCGACCAAGCGCTGCAGCACATCGAGCAGCTGGCGGACGTCCTCAAAATGAAGGCCGGTCGTCGGCTCATCCAAAATATAGAACGTCTTGCCCGTCTGGCGTCGATGAAGCTCCTTGGCGAGCTTCACACGCTGCGCCTCGCCGCCCGAGAGCGTCGTAGCGGGCTGGCCCAGGCTCACGTAGCCCAAGCCTACATCGTACAGCGTCTGGAGCTTGCGCTTAATCTGCGGGATATTCCCAAAGAAGGCCAGTGCCTCGGTGACGCTCATGTCGAGCACGTCCGAGATGGTCTTACCACGGTAGGTGACCTCAAGCGTCTCGCGGTTATAGCGTTTGCCGCCGCAGACCTCACAGGGGACATAGATATCGGGAAGGAAGTGCATCTCGATCTTAATTTGTCCGTCGCCCTTGCATGCTTCGCAGCGACCGCCGCTCACGTTAAAGGAGAAACGTCCCGGCGAGTAGCCACGCGCCTTCGACTCCGGCGTACTCGCAAACAGCGCGCGAAGATCATCCCACAGGCCAATGTACGTAGCAGGGTTGGAACGCGGCGTGCGGCCAATCGGCGACTGGTCGATATCGATAACCTTATCGATACACTCGATGCCCTCGATTTTCTTATACGGACCCACAGGGCGCGTCGAACGGTGAATGGCATTCGTAAGGGCAGGTGCGATAGTGTCGGTAACCAGGGAGCTCTTACCCGATCCCGACACGCCGGTAACGACCGTAAGCGTGCCGAACTCAATCTTGGCGGTAACGTTTTTGAGGTTGTTGGCGCGGGCGCCCGTGATCTTAAGGCAGCCGCGACCGGGCTTGCGGCGTTCATCGGGAACCCGGATCATTCGTTTGCCGGTCAGATAAGCGCCCGTCATCGAATCGGGGCACGCCATGATATCGGCAGGCGTTCCCGCCGCGACTACGTGTCCGCCGTTCACGCCCGCGCCGGGGCCCATGTCGATCACATAGTCGGCAGCACGAATCGTATCCTCATCATGCTCGACGACGATGACGGTATTGCCGATATCGCGTAGGCGCTCAAGCGTCTTGATCAGGCGCTCGTTATCACGCTGATGGAGGCCAATCGATGGCTCGTCCAAAATGTACAGGACACCCATGAGGCCGGCGCCGATCTGCGTTGCCAGGCGAATGCGCTGGGCCTCGCCTCCGGAAAGCGTCGCCGAGGCACGATCGAGGGTCAGATAGTCGAGTCCGACATCGACCAGAAAACGCAAGCGCTCCAGGATTTCCTTGACGATGCGCCCGCCGATAAACTGTTGGCGCTCGGTGAGTTCCGAGCCCTCAAAAAACTCGAGCGACTCGCGGCACGATAGGCAACAGACCTCGTAAATGGACTTACCGCCTACGGTAACAGCGAGCATCTCGGGGCGCAAACGAGCGCCGTGGCAGCTCGAGCACGGCTCCTCGCGGATGTACTTCTCCAAGCGCGCCTTGGTGTTCTCATTCGTCGTCTCGGTATAGCGCTCGTACAGGATATTGCGCACGCCCGAGAACTTGGTGTCCCACTGGCTGCGGCGCCCATCGAGCTTTTGATAGTCGACCGAAATCTTCTGGTCGCCCATGCCGTCTAAAAACGCGCGACGCACCCGAGGAGGCAGATCCTCCCACGGCGTATCGACGCTCACCTTAAAGTGTTTGCAGACCGCAGCGAAAATCTGCGGATAGTAGTTAGAGTTGCCAAACAGGCTGCCAAAGACCCCGTCGGCGATCGACTTCGAGGGGTCTTCGATTAGGGCCTCGGCATCGACCGTCTTCTTAAAGCCCAGGCCATCGCACTCTGGGCACGCGCCATAGGGCGCGTTGAACGAGAAATCACGCGGCTGCAGGTCATCGATGGAGTGCCCATGCTCCGGGCACGCTAACGCCAGCGAATACTCCAGCAACTCGCCTTCGGTCCCCTCGGGAGCGTCGCGGTCGGGCAGCAAGTATACGTTCACATTGCCGTGCGCCAGCGCGGTCGCCTGCTCAACAGACTCGGCGATACGGCCCAGAGAGTTCTCACGGATCACGATGCGATCGACCACGACCTCGATATCGTGCTTGAACTTCTTGTCCAGATCGATCGGATCGTCGAGCGAGCGCACTTCACCGTCGACACGCACGCGGCTAAAGCCCTCGGCGCGAAGTTCCTCAAACAGTTTGGTGTACTCGCCTTTTCGCCCGCGTACCACCGGTGCCAGCACAAACGCGCGGCGGCCCTCCCCCGCCGCCAAGACCTTGTCGGCAACCTGATCGGTCGTCTGACGCTCAATGACACGGCCACATTCGGGACAGTGCGGGGTGCCCACACGGGCGAACAGCAGGCGCAGATAGTCATAAATCTCGGTTACGGTGCCAACCGTCGAGCGCGGGTTCTTGGATGTCGTCTTTTGATCAATTGAGACAGCCGGCGAAAGGCCGTCGATTGAATCCAAGTCGGGTTTGTCCATCTGGCCCAAGAACTGGCGCGCATAACTCGAAAGGCTCTCGACGTATCGACGCTGGCCCTCGGCATAGATAGTGTCGAATGCCAGCGAACTCTTGCCCGAGCCAGAAAGACCGGTAATGACCACGAGTTGGTCACGCGGAATGGAAACATCGATATCACGGAGGTTGTGCTCACGAGCGCCGCGAATAACGATAGAAGAATCAGACATGGAAGCTCCTTGCCTCCTATTGCATCGAATCATACTGCCGATGAGTTTAGCGCACTCGACGCGCACAGATGTTCGTAATACAAGATTCGCAGACCTTTAGCTTTGCGTATCGGGCGCTTTGTTTCTCGAAATGCCGTGGAAAGGTTACAGTAATCTAATACTGAACTTAATTTGCTGTACCAGAGGAACGTCCATGACCGAAGATATCCCCCTTGAAATCACTTCAAGCGACATGGCCAATCTGCTCATATTCATCGCCGTCCTTATCGTGGCCGCCGTCGTCGTGCGCGTGTATTTTTCAATCAAACGCAACGAAAAGCCACCCATTGCCCGCGTCTTTTGGTGCGCGACGCTCCTCATCCCGCTCGGCGTGGTAGCTGCATGGGTTACGAATCAATTGCTCGTAAATGAGGGCAGCTCCCTATGGGTCCTTTCTTATTCGGCGCTCGGTGCTGCCGCCGTCATGCTTCTTGTCGAGCCCTTGGTTTCGGGACTTATCGACCAAACCGACCTTGCGACGGGAACGGTTGCCTGTATTTGCCGTGACATCCTTGTCATCGCCGCTGTTTCAGCGCTCTCGTTCGTTTCACTCGAAATTGCCTGCAACGAAACGTTCTATCGCATTCCCGCCAACTCATTCGGGTTTTCCGTCGGGCTGCTCGCGACGGTTCTGCTCTCCCTTTATTTGCTGGGACAGCGTCATGGAGGCGTCATGGCTCTCGTGCCCGTCGTCTGCTGCATCCTTGGCATTGCCGAGCACTTCGTCATAACGTTTAAAGGCGAAGCCATCCTGCCAAGCGATATCTTGGCCCTTGGCACCGCAATGGAAGTGAGCGAGGGATACGAGTTTACCTTTACCGCCGGAATCGTAACCTCTCTCGCCCTGCTGGAGATTTCCCTGGGGCTTCTTTCGCTCATCCGACCGCGAAAGCTCCGTACGCCCACCCATGTCTTCCCCGCTATCGCCGCTAACCTCTGTGCTTTTCTGCTAGTGACCGTTGTGGGGCTCTCAGGCTTTTCCAACATCGACTTGGAGCAGGCGCTGGATTTTGGATTTGACCGTTGGCAGCCCATCACCACGTATGCGTCTCAGGGTTTTATCACTTCGTTCACCGAAATGGTCAACGAGTTGCCCATTGAGAAGCCCGAAGACTATACGCCCGATGAGGCGCAGAGCATCGAGCAGGAGCTCGCCACCGTCTACGACAGCACATATGGCTCGAGCGAACAGCGCGCGGCGGCCGTTGCCCAGTTCAATGAAATCACGCCGACGATTGTTGCCGTCATGAACGAGAGTTTTGGCGACCTTTCGTGCTTTGAGCAGCTCCAGGCGGCCGGGTACACCGGCCCCGCATTCTACAACTCGCTTCCCGACACACTTGTTCGCGGCACCATGCTCGCTTCGGTCGCCGGTGGCGGAACGGCGAACTCCGAATTCGAATTTTTGACCGGAGCGACAACGGCCTTTGTCGGATTAGGCAAAATCCCCTATCAGCTGTATCAGATGAATGGCGTCAACAGCCTGGCAAAGGACCTTAAAGAGCTTGGGTATACCGCTACCGCTATGCACCCGCAAAACCCCGTCAACTACCATCGAGATAAAATCTATCAGCAGCTGGGCTTTGGAGACTTTCTTTCAATCGGCGATTTCGAAGGTGCGCCCTATTACCATGCCGGCGTATGCGACTACGCCACCTACGACAAGATACTCGACCTGCTTAGAACCGACGAAGCGCCGCAGTTCATCTTTGACGTCACGATGCAAAATCACGGCGGCTACGACTATGGCACCGTTCCCGCCGAAGAGCTGACAAACTATTGGGTCGAGGGAGCCAGCGAAGGCGCCAACAGCGCGCTCAACACCTATCTCACCTGCATCAACGCATCCGACCGGGACCTCGAGTACTTTATCAACGAGCTCCGCAATATCGGCAGACCGGTTGTTCTTGTCTTTTTTGGCGACCATCAGCCGAGCGCCGCAACGACTCTCAACGACGAGCTGTACCCTCAGGAAGATACGGCAAGCCACGCCTTCCGTATCTATCAGTCGACATATCTCGTCTGGGCTAACTATGAGATCGCCGGCAATACCGAGCTCAACGTCTACGACACCGTCGGGGCAAACGAGATTGCAGCCATTACCCTTAATAAGATCGGCGCTCCGCTCACCAATTACCAAAAGGCCCTGCTTGCAACAAGGTCAGATGTGCCCACCATCAATGTCGCCGGCTATCTCGGTGCCGACGGGCTGCGCTACGACTTGGAATCGAAAGACAGCCCCTACGCCTCGACGATCGACAAGCTGCAGCGCATGCAATACCTCGAGTTCGCCAGCAAAGTTCAGTAAGCCCGCCCATTCGCTTGGGCCCATCGTATTGCAAGCACGCTCGGCACAAACGCATCGCAAATGACTCCCGCTCGCAAACGAGGGTACAATGACGCTCGTGTCACATCGCGGGGCCCCGGCCCCAGCATATACAAAGGAGTCATACATGGGTTGCGAACATGCACAGGCCGCCGGCGGACAAACGTCGCCGTCGCAATTTGAGGAGAACACGCTGTCCGAGGTCAAGCGCGTCATCGCCGTGCTTTCCGGCAAGGGCGGTGTCGGCAAGTCATTTGTCACCGGTGCCATCGCCACCGAGCTTGCCCGTCACGGCCACAAGGTCGGCGTCCTCGATGCCGACATCACCGGTCCCTCTATCCCCAAGATGTTCGGTATGAGCGGACGCCACGTCCATGCCCTTGGCAACCTTATGCTGCCCGAAATCTCCGAGCACGGCGTCAAGGTCATGAGCTCCAACCTGCTGCTCCAAAACGAGACCGACCCCGTCCTTTGGCGCGGTCCGGTCATCGCAGGCGCCATTAGGCAGTTCTGGAGCGAGACCTCGTGGGGCCCCATCGACTACCTGCTGGTCGACATGCCTCCGGGAACAGGCGACGTCGCGCTCACCGTCTTCCAGTCGCTGCCCGTCGACGGCATCGTCATCGTCACGAGCCCGCAGGATCTGGTCTCGATGATCGTCGCCAAGGCGGTCAACATGGCCGAGAAGATGAACGTCCCCATTCTGGGCATTGTCGAGAACATGAGCTATATTGAGTGCCCCGACTGCGGCAAGAAGATCGAGGTCTTTGGCAAGAGCAAGCTCCCCGAGGTCGCAGAGCGCTATAACCTCGACATCTTGGGGCAGCTTCCCATTAATCCGGCACTCGCCGAGGCCTGCGATAAGGGCGAGGTCGAGACCGCGCTGCCCGATGGCATGTTGCCCAAGGCAGTCTCTGCCGTCGAGGCTATTACCCCGCACGAGACCGACGAGGCCTAAGTGAACGCGAGCGCCTTCTATGACGTCCTGGTAATCGGCGGCGGGGCTTCAGGCCTCGCCGCCGCCATTACGGCCGCACGCGCTGGCAAAAGCGTCTGCATCGTTGAGCGCGATGTCGCCTGCGGCCTTAAGCTCCTTGCGACCGGTAACGGCCGCTGCAACCTCTCCAACGAATCGATTGATCCTCAGCGGTATAACCACCCCGCATTCGTCGAATCCGTCATGGCCCCCCAGCCCGAACAAGAGCTTATGGGTTTCTTCTCCTCGCTGGGTATCATGACAACCTCCGAGGAAGGCCGGCTGTACCCGCGCTCCCTTCGCGCCGAATCGGTGCGCGACGCACTTCTCAACGCTTGCGACCGCCTAGGTATCACCTTAATCTGCGGAGCCAACGTTGCCTCGGCGTACAAAGCTTCTGAAGGCTGGGCACTCCAAATAGACCGTCCAGCGCGGGCGCTCAAGGCAAAAAAGCACGACGACCGAAAATCGGAGCTCCGCTCGCTTCGGAAGGCGCTCGCCGATGTCCCTCGCAAGAACGAGGCCCTGCAGGCACATGCCGTAATTATCGCTACGGGCGGCAACCCCACCGGTATCGCCGATACGTTTCGCCTTCCCCTCACTTCGCTGCGCCCCATCCTCTGCCCCGTATCGGCAACGGTCGTTGGCGATCGAGCGGCACTCAAGACGTTGGACGGCCTGCGCGTCCGCGCCTGCTTGACGCTCGCCCGCAATCATAATGAGCTCTGGCACGAAGACGGTGAAGTGCTGTTTCGAACCTTCGGTATCTCGGGCGTCGCTGTCTTCAACTTCTCTCGTCGTATCCAGCACGGCGATACGATCCTGCTCGACGTTTTCCCCGACCTCTCCAAAGACGAGCTGCTCGATACGCTCAACCGACGCGTTGAACTGCTCGGCCGCTTTTCACCCCGCGATCCCCGTTGGCTCGACGGCATGCTCGCCCCGCAACTCTCCCGCGTCGTCTGCACAGCGTTCGAGCAGTGCCATCCAGGCTCCAACGATGTCATCCACCTGGTCTCGATCCTCAAACACTTTAAGTTGCTCGTCGAGGGAACAGCCGAGGAGCGCTCAGCACAGGTCACGCGTGGTGGCATATCTGTCGAGAGCATCTCAACACCCAGCCTACGCGCGCGCAGCGTTGTCGACGCCCCGCTTTACGTCTGCGGTGAAGCGCTCGACATCGACGCCGATTGCGGAGGCTTTAATCTTGCGTGGGCCTGGATCTCGGGCATTCGCGCTGCAAGCAGCCTGTAGCCGCGCAGTCTATAATCAAAAACGCATTCGGGCCGTCTAGGATACCGGACGGCCTCTTTCTTGCCTCTAAGGAGACCTCGATGATTGAAATCACCCAAGTCAACGCGTCGCTCGATGAAGCCGGCGATGAAAATGCCTGTCTCATTGTTGGCAAGCGAGTCGCCAAGTGCGTCCTACGTTGCAAGGACTCCGAGATCAAGTCCATCGAGCTCCACCGCAAGTCAATCGACGCTCGCAAAAAACGAGACGTCCATTTTATCCTGAGCTTTCGTGTTGAGCTGACTAGTCCCCACCTCGAGCGAGAAGCGATCGACAGCGTTGCCGAGCGTGACCGCTCGCGCGTACGCGCGATAGAAGATGATGAGCCTTCATTCCCCTCCCCCGCCTCCGACGCACCTCAAGAACGCCCTGTCGTTGTCGGCGCCGGATGCGCCGGCCTTTTCGCTGCGCTTACGCTCGCCGAAGCAGGTCTTAAGCCCTTGCTCATCGAGCGCGGCGACCCGGCATTTCGCCGCTCGCAGGCGATCGACCTCTTTCTAAAGGAGCGCATCCTCGACCCCGAGAGCAATATCCAGTTTGGCCTGGGCGGCGCGGGAACCTTCTCGGACGGCAAACTCAATACGGGAACCAAAAATCCCGCCCATCGCCTTATCCTCGAAACCTTCGTCGAGGCGGGCGCGCCCCGCGATATTCTGTGGGATGCCAAGCCGCACATTGGCTCCGACATCCTTCCCACGGTTGTCACCGCTATATCCCAGCGCATCGAGCAGCTCGGAGGTGTCGTCCGTTATCGAACAAAGCTCGTCGACATTCGCATCGACGCGTCTGGCGCCATCACCGGTATTGATGTCCAATCGTCCCAAGACGCCGCTTGCGAGCCAATCGAGACAAAGCGCCTCATCCTCGCCTGCGGGCATTCTGCTCGCGATATTTTTGAGCTCCTTAAGGGCCACAACGTGGCCCTCGCACAAAAGACCTTTGCCATGGGCGTTCGCATCGAGCATCCGCAGCGCGACATCGACCGAGTCCAATACGGAGCCTCGGCGGGACATCCTGCCCTCGGAGCAGCCCCTTACAAGCTCGTCGCCCATCTTCCCAACGGCCGCAGTGTGTTCTCGTTTTGCATGTGCCCCGGCGGGCAGGTTGTCGCCGCCTCTTCCGAGCAGGGCCACCTGTGCGTCAACGGCGCCAGTCTCAATGCCCGCGACGGACGCAACGCAAATGCCGCCCTGCTCGTTAACGTCACGCCCGAGGACCTTCCCAACGATGACCCGCTCGCCGGCATCGAGCTCCAGCGTGCCTGCGAGGCGGCCGCCTATCGCCTGGGCGGTTCCAACTGGAACGCACCGGCACAGCTCGTCGGAGATTTCCTCGCAGGACGTGCCAGCAAGGCGCCCGGAAAGGTAAAGCCCACCTATCCGCTCGGTGTGACCTGGACAGCAATTGACGAAGCCCTGCCGCAGCATATCGTCGAGTCGCTCCGCCTGGGACTTCCCCTACTCGGAAAAAAGCTACGAGGCTACGACCGTCCCGACGCCGTTCTTACCGGCGTGGAGACTCGTTCGAGCTCACCGGTCACTGTCACCCGAGACCGAACGTGCCATGCCGTGTCGACCCCGGGTCTCTACCCTTGCGGTGAGGGAGCTGGATATGCCGGCGGCATCATGAGCGCGGCCACCGACGGCATTCGTTGTGCCGAAGCCCTGATCGCAGACCTCTAACGCACGAATTCCAGCGCGCAAAAGACATAGGCCCCGAGCTCCACAGGGGACTCGGGGCCTGTTTGCTATTTCTTAAACCGTGCACCCTGGCGTTTTCTGCCCGATGCGAAAGTGGAACCCTTGCGGGCCTGCGAACGTAAGCGCTCGATCGTCTCGTCCTCAGACGCGCCCTCGAGCATCGCCCGAATCTGAACGACGGCATCGCGCAGGCGCGCCGCCTCCTCAAAGTCCATGGCGGCAGAAGCGTTACGCATATCCCCTTCCATGGTTTCGACGATCCGCACAAGCTCGTCATGCGGCAGTTCTTCCAACTGTTCCGCAAGTGTCTGCTCGGGCGCCACCGTTTCCGGCACACCGCCCTCGCCCGACTCATCGGGCGTATAGAATGCGCCATGGCCAAGAGAGTCGCCCTTCGAGCGTCCCTTGGAGCCCACAGTTTTTTCGGCCTCGGCAATAAAGCTCGAAATGTCGTTGATGGCCTTGCGCACCGTCTTGGGCACAATGCCGTGTTCTTCGTTGTAGGCCATCTGTATCTCACGACGGCGCTGCGTCTCCTCGATGGCTTCTTTCATCGAATCGGTCACGACGTCGGCGTACATGATGACTTCGCCGTCGGCATTGCGGGCCGCACGGCCAATTGTCTGAATCAGCGAACGGCGGTTACGCAAGAAACCTTCCTTATCGGCATCGAGAATTGCCACCAGCGAGACCTCGGGGAGGTCTAGACCCTCGCGGAGCAGGTTGATGCCAACGAGAACATCGATCTTGCCCTCGCGCAACGTTCGCAGAATCTCGACACGGTCCATCGTCGCCGTATCGGAGTGCATGTAGTTGACCTTAATGCCGGCATCGAGCAGGTGATCGGTCAGATCCTCGGCCATGCGCTTGGTCAGCGTGGTCACCAGCACGCGCTCCTTGCGGGCCACGCGCTCGCGAATCTCGTCCTCAAGATCGTCAATCTGGCCTCGGACCGGACGAACGTCGATTTTGGGATCGAGCAGGCCGGTCGGTCGAATAATCTGTTCAACATCGTTTTGACTCACGCGCAACTCATAGTCACCCGGCGTGGCCGAAACGTAGATGAACTGCGGGATCCTCGCCTCAAACTCATCGAAGCGAAGTGGACGGTTGTCGAGCGCCGAGGGCAGGCGAAAACCGTGTTCCACCAGCGTCACCTTACGCGAGCGGTCACCTTCGTGCATGCCGCGAATCTGCGGCACCGTCACATGGCTCTCATCGATGATGCAGAGCATGTCCTTAGGGAAGTAATCGATCAGGGTAAACGGCGGCTCGCCCGGTTTTCGACCGTCCAGATGACGCGAGTAGTTCTCGATACCGTTACAAAAACCCATGGTCTCGAGCATCTCGAGATCATAGTCGGTGCGCTGCTGCAGACGCTGTGCCTCGAGCAACTTGTCGGTCGCCTTGAGCTCGGCCACACGCTTCTCGCACTCTTCACTGATTGATTTCAGAGCCGCCTTGACCTTCGGCTTCTCGGTCACGTAGTGCGAGGCCGGCCATACGGGGATGGCCTCGTACTCACGAAGCATCTCACCGGTAACCTCATCGATCTCGGCAATAAGCTCAACCTCGTCGCCAAAGAACTCAAACCGCAACGGATGCTCGGCATAAGGCGGATACACGTCGACAACATCGCCGCGCACGCGGAACGTGCCGCGCGCTAGGTCATAGTCATTGCGATCATATTGAATGTCGATAAGTGCATGGATAAAGTCATCGCGCTCGAGCGGCACTTTCTTGTCGACATTCGGCGCCAGCCCCGCATAGTCCTCGGGAGAGCCGATACCGTAGATACAGGACACCGAAGCAACGACGATTACATCGCGTCGAGAGAGCAACGAGGCGGTCGCCTGATGTCGCAGCATCTCGACCTCTTCGTTAATCGAGGAGTCTTTCTCGATATATGTATCGCTTTGCGGCACATACGCCTCGGGCTGATAGTAGTCGTAGTACGAGACAAAGTAGACCACAGCGTTGTTGGGAAAGAACTCTTTGAGCTCGCTCGCAAGCTGAGCGGCGAGCGTTTTATTGGGAGCCATGACCAGCGTCGGCTTCCCCAGGGCCTCAATAGTCTTAGCCATCGTGAAGGTCTTGCCCGAACCAGTCACGCCCAGCAAAACCTGATAGCGATCTCCGTCCCTCACACCCTGCACAAGCGACTCAATGGCCTTAGGCTGAGAACCTGCAGGCTCATAGGGAGAAACGACTTCAAACGGCACCTCAGCGCCCTCAACGCCAAAGCGCTTAAGTTCACCACCAACGCGTTCTACTTCAAATTCCGCCATGGATACTCCTAACTCATACATCTGCAGTATACGCAGGAGGTGGGCTTAGTCCTATACGAACCGATCGGGATAGAGCGTCTTATAGCGAACCCAGGCATTATTGACGCGAATCAGATAAGCCTGCGTCTCGGGGAAGGTAATCGCATTGTGAAGCGAGGTGCTCTGCTGCGCCCAACCATCCACATTGCCCATGCCGGCGTTATATGCGGCAATAGCGCTATCCGTCGACCCGTTGAAATACGTTAAGAGATACGAGAGGTACGCGCAGCCAAACTCGATATTCGTAGCAGGATCGTTAAGGTTGTCGGCCGAATACCCCCCACCGTCGACAAGACCCTTGGCGATCATATCCTGGGCAGTCTCGGGCATCAGCTGCATCAATCCCTGAGCACCCTGATTCGACTCAGCCTCGGGATCCCAATTCGATTCCGACTTAATGACAGCGCACACCAGATACGGATCCAGATTATGCGAAATACTAGAATGCTTTACATACGCCTCGTAGTCAATGGGATACAGCGGCTTAAAGAAAGCCGCAGGAGCACACGAGTAAACGAATGAGATAAGGCCGAAGGCAAAAACGGCAGCCAGCGGTATAAGGCGATACCACGCAAAGAAACGTGTCTTAGGCATCGGCATCCTCCTTATTCGCAGTGTCTATAAACCCATGGCATGCAAGCCATGAGTCAAGCTGCTCAAAGAGCGAATTATCGCCTGCGGCATTATCAATCACCGTTGTAGCGAGATTGCACAGCGCAGACTCATCGGGCTGGCAAGCAGAACGGGCATCGAAATCAGATGGCTCCATGCCACGCTGAATAGCACGCTCGCGACGAACTGACAAAGGGGCGCTGATGACCAGAATTTCATCAGCCAAGCCAAATGCATCCTCAAAACCAGTCGGAGCAGAAACCTCGACAACCGCAAAGGGATAACGGGGAGATGAAACCGTACAACAAACCGGATCGAGAATCCTAAGCGAAAGCTGTTCAATCAGAACGGGATGCACGATGCCATTGAGCCGTGTGACCGAATCAGGAGAAGCGAAAGCTCGAGAAGCGAGGATGCTGCGGCGAATGCCGCCTATCTCATCCAAAATGTCCCAACCGAATTCATCCGCAAGAGCGTTAACGATATCAGAGCCCGGCACATACAGCGATTTTGCAAGCTCATCCAGATCGATAAGCATAGCGCCACGAGATTCGAAATAGCGGCAGGCAGTCGACTTACCCGAAGCAATATTGCCCAAGACAAAAACGGTAAACATCAAGTCCTCCCTTACGCCAATGGGAGTTATTATCGCGCAAATAGAAAAGAAGGACTCAAAATACAGCCAAACAGTAAGACAAGCTAAACGAAGGCGAGTTCTTGTATTACAGCTCTCTATAAAACGCAAAAAAAGGGGGAGGCCGCGAGGCCTCCCCCTTCT
>CAJLPX010000027.1 GCA_905208635.1 uncultured Collinsella sp. | reverse complement strand
TAGTCCATGAGCATCCAGGTCTTCTGCTCGCGGCCCTCGATGGAGAACGGATGCTCGCCGCAAGCCTCGGCGACCTTCTCCTCGATCTCGTCGACGATAGAATCGACCTGGCGGTTGTTGGTACCGGTGGCAAGCACAAAGTAGTCGCACACGTCGGAAAGCTCGGTCAGGTCGAGCACCTGCACGTCCTCGCCTTTCTTGTCGTAGGCGGCCTGCGCGGCGGCGCGGGCGACATCCTCGGCGGCGACACCGCTCGCGGACAGCGAGGCGGCGGTGCGGTCGGACGTGGCAACGAAACTCTTGTGCTCCACACCTTCAAGAATCTGCTCGTCAGTCATGGTCTCGTCGGCCATGGAATACCTCTTTCTAGACACACCCGAGCTAGCGCAGCTGGGCGTAATGGTTGTAAATCGTAATAGCCGTGGGATAAAGATAGCGCCCGGACTGGATCACATAGACCAGACCCTGCGCAAAACAGGAGAAGAACAACTCATCGAGCGAGGACTTCCCCACCATCTTGCGCAGCGCATGGGCATAGTCGCCGTGACGGTTAGGCTCGATGGCATCTGCCACAAAGACCACCATATCGAGCGGCGTCATGTCGCAGGCACCCACGGTGTGACGGTCGACAGCCTGGAAAACAACCGGCGACAGCTCGGGGAAAAGCTGCGGAAGCTCATAGGCGGCAACAGGGCCATGCAAAAGCGGCGTCGCGGCGGAAGGAGAGCCGGCAACCTTGATGCCATAGTGAAGCGCGCGGGCCACGAGCTCGTCATCGGAAAGCACCTTGTCCCAGTCGTGAATTAAGCCGGCGGCAGCGGCATCAAAGCGGTCAACGCCGTAGACCTCGGCCAGATGAAGTGCGGTCTCGGCAACACCCAGCGAATGCACATAGCGCTTGCGCTTATCTTTCATGCGAACATCGAGCAGCTCTTGAATGCGCTTGAGCAGCGCGCGCTCATCGCCCTCAAACTGATCCTCTACCGACAACGTAGCCCCCATCACTCAAAATCTTCTTGACCCAGATCGACATACAAACTGCGCTTGCGAATGTAGCCGAGCACAGACTCGCTCGTAAGATAACGCACGCTCATGCCGCGGGCAACTCGCTTACGAATGTTCGTCGAGCTGATCGCCAGCGCCGGAATCTGAATATAGCGCACATCGAACGGCAGCCCCGACTCTTTGATTCGGGCACGAGCCGTATCGATATCAAAACCCGGTCGCGTCGCCGCAATAAAGGTAGCAAGCTCAGCGATTCGCTCGGCATCATGCCAGGTCACAATATCGATAATCGCGTCGGCGCCCGTAATAAAGTAGAGCTTTACCTGCGGCGGGTAAAAGTCGCGAAGGGCATGAAGCGTATCGGCCGTATAGGTTACGCCCGGACGGTCAATCTCGAACCGGCTCGCCAAAAAGGCCGGGTTCGCGGCGGTGGCGAGGACAGTCATGGCATAACGGTCCTCGGCAGGCGTCACCGGCTTGTCAAGCTTAAAGGCGGGAGAGCCCGCCGGCATAAAGAGCACAGCGTCCAAGTCGAGCGACTCGCGTGCCTGCTCGGCAGTCACCAGGTGCCCGTAATGAATCGGGTCGAAGGTGCCGCCCATAATGCCAAGCCGAAACTCTTTGCCCACTTTTATGGGCAGCTCGGGCAAACCGATTCCACCGCGCAGCGACATGGCCTACTCGCCCTCCGAGGTCACGGCATCGTCCGCGGCATCCGCCGCATCGACAACCTCGACGCCCTCATCCGCAGCATCGGCCACGTCAATGGCCTCAACGGCAACGTCCTCGCCAGCGTCTTCGAGCTCCTCGTACTCCGAGAAGTCCTCAGCGCCCTCAAAGTCAAAGGCACGCTGGCAAATGCGGACCTCGTCGCCCGCACGGCAACCGGCCTTCTCGAGCGCGTCGTCAACACCCATACGCGCAAACTTATGCTGCAGGTAAATGACGGCTTCCTCGTTTTCCCAGTCGGTCTGGATGACCATGCGCTCGATGGCACGACCAACCACACGGAAGGCACCGGGCTCCTCCTGGACAATGCGGAACCGCTTCTCGCGCTGCAGACGGCGGCGCTCCCACTCCTCGTCGCGCAGATCGACCGGCTCAGCGGAGACCGCCAACTCGGCACGCAGCTTAGCCACCTGCTCGCCCACGGCAAGCATCAGCGTGTTGAGGCCGGCGCCCGTCACGGCGGACACGGCAAAGAACATATGTCCATCGTCGAGCGCGGCGCGCTTGAGGTCGGCAATCTTGTCGGCCGTGCCCGGCGCATCGCACTTGTTGGCGACGACGATCTGCGGACGCTCCGAAAGCTCGGCGCCATACTGCTCGAGCTCACGGTTGATGATACGGTAATCCTCGACCGGATCGCGATCCTCAAACCCGCCCGTCATGTCAACGACATGCATGATGAGCGCCGTGCGCTCAATGTGGCGCAGGAACTGGTGGCCCAGGCCCTTGCCCTCGCTCGCGCCCTCGATCAAACCAGGAACGTCGGCAACGACGTAAGAATACTCACCGGCACGCACCATGCCGAGGTTCGGCACGAGCGTTGTAAACGGATAGTCGGCGATCTTGGGACGGGCGGCACTCATGCGCGCGATAAGCGAGGACTTGCCCACCGAGGGGAAACCCACGAGCGCGGCATCGGCCATAAGCTTCATCTCAAGCTCAATCCAGTGCTCCTCGGCCGGTTCGCCCAGCTGAGCGAACGCGGGCGCGCGACGCACCGACGTCACAAAGTGCGTGTTGCCCAGGCCACCGGCACCGCCGGGCGCCACGACAACGCGCTCGCCATCGTGCACCAGGTCAGCAATCTCGAACATCGGGGTCTGCGTCTCGGGGTCGAGCTCGCGCACCACGGTGCCCATGGGAACCTTCAGGATCAGGTCCTCGCCGCTCTTACCGTTACGACGGGCACCCTGCCCATGCGTGCCGCGCTCGGCGCGGAAGTGATGCTTGAAGCGGTAATCGATCAGCGAAGACAGCTGAGCATCGGCCTGGATGACAACATTGCCGCCACGACCGCCGTCGCCGCCATCGGGGCCGCCCTTGGGGACAAATGCCTCGCGCCTAAACGACATGCATCCGGCTCCGCCGTCGCCGCCGCACACGTTAATGCGGCTGATATCGGTGAACTGTGACAACAGAATCGCCTCCTACAAAAAGAGGGAGACCCTTGAATCCTAAAACTCAAGTGCCTCCCACATATGTGCTCTATGAAGGGTAAATTACGCGTTCGCGAGCGGGCGTACGCTGACCCTGTGCTTGATACCCTTGTGGAACTCAACGGTACCGTCGACCAGCGCGAACAGCGTGTCGTCCTTGCCACGGCCAACGTTCTCACCCGGGTGGATGTGCGTGCCGTGCTGACGGACGAGAATCGTGCCCGTGGTTACCGTCTGGCCGGCATAGCGCTTCGTGCCAAGGCGCTGACCGCGGGAGTCACGGCCATTACGGGAGGAACCGAGTCCTTTTTTGTGTGCCATTGTGTATACCTACTCTTTCGTTACGAGTGTAATCTACTCGGCGACGGGAGCCTCGGCAACAGCCTCGGCCTCTGCCTTGACAGCCTTCTTGGCGCGGGACGTAGCCTGGACCTTCACGATCTTCAGCTTGGTGAGCTGCTGACGGTGACCCTTCAGACGACGATAGCGCTTACGCTTGTGGAACTTGAAGACCAGCTGCTTCTCGCCCTTGAACTGCTCAACGATCTGAGCGGTAACCTTGGCCTTGGCCAGCTTGTCGGGATCGGTGACGATCTTCTTACCATCGTTGAGGAAGATGACCGGCAGGGTGACCTTGTCGCCCTCATTGCCCTCGATCTTCTCGACGGTGATGACATCGTCGGTGGCGACCTTGTACTGCTTGCCGCCCGTGTTAACGATTGCGTACATGTTTACTTGCCCTTCATGCATCAGTTAGTGCAACAGCCGAATATAGTAGCAGGCGAAAATACCCCCGTCAACGAGTATGTGGAGCAAATCCACAAGTTCGCACAGGTATGGGGCTGACGAGTCGGCCCTCGTCGTCCTCGCATGCTTGATTCTGACGCTCGACATCGTAGGAGCAGATGGTCACGAGGTCTTGCATACCGGTGGAAACAATAGGTGCATCGACGCCCGGGGTCAAGCCCTGCAACAAAACATCAGCAGCAGAAAGCAAAATCTCCGGACGCATGGAGCCCTCGTTGTCGGCATGGGTGTCGAGCATGAGCACCAGATGGTCCGGACGCTCCCCCGCCGTGATCTCATAGCCCACCAGTGTGTGGTCAAGGTCTAAGCGCTTGCTCTTTTTGCCGCGCGCATAGTCAATACCATGACCCGCGCGCAGCGTGTCAATCGCAGCGCGCACCTCGTCGGTGCTCACGGGGGCTTCGGGGTCCAGGTGCAAGTCGATACGGTACGACAGACGCGTAAGCTGAGCCGTGAGCGCCGGCGTGCGCACGTCGATGTACGCCGCCTCGATGGGCGCCAGATCGGCCGGAGAGGCCGCAGCCAGGCGCCCAAACGCCTCGTCGAGCGCCACGAACTCGGTCATAAACAGGTCATACCACTCGCAGGTCGACGACGTACCCACCGGTAGCGCCGAAGAGAAGCCCACGCGCATGTGCGGAGAGAAGCCCTGCGTGACGGCATAGGGAAGTCCCGCACGGCGCACGATGCGCTCAATGGTATGGATTACTTCGAGATGGCCCAGGTACTTAAGGCGATCGCGCTTGCCATAGCGAACACGAAGTCTAAAGAGCGTGGGGTTGTCGGTCAGGCGCTCACTCATGCGCGATCACCCATCAATACATTCTTGGCGTGGAGCGTGGGGCAGATTCCGCAGCCGGTGCACGACGTGCGAGTGCAGTCGGGAGTCGTGACACCCTCGAGCGAGCGACGGTACTCGCGCTCGAGGAAGCCGCGCGTGCAGCCGGGGCTCACATGCTCCCACGGCAGACGCCAGTCCAACTCGTAGGGCAGGTGCACAAGCTCATTGAGGTCGATGCCGTTTTTGGCAGCAGCCTCCTTCCAGTTATCGAGCGAGAAATGCTCTACCCAGGCGTCAAAGCGAGACCCCGAGCGCCAAGCATCGATGATGACGGGCGTCATGTCACGACCGGCGCGGGAGAGCGCGGCCTCGATGAGCGAGGTCTCGGCATCGTGGTAATGCACGCGGACGGCACGGTTGCGAACGCTCGTGATGAGCAGCTTCTGGCGACGCTTGACGTCGTCGTAGTCGAGCTGCGGGCACCACTGGAACGGCGTGGCAGCCTTGGGGATAAAGACCGAAACCGAGATGGACACCGAGATCGAGCCGCGACGAGCCTTGGGCACCACGGAACGACCGAGCTCCAGCACGTGATCGGCCAGATTGGCGATGGCCACGATGTCCTCGTCGCGCTCGCCGGGAAGGCCCATCATAAAGTAGAGCTTCATGCGGTTCCAGCCGGCCTCGAAGGCCGCCTTGGCCGCACGGTCCAGGTCCCCCTCGGTCACGTTCTTGTTAATGATGTCGCGCATGCGCTGGCTGCCGGCCTCGGGCGCGAACGTCAGGCCGCCCTTCTTTTCGCCGGCGACCGACTCGGCCATATCCACGCCAAACGAATCCAGGCGCTGCGACGGAATAGACACGCGAATACCCGTATCCTCCAGGCGACGGTTGAGCCTGCCGAGCACGTCA
Source organism: uncultured Collinsella sp. (assembly GCA_905208635.1). Classification (GTDB taxonomy): domain Bacteria; phylum Actinomycetota; class Coriobacteriia; order Coriobacteriales; family Coriobacteriaceae; genus Collinsella. Next base: position 21,632 of record CAJLPX010000027.1, on the reverse strand, counting down.
CGAATGCAGGAGTGGTCGGTCGTGGAGAGCGAGGTCAGCGACACCTCGTCATAGCCGGTCTTTTCCAGACCCTGAATCACCGACGAGACGATCTGGTCGGCCGAGCGCTCGCGCACCGGGCGATACGTCATGCCGGCCTGGCAAAAACGACAGCCGCGGGCGCAGCCGCGCAGAATCTCGATAGACAGGCGATCGTGAACCAGCTGCGCATAGGGCACGCACGACTGCGACAGCGGATTCGTGGCGCCGAAATCCTCGACGACGCGTTTGTAGACCACGGTCGGCGCATCCTTGCCCTCGCGCGGCACGGTGTAGCCATGCGGCGAGCAGGGCTCGTCGTGACGAACCTCATAGAGCGACGGCACGTAGTTGCCGGCAATGGATGCAAGCTGCTCAACAATCTGCGCGCGCGGAACTCCTTCGTCGCGCAGGCGGCGATGCAGCTGGCAGGTCTCGAGCAGCGATTCCTCGCCCTCGCCGATGAGGATGGCATCGAAGAAGGCCGCGTACGGCTCGGGGTTGTACACCGAGGGGCCGCCGGCGATGATGATGGGGTCGTCTTCACCTCGGTCGGCCGCTAACAGCGGAATGCCAGCGAGGTCGAGTGCCTCGAGGAAGTTCGTCACCGCCATCTCGTGCGGCACATGCAGGCCGACGATATCAAACGAAGCGACGGGGGCAGCACCTTCGAGCGACAGCAGCGGAATGCCTGCCTCGCGCATAGCGTCACCCATATCGGGCCACGGCACATAGCCACGCTCGCAGGAGATGCCCTCGGCCTGGTTAAGGATGTTGTAGAGGATGGCGATGCCCTGGTTGGGCAGACCAACCTCGTACACATCCGGATAGATCAGGCAGCAACGATAGTCGGCATCGGCCTTGGAAAGCGTGCCCCACTCGTGATCGATATAGCGACTCGGCTTTTCGACCTTGGCGAGCAGCGGCTCAATTAAATGAAAGCAGTCTTGATACGGAACGCGCAACGGAAAACCCCTAAGCAGCGAGATCGGATGCGTCTTGGTAGGACGCCATAGGACGGGTAGCACCCGCGACCGTGGTCACCAGATCGCGAACGCGGGAGAACGTGGCAGTGACCACCTCGTTGGCACGGCTGTAGTCGACATCGCGCTCGTAGAGCGAAACGAGCGCACGGCCCATGCCATAGGTGCCCGCGGCAGCAGTGAGCGCCTTGACGGCAAACCCAATATGCGGCGTCTGCTTGACGAGCGCGCGGGTGACCGCGCGGATCACAAGACCGCCGGCAAGCACGCCCGCGACCTCGTAGCCGCGCTCAGGCTTAATGCCGCGTCCAAAGACGGCAGCGAGCTCAAAGAGCATGCCCACCTGCGCCAGCGCCATAACGGGATAATCGGCGCCCGGCAAAAACACCAGCGCACCGGTCGCCATATTGGTGAGCGCGCACGAGGTGATGATACGATTAGCTGCCGCGATGCGCATAAAGGCAAAATTCGCCGCAAAAGCCGTTTCCTTGTCGGTGCGATCGAGAATCCAGCGGGCAAGCGTCTCGAGCAGATACGTCTTATCGTTTGCCGCCACCACGCCGAGCATGGGCGTGGATTCCTCGATAAACGGCACCTCCACAGCAGACTCGGCAAGCACGCACACGGGGGCGCCGGCGATCACGAGCTCCTGCACGGCACTCTCCAAGCGGTCGGAGCCGCACGAGAGCACCAGCACCACATCGGTATCGGTCTTTGGAGCAATTCGCTCCTCCCCCAGACGCTCGACGCGCACAATGCCCGAGGTCGTCTGCGGCACAAAGGCGTCACGCACCGTCTCGGCCAGAAAGCGCGAGGCGGACGAATCCAAATAGACCGAGACGCGCACCGGCGTATCGGAATCCTTCTTAACGGACGCGCCCATCTTAAAAGCGCGGGTCAGCTTATCTACGGGAATTTTCATAGCAAACCCCTCCAGCGGTTACGCGGCGCCCGAACGATGCCGCCATATGGATTGTACGATACCCACCGTCAGCAGCTGAATCATCATCGAAGACGAACCGAAGCTAATAAACGGTAGCGGAATACCGGTAATCGGCATCATGCCAATGCACATGCCGATGTTTTCGAAGGTCTGGAACGCCCACATGCCAACGATGCCCACACACGATAGGCGCAAGAACAGCGACTCACACTTAAAGGCGACGCGAATCGTCGAAAAGATCAGCAGCACGTAGAGGCACAGGAGCAAAAAGGAACCGCAAAAGCCAAAGGTCTCGGATAGGAAGGCGAAGACAAAGTCGGTGTGGAACTCAGGAAGAAAGCCGCCGGCCGACTGCGTCGCATGGCCCAAACCCTTACCAAAGAAGCCGCCCGAGCCAACGGCGATAAGCGACTGCTGCAGGTTGTAGGCATCGTCCGAATCGGCATTATCGGGGTCGATAAAGACCGTCAGGCGGTTCATCTGATACTGCTTGATGAGCACATCGTGGCCGAGCAACGAATCAAAGACCGAATCGAGCGCCAGGACGAGGGCCACCAGGCCCACAAGCAGGGCCAGGGTCGACAGCACCCATTCGCGGCGCGCACCGCTCATGCAGATGACGATGGCGCCCGAGACCAGCACGACCAGGCCCGAGCCCAGGTCGCCCATGGCAACGACGGCCAAAAACGGGATGGACAGCATGCCGCAGAGCTTGACGTAGTCGCGAACGGTATCGATGCGGCCGTTATACTGCGAGCCAAGCGTGGCGATAAAGAAGATGGTGATGAGCTTGGCAAGCTCGACCGGCTGGAATGTCAAGCCGATACCGGGAATCTTGATCCAGCCTGTCATGCCCAGACCGCCCGTATAGGACAGACCCGGAATCTTGGGCGAGAAGATCACGATCAGGTCGATGACGAGCAACGCCGTCGAAAAATTGGAAATACCGCGCAGATCGGTACGCCAGACGAGCACCGCAAGCACCGCGCCAATGCCAATGCCCAGCAGGTGGCGCGAGAATGAGGCGTCGGCCTTAAACTGTGACGCCGACCAAATAATGATGGCGCCATAGGCAACGAGCGCGACGGTAGCCAGCAGCACACCGATATGCACCTTTTGGCGAAACGTACCGCGCGAGGCCGAAAGTTGCTTGTTGACGCGGTCCAGGCTGCTGCGAGAGCCGGTCTTGGTTGAACGGAACAGATCCGCCGGAGAAAAATCCATCGCAACCTCCTATCGAACCGAAGAATCGCCCGAGGCCGAAGAGGTATCGGGCTCGTCATAAATCACGCCGAGCACGTCGCGCACGACATGCATCGCGGTATCCGAACCACCGCCGCCCTGCTCCAGGACAGTAGCGATGACATACTTGGGATCATCGGCCGGTGCATAGGCGCAGAACCACGCGTATTCGTCCTCGCCGCTTTTCTCGCCCGTGCCCGACTTGCCGTACACCTGCGGCGTCAGGGTGCCAAAGTGAGCCGCCAAGGACGTCGATGCCGTGTAAATCACGTCGTGCATGCCGTTGCGAACAAGAGTCAAATCCGAATCGCTGTTGATCTTGGCCTCCAGGCGCTTCTTCTTGCCCTTGCCGTTGTACTTATAGGCATCGCCGTCGCCATCGCGCGACACGGCAGACAAAAACACGTGAGGCACGTACTGTTTGCCGCCGTTGGCAAGACCCATATAGGCGCACGCCATCTGCAGGGGCGTCACCAGGATGTCGCCTTGGCCGATGGCAATGTTGGTCATATCGCCGGCATTCCACTTGCGGTCCTCGGCAGAGGCGTCGGTAAAGTACGACTCTTTCCACTCGGCATCGGGAATACGGCCCGCGCCCTCACTCGGTAGATCGATACCGCAGGTCTTGCCTAGGCCCCAGCGACGAAAGACCTCCTGCAGCCCCTCGGAATGTTGCTCGTCATAAAAGAAGGCCTTGCCCATGTCGTAGAAGACGGGGTCGCACGAGTTGGCGATACCCGACTGCAGCGTCATGGTGCCGTGGCCAGACGTCAGCCAGCAGCGCTTGCCCCAAGCCTTGCCCAGGCCCGTCCAATAGCCCGTGCAGTTGGTTGTCTGCGTTGAAGTGTAGGTTCCAAACTCAAGACCGGCCAGTGCCGAGAGCGGCTTGATGGTCGAGGCCGACATGTACTGTCCGCTAATGGCGCGGTTGAGCAGCGGGTGCGAACCCTTGTCATCATTGAGCTCGGTCCACACGTCATTTGAGACGCCGCCGATAAAGACGGACGGATCGAACTTGGGCTCGCTCGCCATGCCCAGGATCTCGCCATTGTTGGGATCGAGACACACCACAGCGCCGTTGCCGGCATTGCTGTAGCCAGTGGTCTTGGCAAGCTCGATGGCGCTCGCCAGCGCCGTCTCACAGGCCTGTTGGATCTTAAGATCGAGCGTGAGCTTAATGTCGGAGCCGGCCTTGGCGGGCACGGCGCCGGCCTGACCGGTCACATTGCCCGAGGCATCGACCTTGACGGTCTGCTCGCCACGAATACCCTGCAGCAGGTTTTCGTAGTAGCTCTCAACACCCGCCTGGCCCACGATATCGCCCGACTGGTACGTAATCCGGCCAGCAGAAGCATCATCATCACTAGAGGTTTTCTTATTCTGGGCCTCGAGCTGCTCGGAGGTAATGGTGCCGGTATAGCCCAAGATATGGCATGCCGTCTCGCCATATGGATACTGGCGCTCGGTACGCTCGGCAATCTTGACGCCCGGGAACTCGCCGGCGTGCTCCTGAATATAGGCAACCGTGGAGCGACGGACGTCCGTCGCGATGGTATGCAGGCTCTGAGCGCCCTCGGAATTGTCCTGAATATTGCGCAGCACCGCCACGTAGGGCATACCGAGCACGTTGGCAAGATGGCGAACCAGAACCTCATCCTCGGCAAGGTCGCGGTAGGCCACGACAGCAAGTGAGGGACGGTTCTGGACAAGCGCCACGCCATTGCGGTCGAGGATGCGGCCGCGCACAGCGGGTGTGGTAACGGTGCGCGTCTGATTGCTATTAGCCTGCTTTTCGTAATAGTCCGACGAGACCATCTGCATGCCCCACAGCTTGACGGCAAGCGCCGCGAACATCGCGCCCACACCCGTGGTGAGGATGGAGAAGCGGCCCTTAAAGGCGGTCGCCGCGGTATTGCCCTCGCCCTCGGTGGCGCGCGGGGCCGTCCCATGCTGCGTATCGTAGGTAAAACGAGAATCGCCGCGACGCATGATGACCAGTGCGACCACGATGGCCACAACCAGCACGATACCGGCGATAATAACCGTCATCTGGGAAGACATCTACGAGCCTCCCCTATTTGAGCTTACGGGTCTTGGGCTTAAAGCGCATGCCCGTCTGGCGTCCGCCACGTGCGGAGAATCCATAACCAGACTGCGGCACGACGCCGGACATCAAAAACGGAATGGCAACCAGACCTGTCAGGATCGAAGACGGCAGCGCATGGCCGAAGATCGCCACGACAAAGCTCGTCTCCAAACCCATAAACAGCAAGATGATGCTGTAGATCACATTAATGACGAACGCGAAGGCGCCCACCGTGATGCCGCGCGCACTCGGGGCACCGCCCGTCTGACCGGCAGCGCTATGCACCAGGGCAAAAGAACCCACGGTCAGCAGGAGCGACATAACGCCCACCGGCACGGCAGCGGAAAGGTCATAGAACAAGCCGCTGCAAAAACCGCACACGACGGCACGGGTCGGGTCGCCCGAGAACACGCTTAGGCACACCAGGATAATCATAAAGTTGACGCGACCGCCCGCAATGGAGATCTGCGGTGCCAGGCCTGCCTGCAGCAGCACGCACACGATGGCGGCGATTACAAACGTGCGGGAGCTCATCCCCTGCTCATGTAGGTCCATGGACATGCCCCCTATTCGCTCGAGCCGGAATCGGTCGTCTCGGACGTGTCGGAACTGTCATCCGGGCTCTCGTCCTTCGTCTTGGTCGCAGCATCGCGCGACGTTCCCTGCGGCGTGCTGTTGGCCGTGTTCACGTCCTCATCCGAGGCCGACTGTTCGTCGGTCAGCGAGGTAATGACCAGCACTTCCTCGTTGTTCTCGGCCGTCGTCTGGGCGCGCACCACAATGGTGTAGTACACGTCGTTTGCCGATTTCTCAACAGACGAGACGGTGCCGAGCGGTAGACCCTTGGGGAACACACCGCCAATGCCCGAGGTCACGATGATGTCGCCAACCTTAACGTCGGAATCGACGCTCACGTACTCAAGACGCAGCGTGCCGTCAGCCTGACCCTGCAGCATGCCCTGGGCGCGCGTGTCCTGCACCATAGCGGACACGCCCGAGTTCTCATCGCCAATCAGGCGCACGGTGGACGTCTTGGCCGAGACCTCGATAATCTGGCCTATGACACCGGCAGAACTCGTCACAGGCATGTTGATGGTAAGACCGTCGGCAGAACCCTTATCGATGGTGACGGTCGAGGTCCAGGCATCGCCCGAAGCGCCGACGATACGAGCTGCGGTTGATTTGAGGTTGTAGGTCGACTGCAGGCCGACCAGCCCCTCCAGTCGCTCGGCGGTCTTTTGAGCCTCGGAGAGCTCGGCAACCTTAGAGGTCAGTTCCTCGTTTTGCTTCTTAAGCTCGTCAAGCGTGTCCTGCGACGCCGTAAGGTTAGAGAACACGTTTCCGATCGCATTGAAGGGAGCCGCCACAGCCGAGCCCACAAAGCGCACCGGCGAGGTAATCGTCGTCACGCCCGAGCGCACGGCATGAATCGGTCCTGCCTCGCCCTCCCGGATGAAAAACGTGAGCAGCAACACCGAAATCAGGCTGAAAACAATCAACGGGCGCATACCCGTTGATTGTCGCTTGGTATTCAGATTTGTGGAGAAACCCGAAGATCGTGCCAAATGGAATCCACCTTTTGGAAATTAAGCATTGGTCTGGACGAAGCCGCCATCAAACGCATTGGCCTCGAGCACGCGGGCACAGCCGTTAACAACGTTATCGAGCGCCGTGGGGCTGACGTTGACCGAAACGCCGGTCTCATCGCGCAGGCGCACATCGAGACCGCGCAGCAGCGCGCCGCCACCGGTCAGCAAAATGCCATAGTACATAAGGTCCGAGGCAAGATCGGGAGGCGTGGCGTCGAGTGCGTCCTTGACGGCCTTGGCCATCTCGTCGAGCGGCTTGTTGAGTGCGCGACGAATCTCCTCGCTCTCGATGCGCACGGTCTTGGGCAGACCGGTGATCACGTCGCGGCCGTTGACCTCGACGTCGAGCTCATCCTTGAGCGGCACGGCGGAGCCGACCTTGATCTTGATGTCCTCTGCCGTACGCTCGCCGATGGCCAGGTTGTAGGCATCACGAACGTGCGTGAGGATGGCCTGATCGAACTCGTCGCCGGCAATACGGATGGACTGCGAGACGACGATGCCGCCCATAGCGATAACGGCAACCTCGGTGGTACCGCCACCGATGTCGATGACCATGGAGCCGGTGGGCTCCTCGACGGGCAAGTCGGCGCCGATGGCGGCAGCCATGGGCTCTTCGATCAGATAGGCCTGGCGGGCACCGGCCTGGATCGTGGCCTCAAAGACAGCGCGCTTCTCGACCGACGTGACACCGGAGGGAACGCAGACGACAACACGCGGACGCGGAGTCCACGGATAGCGCTTCTCGGACGCCTTGTCGATAAAGTAGCGAAGCATGGCCTCGGTAACATCGAAGTCGGCGATGACGCCGTCCTTCAGGGGACGAACGGCCACGATGTTGCCGGGCGTACGGCCGAGCATGCGCTTTGCCTCGATACCGACCGCCAAGATGCGCTCGTCGTTCTTGTCGATGGCGACAACAGAGGGCTCGCGAATGACGATGCCCTTGCCGCGCACGGAGACAAGCGTATTGGCGGTGCCGAGGTCGATGGCAAGATCGCCCGCATAGCTACCGAAGAACATATCCATCAAAGAAAACAACGCAACTCCTGATGTGTTGGATGATTGCTGGAAAACTACTAGCTCATCATACTAGCGCAAGCCCGGCGCCTCACTTGCGGTGAAGCGCCGGGCAAAGCTAAATCCCATAAGGTCACTACTGGTTGTCAGCAGCCGAGAAATCCATATCAAGCGAAGAAACGGCCCAGCCGATATGGTTGTCGGAGCGCACGAATTTGACGGTGTACTCCTGCTCGCCGCCCTTGGACAGCGATGCCTTCACCTTGGCGGTCGTCTCGGTCATGGACTGATCCATGCCCTCGACGGACACGGTGGCACCCTGCGGAATCGAGGAGATGATCATCGACTTAGCGTCCTCGGACAGGCTCGAGGCCAGGCAAGACTCGGCCTTTGCGGTGTCACCGTCACCGGCAGCCTGGAACAGATCGGTAACGACAGACTCCTGAGACGGGAAGCCAAAGCCGCGCGTGTAGGCAAAGCCCAGACCGCCCGCGGCGATCAAAATGAGCAGAAGCAGCACGATGAAGACTTTGAGGCCCGTGTGGCGATGGCGGCGACGGACCTTGGCCTGCTTACGATCCTGACGGTCCTGCTGGACCATCTCGGACTCGGACAGCGTAAAGAAGCCGGTGTCCGAGGGATCGGGCATAAACTGACCGGTCGCGCCCGTAGGATCGAGAGGATCGACGGCAGGAGCGTCCATCGCGGGCGCCGGAGCCGTGGCCATAGCCGTCTGGGCAGACAGCGCGGCAAGCGAATCGTGCACGCGGGCAAGCTCATCGGCCTGCTCGGAGGTGAGCTGGTAGATGCCATCGGCAGTAGCGGCGTTAAAGGCATCGAGTGCGTCGGAGGGGCGGCCGGCGGCAGAAAGCGCCTGACCCATGCCGGCGTTGAGCGCACGCGTGTCGTCGCGGGGGCCGGCAAAGTCGATAGCCGTGCGGTAAGTCTCCACGGCATCCGCCGGACGGCCGAGCTTAATGAAGCAACGACCGAGCTCGCCGAGTGCGGCGGCAGGAGCCGGATTGGCGCCATCGATGGCAGCCTGACGGAAGGCGGTTCCCGCGTTGGCATAGTCGCCCGACTGGAACAGCGCATTGCCCAGGCCCAGATAGGCCTTGAACGGCGTGGCATAGGAAGCATCCTGCGTAGCAGCAGAGAACGCCTGAGCGGCCGTCGTGTAGTCGCCCACGGCGGCAAGCGCCTTGCCGCGGTTGGTGAGCAGCGCGCCGCGCTTGCCGTAGGTGCCGTCGTTGAGGGCGGCGGCATAGGCCTCGGCGGCCTCGGCATACATGCCCAGGTGCATCAAGGCGTTGCCACGAAGGTGATCAGCCTCGCCCATAATCTCATCGGGAGTCTTTGCCGCCCCAAGCATCTGGGCTGCAGCGGAAAAATCACCCGCGCGGTAAGCGGCGCGGCCCTGTTGGATCAGCTGGCTATTCAAGGAAGTCCCCTTTACTCGTGAACGATCTCGACATGGACGATCTCGTCGCCGGCACGCAGCTGCGAAATCACATCGAGACCCTCGACCGTGGTACCAAAGACGGTGTAACCGGAATCGAGGTTATGCTGGGCACCCAGACAGAAGTAGAACTGCGAACCCGCGGAATCGGGGTCCATGGAGCGCGCCATGGCAAGGGCGCCATCGACATGGCTGTTGCGCGGATTGGTGGCAAACTCGCCCTTGATGCAGTAGCCGGGGCCACCGGTACCGGGCATGCCGTCGGGGCCCTCAAGACCGGCGGCGACGTCGGCGCCGGACATGTCGCGGGTATTGGGGTCGCCACCTTGGATAACAAAACCGGGCACATAGCGATGGAACTTAAGGCCATCATAGAAACCCATCGTGGAAAGCTCGCAGAAGTTCGCGACATGAATGGGAGCGCCCTCGCCGTCAAACTTGACCTTGATGGTACCCTTCGACGTCTCGATTACGGCGCACTCGTCGCCGACAAGCTGATACTCGGGCGTGTAGAGCTCTTTCTTAAAACCAAACATGTGGTTCCTTCCTCGTGCGTTTAAAGCATATTTGTACGAATTGTAGCAATAAGCACGGGCTTACATCAATTGCGCACGTAGGTTATGCCGACTATGGCGAACTAATTTTAGGAACGCTGCTGCGGCTTCCAGGAACCCACATTGGCGTCGTACTGGTTCAGCGCGCTGTTGCCGCCCTGCGCGATGGGCGCCAGGATCTCGCTTTGGTGGGAACTCATCGACTCGCCATCGGGAATGGCCAGCGAGATATCCCAGCTCTGGCAGATCACGTCGACGCGCTCATACATCCACTCGGCAAGCTGCTTTAAGTGGGCGATGTCATCCGCATAGACCGTATCGTCCTGTACTTTCAGGTTGTTAAGCTCATCTTGCGTCTTTTTGATCTGATCACGCAGGGCGTAGGCACTCTGCGACAGCTCCTGACGGGTGGACAGCGGCGTTCGGAGATAGCCGTTGTTAAAGGAATCGATGACCTCGCCGATCTGATCCTCGTCAGCATAGGACACGATGGTCTGATACAGACCGTCGAGCCTGGTATAGAGCTGATCATCGGTGAGCACGGTTTCTTCCTGGACCACCTCGGCAGAATCGTCCTGCTTGGTATCGTCCTCAGTGGCCTCGCCCTTTTGACGCGTGGGGAAGGTCGTCTGCGCGGCCTGGCCAAACTGGTCGTAGAAGCCAGGCATGACACCCATAGGATCGGCCGTCACGAACCAATAGGCACCGCCGCAAACGACGGCAAGGACCGCGATGATAATGAGCGGCTTGGGGATATGACGCTTGTGCTTGTGATAGGCGTCCTCGTCGGGATGCACCTTGCGCTTGGGTTTTTGAGCATCGTCATGCAGGGAAACGGGCGTGGGAATATCGACCTTGGGGATACCGAAATCCTTATCGAAAGCTGGCAGCACGCAGGTCTCATTGGGGTCGGCGGCGTCCGAAAGCACCGCAGCGGCAGAGGCCGGCGCATGCGGCACCTCGGTATCGATCTGCTCTTGCGTTAGGCGCGGAAAGCCCGCCGTGCGGCCCGCTGCCAGGTCGGATGCGGCCGCGTCCTCGGAGAGGATACCCGGAGCGGGGCGTCCGCATTTGGGGCACGTGCGATCATGCGGAGAAAGACGGGCACCGCAGCCCTCACAGAACACGAACTCGGTGTGCTCCGGACCATCGCCCGGACCCACATAGGCGTTGCAGTAGGGGCAGAACGAGGCGCCGTCCTCGATAGTCTTAAGGCAATGCGGGCAGATCACGGCATCCTCTTTTCGAAGCAATTCAAACAATCGAGGTTAGAGCATAACATCGCCACGGCCCCACAGGAGCAAGGCACCAATTCAACATCGCCAGGGCGCGTAGTTATTTCTTCTTTTTGCTTGGCATCGAGACTTTGATGCCTTGGGCGGACTTGGTCACGCGGGAGCGCTTGACTCCGGTACTCTTCTTTTTCTTGGGCTGGGCCTGGGCCACGCCCTCGAGTGCGCGGGCCTCGGCCTCACGAACGGTGCGAGCTTCGCGGCGCTGTGCCATGTCGGCGGCGACGCGCTTGGCAAAACGCTCGGCCGTCGAACCCGTCGAGCTCACCTTGCCGCCACCGCGACCCAAGCGGACACGCACACCGCGGCCAAAACCAGTTGCGGCATGACGACGACGCGGCTTGAGCGAATCCATCATCGTGGCGAGCTTAAAGAACACCGAGCAGGTGATGACCACGATGACAGCCAAGATAACCATCTGGCCCATCGACAGGTTGGCAATAGACAGCAGCTTCGGGAATCCGATAACGCCCGTCAGGATGCCGGCAACTACAAACACAAAGAGCGCCACACGTAAGGGCGTGAGGGGCTGCGAGATACGCCAGATCAGGCTGACGCTCGCCGCGCACGACGTAAGTAGGCACATCGTAGACAGCGTGAGCTGGTTAAAGCCGAACACGCGCGCCACAAAGATATCGAGCGCCGCGGCCAAAATGACCGCAATCGACGCCGGCAGTGCCCGCTTGAGCACGTTCGTCAGGAACGACCCCTTCACGCGAGCATTGTTGGGCTCCAGGCCCAACACAAAGCCCGGCGCGCCGATGCAGAAGAAGTTAATGAGCGTCATCTGGATGGGCTCGAAGGGGTACGGCGGCAGTGCGATGCACAGCGCCGCCAGGCCCATCGAAAACAGCGTCTTGGTCAGGAACAGCGAAGCCGAACGCTGCAGGTTGTTGATGGAACGACGGCCCTCGGCCACCACGGCGGGCATCGAGGCAAAGTCGTTGTCGACGAGTACGATCTCGGCCACGTTGCGCGCGGCATCGGAGCCGGCTGCCATGGCGACGGAGCAGTCGGCCTCCTTGAGCGCCAGCACGTCGTTGACGCCGTCGCCCGTCATGGCCACGGTGTGCTCGCGGCGCTTGAGCGCCTGCACGAGCTCGCGCTTCTGCTGCGGGGTCACACGACCAAAGACATGGTAGCGGTCCACTGCGGCATCGAGCTTGGCCGGCGTATCGAGCGTCGTGGCGTCCACATAAGCGTCCGCCCCCGGCACGCCCACCACGCGCGCGATCGACGACACCGTACGCGGGTCGTCGCCACTGATCACGTTGAGGGTCACGCCCTGCTCGTTAAAGTAGCCGATGGTCTCGGCCGCCGAGGTACGGATCTCGTCGCGGATGGTCACAAAGCCCACGGGCTCGGCCTCGCCCACCATATCGCCATCGGGCGTAAAGCCGTCCACGCGCGCCACCACGAGCACGCGGCAGGTATCGGCAAGCTCGGCGACACGGTTCTCGACCTGCGAAAACGCACGCTCCGAAAGCACAAACTGCGCAGCGCCCATCACATAGGAGCCCTGCGCAAACGAAGCGCCACTCCACTTTTTGGAGGACGAGAACGGAATGACCGACAGCGGCTCAGACACCTCGACCGGGCGATCGGCGTAATAGTTGAGCAGCGCCTGGCAGGTCTCGTTGGCATCGGCCGAAGTCGCACGCGCCACGTTAGCCAGCGCAAAATCGAGCACCGTGGTATCGACGGGAACGGCGGCGTCGCTCTCCCCCGCACCCATGCCCTCGACCGGCAGCGGATACGTGCCCTCGACCTCCATGCGACCCGACGTGATGGTGCCCGTCTTGTCCAGGCACAGCACGTCGACGCGAGCGAGCGTCTCGATGCAGTAGAGCTGCTGCGCCAGCACCTTGCGGCGGGCCAGGCGCACCGTGGCGATGGCGAGCACCGACGAGGTCAGCAGCACCAGGCCTTGCGGGATCATGCCCAGCAGGGCGCCCACCGTGGACAGCAGCGCCGACGAGGGCACGCGGCCGGCCAGCAGCTCGGAGAAGCACCACGAAAGCGCGCTATCGCCCGGGGTTCCCGCGGCATCCCACAGCTCGCTCACACTCGAGGCAAACAACGCCAAACCGAGCGGAATCATGATGATGCTCGCAAAGCGCACGATGGCGTTAAGCGCGTTCATGATCTCGGAATTGACCTTTTTGACGTACTTGGCCTCGTTATTAATTTTGGCCACGTAGTTGTCGGCGCCGACATGGATCACGCGGGCGCGCAGCAGGCCCGAGTCGATAAAACTGCCGCTCATGAGCTCGGAACCGGGCTGTTTCTTGATAAGGTCGCTCTCGCCCGTCAGCAGGCTCTCGTTCACGAGCGCCTCGCCCGAAACCACCACGGCGTCAGCGGGAATCTGGTCGCCACGCCCCAGGCGGATGATGTCGTCGAGCACGATCTGATCCAGGTCGAGCTCCACCTCGGCACCGTCGCGCACCGCGATGGCCTTCTTGGAGGTCAGCAGCGTGAGCTTATCGACCATCTTCTTGGAACGCATGGACTGAATGACGCCAATAGCGGTATTGAGGAACACCACGAACAGGAACGTCAGATTCTTAAACGAACCGGTCAAAATGACCAGGAACGCCAAGATCACGTTGATCAAATTGAACAGCGTGCAGAGGTTCTCGATGATGAGCTCTTTGACCGACTTGGTCTTGAGCTCCATGTTGCGGTTGATCTTACCGGCGGCGATGCGCTCCTCGACCTCGGCGGTCGAGAGTCCGCGCTCGATATCCGTTGCTGCCATACCACGTCCCATCACGTCGCGTCGGTATAAGAAAAACCGCCCGGACCATGCGAGGTTCGGACGGTCTTACGTTCGATGGTGCCCCATGTTGGATTCGAACCAACGGCCTTCTGCTCCGGAGGCAGACGCTCTAATCCCCTGAGCTAATAGGGCCAACGTTTGGCATTATACCCAAGTGCACCACGGGCTATCAAAATAAAAGAAAAAGCTTTGCAATTCCGGGGAAGACGCGGCGCAACGGCTCACTTTAGAAGGCAAAAGCGAATCAGATAGTATAAACTCTCATGCACCATATATACACGGCTCGCGATGCGGGCCGTTTTTGCAAGGGTTATCCATCGAGGTGAGAGGCACACCATGATTGCAATTTTAAAGCAGAGCGCCAGCGACGAGGCCGTCAGCCATATCGTCAGCTGGATTGAGAAAAAGGGCCTGAAAACCGACGTCTCGCGCGGCGAGAACGAGACGATCATCGGCCTGGTGGGCGATACGACCAAGATCGACCCGTTCCTGCTCGAGTCCATGGACGTCGTCGAGCGCGTGCAGCGCGTCTCCGAGCCGTTCAAGCGCGCCAACCGCAAGTTCCACCCCGAGGACTCCGTCATCGACTGCGGCCACGGCGTCAAGATCGGCGGCGACCAGTTCCAGGTCATCGCCGGACCGTGCTCCGTCGAGGGCGAGAACCTCATCCGCATCGCCCGCCGCGTGAAGGCCGCCGGCGCCACGATGTTGCGCGGCGGCGCCTACAAGCCCCGCACCTCCCCGTACGCCTACCAGGGCATGGGTCCCGCCGGCCTGGACCTGCTGTGCGAGGCGTCTGCCGAGCTCGACATGCCGATCGTCACCGAGATCATGGACCCGCGCGACGTGCAGGTCTTCCTGGACAAGAAGATCGACGTCATGCAGATCGGCGCCCGCAACGCCCAGAACTTCCCTCTGCTCAAAGAGGTCGGCAAGACCAAGACTCCGATCTTGCTTAAGCGCGGCATGTCCGGCACGATCGATGAGCTGCTCATGGCCGCCGAGTACATCATGAGCGAGGGCAACGACAACGTCATCCTGTGCGAGCGCGGCATCCGCACCTTCGAGACCCGCACCCGCAACACCTTCGACCTCAACGCCGTGCCGGTGCTGCACCACCTGTCGCACCTGCCCGTCGTCGCCGACCCCAGCCACGCCACCGGCTACACCCGCTACGTTGAGCCCATGGCGCTCGCCGCGACCGCCTGCGGTGCCAACGGCCTGGAGATCGAGGTCCACGACGAGCCCAGCCGCGCATGGTCCGACGGCGCTCAGGCCCTCACCCCCGATCAGTTCGACGACACCATGCGCCGCATCCGAGCCATCCGCGAGGTTGTCTGCCAAGAGACCATGGAGTAGCCCATGGGTACAGTGAGAAACGCGCGCGTTAACCAGGGCGGCCCCAAGTGCGCCGGCATCGTCGGCCTTGGCCTCATCGGCGGCAGCTTTGCCCGCGGCTATGCGCAGGCGGGCGTCCGCGTGCTGGCCTGGGACCCCGATGACGATGTCATGACGGCCGCCAGCATGGGCACCGTTGCCGGCGAGCTCAACGACGAGACGCTCGGCGAATGCGACATCATCGTCCTGGCTTGCTACCCCGAGGCCTGCATCGAGTGGCTCGAGGCGCATGCTCAGGCACTCACCGACGCCACCGACACTGATGCCATCATGGGCCCCGTGGTGATCGACACGGTGGGCGTCAAGGGCATCGTGTGCGAGCGCGCCTTTGAGCTTGCCTGCGAGCACGGCTTTTACTTTGTGGGCGCGCACCCCATGGCGGGCACGCAGTACTCGGGCTATGCGCACTCCCGCGCCGACCTGTTCCAGGGCGCTCCCCTGGTGCTCGTTCCACCCGCGGTAGACGATGCCCTTAAGCTCGAGCTCTTGGGCCAGGTGCGCGAGATGGTGCGCCCCTTGGGCTTTGGCAAGTTCAGCGTGACCAGCGCCGCCGAGCACGACCGTGTCATCGCCTTTACGAGCCAGCTTGCGCACGTTGTATCTAACGCCTACGTCAAAAGCCCCACTGCCCAGGTCCACCACGGCTTTTCGGCCGGCAGCTACCGCGACCTCACCCGCGTAGCGCACCTCAACCCGCAAATGTGGTCCGAGCTCATGATCGACGACGCCGACGCGCTCGCCTTCGAGATCGACCATCTGATCGAATCGCTTGGCGCCTACAGCCGTGCGCTCAAGGACCGCGACCAGCGCTATCTGGAGAATCTCCTTGCCGAGGGCGACCGCATTAAGCGCGCACTCGACGACGAGGCCTCCCACTAGACCACCCATCACGCCAGGTCGAAAGGACCGAAGCTTATGGCGATTACCATCGATATCGACACCGCACGCCCCTACCAGGTGCATGTTGGCACGTTTTTGCTGGAGCAGGCGGGACCGCTCGTACGCGCCACCGCCGGCGGCTCGCGCGCCGTCATCGTGACGGACACCAACGTAGGCCCCCTCTACCAGATGCCCGTTAAGCAGAGCCTCGAATCCGCAGGCTACGAGGTGAGCATCTGCACCTTCGAGGCCGGCGAGGCCCACAAGCGCGCCGAGACCTACGTCGCCATTTTGGAGTTTGTGGCCGAGCACGAGCTTTCGCGCTCCGACGTGATCGTGGCGCTCGGCGGCGGCGTCGTGGGCGACGTGGCGGGCTTTGTGGCCGCCACCTACATGCGCGGCTGCAAGTTTGTGCAGATTCCCACAAGCCTGCTCGCCATGGTGGATTCGTCGGTCGGCGGTAAGACGGCCATCGACCTGGCAGCCGGCAAGAACCTGGCCGGCGCCTTTTGGCAGCCGAGCGTGGTCATCGCCGACGTGGGGTGCCTGGCAACCCTCACGCCCGAGCAGTTCGCCGACGGCTGCGGCGAAGTCGTCAAGCACGCCGTGATCGCCGACCCCGAGCTCTTCGCCGAGCTGGAGAAGACGCCGCTCACGCTTGAGCTGCTCAACCACGACGTGGCCCGTGTGGCGCTCATCATCGCCCGCAATATCGACATTAAGCGCGCCGTGGTCGTTGCCGACGAGCGCGAAACCAATCAGCGCAAGCTCCTCAACTTTGGTCACAGCGCCGGGCACGCCGTCGAAGCCTGCGAACACTTTGAGCTCGGCCACGGCAACTGCGTGTCGATCGGCATGGGCATCATCACGCGTGCCGCAGCGCTGCATGGCATCTGCGATGCCGAGCTGCCCGATCGTATTGAGGAGCTCTGCGCCCGCCACGGCCTCAAGACCCGCTGCGACCTAGATGCCGATGCTGTCTTTGCCGAGGCGCTCCACGACAAGAAGCGCGCGGGCGACACCATAGACCTGGTGATTCCGCACGGCATTGGCCGCTGCAGCATCGACCGCACACCGCTTTCCACTTTCCACGAACTCATTGCCGAGGGCCTCGGCCAGAAGGGAGACGCATCCGCATGCTAGCCCGCATCACCCCGTCCCCGCTCAAGGGCACCGTTCCCGCCATCGCGTCCAAGTCGATGGCGCATCGCCTCATCATCTGCGCTGCGCTTGCCAACGGCGAGACACACGTCACCTGCAACACCACCTGCGCCGACATCGAGGCCACGGTGCGCTGCCTTACGGCCCTGGGTGCTCGCATCGAGACCGTCGAGGACGGCTTCCAGGTCCACCCCACCATGAAGAGTGTTGAGTTTGGTCTGCTCAAGGCCCTTGCCGGCGGCACGCTTGACTGCGGTGAAAGTGGCTCCACGCTCCGCTTTATGCTGCCTGTCGCCTGCGCGCTGGGTGCAGATGCCACCTTCGTAGGCCAGGGCCGCCTGGGCGCCCGCCCGCTCTCCCCGCTCTCGGACGAGATCATCGCCGCCGGCTGCGACCTACAGGGTCTGGGCGGTTTTCCGCTCAAGACGAGCGGCCGCATGCGCCCGGGCACCTTTGTGCTTCCGGGCAACGTGAGCTCGCAGTACATCTCAGGCCTGCTGCTGGCAGCCCCGCTGCTGGCCCAGCCCTCCTGCGTGCAGGTAACCGGCCTCATTGAGAGCCGTCCCTACATCAACCTGACGATCCAGGCCATGAAGGCCTTCGGCGTCGAGGTCAACGTCGAGCGTATTCCGGCCAAGGACGGCCAGCCCGAGGTCACGAACTTCCGCGTGAGCAGCGGCTCGTACCGCACGCCCGGCAGCGTTGCTGTCGAGGGCGACTGGTCCAACGCCGCCTTTTGGCTGTGCGCCGGTGCCATCGGCGCCGACCCAATCACCGTCGAGGGCGTGTCGCTAAGCTCCGCACAGGGCGACCGTAACGTGCTTGCCGCGCTTTCGCGCTTTGGCGCCCGCATCGTGCGCTCCACCAACGCCGCCACCGTGCAGTCCGACAAGCTCGCCGGCTTTGAGATGAGCGCCCACGACATTCCTGACCTGGTGCCCGTCATCTCGGCCGTAGCCTCGCTGGCGCAGGGCCGCACCTTTATCCGCGATTGCGCCCGTCTGCGCATCAAGGAATCCGACCGCCTGGTCACGACCACCCGCGAGCTCACCGCGCTGGGCGCGCAGGTGCGCATTGCCGGCGATGACCTCATCATCAAGGGTGTCGATGCCTTCACCGGCGGCGAGGTCGATTCGCACAACGACCATCGCATCGCCATGATGGCCGCTATCGCCGCGAGCCGCGCCACCGGCGAGGTCGTGATCCACGGCGCCGAGGCCGTCAACAAGTCCTATCCCGATTTCTTCGACCACTACCGCCTGCTGGGCGGCAAGGTCACACTCGAGGAGGAATAGCATGTCCTCGACCTTTGGCAACGTCTTGCACTTAAGCATCTTCGGCCAGTCGCACTCCCCCGCCATCGGCTGCTCCCTCGATGGCATTCCGGCGGGCATCGCTGTTGACCAGGAGCAGCTGCAGGCCTTCCTCGACCGTCGTGCCCCCGGTCGCGACGAGACCGCGACCAAACGCCGCGAGGCCGACGCCGCCCACATCATCGCCGGTGTGGTCGATGGACATACCACCGGCGCGCCCATCGCCGCGATTATCGAGAACACCAACACGCGCTCCAAGGATTACTCCGAGCTGCGCCGCAAGCCCCGTCCCGGACATGCGGACTTCCCTGCGCGCGTGAAGTATCACAACATGCACGATGTCGCCGGCGGCGGGCATTTCTCCGGCCGCCTAACGGCACCCCTGTGCATCGCCGGCGGCATTGCGCTGCAGGCGCTCGAGGCCCGCGGCATTAAAGTGATGGCGCATGTGGCGCAGATCGGCGGCATCTCCGATCTGCCGATGGACGACATAGTCTATCGCGAGGCCGACCGCAAGGCGATCCTTACGAACGATCTGCCGTGCATTGACGCCGCCGCAGCCGGCCGCATGCGCGAGGAAATCCTAGCCGCGCGTGACGAACTCGACAGCATCGGCGGCATCGTGGAGTGCGGCATTTACGGGCTTCCCGCAGGCATCGGCGACCCCATGTTCGACGGCATCGAGAACCGCATCGCGCAGATCGCGTTTGGCATTCCCGCCGTAAAGGGCGTGGAGTTTGGCATGGGCTTTGCCGTGGCCGCCATGCGCGGCAGCGAGAACAATGATCCGTATCGCATCGATGCCGAGACGGGCGAGATCGAGGTCGAGTCCAACAACGCCGGCGGCATCCTGGGCGGTATTTCGACCGGCGCGCCCGTCATGTGGCGCATGGCCGTAAAGCCGACGCCCTCCATTGGCCGCGAGCAGCAGACGGTGGACATGGACGCTATGGAAAATGCTGAGCTCTCGGTCCACGGCCGCCACGATCCCTGCATCGTCCCCCGAGCTGTCCCCGTAGCCGAGGCAGCCGCCGCCCTTGCCATCTGGGACGCCCTCCTCGAAGACGCCGTCCAGCGCTAACTACCCACCCCTCAACATCCCCCGACACGTGAAAGGGGTCTCCATGGACCTTGCTGACATCCGCCAGACCATCGATGGCATCGACACCACGCTCCTCAACAGCTTTGTCGAGCGCATGGACATTGCCACCGAGGTCGCCAAGTCAAAAATCGAGATGGGCAAGGCCGTCTTCGACCCCGCCCGTGAGCGCTCCAAGCTCAACAACCTCGCCAGCCGCGCGCCCGAGCGCTACGAGGCGCAGACCATCACCCTGTTCCGTCTCCTCATGAGCATGAGCAAGGCCGAGCAGCAGCGCTACATCAACGAACTCAAGGGCATTACCGTCTCGCAAAAGGCCCACGCCACGGCTGCAGCCTCCGACACGCCCTTCCCTCAAACGGCCACCGTTGCCTGCCAGGGTGTGGAAGGTGCCTATAGCCAGATAGCCGCGTGCAAGCTCTTCGACGTGCCCGACATCGCGTTTTTCGAGACCTTCGAAGGCGTTATGCGCGCCGTGCGCGACGGCTTCTGCGAGTTTGGCGTGCTGCCCATCGAGAACTCCACCGCCGGCTCGGTCAACGCCGTCTACGACCTGCTCGCCCAGTTCGACTTCCATATCGTGCGCTCGCTGCGCCTCAAAATCGACCACAACCTGCTCGTCAAGCCCGTCACCAAGCTCGCGGACATACGCGAGGTCTACAGCCACGGTCAGGCCATCGCGCAGTGCGCTAGCTTTATCGAGGCGCACGACCTGCACGCCACCAAGTACCCCAACACGGCCATGTCGGCCGAGATGGTCGCCAGCTCCGAACGCACCGATGTTGCCGCGATCGCATCGCGCAGCTGCGCCGCACTCTACGGCTTGGAGGTACTGGAGCCCAACATCCAGGACTCGGACAACAACTACACGCGCTTTGTCGTCATCAGCCGCGAGCCACGCGTCTACCCCGGCGCCAACCGCACCTCGCTCATGATTACCACGGCCAACGAGCCGGGCGCACTCTATCGCGTACTCGAGCGCTTCTACGCGCTCAATATCAACCTCATCAAGCTCGAGAGCCGCCCCATCCCCGGGCACGACTTTGAGTTTATGTTCTACTTTGACCTGGACTGCCCCTTTGGCAGCAAGGCCCTCGATGACCTGCTCGATTCCATCGACGACGTGTGCGAGAGCTTCACCTTCTTTGGCAGTTACACGGAGGTGCTCTAGATGACCGATGTCGCCGCAACCCGCCCCTACGGCGTGCTGGGCCGCGTGCTGGGCCACAGCTACACCCCGACCATCTACAAGGAGCTCGCGGGGCTCGAGTACGTACGATTTGAGCGCGAGCCCGAGGACCTCCAGGCTTTTATGACGGGTGACGAATGGGAGGGCACCAACGTGACCATCCCCTACAAGCGCGCCGTCATGGAATACCTGGACGAGCTGAGTCCACTCGCCGAGCGTATGGGAAACGTCAACACCATCACGCGCCTGCCCGACGGCCGCCTGCGCGGCGACAACACCGACTACTTCGGCTTTCAGTGCCTAGTCGAGGAGCTGGGCGTTGAGGTCGCCGGCAAGAAGGCCCTCGCGCTCGGTGCCACCGGTGGCGCCGGCACCACTGCCAGCATGGTGCTCGGCGACCTGGGCGCCATCGTCGTGCCGGTCGGCCGCACGAGCGAAGTCAACTACGACAACATCGCGCAGCAGTCCGACGCCGCACTGCTCGTCAACTGCACGCCCGCCGGCATGTTCCCCCACTGTCCCGACGCCCCCTGCACACTCGAGGGGCTCAATGCGCTCGAGGGCGTTATCGACATTGTCTACAACCCCGCTCGCACGGGACTCATGCTCGAGGCCGAGCGCCGCG
>CAJLPX010000026.1 GCA_905208635.1 uncultured Collinsella sp. | reverse complement strand
TTGAACGTCAGATTGTCCAAATGCGGCCCGCGCAGCGTCGAGCCGTTACGCGGTTTGGTAAAACCGCGTAACTAAACCCGCTCCGCGATCTCGTGGATGAGGTAGTCGGTCTTTTCCCAGCCCAAGCACGGGTCGGTGATCGACTTGCCAAAGACGCCGCCATCAACCGGCTGATTGCCGTCCTCAAGGTAAGACTCGATCATAAAGCCCTTGACCAGCTTGGAGATGGACTCGTTGCGGCGGCAGCTGTCGAGCACCTCCTTGCAAATGCGGTACTGCTCCAGCGGGCGCTTGCCCGAGTTGTCGTGGTTGCAGTCGATAACCGCCGCCGGGTTGGCGTAGCCGGCGTGCTCGGTGTAGCGCTCGGCCAGACGCTCGAGGTGCTCGTAGTGGTAATTGGGGTAGGTGCGACCGTCGAGGCCGATGTAGCCGCGCATAACGGCATGCGCGAGCGGGTTGCCGTCGCACTCGACTTCCCAGTTACGGAAGATAAAGCTCTGATGCGCCTGGGCGGCGTAGATGGAGTTGAGCATGACGGTGGTAGAACCGGCAGTGGGGTTCTTCATGCCCACCGGCACCGAAATGCCGCTCGACACCAAGCGATGCTCCTGGTTCTCGACCGAACGCGCGCCCACGGCGACGTAGCTCAACAGGTCGACGAGGTACTGGTAGTTGGACGGGTAGAGCATCTCGTCGGCAGTGAAGAAGCCAGTCTCCTCGATGACGCGCAGGTGCATGTGGCGAATGGCCTTAACGCCTTCGAGCAGATCGTCGGGCGCCTCGGGATCGGGGTTGTGCAGCAGGCCCTTGTAACCGGTGCCCTTGGTGCGAGGCTTGTTGGTGTAGACGCGCGGGATGATGATGAGCTTGTCCTTGACCTCCTCGGCGGTCTTGGCCAGTCGGTTCATGTACTCGAGGACCGAATCCTCGCGGTCGGCAGAGCACGGGCCGATGATGAGCACCTTGCGCGCGTCCTCGCCGGTAAAGACCTTGGCGACCTCGGCGTCGAATGCCTGCTTTTTGGCGGTAAGCTCGGCGGAAAGCGGCATTTCCTCGCGGATCTCCATGGGGATCGGCAGCCTGCGTTTGAAATCCATGGCCATAGGGGCCTCCTCAATCAATTGATGGCAACGAGAACATTGTCGAATGCTCGGCATTATCCGCTGTCGCACGCTAAAGTGCAAGCACGGCCAGCCAAAAAGGGAATGGATAACGCGAGGGCCCGCTTACCACGAGAGTGGATAATCTCCCGTTTTTGACCTATGTTCGCGCTAAAAGTGGGAGATTATCCACTCTCGTCGAGCAAGCGTCCGAAAATCCTCGCTCGTGGCCCCTTTTCCTCCGTCCCCGAGAGATCGAAGCTCGTCTACCGAATGGTTGATGCGGCAGCGGTGCGCCCATGTCACACTCAGAGGTGGCCTGACCCACCTTGGAAGGAGCCTCCATGAGCCTTGACAACGTAACCCTGCGCGCCGCCACGCTCGACGACCTGGCTGGCATCGCCGCCATCTACAACCAGCTGTGGTGCAACACGCTGCGCAACCGCGGCGACGTCGAAGCTGCCGATTTCTGCGCGCGCTTCAACATTGCCATGCAGCTGCAGCGCTCCCCCATCGCGCTCGTCGCCGAGGCAGAGGGCCGCATTATCGCCGCCTGCTGCATCGGTATCTTCGAGGACGGCAAGCCGCGTACCAACCCCACGTGGGTACCCTGCTACGACGAGATGTTCGCCCAGGCAACCGAGATGGCAAAGACCGCCGATGCCAAACTCGAGGGCTCGCTCTTTGGCGACAGTCGCGAAAAGGCCACGGCCGATCGCTTTGCCGCCACGGGCGACGAGTATGCCCAGGGCCAGCTCAACCTGATCATCATTGTGCCCGAGTGGCAGGGCAAGGGACTCGGCCGCGAGCTCATCGACCTTGCGCGCGCCGAACTCGCCAAAGCCGGGTGCACCAAGTTCTTCCTGATGAGCGACTGCAACTCTGACTGGCAGTTCTACGAGCACCTCAACATGAAACGCATCCTGGAGGATCACAGCCAAGACACCGGCGACGGCTTTATCGTCTACATGTACGGAGGCGACACGCAGGATTAGCCTGAGTGCCGCCTCATGGGCTTTCTCCAAAACAGCCCAAACCAATCAGCCGCGCCAAAAGGGACATGCCAAAAAGGGACAGGTTTATTTTGGCAGGTTTTATCTGGGCAAACGCCAACCGCCGTGAGGAGAGCTGCTTGCCCTTGCGGCGGCCTTCTCGCCGAAAAACCAAGTGAGTAGACCTTTTGCAGGAGGCCGAGCACACTCCAAAACGCCACAGCTCTGACCTGCGGTTTTATTTAGCGTTTGTCGCGGTGTGCTCGACAGATCCAAAAAAGCCTACTCACTTGCATCTGAGGCGCACCGGATCGGCAAAAAACCGCCGCGAAAGGGGTCCGATCCTCTTCGCGGCAGTTGTTAATACGCCGAACTTGTTATCGCAAAAGCCAATCACGCGCCGAGACCACGCTACAGTCTTTCGACTCATACGTTGAATCCACGCGGGCCACAACATAGCGCGCATCTTTTGCAATGTCGATCTCATCGCATACAGCCTGTAAATGGCGGGCGTACTTATCGTGATACGTTCTGGATGATTTTATTTCGATAGCCTTGGGACTCCCTGAGTTTGTGCAGTCGAGCAAATCGATTTCTCGCTTGCCGTCGTCCCTATAGAAATACAACTCGGGATTCTCGCCCACGTTGAGATGGCTCTTCGCCGTTTCGGAAACGATGAGGTTTTCGAAAACTGCCCCCAGATAAGAGCTCTCCAAAAGTTGCTCCAGTGATCCAATTTTGAGCAAGTAGCAGAGCAGCCCCGTGTCGTAAAAATAAAGCTTGGGCGTTTTAGTCAAACGTTTCCTGGCATTTGCATAATAGGGCTGCAGTGAAAACGTCAGGTAGCTCTGCTCCAGGATAGACAACCAGCTTTTAATGGTCGATACGTTCACACCCGTATCTCGAGAAAGCGAAGATATATTAATGAGAGCACCGGCGCTCTGGGCAATTATGGACAGAAACTTATGAAACTCCGCTTTATTGCGCACGTCAAGCAAGCCCACAACATCGCGCTCAACATAGGTATCAATATAGCTGGGGAAATAAACCGAGGACGGCATTCCGGCGGAACGCAGGCGAGGGTATCCCCCTTCGAGCGCAAACAAATCCACTTCCAACTGCCCCTGCTGGCCCCTCTCCGCTTCTCGAAACGAAAATGGCAGCAATTTTAAGATCCCGACTCGCCCGGCAAGAGACTGGCCGATGCTTTTCATCATCAAAAAGTTTTGCGATCCCGTAAGGATGTATTGACCGGCGTCTCTCCGCTCATCCGAAACAACCTGAATCATCGAGAACAAATCCGGGACGTATTGCGCCTCGTCGATGATGAGTCCGCCCTTTCGGTTGCGGATAAAACTCACCGGATCCTCCAAGGCCGCGCGCCTCGTTTGGGGGTCCTCAAGCGTAACATAGGAATAGTCGGGAAAGGCATGCCGAACCAGCGTAGACTTACCGCTCTGCCTAGGCCCCGTCAACGACACAACAGGAAACCAACCCGCCATGCGAATGAGCAACTCATGCAAATCCCTGTTAATGTACTCGGCCATATCAACGCCCCTTATAACGCTGTTACCATAATCGTATAGTATCATTTGCCATAATCTTGCAGTAGCGTTTTCCATAATCTTGTAGTAGTGTTTTCCACAATCTTTTAGTAGCCCAGTTCAAAAACGTTATTTATAGAGCCGAAATCTCAGACCCTAAATAACAATAGCCACCACAATGGGAACTGTCCCCATTGTGGTGGCTTGCAGGCGAGTTGACTTATTCGACTATCGCGGGCCGGCCGTGTCCGAGTCTAGAGCGTGGCAAGTCGCTTGGATTCGCGGACGGCGAGGGCGATGGAGATAAGACCAGTGATGGCGTCAGCCGCCACCAAGGCAAACCAGACACCCTGAACGCCCATCATGTTGCCAAGCAGGTACATAAGCGGCACGGAGCAGATCACGTAGCGGAGCAGACCGGTGAACGTGGCGATACCCACCTTCTCAACCGCCTGGAAGTACATCGACATGGTCATGGCAAGATAGCCCAGGGCCACGGCCAGGATAACGATGCGCGTGGCGTTGGCGGCAACCTCGACGAGCGCCGGGTCGCTACCAGCAAAAAAGGCGCAGACCGGCGTTGCGGCCACCCATAGCACAGCAGACACCGCAGCAAGCGTCACGACCTGGTACTTAAGCGTGCAGGAGAGCGTTTCCTTGAGGCGCGCCCACGCCTTGGCGCCGGCGTTGAAGGCGGCAATGGGCTGCAGGCCGTACGAGAAGCACTGGGCGACCATCATGGTAATGTAGAGGATGTAGCCGTTGATCACACCAAAGGCCGCGATGTAGAGCGAACCCATGTCGCCGCCGAGCTGGCCGAGCAACGAGTTGGCAACGGTGTTGAAGATGAACGTGGCAGCTTGCACCAAAAAGAACGGGAAACCAATCTTGTTGATCTGGCCGCAGATGGCCATGTCGAGTTTGAGGTCGGCGGCGCTGATCTGGAGCTGCGACTTCTTACCGCCGATGAACCAGAAGATACCGATGGCCCAGATACCGATGGAAAGACCGTAGTACACGCCAGCTCCCATAACGCCAAGCTTGAGCACAAACGTGGAAAGCGCAAGCCAGCAGATAGCGACGATGGCAGACACGGTCATGAGGTTGGCCTGGATCTGAACCTTCTCGTCCACACGCATGACGGCGGTGACCATCTGACCAATGACCGTGAGCGGCAGCAGCACGGAGAAGGTGCGCACGCCGGCAACGGTATCGGCCATGATGTCGGGCGTGGCGCCGAAGAATGCGCAGATGGGCTCGGTAAACACAGCCATCACCACAGCAAGCAGCACACTCACAATCGTGGTAAGCCAAAAACCCTGGCTAAACGCCTTGCTGGCGCCCTTAATGTCGCCGGCACCCAAAAGGTTGCCCACCACGGCGGGCACGCCGGTGCCAAACAGGTTGCCAAAGGCCAGGTTAATGTACTCGACCGACATGATGATCGAAACACAGGCCAGGCCGTGTGCACCCAGGCCCCAACCCATCACGAGGCCCTCAAGGACCACCATGATAATCTGGGCGAGCATACCCTGGCCGGTGATGATGGTGTACTTGCGCACCAGGCCGGGAATCGGCTGCGAGGCAAGCTCACGCTCCTCCTCAACAGCGGCGGTCGTTTCTTCTGCCATTGTTCTCCCCTTTCCATGAGAGATTGATGAATGGATGCATGAATGGATGGGCGGCACGCACAGGCTGCGGCACCGCCTAGCGATGCAGCAGCCCCGCTAGGCCTCGTAGACCACCTTGCCGGCAATCATCGTGAGAGACGCCGTGGCCTCGAGGACCTCAGCCGGTTCGCAGTCAAAGAGGTTACGGTCGAGCACACAGATATCAGCCTGTTTGCCGCATGCGAGCGTACCGATGCGATCCTCGGCATGCATGGCGTAGGCGCTGCCGTAGGTGTAGGCGCGCAGGGCCTCGGCCATGGTGATGCGCTCCTGCGGGAACCACCCTTCTGGGTTGGAGCCGTCCTCGAGCATGCGGAAGACCGCGCCGTACACCTCCTCCATGGGCTCCAAGCCCACAACGGGGAAGTCACTGCCCAGGTGCACCACGGCACCGCTGGCAAGCAGGCTATGCAGGGGCCACGAAAGCGCAGCACGCTCGGGGCCCACGGCATCGTCCTTGGCAAGGTCAGCCATATCGAGCAGCATGTGCCACGGCTGCATACCAGGACATATACCCAGCTCGGCATAGCGCGGCAGATCCTCGGGCTGAACCGTCTCGTTGTGCTCCATGGAGTGGCGGCAACCCCGCTTACCATGCAAGCGCTCGCCCTCCTCAAAGCAATCAAGCACAAAACGCACCGAGCGATCGCCGATCGTATGGACGCGCGTGTCAACGCCCCATTCCTGCGCCCTGACAATGGCGGCACGGATGCGCTCTGGATCCTCCGCGGGCTCACCGCAGGTATCGGGCGCGTTGGAATAGGGTTCAAGCATCCAAGCGGTGTGGTCGGAGCACACGCCATCAAGAAACTGCTTAAAGCCGTGCCACTCGACCTGCGTACCCGAGAAGGCGTATTTCTCCTTGATCTGCTCGAGCGTTAAGGACTCGTTTTCGAACAGATCGGTGTACAGGAACACGCGCAGTGGCAAGTCGCCCTTGGCATTAAGACCTGCCAACACCGCATACGGGTTTTCCATGCTCACAAACGTAGGATTGACCATGCCGACCGTAGTGATTCCCAGGGCATTGGCGCGCCGGGCGGTTTTTGCAAACGACGCGTCAACAACCTCGGGCGCTGGGTCGTAGACCTCGTCCATAAAGAAGACGCCGGCGTTGTTGGAAAACACGCCCGTCAGATTGCCCTCGGCATCCTTAAGGATCTTGCCGCCTGCGGGATCGGGCGTCTGCGAAGTTACTCCCACCTTGTTGATGGCGCAGGTATTGGCACTAAAGGTATGCAGGTCAACCTGCTGCAGAAAGACCGGGCGGTCCGAGATGTACTCATCGATCATCGCGGCTGTGGGCATCTCGGGGACATCCCACTGGAACTGGATAATCTGGCAGCCCAGAATCCACTCGTTATCGGGATGGTCGGCCGCAAACGCCACGACACGTTCCATCGCCATCTCAAAACTGGTGCAGTCGATGAGGTTGACGGCAAAATCGGGGTCGGTCATAAACGCGCCCTGGGCAAAATGCGTGTGCGAGTCGATCAGGCCGGGCATGACGAGCTGGTCGCCAAAGTCGCGCACCTCGGTATCGGGACCGATAAACGGTGCCAGGTGAGCATCGTCACCGCAGGCAACAATCTTATCACCGCGCACGGCAACGCCGCCCTTAAACGGCTCGAGCCCATCGCCGGTAAAGACGGCGTTGCTCTTGATAACTACATCAGCCTTGTCCATGTGAGCCTCCTCAGGCATCTTTGGTTGCAACGCGGACGCACCGCCCGCGTGGGCACTCGGTTGGGAGCGTAGCGCTCCCGCATCGGCGCGTGCCTACAAGCCGTGCTCGGACGTCTGTCCCACGTCCGCGGCTTCGCGCTACACCCATTGATACACAGGGGCAAATCCGTGCCAAGGCCAGGGATCGCAAACGGTCAGTTTAAGCAGGTTTACACGCTTTACCTGCAGGTTTATTGTCTGAGATTATTACCGCGTCATTACGCCCAACGGCGTGCCCGCCCACACGGCAAGACCCGCATGCAAGGAAGAATAGGACTAGGAACGCCAAAAGGCATCTATGAGGTCATCTCGGTTGGAGACACCGCTTTTAACGTAGATGCGATGCAAGTGCGCCTTGACAGTGCCAGGGCTGATGACCAACTCGCTGGCGATGTTTTGGGCGTCGTTGCCCTTCAGCACCAGCGTGAGCACCTCCTGCTCGCGCCGCGACAGCTTATGGGCATCGGCATAGATCACAACGCGTGATGCTAGATCGTCCCCAGAGCGTGCGCTCTCGGCCGCCACGTCCTCATCGGCACGCGGATGACGGGCATACACGCGCAGGATATGGCTAAACTGGCAAAAGAGTTGGACCGCGCATGCCATGAGCAGCACGTTTTCGGAGATATTGCGCTCGGACAGATACCACAAAAAGAGGCTGATGACGGGGTTTTGAGAGTCGGGGCGACAGAGCAAAATCATGTAGGTGTCCTCGGCGATTACGCAAAACGCAAGAACGAGTGCCACCTTCCAAAAGAGCTTTGAGCGGTCGAGGTCGAGTTTCTCAACACGCGTGGCCCTGTGCCGGTAATGCCAGGCGGCATAGGCAAGACATCCTACATTGCCCAGGTCACGCGTGAGCCAAAAGAGATACTGCTGCATCTCTCCGGCAGCACCGCTGCGAGGCACCAGCACCAATTGCAAGATTGAAAACGGCACGATAGCAAGTCCGAGCATGCGCGACGTCGGCCTTTTGCGCAAGCGCGCAAACATCCACAGTACCACGCAGGCATAGATGGCAATACCGAGCACGCAGCGCAGCAAGGGGTGCTGCAACGGCTCGCTAAAGGTAACAGCGTAGTCGTATTTGAGCCGATTGTACTCGTCAAAAAAAATGACCGACATATCGAGCATGTAGAGCAAAAAGCCCGCCGCGGCCACCAGGCTGTCGCGACGGCGCGTCATGAGCCAAACCACCAATGCCACGGCACTGGTCACCAGAGCCACACCCATGATAATCGTGGTGTAGATATAGAACGCGAAACTCATGCCCGCCTCCCCTGTCTAGATGCCGTGAGGATGTTGACAGATTCTTTGCCGCAAGATTAGACTCACCGATTAAACGTACTGTATCGTTTAGATAAACAAGCTGTGTCTCACCGATGAAAGGAGATGCCATGGCGCCTATCGCACCGCTCAAAATACTCGTTGCTCCTGCCGCCAAGGCCATCGTCCACCTGAGCGACTCACTTACCTACAATGACGTCCCCTGTGTCGTCGAAGA
The DNA here is from genome assembly GCA_905208635.1 of uncultured Collinsella sp. Lineage (GTDB taxonomy): Bacteria > Actinomycetota > Coriobacteriia > Coriobacteriales > Coriobacteriaceae > Collinsella. The sequence continues at coordinate 19,170 of CAJLPX010000026.1, read as the reverse complement.
GCGTTCGGACAGCTGCCCCTATCTGGGCCACGTCCCCTTCTTTGCGCCTAAGCTCGTTTCCGATCCCGAGCACCGCGAACAGTAATCCAAGATGCACCAAGCGCTGCGCAACTCGCGGCGCTTACTGTTTTGGTGCAAAGTAACCTGACCCCCGTGCACCAACGCCGGGATTGTCGACGCTTCGGCCGCGGCGCGATATGAGGCGCGAAACCTCGCCCAATAACAGGCCAATCACTACGCCCGCGAGAATCGGCAACTTTGCCATCTCGGCAGGTGAGCTGTTGAGCGGCACAATCGTAGCAACAATCGAAAGCACGAGCTCCACCACGGGAATCGCAAGCGCCACCGCGAGCACCTTGCCCTCGAAAGGCGCACGGAACACACGCGAGCGATTATCGTGCTTGCGCAGACGCCAAAACGCTGGGAACATGGGGATATAGCTCATGAGCAGAAAGACGACGTTCATCGAGAAGAAGACCCAAAAGACGTCGGAACCCTCACCCAGCGGAATCTGGAGCAGCAGCACCAGACTGGCAAAACAGCCGTTAATGAGCGCCGAGCCGTTGGGCATGCCGGTCTTTTTGGACACCAATGCAAAGGGACGCGGCATGTTGCCATGGCGCGCGGCATAGCTCGCTACGTTGTTGACGCCAAAGCTCCAGCAGATCATATTGGCGAACAGCGTCACCAAAAAGGCCACGCCCACGACCATCGTCAGCGGGTGGGTGCGCCCCACCATAGCGGCGACTGCGTCCACAATGCCCGAATCGAGTGAAAGATGCTCGGTGGGAACCGCGGCTCCAATGCCAATGCCACAGATGATGTAGATCGCCGCAATGGCCACGCCACCGGCAATAACCGCCTTGGGGATATCACGCGACGGGTTCTTCATCGTGCTGGCAAAGGTCGCGACCACCTCAAAGCCCATAAAGTTGAACAGGATAATCGATAGGTACGTCAACGAATTGGTGTCGCCCAGATCTGGAATGAAGGTCTTAAACGACATGTCGTTGGCAAAGCCGTTGTTGCAGGCAAACCAGATGCCGATGATTCCCACCACGGCGGTAATGAGCACCTTGATGACGGCGCCGCCGTCCATGACCCAATCGGCCTCGGCAACCGGCTGCATTGCCATGACCGTGACGCCCCACACAAAGGCAATCTCGATGGCAATTCGGATCCCGAGTGAAAACTCGATACCCCACACCGCATTAATGACACTGGGGAACATGCAGGCGATACTTGCCACCCACAGCGGAAAGTTAACCCAGTAGCACCAAGAGCAACGGGCGCCCCAACGGTCGCCCAGGCCCAAGCGAACCCAATCGTACAGGCCGCCCTCGGAATCAAACGCCGTACCCAGCTCGGCCACCACCAGACCATAGGGAAGCAAAAACGTAATGATAAGGAAGATCCACCAGAAGAACTGCACGTTGCCCATGGCAGATGCCGGAGCCGCCGCCTCGATGGTAAACACGACGCAGATAACCGAAAGGATGACCTCGATCAGGGAGAACTTTTTACCTGCCATGGCACGCTCCCCCTACAGCAAAAAGGATGGCATCTGTACCGAAGGCGCAGCCCAAGGTAGGGTTGCAGGCCGCGTCACCGGTGCAGGTGCCATCCCAAAGAGAAGAGAGGATGCAATTATTGGACCAACGCTCGCGGAACAGGCGCGTGTAGATAACGATACGCTGGTACATAGATACTCCGATCAAAACGGCCGCGTTCGCGACCGGGAACTTTCGGCAATTGAAGACGCGTCTGACCTGGGAAATTCAAGCGAACAATTGGCCTAACCCGCAAAAAATCCCAGGCCAGACGCGTATTCAATCAAAGAAAAAAAGGCACTCCGATGTGGAGGCAACGGAGTGCCCAAAGAAAACCCAACCGACCAAGACATCAAGCAAATCAGCCATCAATGCCCCAAGATGGTCCGATTCACCGACCGTCCGATTGATCGGCTGGGTTTTCGAGGTGCCCCAGGTCGCCGCGAAAGAGGAGCGAAGCGTACTTTGGTACGCGAGCGACGGTTTGAGCGGCGAGATGGGGTGCCTCGGAAAGTCAGACGATTAAGCGGACGGCTCCTGCTGCGTAATGCAGTGGATATTGCCGCCACCGAAGACGACCTGCTCGGACTGAACGCCGACGCACTTGTAGACGCCCTCGCCCCAGACCTCGTCGTAGATCTTCTGGAGCGTGTCGACGGCCAGCTGGTCGTTCTCGTCGCCGTACTGCGGGACGATAACGCCGTGGTTGGTCACGAGGTAGTTCATGTAGGAGGCGATCAGCGGCTCGTCGGGGACGCGCGGCTCGGCGTTCTCGTCGGCGTCGATGGTGTCGCAGGAAGCCTGGTCCATGAACAGCGGGTTCACGGGCATGCAGAGCTTGTAGACCTTCATCTTGCGGCCCTTGGCGTCGACGGCGTTGGAGAGGGTCTCGTAGGCGGCGTGGCACTGCTCGTAGAACGGGTACTCGGGATCGTCGGTCCAGATGCAGGCCATGACGCCCGGGGCGATGAACGTGGCGACGTCGTCGATGTGGCCGTTGGTCTCCTCGGGGTCGATGCCCTCCTTGACCCAGATGACCTTCTCGACACCCAGGTAATCCTTGAGGTGCTCGTCCATGTAGGCGCGAAGCTCCTCGCTCCAGGGCTCGAACTTCTTCTTGAACTTGGGCCAGATGGACTCGGGATCCTCTTCCTCCTCGAGCACCGCAGAGCAGGTGCGGCCCGGGGAAAGCAGGCACTGGTCGGTCACGACAAGGGTGCCCTCGCCGTCAACGGTGATGGAGCCGCCCTCGAGGATCATGTCATCGGGACGATAGCGACGGCAGCCGGAAAGCTCAGCCATCTTGAGGGCGATCTGCTCGTCCTTGTCCCACGGGAAATAGAGGCCGTCGACGAGACCGCCGTAGGCGTTGAAGTGCCAATGGTTGGCGCGCTTCTCACCCTTGCCGTTGATGACGTAGGTGGCGGCGGTGTCGCGGAACCAGGCGTCGTCGGTGGTCATCTCGATGACGGTGACGTTCTCGTCCTCCTCGAAGATGGCCTTACAGTTGGCATAGTCGACCTGGTTGGCGCACATGGTAACCGGGGTGAACTCGGCGATGGCGCGGGCGATGGCGGCATACTGCTTCTGAGCCGGCTTGGCGCCGTGGGCCCAGGTGTCGGTGCGGTGGGGCCAACCCATCCACACGCGATCCTGCGGGGCGAACTCAGCGGGCATAAAGAAGCCGTCGGCCTTGGGGGTGGACTCGGACTCGGTGATCGTACGCATAAGATTTCCTCCAAATCGAACGATCGCTTGCTGCGGGCGGGTTACCCGCAGCCTAAAACCAAGAGATGGTAGGCGCCCGTTCCCCGGCAAAGGTCGGGGCGCCCGGCGCCGGTTTTCACGGAATCGCACCGGCAAGCGACGACGTAACCAAGTGCGCGGAGACAAAACGCACGAAGGATACGGAAGAGAGATTGGGGTGGGCGGTGGTTACCGGAGCTATCGCTCACACCCACCCCAGGGAATGGTTAGCAAACCTGTCGCTTGGGCACGTCTCCAAAGAGGCTAGAGTGCCCGGAGTCGGGAGCGACAAGCCCGACGAAGCGCACGTTGGTACGCGAGGAGGGTTGGAGCCCCAGAACCGGGTGCTCTAGTTCTCCTCGGCCTCGGCGGCCTCCTCAGCGAGACGCTGAGCTGCCAGCTCGGGAGTGAGGCCCTTGTACTCGGTCTCGCGGCCCTTAGCGCTGACGACGCGGACAACCTCGCCGATGAGCAGAAGCACGATGAAGATAACGATCATCGGGAGCTTGTCGCCAATTTCAGCGGCGGAGAGCGGCACCAGCGTTGCAACGATGGCCAGGATCAGCTCGATGCAAGGGATGGCCAGCATGACCTTCATCATGGCACCCTTAAACGGGAACGTGAAGATGCGCTCGCGGTCGGGGTCGTTCTTGCGAAGGTTGAGGAACGCCGGGAACATCGGGATGTAGGTCAGCAGCAGGAAGACGACGGAGGTGCCGAAGAGCATCCAGAAGACGCCGTTGGAGATGGCGTCGATGGGAACGAGCTGCAGGCACAGCACCAGGGAGGCAACGACGGCGTTGACCAGGTTGGCGCCGTTGGGCATGTCTTCATCCGAAATCATCGAGGCGAAGACCTTGGGCATGTTGCCGTGCTCGGCAGCGTAGCGAGCAACGGAGTTAACGCCGAAGGACCAAGCGGCCATGCTGGCGAACAGGGTGATCAGGAAGGCGATGCAGATGACCTTAAAGATCATGGAGTCGCCCACCATGGTCTGGACTGCGACGATCATGCCGTAGTCGGGATCGATGGAGTCGGCCGGCACGGCGGCGCCGATGCCAAAGCCAGCGAACAGGTAGATCACGGCGATGGACAGGCCACCGACGATGATAGCCTTGGGGATATCGCGAGCGGGATCGGCCATGTCGTCGGTCATGGTGCAGATGACATCGAAGCCCATGAAGTTAAAGATGATGATCGACAGGTAGCCGAGAGCGTTGGTGTTGGTGAGCTCGGGCAGGAAGGTGGCAGCGGACATGTCGTTCGCAAAACCGTTCTCCATGGCATACCAAATGCCCAAAGCGCCAACGATAACGGCGACGGCGACCTTGATGATGGCGCCACCGTTAAGGACCCACTCGGAGTCGGCCGCCTTGGAGCGGCCCATGAGGTAGACGATCCACACAAAGGCAAGATCGATACCCATCTTGGCGATCAAGTTGAACTCGACGCCAAAGACCATGCCCAAAATGTCGGGGAACATGGTAGCCAGCGAGGCGATCCACAGCGGGTAGTTGACCCAGTAGTAGTACGAGATGCGGGCGCCCCATTTGTCGCCCAGGCCATCGCGTACCCAGTCGTAAATGCCGCCCTCGCCGTCATAGGTGGTACCGAGCTCGGCGACAACCATGCCGTAGGGAAGCAGGAAGGTCAGGATCAGGAAGATCCACCAGAAGAACTGCTGGTTGCCAATGGCAGCAGCAGGAGCGGCGGCCTCGCAAACGAAGACGACGCAGATGATGGTCGAAATGACCGTCAAGAAGGAAAGCTTTTTCTTTCCGTCGCTCATGATGAGCTCCTTCGCTCAGTCTTGGACAGATCCGAGGCCCTAAGGTATTAAGGCAATTGCTTGGGCCTCGGTGAGCGGGCGACAGGAGACGAGCATCCGCCACCCGCAAACGTGCTTTTAGAAGCCTTGAGGCTTAGAGCTGCTCGAGAGCCTCGAGAGCGGCGTGGAGCTCAGCCTTGGCGGAGTACTCGACACCCTCGTCGTTGAGCGGGGTGCGCTTGCCCAGGGCGGCAAGGAGAGCACGGATGGAGTGCTTGCGGTTCTCGGCCTCGACCCAGCACAGGGAGCGCTCGGGATCGTCCATGACCTCGTCGACGACCTCCTCGTTGCGGGTGGCCGGCAGGCAGTGCATAAACTTGGAGTTGGGGCCGGCGAAGTTCATCATGTCCATGGTGACCTGATACTTGGGATAGAACACGTCCATGTAGTTCTCGCCCGAGACCTCCTCGTCGTACAGGCCATACCACACGTCGGTGTAGATGAAGTCGGCGCCCTTGATGCACTCGATGTCGTCGGAGATGACGACCGAGCCGCCGGAGACCTTGCAGTTCTCCTCGGCGATGGCCATCATCTGCTTGCCGAACTCGGCGCGCTCCTCGACGGTGCCAACGTGCAGGCCGCCGTCGGGGATCTGGTGGCCCTTAGGTCCAAACTGGACAAACTTCATGCCGACCTTGGAGGCGATGAACATGAGGGAGACGCAGACCTGGGTGGCGTCGCCGATGAAGGCCAGGGTGCAGTCCTCGATCTTCTTGCCCTCGGGGAGGTTCTCGAGCATGGTCATGAGGTCGCCCATCTCCTGCGTGGGATGGTTGAACTCGGACATGCCGTTGATGACGGGCACAGCGGAGCCCTCGGCGAGGCCGACGACGTCCTTGTGACGGTCAACGCGAGCCATCATGATGTCGAGCAGCGAGCCCATAACGCGAGCGGTGTCGCCCAGGGACTCGTGACCGCCGAGCTGGATGGTGCCAGGGCCATAGAACTGAGCATGGCCGCCGAGGTCGGTCATAGCGGTCTCGAAGGAAAGACGAGTGCGGGTGGAGACCTGCTGGAAGATCATGCCAAGGCTCTTGTTGCGGAGCAGGTGCGGATAATAACCGTCAACCTTGATGGCCTTCTTCATTGCCAGGCCAAGATCCTCGATAGCCAGGATCTGCTCTTTGGTGAAGTCGTTGGTGTCGATGAAATCCTTAGGCAGTGCCATGTCGATTTCCTTTCCGCCGGTCTTGCCGACTATTACTATGAGGCGCTCGAACATCACGCCTCGTGTTGACAAGACCATCATTCACCCGTATGCAATTTTTACCTAGTTTATTCGGGATTAAAGACCGTTCACGGAGTTACACCCCCTCTAAACCAATATAAACCCGCAGGTCAAGAGTTTACAGGGGGTTTACCATCTAGAACCACGAACGGTATACGGCTATGCTGTATCTCGGCGCCTAATCCACAATGAAACGAAGGGTTGAAACGTCTATATCCCACAAGGTATACAGAACTCGGCCATAGAATAAATGAGATGGGACGGTGACAGATGAACACCCTGATGTTCTTCTATACCCTAGCGATACTCGTGATCTGTATTGTGACGGCGGTGCTCTCGCTTGCCGCCTATGCCTCGTCCCGTCGACGCTTCTTTATCTATGGCAGCGGCGTATTTATCTGCTATGCCATCGAGATGACCGAGATTTTCTTTTTTGAATACACGCTGCAAAACCAGAGTTTTCCAGCCAGCGACTATTACTCAATTACCATGCCTGTGTTGCGGACCTTTGTGGCGACCGCTTCGCAGGCTTTTATTTGGCTCATTGCCATGGATTTGCTCGACAAGCATTCAAAAAAGCAGTTTGTCATTCCCGTCGCAACGTTCTTGCTGAGCGAGCTGCTGATTATCGTCGCTGTCCCCTACGGCCCCATTCATCAATGGCTCTACTACACGATGCGTCAGGTATTCCTTGTTTTCGTGGGGCTATATATCTTTTGGACGGCACGCAAGAGCACACAAGTCGAGCTGAAGGCACGTGTCAACAACCAACAAAAGCACCTGATTATCGGCGCTATTCTGGTCGGTTGCATCGTTGCCGAGGATTTCTACAACATTCTGGTGGTCCCCATGAGCTTGGCGCCCTCCTGGCTGCAGCTGTACCTATCCGAGCGCAACTTTAGCGAGAACATCTTTGCGTGTTACTTTGCGATCCTGCTCATTATCTACGCCTATCACGTGCTTTCGATTCGCATGCAGGAGGCGCCCGAGGAAAAGAACGTCAGCGATCTTGATCGACACATCGAAGAGCAGATGCCCTTCTATCGCAACGCCTACAAGCTCTCCAACCGTGAGACCGAAGTTATGCGTCTGGTCGTACTGGGCAAATCGAACCAAGAGATCGCTGACGAGCTCTTCCTTGCCGTGGGCACCGTCAAGACCCACATCCACAACATCCTGGTCAAAACCGAACAGCAAAACCGCACGACGCTCATCCTCCACTTTTGGAAGCGATAACCTGCCAAAAAGGGACAGGTTTATTTTGGCAGGTTTTATCTGGGTAAACGCCAAAAACCGCCGCGAGGGAGCTACTTTCCCTCGCGGCGGTTTTCTAGCTCACGCTTTCTTTCGTCTCAATCTGTAACATATGGAGACCAAATCGCCGTCTTACTGTTACAGATCGAGACGAGTTACAGAACGCGCGTCGAATAATCTCAATCTGTAACAGGTAGAAGCGTTTTTGCCAGTCAGATGTTACAGATTGAGATAAACGAAGGGGCGGTAGCGTTAAACAAGTCCGCCACAAAGTTATTCGGAGAGATCCGATCCTAGAGTTGTCTACCAGGTACGATATGTGCACTGATATTTTGTCTCAAACCCGGGCATCCCGTTGCCGCGTGGGCTTAACGCGGCACCCGTATAGAGAATCGTTTGCCCCGTACGAGAATACGAAGTTTTGAAAGACAGCCTCTTGTATGTCTGGTCGAAACAATCAACATTCTCGCTCGGGTGGTTCGCAGTGGAGAACGACTTGTAAGTGTCCAAGACGTCCGCTGTCACAAGACGACAAGGCGCGACAGAACCTGCATCTGGTTTCGCCGTCGCACAAACGGGAATTGTGACCATCGATAGGGTAAGCATAAAACATGCGAACATTGCCTTCACAAAGTTCTTCGTTACATGGCGTTTCATGGTTATCTTCCTTTTCTAGTTTTACTGTCGTTCGTCTTGAAAAGCTGCGCGTATACATTACCGATCCACTTCGAATCACCTCCCATTTCTCTGGTAACGACACGCGAGTCATCCCCTGTGAGCAATACGGAGGCATCGCAGAGCGATTCGAGGTTTCCGATAAGATGAGAAGAGATAATGACATGTGCTCCTCTACCCGCTTCATCTCTAAGAGCATTCGAAACAATCGCAACGTGTCTCACATCAAGTGCATTCATGGGCTCATCCAAAAGGACGACTTCGCAATAGGACATATACGCCATCGCGACATTAAGTAATTGTCTATTTCCATCAGACAGCCTAGATACGGGCGTATTCTTCAACCCAGTCAAGTCAAAGCGATCAAGCACTTGGTCCAAAGTGCGAGGTGAATGCCAAATTCTCCTGCATCGGTCGAGATGAAAAGCGACGGTCATGTATGGAATCAATAGCGACGGCCTATTCGGAACCAAAAAGAATACCTTTCTCATTTCCTCACGGTCGACGCATACTTTTGCATGAAAACAGAGAGAACCTGACACGCGCACTGATGGCCCAGCATCTCCCCAAAGAGTATTCAGTAGCGTAGTCTTGCCATGTCCATTTGGCGCGACAAGACCCCATATCTGGCCAGCGGGCATATCAAACTGCAATCCCTTTACCAGCTGGTTTTTTCCAACCGTCAACGCATCCAGCGACAGAGAGAGCAAGCTTTTCTCGCCCAAACTATCCGGGCGAATATGGTTCCAGGCCCAGCGATTCTTGCTTTTTAGACGCGAAAACGAAATGACCCCCAACGCGCAAACAGCAAACGCGCCCATCACGGCAAAGAGGCAGTGCGATGCACTGGCTTCAGGAACGAGAGATACCTCCGCTCCATTGGCGTAAGATGCGCCGCCGAGCGCAAACGAAGAGGCAGAATAGCTCGACACCATATACGGCAGCAACGCATGCCATGGAGCATCTTTGCTCGCATAAAACGGAAGCTGGCTTATGCCCCCCACAAGAGCGATCACCATGGACGAAATGGCCCTGTTTCTGCTTCCGGCGTACACGCACACGCCCAAGCAAGCAAACATCATCGACAGCACAGCTTCAAAGACGGCAAATAGCCCTAGCTGAACTAACACAGTTCTTTCGACTACGTCACCATACTGAATGAATACGACTGGGTACTCTGTCTGACCTACACCGTTAAACACCGTTGCCAATACAAAACAGGGAGCCAACGCCAGAACCAAAACCAGCATCGATGCAATACCAGAGACGAGAACGCGGCATGCATTCATCTCTAACGTTTGACAACAACGCTCGATCGTAGAACCGCTTTCCATCCCCCTCAAGCGACATATAGAGGACGAGGACCGGGACCAAAAGCCACGCTATTGCAGGAACAGCGCCGCAATAATATGCGAGAAGGATCATCCCGGGCATTTTTGTTGTTGAGTCGTACGATTCCGGATGGGCCAGCATCGATATGGCTCGGGGAAGACGTTCTTGGGCTTCAAGCGATAACTCCGAATCAACACCATTCAAATAACCGAGTCGGTATTCCTTGAGCAATAGATTGTCGTAATCGGCAATCGCATCGTAATACTCTCTGGAGTCCGCCTTGCTTTCAAGCGCCCGATCAAGGCACGCCCTTTCGTCGGCAATGATGCTGTTGAGCTCCTGTGGGGCAGTGTCATAAACGCCGTCAGAGACTTGAGAGACCAAAAGGGCTCTCTGGTCTTCGATGGAAGCTCTACCATATAGATAATCTGCTCCCGTTGGAACGGATAGAAATACCGGGATGCAGAATACGAGCGCGAGCAGCGCCGTCAGCAACATAATTCCCCGGTTGCGCGCAAGAACTTCTAAATTAAGCCGTACATATGTGAGGCAATCACAGGTCTTCACAGCAAGCACCTCCGGTTCGCAACACACGAGTCGTCGGACCCGTTGTCCGGAAGTATCGCCTTCATCGTCAGAACTGTCTGTAGACGTGTAGGATGGATTTATAATCTTATTTGTCTACAGGCTTCTACCTGCTATTTTCTATAACATCTGCCATAAGACTAAAAACCCTATCTCTAAGTTCACGCTCCGAGTGAACTCCAAGCAAGGCATAGCTCTTGCTCTTGGCCTCTTTGACGGTTCCCCGAGCAACGTTAAGATGTGCGCAAATCTCGGTGGTTCTATTGCCATCAAAAACGCATGTCATGATATCGGCATAAAGCGGCGTGAAACCAAGCCTCAAGAAGGCCTCACGCACGGTATCGCGTCGATCACCCACCCGAACCGTATCTTTCGAACGCAAGAATAGCAGCGAATTAGCCATAAGGATAAGTACGACAAGGAACGCAGTCACGCGTAAGGCAGGCATAAGGCCGCCAACGGCCTCACCGCTCCCAACGGACTCAAAGAAAATGTACAGTCGACTTACCACATCGTGAACCCAGAACGCTGCTCCAGCACCCACAGACACCGAAGAAAGGGTGAGTTCAGGCGAAAGGCACAAGTGCATTTTAGACATCCACCGTATAGCCGCACGGCAACACAGGGCCACAAGCACTATAGCTATCGATAGGATTATCGCATCATGCTCAAAGCCGAAGCATACGAGGATTTCCTCGATGCCCATTCCAGACGCATACATAAACAGGAAGCAGACGAAGACTATCCTGCAGTTCTGATTGAACGATGAGGACCCCAGCGATTCTGAACGGTGATCATGGCCTTTTGTTGCGTCAAGATGCCACGCATCCTTTGACAAGAGAAGTCCAGCCGTCGCCTCTGAAATGTTTTTATATCCGGTTTTAGTCAAGGCCCGCGACAAATAGGTACGGGCAGTAGACGGGGAAATGTCCAAGGCAGAAGCAATCTCCTCGTACGTTTTTCCCTCTATCCTCATAGAGAAAACCGCGGACTCCCTTTGAGAAAAACCCGAAGCCGTAAGGATATCGGCAACTGCAGAGTGTTTTCCTCCTAATTTGGCGGCCGCAGAAAAAGCGCTCGTTAAGTCGGGGAAAAATCGCGTTATGGCCCTGGCAAGGATACTGCCCAAAACGGTAACCAGAAGCAATACGATCTCTTGATGCCCACCAAAGCTCAGGAGCACAGCCCCGATGTTTATATTGCGCGAAAACAAACAATCCGTATCGAGAATAACGGCGGCATTACCAAACGCAAGAGGTTCGACGAGCGAGGCAGCAACCCCCATCTCGGCGTTAACGGAAAGGGAAGAACCGATGGAGTCCATCAACGGGACGAGAAGAAACTGAAGGCCAACAAGCAAAGCAATCAAGAGCACAACGGGGCTGTAAAGTGCGAGCTCAGGATACCCGTGGAGAGCAGAGCCATCGGCCACATGTTTCCCCTTTAATCCCGCACGTATGTTTGCGAATTCACCGCCAAGCACCCAAGAACAGCAAGCGACAAGCAAGGGGGCTAGTAACAACAAAATGAACGCGAGCGCCGAAACCACAACATGAAATTGATGAAAGACATTAAGAGATATCGTGTACATCACAAGAAGTGCAATGTCTACGAGCATAAGTCCAAAAAGCCTTTTGGAAATACCCGGTCTCACAGGGCGAGAGATGAGGCCCACACAGAAGCCCGAAAACAGATGCAGACCGATAAGAACGGTGCCAGAAAGGCCCGTATAAATACTTGGCGCCACACAATACAGACCAGCCGCCCCTATAAACAACATAATTGAATGCCAGAGGAACGAGCGCGTCACGTTTTGCAGGGTAGCTGCCTCGGTTGCCATAGAATCAAAGCTCCTAGATAGCATTTTTGGTATTTTAACATCGTTCCCGGCGTTAAAAAAATGTTACCCGAATTAATCAATATCCCCCCTCCACCAAAAGGCACCACGCTGATCCTCGACTTTTGGAAGCGATAACCTGCTAAAAAGGGACAGGTTTGTTTTGGCAGGTTTTATCTGGGCAAACGCCAACCGCCGCGAGGGAGCTGCTTTCCCTCGCGGCGGTCTTCTAGCGGTAAAAACCAAGTGAGTAGGCTTTTGGCGGGATGCCGAGCACACCTCAAAACGCCACAGCCCTGACCTGCGATTTTATTGAGCACTTGCCGCGATGTGCTCGGCAGATCCAAAAAAGCCTACTCACTTGCATCTGAGATGCTCTAGATACGCAAAATACCGCCGCGAAGGGAGCTGGACTCCCTTCGCGGCGGTTATTCGCTCTGATTTTGCGACGGTTTTGCCCGTCTGTTACTCACTATAGCGGGTGGCGATGGCAGCTCGCACCATGCCGGTGCTCATGAGGTACGTTACCAGGAAGTAGCCGCCGTAGGCTGCCAGGAAAATCGCACAGGTGAGGCCCACCGTGCCGCCGATGCTCATGTTGCCAAACGTGCTCACCAGCTCGATGATCACCTTGAGCGCCACAAAGGAGTGCGCCAGACCCACTGCCAGCGGGAACAGGAAGAACACCGCTTGCTGTGCCATCACCGAATGGCGAATCTGGCGGTCGTCACAGCCGATCTGCGCCAGCACGCGATAGCTGCGGCTGCCATCTGCCACGTTGGAGAGCTGCTGGATCGACAGAATTGCCGCGCATGCAACGACCAGTACAAAGCCGATGTAGATAGCCAGATAGCTAATCATGCCGTTCATCTGCGCTGCCTGCGTATATAGCTCGGAGCGTGTCACGAAGACTCCCCACGAACCCGGCTCCTTGCCGTCAACGAGCAGGTTGTCGAGCATAGTGTATTTAATGAGCTCATCGGCCTCGGCAACATCCATCCCTCGCTTGTAGTTAACGAGCAGGTTGCTGGCATACGGCTGCAGATTAAGCTGGGACAGCAGCTTATCGGCAACGACCACGGTACCGGGATTGCTACCGAGCCCCGAGTTGGCGATGGCCGCCGTGTCCTTGTCCGACTTATCGGTTGCGGGCTTGAGCTCATGCCCACCCAAGGTGAGGGTATGGCCGCCGGCCATATATTTGGTGTACAGGTCGCCCAGCTCACCGCCCATATCACACGTAAGCACGTACTGGTCGCGGCCAATGCTCACCGGCTCCTCGCCCATCATCTGGCGCAGCTTGTTGTACTGGCTCGCCGGCGTCACAAACAGGCCCATATCATCGGCATTGCTACCCTCGAGCACCTTGGGGAGCTTTTCGCCCATGGCCTTGCACATCTCGCCTGCAGCTACCGAGGGACCCGAGCCGCCAAGCGGGTAACTCAGATACGAATCGATCTGCACATGCTCACCGGCAACATCGGCGATATTGACCTTTTTGCCGGTCTCGTCGTTGTTGTCCGCCGACTTGCGCTCGCCATGCCATGCAGCGTACAAATCGACCGTTGCATCGGCCAGCACCATGCGATCGGCCTCAGACGGATTGACATACTCCTTGTAGTAGTCGAGCGTTTCGGGCGTGTAATAGACATACGTCTGAGACACGTCAACAGGGTTATAGCGCTCCAGGTTTTCGTTCATCACGTTGGCGATCGACATACCGCACGTCACCGAGGTGATGGCCAAAAACAGGATCATCGCGATGACGCCCATCGAAAAGCACACCGTATTGACCTTGGCCGCAAGCTGGCGTACGGTAAACATATTGAGGCCGCGCCAATAGACGCTGCGCAGGCCCTGCAGCAGCTTGATAAGCATGCCCGAAAGGCCCCAGAACAGGGCAAAGGTACCCACCGTAACCATGGCCGTGGTGATACCAAACTGGTTCATGGCCTCCTGCAGCTTGGTATCGGTCGCGGTGAGCGGGAACCCGTCGCGCAGCAGACGGTAATAGGCCACGCCCACAAGCACCGCGCCCACAGCAAAGATGGCAATCGCGATCCAGGGGTTGCGTGTCTTGATACTCTCGTTGCGACGCTCGGCACCCATAAGCTCGATGAGTTTGGTACGACGCACGGCGCGAAGGTTCAGCAGCAGCGTGAGCACAAACATTACGAGCATGCAGGCAAGGGTCAGGTTGAACGCATGCACCGAGAAGAAGAAGTGGAAATTGGCGATCTGCGTCTTGAAGAGTGAAGCCGTAAAGAACGTCATGAGCTGGGAAAGCCCCACGCCCAGCACAATGCCGGCGACAAAGGCGCCGACCGAAACGATCACCGTCTCGAGCGCCATGATCGTGGCGACGCGCCCGCGCCCCATGCCGAGCACCTGGTACAGGCCAAACTCCTTCTTGCGGCGTTTCATGATGAAGTTATTGGCATACACCATCAAAAAGGCCATGACACCGGCCAAAAAGTACGTCAGGTAGCCGAGCATGCTGCCCATAACCTGCGCCAAGCCCTCTTCATCGATGCCGGCAATGTCGACCTGCATCGAGACGGTGTTAAAGGCATAGAAGACGGTGACGCCCAGGGTGAGCGTCAAAAGGTAGACGAGGTAGTCGCGGCCGGCGCGGCGGACGTTGCCCCAAGCGAGTTTACAGAGCATCGGAGCCCTCACCGCCCATCATGGCAACGACCTCCATAATGCGGTCGAAGAACTCCCGGCGGTCGGTGTCGCCGCGGCGCAGCTCGGTGAAGATCTTGCCGTCGCGGATAAACAGCACGCGGCTCGTGTAACTTGCAGCAAAGCTATCGTGCGTGACCATGAGAACGGTGGCGCGCAGGCGGCGATTCAGGGCCTCCAGGCTCTCGAGCAGCAGGCGGGCGCTCTTGGAATCGAGGGCGCCGGTGGGCTCGTCGGCCATGATCATGGTGGGGTCGGTGACGAGCGCACGAGCCGCGGCAACGCGCTGCTGCTGACCGCCGGACATCTGGTAGGGATACTTGTCGAGCACCTGACTGATGGACAGGCGCGCTGCCACATCCTGCACGCGGGTCGAGATCTCTGCCGAGTTTGTGCGGGCAATGGTGAGCGGCAGGGCGATATTCTCGCGTGCCGTGAGTGTATCGAGCAGGTTGGAGTCCTGGAAGATAAAGCCGAGCTCCTCGCGGCGGAACTGCGAGAGCTTGGCCTGCTTCATGCGCGTCACGTCCTGGCCGTTGATGCGGATGGTGCCGCTCGTGGCGCTATCGATGGTCGAGACGCAGTTGAGCAACGTCGACTTGCCCGAGCCCGAGGCGCCCATGATGCCAACGAATTCGCCGCGGTTGACGGTAAAGCTGACGTCGTTGAGCGCGCGAGTCACGTTGCCCAGCGCTCCATATACCTTTTCGAGATGCGCGACCTCCAGTACCGGGGTCGCCATGTGCGTGGTTTGCATACCGAGTCCTTTCTTGCGATTAGTCTACGGCATCTATAGTCGCAAGAAGCCGAGTCGGCTACCATCGATATGGCTTACGCTTGCCTTACCGTTGTGTAAGGTAGGGGTAGCTACCCTGCCACGTGTTGATGTTGAGAGAGGACTCCTGTTGAAGACTGTTCATGTTGCCGCCGGGATCATTCGCAAGGAAGGATCCGACGAGCTACTGGCTGTGCAGCGCGGCTATGGCGACATGCAGGGACTTTGGGAGTTCCCCGGTGGCAAGCTCATGCGCGGCGAGACACCCGAAGACGCCGTGCGCCGCGAGCTTATGGAAGAGCTACAGGTAAAAGTCACCAACCTGCGTGATTTCTACACCGTTGAGTATGACTACCCCGATTTTCATCTCTCCATGGAGTGTTACTACTGCTCGCTCGCCGATGAATCCGATGAGCCCCAGAAACACGACCGCCAGCTTGATATCCGCTGGATTCCACGCACCTCGCTTGCCACGGTGGAATGGATGCCCGCCGACAAGGGGCTCATTGATGCTCTGATTGAGTTAAAGGAAGATCGGCTTGAGGCAAGCTCCGCCGATGACGCCGCGCCCAACACAACCGACAAACCCGCCACCAAACCCAAGCGCGCACCTAAACGCCGCAGCAAAAAGCGTCCCAAGCCCGGTCTGCTCGACGGCATCGATACCTCGGGCCTTTCCGCCGACGAGCGCGAACTGGTGCGCCGTCGCGCCGCCATCAAAAAGTCCATGAAGGGCAACAAGCGCGCCAACACCAAGCCCGAGCTGCTCGTACGACAGCGCCTGCGGGCAGCGGGCCTTACGGGTTATCGCTTGGAATGGAAGGTTCCCGGCAAGCCCGACATCGCCTTCCCCGGGCGCAAGATCGCCATCTTCGTCAACGGTTGCTTTTGGCATCGCTGCCCCAAGTGCAATCCGAGCCAGCCAAGCGCAATGTTGAGTTTTGGGAGGCAAAGTTCCGTCGCAACGTCGAGCGTGACCACGCTGCCGTGGCAGCACTCACTCAAATGGGCTGGACGCCCATAACTATCTGGGAATGCGAGCTCAAAAAAGATCGCATCGACGCCACGATGGAAAAGGTCATCGAGCAGGTGCGCGCCACAGAGCCGCAGCGCTAACAGCGAGCATTCACACGCTCCGCACGTCCGCGCCACATCCACGTCACAAACCTTAGAAAGCCCTTAAGCTCAAAACCTTTCAAGAGTGTTACTCGAT
Organism: uncultured Collinsella sp.; assembly: GCA_905208635.1. Taxonomy (GTDB): domain Bacteria; phylum Actinomycetota; class Coriobacteriia; order Coriobacteriales; family Coriobacteriaceae; genus Collinsella. Next base: position 2,462 of record CAJLPX010000026.1, on the reverse strand, counting down.
ACATCTGACCTGCAGTTTCATCGTAACACTAAACCAGGTTAAGCCTTTCTTTAGCGCTTCTTTGCGGCAGCGGCGGCATAATGTAGCCAGCGCACGGGACCTAGCAGCAAACCCCGAGCGCATCCTTTTGGTGGATATCGAGGAGGCCGCAAAAGCATGCATTCTTCCAATGACGCAGCACAGCAGCCATCCCTAAAACATGCAAACCTTTTCTCCTTCCCCCCGACACAGAGAAACGGCCTCCTCGACTCCCCCACCACAAAAGCCAAACGCTCAACCGACCAGAGCCTCAACTTGCGAGCATCGTTCGAAAAGCTCCAAGCATCCCTAGACAAGGCGTTCCCCGAACAGGCAAGAGCAATCTAAGCCCATCGCGCTTTATACTGATGCCATGCGAAACATGGATCACATAGAATTGCACCGCGGAGGACGCGAGGAAGCGTTTCCCGAGACCGCCGAAGACTGGCCCTATATTGCCGAATGCGCAGAATTCGCTCGCTATCCGGGCAATTCCGTCCCCTGGCACTGGCATTCCGAGGTTGAGCTTTTCTACATGGAGCAGGGAGCGATTGACTATCGAACGCGCGCGGCTCATGAGCACGTACGCTTTGAGGAAGGGTCCGCCGGCTTTATCAACGGCGGCGTTTTGCACAGCACGCTGCAATCACCCAATTCGGCACCAGCCATTCAAATGTTGCATATCTTTCAGCCGTCGATGCTCGGCGATCCCGCGGGACGCCTTCAAAAGCGCTATATCAATCCTTTACTGCAATGTCGAGGCGTCGATGTGCTCAAATGGTCGCCCACCAACCCCGACGATATGCCCTTTATCGATTTGCTAAAGAGTTCCTTTAACCACGACCTTCAACGGCCGCAGAACGAGATGGCGCTTCGGAATAGCTTGTCAGAGCTCTGGATTCAGATTTACGCCAAGGCCGAACCGCTCTTTTCTTCCGACAACGCCTCTTGGATGACCAACCGCGACGTACAGTTCAAGGCAATCCTGGACTATATCCGCGCGAACTATGCAGCCGCTATAGATGTGCCCCAGATGGCATCTGCAGCCGGCGTAAGCGAAAGAGAGTGTTACCGCATTATCGAAGCTTGCGCAGGAACGACCCCGGCGGCATATCTGCGCGCATACCGCGTAAACCGTGCTTGCGAACTTTTGACACACACCACGCGAACGGTCCAGACAGTCGCGCGCCAATGCGGCTTTGCGACAGCAAGCCATCTTGGCCAGGTATTTAAAGAACAAATGGGATGCACTCCTTCGAGCTATCGAGCAGCGAGGCAGAATCTCGATAGCACCAGGCAGAAATCCCGCTAGCCTTTCTTCTGTCACCGCATCAAACTTGCAGGCAAACAACAGAGAGGAGCAATCATATGAAGCACTTTGACCATATCGTATTTGACGTTGATGGGACATTGGCAGATACAGAAGAAAGCGTTCTATCATCGCTTGTCCAGATTGTCCAAGAAGAGACCGGCAAAACGCTCCCCCGACACGAGCTTGAATTTGCCCTCGGCATACCCGGCAAGGATGCCCTTGAGAAACTTGGAATCTACTCGCAGGCAACGTTGGATCGCTGGTGCCAAGTTGCCGCCAGCTTTAAAAGCACCATCAGCGTGTTTCCAGGTTTGCTTGAAGTCATCGCAACACTCGCCGATAGCGGCTGCAAACTTGGCATCGTCTCCTCACGTGCGCGCGACGAATACGCAAAAGAAATTGCACCCCTTGGTTTCGATAAGTATTTTGAGCACATCATCCTTGTCGAAGACACAACCGAACATAAACCCGCACCCGCACCCATGCTCGAATATCTCCGACGTGCGGGCGCGAATCCTGGCAACGTCGTCTACGTTGGCGACACCGTCTACGACGAACAATGCGCAACTTCAGCAGGGGTCAGTTTTGCCCGAGCAGCATGGGGATCACACCAAGACATCCCAAACGCCACCTACAACCTCAAAACCCCCAACGACCTGCTAACCCTAACAACCAAGTAACCCCCGCGCCCCACCCTTTCAGCCCCAACGCCACAAGGGCGACGACCTCGAGTAGGTCAACCTGGGAGGGACGAGGGCTTAGTTCCCCAATCTTTCCGCAGGGGGCAAAAAGCAACGTCTTATTTTTCCGACACTAACGCCACAAGGGCGATTGAGCAGAACGGTTTGGGCGGGTCCCGTACTTAGTTTCCAAAATCATTCCGCAGCGCGAAGGCCCCCGTTGTCAACGCTTCGAAGAAGCGAGACAACGGGGGCCTTCATGCGCGAGGACGTTTTGGAAACTAAGTACGGGACCCGCCCAAACCGTCCGGTGGGATCAGAGTACCCTTGCTGTTACTCTGCTTTGCCCACAGAGTTGAGGTTGGTCATGCGGATCTTAACCAGCTCGGTGATCTCACGCATGCCCTCCTTGGCCGGCTTCTTGGGGTCGAAGCAGGCGGGGTTCTCGGCCA